>QKJP01000011.1 GCA_003249255.1 Bacteroidales bacterium
TTTAACTTTTCAAAAACGTAAATAAAATTCACGTTTTTTTTCTTTTACTAAACTAGCTTAAACTCCGATGCAATCAAAGTTACTGCCCTATTTACATCAGAGTAAGCACCCTCAATCATTGATGCTTGGTGTAAGTTTGTGAACGTAACATTTTTACAAACTAGGTGCCCCATTGAGGATACAAAAGCAAAACAACACGAATAATAACCCACATTATCGCCTCCTGTCTGTTTTAATCATAATGAAATCTACACTTTGAAATACAAACTTCGTTATCTTTTACTTGATAAATAAGTCGATGCTCCCCATCAATCTGTCTTGACCCAAACCCTTGATAATTACGCTTTAGAGGTCCTGGTTTTCCAATCCATGTATAAGGCTCACGAGCAATCGCTTTAAGCAAATCATTTATTTTCTTAACGTAACTTTTATTTGTTTTCTACCAATACAAATAATCCTCACAAGATTCATTAACGAAAATATATTTCATTATTCAAGAGGCACTTTTTCAAATGAATCTTTACTTTTTAACTTTTCAATCGCCGAATCTAGGCGCTTTTTATTGGATATTGATGACATTTCATACTGAGTGGTGCACAAGGAATTATATTCAGCCAGCGACATAACAACAATCCCACTGTCTTTAACTCGATTAACAATCAAAGTTTCAAAATTATCAATCACACAATCCATATAGCGTTTTAAGTCTTTCCTAAATTCCGATAGGTGGTGGTCAACATAATTTCTATATTTTATATACATATTTCTGTACAAAAACAACTTAGTTTTATTGAAATACAAATTTCATTTGTGGCAAAATGGGGTTTTTAAAGAAGCCAAAAAACTAGTAACAAGCCCATTCCACAACCACCACTTATCTAAACAGCTTATCAAAATCTAACTGTACACTCAAGCTCAAATAAGCAGGCGCATCAGAATAATAGCTAAATGAAGAACCTCCTATTTGTGTTAGAAGGGTGCGATGAAAATTAAGTTTTACACCTTTATACCCCACACCAATAAAGGCATTGGGCTCCAAGAAAAAATAATTTCCACTACTAACACTGAATTCTTCCTGATGATAACTGGTACCAACTAAAGCTAAATTAAGATAAGTACCACGTATTGACATGCCCATATCAAAAAACTTACTACGAAACCCTATGGATGGTTGCACAAACACACGCTGCACACCAATGCTAAAATGGTCATAATCGAGATATCGGTTATTCTCCCCAAAACTATAAGCAGTAGCCACCGAAAAAACCGTTTTGGTATCAGGCTTTATATATTCACCTATTGGCTTATAATAATACACTCCCAAATCGACCAAATAAGCACCTTGCTTAAAGTCGTAACTATCAAATGTATTAAGATTTACATATGAGCCTAAACTTTTGGTTAATGAATAATCTAAGGAAAACCCATGATTTTCACCTGACAAAAAACAATTAGCCGATAACTCATTGGGTTTTGTATGAACTGGAATAGTCTGGTAAGTAGGGTAATAATAATACTTTGAACAAGCACCTAGAAGCGGCATCAGTAGAAATAGTAATCCTTTTTTAATCATTTAAAAATTGTTTTAAATACAGAAGTCCATTAGCCAAACTTCTTTATCAAAGATATATTTATATTTTATTTCTAAACAAATAACGTTATAAAACACAAAAATAAGCCAAAGAGACACAAGCCATCGTCTCAAGCAGAGAAAGGTCTAGAGCCCTATTCACAAAACAATAAAAGAGAATATTTACGTGCATAATCAAGAACAACTCAACACAAAAACAAAGTTAATTTAGTCTTTTACAAACATTTAACATTAAATGAACAAATAAGACAAAAACATCCCTTATATTTGTAACGTAGAAAAGTAAAAAACGTTTTACACAAGACCGTTACTCCAAAGGATGAGTAACAAACGTAATGTTTTTACAAAAAGGTTGTCACCCAGTTTTAAAAAGTACGCTACCCCGTTGGATGGGTAATAATTTTAGCCGATGACAAACCTTTATTTTTAAGATACCTCTCTGTTTTAAAAATATAAAAAGGTTTTTTTAGTATTGATTATTTGTAAGTTAATCCGTTGGATGATTAATAACTTAAAAAATAGTAGATAAAACCTTTAAAGAATTAAGCCTCCACCTGGAGGCTTTTTTTATGCGCCTATTTATTCTTAGGAGGATGGTTTAGATTAAAGAATAAGTCTGGAGTTTGAGTTACTAACAGATCAAAATCAATTTTACGAGCGCCCAATACATCTAATAAATTCATCATCTTAAGGTTATTCTGCTGTATTAGTGTTTCTATCACACCCACATCACGTTTAAGATACAAACCAAACAAGGGTTCTGTCTTATCAAAATGATAAGGTACACAACAAGCACTTCCATCAGAATGAAACAGTAAATAATCTAAAGCATCTGGAGTTAAACGCGGCATATCGCAACTAACCACTAGATTATGGGTTGTAGTTGAAGCTGTAAGTCCTGCATGAATGCCACCCATTGGTCCCTTTTCTTTAAACACATCACTAACTACACGGCAGCCAAAATGAGCATACTGCATATCATTAGAAACGATAAGCAGCTCGGCGCAAAAAGGCTTTAACAAGGCTATAGCATACTCAACCAACGATTGACCTTCAAACAAGTGCAACCCCTTATCTTCACCAAAACGGGAACTCTTACCACCAGCTAAAACAATACCCGTAAAAACCTTATTATCTATACTTTCCATTTGCAAATCAGTATCGCAGAAACAAAAAAACTCCTTTTTTGGAGGAGTTTTTTTATAAGTTGTATTTCAGAAAACGAATGACACAAACCCTATAGGTTTATTTCGCGGTCTCTAAACCCTAATAAATATAAAATAGCATCTAAACCAATGTTTGAAATATGATGTTTGGCAGACTCACGCACCTTAGGTTTAGCATGAAATGCAATACCCAAACCTGCTATGCTTAACATGGGTAAGTCATTAGAACCATCTCCCACCGCAATAACTTGCTCTAGATGGATATCTTCCTTGTCGGCTAAGAACCTAAGCAACTCTGCTTTTTTCTCTCCACTAACAATTTCACCTACGTGCTTACCTGTTAATTTACCATCTTTTATCTCTAATTCATTGGCAAACACATAATCAACACCTAGTTTTTCTTTTAAGTGATTTCCAAAATAATTAAATCCTCCTGAAAGAATAGCTGTACGATAGCCGTATTTTTTTAAGGTTGTAAACAAACGTTCTGCACCTTCGGTAAGAGGTAACGTTTCGGCAATGTCCTTCATCACCGACTCATCTAAGCCTTTTAGTAACGAAACACGTTTAATAAAACTCTCGCTAAAATCAATTTCTCCACGCATGGCAGCTTCGGTAATTGCTTTTACCTCTTCACCTACGCCAGCACGCTCTGCCAACTCATCAATTACCTCAGTTTGAATAAGGGTTGAATCCATATCAAAACACACCAAACGGCGGTTGCGACGAAAAATATTATCGGTTTGAAAGGCAATATCAATCTCAGACGTTTTGGCGATGTCGATAAAGTCTTTTTTCATCTTCTCCACATCCTTTGGATTGCCACGTACCGAAAACTCAACCACCGACTTATCAGACTCACGCTCAAAACCAAGCAATACACGACCACTCAAACGAGTAATAAAATCAATATTCAACCCTTGATCAGACATAATCTGAGTCACATGTGATAACTGATCGGCAGTTAGCTTACGCGACAGTAAGGTGACTATGTAACGCTCTTTACCTTGATGACCTACCCATTCGGTATAACGCGTTTCCGAAATAGGAGTAAACTTAATATTCAACCCAAGCTCGTAAGATTTAAACAACAAATCCTTCAAGATGGGGGAAGTCTCCTCTTTTTCGGGCACTTCAAACAAAATGCCCATCCCTAGGTCTTCATGAATAACAGCCTGACCAATATCTAGGATATTAACATCGTATTGAGCCAATATACCTGTAAGCGAAGCGGTTAATCCAGGCTTATCTTCACCTGAAATATTTAAAAGAATAATTTCTCTTGAATGATCCATCTGTAACTTTAATAATTATAGAATAGCAACTAATTTAAAGGGCACAAAAATAATCATTGTAAGAACAAAACAGGGCTACCAACACATTAATTTAATAATAATTATAGGTTTTGTGATTATTCAAATGGTTCAGCACTAATATCTATCAACTCACTCCACATAAAGTGCCACTTAAAAAGAATAAATAAATGACAACACCCCTTGTGGGGAATAGAAATTTTTATAATTTTGCACCGCTGAACAAAACAACAGCCGTCTATCAAACGGATAGATTATAAAAATGCGAAAGTAGCTCAGTTGGTAGAGCACGACCTTGCCAAGGTCGGGGTCGCGGGTTCGAGTCCCGTCTTTCGCTCCATTTATTGCCGATGTAGCTCAGGGGTAGAGCGTTTCCTTGGTAAGGAAGAGGTCATGAGTTCAATTCTCATCATTGGCTCAAA
>QKJP01000009.1 GCA_003249255.1 Bacteroidales bacterium
GTGCCCTTCATTTTATTTACATAATAATATTACAAAAATGGGGAAAAATACTGACAATTCCTCTATATGGGGAATTACACCCTGTAAGTAAATGAAAAATAAAACTTTACAATATTAGCTTGACGGCTATGGCATCGGGCAGGTCTGCGTCTCTGTGTTGATGTTTTTTTTGCGTCATACTTATTTTTTTGCGTAATGCAAAATTGCGGATATTCAAACAAAAAAAATGTCAGGATCGTTATTAAACGGTTAGAAAAAATCGCTAGGAAATGTTTTTCTACAACATGTCGCATGCAGCTTATGATCACTATAAGACTTTGTGGTTGCGACATTTAATTCACATCTTTTTCAACCCAGCGCTCGCACTAGGCTATTAAACTACGCTCCCTTGGAGCTACCCTTTTGCCTATTAAAACAAATACTGAACTGCTGCCCCAATTCTCACATAAGATCCATCACGAATGGTATATCTTAACTCTGGTGCTAAGTTAAATTGGTCAGCAATGTGATAATTCATCCCAATACCAATATTTACACCGGCTTCATTGCCAGAATCAGTTGAGCCTGGTACTGTATATGAAGAAGTAAAACCACCAAAAGATTGAGTTATTGTTTGCGAAGGAATATCAACTTTCCAAAACAAAACCGAAAGCCCGGCTATACCATACACATTAAATTTATCGTCAGTATGAAAGATGTAATGTGCATCCAAATCTAAAATATTCCAACTCACATAATCCTTTTCAAAGATATGACCGAAGCCAACTGCTGCTTCCCATTCTTCGGTAATGGTATAAGCTGCATTTAAACCAAGACCTGCACTTTTAATTTCGGATGCATAAAATACACCAAGCCCCGCTCTTAAGTTAGCTACATCAAAACTTTGTGCAGAGACACTAAAACCTGAAACAAGCACCATAAGTGCTAAAACTATTATTTTCATTTTTAATTTAGATCATTCAAATTTAGTTTTTACAGCATAAATAACTATTCTTCATGCAAAAAGTTTATGCAGGTATTTTTTTACATTTGTAATACATTCATCAAAATACGATTACGATGCCTAATAAAGAAAAAACGCTTTTCGGCCACCCCATAGGTTTATTTGTTCTGTTTTTTACCGAAATGTGGGAGCGCTTCAGCTTCTACGGAATGAAAGCTCTTCTTATTTTTTATTTGACTAAATATCATTTTTTCACAGACAGTGGGGCTTCGGGAATAATAGGATCTTACGCTGCCTTGGTTTATGCCTTACCTGTTTTAGGAGGCTACTTGGCAGATAAATATTTAGGATTTAAAAAAGCAGTGGTATTTGGCGCCATCCTACTTATCATTGGCCACTTAGGTATGGCTTACGAAGGAAACCAGGCCTATATCGAAAATGGAGTTACCATTAGAGATGGTTTTGCCATGAAAGCCTTTTATTTATCCATTGCCTTCATTATCATGGGGGTTGGATTTTTAAAGCCAAACATTTCATCGATTGTTGGTAGCTTATATCAGGATGGTGATGACAGAAGAGATAGTGGTTTTACCATTTTCTACATGGGTATTAACCTTGGCTCCATTGGTGCTATAATTATTTGTGGATGGTTGGGTGAAACTTATGGCTGGAGATATGGTTTTGGTGCTGCCGGGATAGGAATGATATTTGGATTACTGACCTTTCTTTGGGGACAAAAATTCTTAAAACATGTGGCTAACCCACCAAACGCTATTCAACTTAAAAATAAAGTTTTAGGATTAATTTCCACCGAGCACTTAATTTACATCGCAAGCATTGCTGCAATTACCTTCATTTGGATTTTAATGCAATACCACACAATTGTAGGTTACCTCTTAACTGCATTTATTGGCATGGTTTTATTATTTCTAACCTGGTACATGGCAGTTAAAACTGACAAAGTAATTGGAGGTCGAATTTTTGTTTTGATCATTTTAAACATTGCTGCAGTAGTGTATTTTGGTTACATGGAGCAACAGTTTATTTCACTGAACCTTTATACCGACAGAATTGTAGACCGTGTACTATTTGGCACAGAAATCAAAGCATCTCTATTTGTTAGTCTTAATCCCATCTTTATCATCATTTTCGCACCAGTTGTAGCATGGCTATGGGTATTTTTAAGTAAACGAAAAATAGAACCCAATGCTCCGGCTAAATTTGGCTGGGGAATTATCCAGGCATCCATTAGTTTTGGACTATTGGCTTTAGGTGTTCACTGGGTTGGTGCAGATGGAAAAGTGGATATGATTTGGCTCATTCTATCCTATTTAATTGTTACAACAGGCGAATTATTTTTATCACCCGTGGGGCTTTCTTCAGTTACTAAGTTATCCCCAAAACACATGGTTGGTTTTATGATGGGCGTTTGGTTTTTATTCACCGCAGCAGGTGAATATGTAGCAGCGGCCTTATCTAAAATTGCTAATGTAGAAACCATTGGTGGTAAAGTAACCGATATTGCAGAAGCTTATGATGCTTATTCCTTGCTTTACTCACACATGATGTATTATGGACTAGGATTTGGTATTCTATTATTAATTGCTTCGCCATGGCTGAAAAAGTTAATGCATGGAGTGAAATAATATAACCGCAAAGACACTAAGAAAAAAACGCAGAGGACACAAAGCAAAAATACTTTGTGCGTTTGCGTTATTTTTTTGTTCTACAGCTTTCAGGCAGCTTCAGTTTGCTAATATTTTTTTTGGGGTGATGATATTTATTTACATTATTTAATCCCAGCGCTTCACACTGGGCTAATTGACAACGCTCCGTTGGAGCTACCTAATTTGCATATTATATAATTAACACATCAGCACATTAAAAACTGCTGACTGCTGACTGCAAGAGGAAAGTTCATATTATTTTCTTGAATGACTCTTTTCAAAAGAAAACCTCCATCTCTACTTCACCAAAATAATTGGAAAATCCTGTCCAAAGCTATAACCGGTAGGATACTGAGGCGTTAGCATGTATTTTTCGGTTAATTCGGGTACTCTGTCTTCTACGTAACCCCGTAACTCATTAGCAGTAATTTTTCCATCAACTACACCGCCATCAGCTTTTCCTTCTAAACCCTCCAATAAAGCGTAAGTAAAAAGTCCATGTTCCAAATCTTTGGCTTCATTGGCAAATTGAACCGCTCCACTGGCCAATAAAAAATAAGTGCCGGTACTGCGTGCTAATTGTGCAATGGCTTTTTCCCGTCCGGCTCCACGTTGGTTAAACGCATTAAGCGCACCACCGGATTGACAGGCATCTAAAATATACATTTGCTTACGAGCCTGAATATTCTTAGAAACTTCCATAAGATCTTTTGCTGAGATGGCTTTTTCAACCAACATTTCATCATTGCCATATAGTTGAGTAACATCATGAGGGATGATAAAAAAATCCTGATCATCATTTTCACCTGAAACACTCATGGCACCATGACCGGCATAATAGAAAATAAATACATCTTCAGCTCCGGCTTTGGATTTTATTTCGTTAAACACTTCTGTAATCTTTTTTTTATTAACCTCATCATCTGTTATAAAATACTCTTCTACAGAAGCAAACATGGCTTTTGCATTTTTCTTCACTGATTTGGAATAAGCCTTGGCATCATTTACTGCATAACTTAAGTTATAGGAAGGATTTTGATATTCATTTACTCCAACAGTCATGATATATAAATCAACTTCCGACTCTATTCCGTCGTAAAAAACCTTTACTTCCACTGGTTCTGATTCCGTACGATCGTGATTAAAAGCCACTGCTGTAATGTTATTCTCTCCGGTTAGCAAGGGGATTTCTATATTTTCCTTATATGCTTTACCTGAGCGTTTTTTGGTTCCATCATATTTTACATTTTCGATAAGCTTCCCATTATTGTAAATTCTTAACTCGTCGACACCACCCCCATTATCCATGGTTTCAAAAGATAAAGTAATGTTACTTGCAAACCATTGTAAAGAATCAGAAAACTCGGTATTATCCGATGGTAGATCTATCGTAACATCAGGACTTTCTTTAACCAGATTCTCAAGATTTAAAAGCTCACTCGTAAATTCTTCGCCTTCCACAATGCGTTTAATCAAATTAGGACTGTAATACTTTTCAAAAAGTGAAGATACTGGAATCACCTCAAGTCCGGATACATAATTAATCTGCTTTAAAGCTTTGGGAGACCCATCAAAATACCCTTGCGGATTTTTGGCCAACCAGTTTTCTTCATCGATTTGAATGTAAGTATAAAGTTCTTTTTGATCGTCCAAATTCCAAACCTTTATTTCACCATCCACAGAGCAAGACACTAAACGATTTCCATCCTTAGAAACTTCAAGGGAGGTAACTGCTCCCGAATGCCCTTTCAAGCGGCCTACCTCTTTATTCGATTGCGGATCCCATAATACAATATCACGATCTTTTCCTCCCGAAATGACAAATCGATTTTGAGGATCAAATACAACTGAGGTTACACCTGATTTATGCAATGAGTGTTTATTAATTAACATACCGGATAATAAATCCCACACTTTCACATAGCCATCGATGCTTGAAGTAACCATTTCTTTGCCTGAAGAGCTAAAACTAAAATCTGATATTACACGGCTATGACCTACCATGGAACGAAACACTTCTCCTCCATCGGTTTCAAACAACACTAATTTATAACCTAATGTTGAACTTATCACATATAAATCATGAGGTGTAAAACCAACTGTATAATGCCCTGAATTATCATTTTTATAATAACGAAGGGGCTTTCCACTTTCAACTTCCCACATAGAAGCGGTTGCATCCCATGATCCACTAACCAAATATTTATCATCTGAACTAAACTTTACATCAAACACCAAAGCCCCGTGTCCTTTTAAGGTTCTGATTTCTTTGCCACTTTCAATGTCCCATAACTTTACGCTATGATCTCCACTGCCTGTGGCCAAATATTTACCATTATGGCTAATGGCGGTACAAATCACAGATTTCTCATGGCCTTTAAATCTTTTTTCAATTTTACCGGTTTGAATATTCAGCATTATTGCATCTGACCCTACTTGACCTTTTACAATATACTTTCCGCTTGGATGAAGGGAAGCTCTTGACTTATTGGCCAAGTAAGATATCAGGTGAGTCTGCGACCAGTTTCCATCATCCAATCCCAGTTTATCAGATGGTTTATACCTTAAATAACCTTCTAATTCCCGTTCTTTTTTACCGGTGGCAATACTCCAAATCGCAGCCGTATTATCATCATTTGTGGCCAACACCTTATTCCCTTTAGCACTAAAAGCTGGTTGACAATCAATGCCTTCGGTTTTTAAAAACAGAACTTCTTTGTTATCGTTTAAACTAAAGATCCTTGATTCATCATCTGATACCACTACAATATGCTTGTTATCCGGACTAAAATAAATGCCGGATACCCAATCGTTTTGGATGTCAAACTGCATCAATTTACTTCCATTTCCAGCATTCCAAATAACTAAATCTGAATACTTATCGCAACTTGCTAAATACTTTCCATCCGGACTATAAGCGATTCTTATCTGGCATCCATTACAAGGCTGAGCTTCATTAGGATCCATTTTAAACAACTCATTACCGGTATTGGTATCAAACACTTTAATGTATTTTTTCCCTGATGAAATGGCTATTTGTTCTTTTAGAGGATGGAAAGCATAACTAAACGCATTTTCAATTTTGCAGCTCACTTCTGAAGTTGAGCCGGCTAAAGAAACAAGATTAACCTCATCTTTTCCCATGTATTTAGGGACTATATTTCCATCAGCAGAAAACCATTGAGGATTACACATCGCTCGTGAACCTCTTTTATGATAAGTAATAGCTTCACCAGTCAAGGCGTCCCAAACGTATAAATTATTAAATTCATCAACCGTCATGATTTTTGTATCATCCGGGCTAAAACAGGCTTTTCGTATTTTATCTTCGGCATGCTGTATGGTGGATATTGCATTTCCGGTGCTTACATTATACACAACAGCCATGTTATCATTGGACGTACTTAATAAGTATTTTCCATCTGAGCTAAAATAAAGAAATAGAATTCCACCGGTTTGCTGAGCCAGCGTACGTATTTCTTTACCGCTTGCTACATTCCATAACTTAATTGTGCTATCGAAGCTTCCTGTTGCCACATATTTTCCATCCGGACTATAAGCTACACTACTGACGTAACGAGAATGCCCTTTTTGAATAACGGTCTCAACATTAGATTGAGCAAACACTTGTCCCGAACCAACTAATAGAAATAAGGATACAATAAAATGTAGTTTGTTGTAGATTTTCATGGGTTATAATTAGTATTGATTATTTTTTTCTTTTTTTACATTCTGAAGCCTAGTAAAATGATATCATCCACTTGTTCTTCATCCCCCATCCACTCTTCAATGGTTCTATCAAGAATTTCTTTTTGTTCAGCCATGGGCTTTTGATGAATTTCAAGCAAGAGATTCTGAAGCTTTTTTACCATAAACTTCTTTCCATCCGGCCCTCCAAATTGATCTTGATAACCATCTGAAAACATGTAAAAACAAGTAGGCTCATCCACTTCAATGGTATGATTAGTAAACGAACTGGACTCGTGAGCTGTAATCCCGATTGGCATTTTATCGCCTTTTACCTTAGTTACTTCACCTCGTTTGATGTAAACTAAAGGATTTTTTGCTCCGGCAAATTCCACTATTCTATTATCTATATCAATGGAACACAAGGCCATATCCATCCCATCTTTATTCTCTGTTTCGGATTGATTTAAGGCTTCCTGAACCTCTTCACTAAGGGTTTCTAAAATTTTATCCGGAGAGGTTTCTCCTTTTGTTAAGACAATTGAATCTAAAAAGGAATTTCCCAACATACTCATAAAAGCACCCGGCACGCCATGTCCTGTACAATCAATGGCTGAAACAATGAAGCGGTTATTCTTCTTTCCAAACCAATAAAAGTCACCACTTACAATATCCTTAGGTTTAAAAAGGATAAAGGCTTCAGGTAAAAATTTAAGCAGCTTGGTGATATCTTCCAGCATGGCATCCTGGATGTTCTTGGCATAATTAATACTATCTGTTAAATCAATGTTCTTTTCTTCAATTTCTTTCTTTTGCCGTGCAATTTGTCGATTTTGAACTCCAAGTTGCTCATTTTTATAAGAAATTAAACGATTGGATTTTTTCTTCGAATTGTACAGAAAGTATATCACCACCACCACAAACAGGGCTAAAATTATTAAGCCAATCAAATAATAACCAACTGTTTGTTGACGATTGATCTCAATCTCTTTCAACTTATTATCCTGAATAACCTTATCCGTTTCGTAGCGGATACGTGCATTCTCTGCTGCCTTTAACATATTGGCCTCAAATACTGAATCTGCATACGCTTTATGCAATTGATGATACTCTAATGCCGTCTTAAATTCACCTTTTAATTTAGCAACGGTACTTAACAAGCGGTAATCTTCACTTATTATCTCTTTATAACTTATTCCCTTTGCTTTTACAAGGCTGTTATTAAGGTAGTTAGAAGCATCCTCCAAGGCAGATTTTAAATCTCTTTGACCTTGACGAGTCATTCCACTCTCCAGATACAAAGTCCCCATATCATAATACACCAAAGCAATTCCCTTGCTGTCTTTGGCCATATATTTATTGGTTAAAGCTTTACGATAATAAGCTAAAGACAATTCTGAATTCCCTAGGGCCGAGTATATTAAGCCAAGCTGCCGGTAACAATTTCCAATGCCACTGTAATCATTAATCCCAGATTTAAGACTTAATGCCTGCTCAAATAAACGAGTAGCTGACTCATATTCTTTTTCGTAGGTATAAATCCCACCTAAGGAATATTGACAATCCGATAAACCTCTTAACGCTTCCTGATTTTTATTATCCTTCTTTAGAACAGAATTGTATTGCTTCTCGGCAGTTTTAAAAAAATTCACAGCCTCATCAGCCTGCCCCAACTTCACATACAAGAAACCAAGATTATAATTTCCATGAGCCAATTCTAATATCTGACCTGTTTCAACATTAAGTTTTAAAGCACTTAAACGATACTCCATGGCTTTATCATAAATCTCAGATTCCTGATACACCAATGCAATACTATTTAAGGATGCAGCCATCCCTTCTTTATCGTTTAAATTTTTATCCGTCTCGTAAGCTTCGAGGGCATATTTTAAAGCACTTTTATAATCCCGCTGATGCAGATAAACCAAACTAATATTGTATAAAAAGGGAGCATATTTCTGTAAATCATTGATTACACGAGCCGAATTAGCACCTTTGTTGTAATATGCTAAAGCACTATCGGGCTGATTGGCTTTAAAATACTCACTTCCAATTTCTTTATACCCTATAATCAAACTATCAACAAGTTCATCCTTCTCCCATTGTTGGATCTTTTTTATAAGAAGTTGAAGCGGATCCGAATCACGCAAAAAAACACCTTCTTGTCCAAAAACAGAAAATCCCCCGAAGGTTAGCAATAAAAATATTGAAAAAACAAAACGTATATACATGTATGCAAGATAATCAATTCAATTGTATTGAAACTCTGCTTTAGTTTGAAAGTTTATTTGTATTTTGACCTTCTAATAATAAAAACATCAGACTTATGACTAAACTACTAACTCTTTTACTGTGTTGTTTCCTATCTATTCCTGCGTTTGCCCAAGCCGATAAATATACTGCAATGCTTCTCACCATAGATGGTCAAGGAATTGTAAAACGTGATACTAAAAAAACAGAAATTCGCGTACCGGATCAATTTTATCCCGGAGATGTCATCTCAATAAAAAAAGGAAGTGCAATTATCCTTCTTTTCTCAGGTGAAGAGGTTATAATTAACAATGGAAAATCCTATACCATACCTGAAGATGCCAACTCTAATACTGAATTATATAACATCGCAAACAACGATAAAGCGAACCAAAGTCTATTTGCTCCATCTGCAATGGCACATAGCGTTAGAGGTCCTTATGCCGTATTTCCTATGAATTCAAAAATTTTAAATGATGAACGTGTAACCTTACAATTTGGTTATGAAAACACCTCTAAGCTCGCTCTTCATTTAAAAGTGTATGATTCAAAAAACCAAAAACTTGTGTTTGAGCAAAAAAATATTGCTAATCCAACAATTTCTTTGAATCCTGAATTATTTACAGAAGGTAAAAGCTACCATTGGCAACTTTTAAATACGCCTAAAGGAAATCTGGAAACAGGTTCAATTGTAATGCCATCAAAAATTGAAAACGATAAATTCAGTAAACAATTAAATCCTCAATCTCATGCGGATTACCTGAGCTTAATTTCTTCACTTTACGAAAACAAATATAAGTTTGCTGCTTATTATTACGCTGCAGATGCAGCAGAAAAGTATCCTGATATCAAAGCCTACTCTGTTCTGATTGAGATTATGAAAGGAACTTATAAAAATTAAGGACATCGGATATCATACCGACATTAAAGAATTCAGTGTTGTTGCCGGGGTTCTATACTAGAACAGTGCAGCCTAAAACGTGATCAAACCGTAACTTGGGGAAGTTATAAAAGCCTATTTAAATCTTTCTATTCGTACCCCCTTAAATTGATCTTTAAAAAAGAGGTTGATCGTTCAATCATCAACCTCTCACGTCTTTTCATTCAATATCATCGTGCAGAATAAGCATTGGATGTTCAGGATGAAGTACCATTTGTTTAGTTACACTAGGATGGAACAACCTATCGAAGAAAGTTCCTTTGTGCCGCACCAGAGTAACTAAATCCACATCATTATCATCCATGAATTTTAAAATTCCGTTGCTAATATTGTTTCCTTCTATGAAATTGAAGCTTAAGTTTAATCCATCAAAATGAGATGCAATTTTTTCTTCAGCATCTAAGCGGTTGGCATAATCATCTTCAAGCACGTTTACAAATAAAATGTCTGAATGAAATTGATGAGCTAAATCACGTAGAGGTTCCACAGCTTGATCTGTACGAATATTTTTCAGGTCAGTTGCAAAAGCAATTTTCTCGGGTTTTTTATACTTCGCATGTTTAGGAACTACCATAATGGCAGCTTTAATTTCTTTAACAACCTCATAGGCATTACTGCCTAATAAAAAGTTCTCAAGTGCAGTTTCTCCTCTGCACCCCATGACAATCAATTCGGGTTTAAAATCAGTTATTTCCTGATGTACAACATCAATAAGGGATCCAAAGCGAGACGCTAACTCAATTTGAGCATTAGGGAAGCGACGATGCAAAATAGCTAATTCGTTACGTAAGCCTTTAAGGCTTTCGTGAGCTAACTCTTCTTTAACTTGCATAATATAAGGACTACCGCTGAACTCCAGATCGTAAGCATTTAAAAGATCAAAATATACTTTCTCATTTTCAAACATCTTGAGTGCATACATTGCGGCATTCCTGGCAGTGTCAGAAAAATCAGTTAGTAAGATAACTCGTTTCATAACTCCTGTTTTTTGAATAAATCCAGAAAAGCATTTTGAAAACCGGTGCCGCAAAACAACCGTCGGAAAGACTCATCATCGAACATTTTCGACTAAGGAATAGACATATATTTAATTATACGAAACGAGAGATTGAGAAGTTGCAATTTTAGTCACTAGTACACAGCGATTAGTCACCAAAATAAATACGTTTATCAACAGGATGTAACTTAATTACCTAAATATCAGTTAACCCAAGTCGCTTTAGCAAAAAACGCCCTTCAATATTCTGATCATCAACACTATGACCTTCCATTTTCGAATCATCTAAAATGATAGCCATACGTTCATCTAAGCAATAGTGGATATCAGGATTTCCATCTACAATTTCATAAGACTGTCCAATTAACTGTAGCCGCTCTGAATAAACTTCTCCAACTACATCAATAGCAATCACAAAAGGATCTTCATTTTCGATGTATTCGGTGTAGACAAGTGATCCGGAAACATCATCTCCCTTTTGAATAAGAGTTGCATAACCTAGATCATATCCGCCATTAAATTCTTCGTAAAACCGCCAAACACCTGTTACATTCATTGTGATAAAAAAAGAGTTGGCTCACATGAACCAACTCCTGCAAAAGTAGTGTTTTTATTTTTATAGTTCGAAGTATATTGCTTAGCAACCAGGGAAATCCCTTTTAAGACAAGATTTACAAGATTTTTTTAAAAATCATTGCTGTAAGCCTGTTTATCGTGTAAATCCTGTCAAAAAAACAAGTGGTTAAACTCTCTTTCCTAAAAAAATGCTAAGGGAAATCCTTGCTTAGGCAACCGAACCGCCAATTAGAATGGCTGCAACTAAAGCTAAGATGGCATAAAGTTCAGGGAAAACAGCCAAAATAAGGGATTTACCAAACACATCGTAACCGGCACCAATGCCTGCAATGCCATTGGCACACACTTGCCCTTGACGAATGGCGGACAATAAACCAACAATTCCCAAAGCCAAACCAGCTCCAAAAACAGCTCCGGCTTGCATCCAGGTGATTCCTTCGGTTAATAAACCGGCCAACATAAAATATCCGATAAAACCATAAAGGCCTTGCGACCCAGGTAAGGCACTTAATGTAAGATAACTACCAAAGGCAGATTCATTTTTTTTCATCGCTCCAATGGCAGCATTTCCTCCCATTGAACAACCATAAGCACTTCCGATTCCTGTCAGAGCAACCATAAGTCCTATTCCGATATAAGCAAATACAATAGCTTCCATAGTGTTAGATATTAAGTTTTTCATGATTTATTTAGTTGTTTTTTAAAGGGTTTATAGGCGACTCCGCCACCTTTAAAACCTGCATTTTTATAGAACTCAACAAAAGTTAACCTCAACGGATGCACCATTGAACCTAACCCGGACATAAATATATTGATGGCATGCCCCACTATCAATACCAAAAGCATTAGAACAAAACCAATGACCTGCATCACAACCGTTGCCTCCGGATTAAATAAACGCAAGGCCAGATCATTAAATACCAAGCCCAATATAGCACTGGCCAACCCTAATGCAAAAAGGCGAACATAAGACAACAAATCTCCAACTCCACCAACCAAAGTATTGTAAGTATCCCATAGACCGGTCCCAAAATTTAAAAGCAAACTTTTTCCGGGTGTATTCACAAAAAAGATTGCTATCAGGCATAATCCACCAATAATCGAGTATCCAAGATTGAAAAAACTGGTAAGTCCCTTACTCACTAACCAATAGTTTATACCTGATGAGATTATAAGAAAAGCCCAACCCAATGTAGATAAAGAATATACAATTCCTTTTTGCCGCATAAGATTGGTTGCTTTGAGAAACATCCCAAAAAGGATTTGTACCAACCCTAAACCAAGTGAGGCTTTAAACATGATGTCCTGAATTATCTTACCAATTGGATTGGCTTCCGTTCCATAAGCTTCAGCAAGGCTACTGTAAATTGGCAATTGAGTTTTATATAATTCTATTCCAAAGAAAGTCCCTCCTAATAAGCCAAACAACATGGTGGATGCGCCTAACAATTGCACCAATGAAAAGATATTTGAATTGTCTTTAAACCTAGGTTTCAGGATGCTGGCAGCTACTAAGAACAACAAACCATAGCCGGCATCACTAAAGCAAAATCCAAAAAATAACAAGTAAAAAGGGGCTAAAAAAGGAGTCAAATCCAACTCATTATAAGAGGGTAATGAATAAAGGTTTGAGATGGTTTCAAATAAACGATTAAAGCGATTGTTTTTTAATAAGACCGGAGGAGTATGGGTTTCATTTACCTCTTCGTGCATGTAAAAAACACCTTCACTTTCTAAAAAAGCTTCAACTTCTCCTTTTTGAGTATCAGGAACCCAGCCTTCTAAAACTTTTACTCTTCCATTTAATTCAGATCCTGTATTTAAAATCACTGACTTATCAGAGATCAGATCCTTGATTTCAAGCACAAAGCGCTTTAAAACTTCAATAGATGGAGTTGCCATCTCCTTTAATTCACATTCTAATGCATGCAACTGATCACGAATTTCTTTTTTGATTTCCAATAAAGTCCTTAATGAGTTAGCCGTAAACTTTACTTCTTCAACGCCCAAATCAATAAACTCAACTCCCTTTTTTACAAATTGCACAAAATAAACATAGCCGTTCTCTTCATTTATTTTGAAGATGTCATATTCCTTCTCCCACTTTGACAGATATTTGCGCTGAGGACAATAGAAAAACTTCAGCTCCAACTCGGCTTCCTCTTTGAGTTGATTGATACTTTCAAACGAAAAATTCCCCCAAGGTTCTACTTGTTTAATTTCTTTATGGATATGATTCAATTTTTGTTTTTGCTTTTCTATATCTAGCTGTAACTTCTTAATTCGTTCTAACAAAACATCCCCTGATTCTTGTAATTTGTGAGTGGTATGTTCTTCACTCACTATTGACTCTAAAAAACGGATGACCTTACTTGCCTCATTAACGACCCGGTAAGCCTCTTGAATTCCAGGATGCGGTTCTTTATTTTTCTCAATGATATGCAGCACACCTTTATCTTTCAACTTTTCCAGAAAAGGAGAATAATCGGCATGAAACACCAAAAACGAATATTTATGCATCGGAACTATCATGATTTCACTTCCTGTTGTTGACGGTTTTTAACAATTTTCTGGGCGGATTTCGATAGGTTGTCTTCATCTTCCAGAAAGCGTTTAATCTTCAAAATGGCTTCTTCATATCCCGGGATCTGAACTTTCTCGTATAAATTTACTTTTTGCGTTGTTTTTTTTCTAGCATTATCTAATAAGTACATCTTTTGCGTAAACACGTCCCGTTCGATGGATGTATTAGCCATTTCTTTAACAATTTCAATCCCATCCATTATCCATGCCGGCTGAGCAAATAATGAAAATGATTGAACCTCAAACACAACTTCGTCCAAAACCGGCGTACGAACACCAGCCAGTTTTTTCATGGACAGCTTTACATCCTTAATACGTACCAATGTCGGATCAAACTCGCCCCATAAACGCATCATCGATTCGTAACGCATTAATTCCTGAGCTAATTTTCGGCTCAAATTGGTCGCATGATCTTTTGCCCGCTTTACCTCCATCCGCAAAGCCGACTCTTTATTTTTAAGCGTTGGCAATGCTCTTTGACGAATTTTTAACTGCTTGTCGAGTGCTTGCTGTGAGGTTTTATTGTATTGAAATTTTATGGCCATCTAATTAGAGTATTGTGATATGAGTATTTAGTAATGAGACCAATTCTTATTTTAAGAGCTTAGTGCTCATGTGCAGCTTGCTTATTTGTGCATGGTGCCTCAAGAAATGCTTCACCTATTCACTCATATCAACATTAATAATTCATCAGTATACATTATTAATTATTATCTTATTTCGCTCCTTCAGAGCTATATTTTCTTTATTTCTAATTCATAGGGCGTTGCCCTATGCTATTATATAACAGGCCTCCAGCCTTACTCCTCTTCTATATAGCATATAAGTGCTTTTTGTGATCGATAAATATTGTATAATTAGAAATTAATCTACACATTAATTCATTAGCACATCAGCACATTGATTACTACGACCTTTTCATTTATAATTCATCATTAACCATTTATAATTATTATTTATTCATTGTTCTTTATTATCTACTCTCTCCCAATACTGATCCACAAACTCCTGTTTAATTCCCACCTCTGCTTTTGAGAAGTGAGAACGGAATAACTCCCAGGATTTTTCCAGCATTTCATTGGTATCGATATTCACATCAATGGCTAAAATTTTATCTGAATAGGATTTTGCAAAATCAAGTGTACGCACATCATAATCTGTTAAATCAAAACCATTCTCCATTTTGGTTCTGGCATTAGCCGCATCTGCATACAAGCGAATGGCTGCGTTCATGACTTGAGGGTGGTCACTCCGGGTTTGTTTGCCTATTACCAATTGTTTTAAGCGGGACAAACTGCGGAAAGGATCAACAATGACTTTTCCAATTTCTGAATCGCGACGTAAAAACAACTGTCCTTCAGTAATGTAACCGGTATTATCGGGAATAGCATGAGTAATATCTCCTCCTGAAAGGGTTGTTACCGCTATAATAGTAATGGAACCGCCATCAGGGAATTGCACTGCTTTTTCATAGATGCGTGCCAAATCAGAATACAATGATCCGGGCATACTGTCTTTGGATGGAATCTGATCCATACGATTGGACACAATGCTTAAAGCATCGGCAAACAAGGTCATATCGGTCAACAACACCAGTACTTTCTCTTTTTTATCAACCGCAAAATACTCTGCTGCGGTTAATGCCATATCGGGCACTAACAATCGCTCTACCGGCGGATTATCCGTAGTATTTACAAAACTTACAATACGGTCTAAAGCTCCGGCGTTATCAAAAACATTTTTAAAGAAGAGATAATCATCATTAGATAACCCCATGCCGCCAAGGATAATTTTATCAGCTTCTGCTCGTAAAGCGACATTGGCCATTACTTGATTGTATGGCTGATCTGGATCTGCAAAAAACGGAATCTTTTGCCCGGTTACCAGAGAATTATTTAAATCGATACCGGCAATTCCGGTGGCAATTAAATCTGAGGGTTGCTGACGCCGTACCGGATTAACGGAGGGTGAACCAATGTTTCGTGTTTCACCTTCTACTTTAGGACCTCCATCAATGGGATCACCGTAAGCATTAAAGAAACGCCCCGCTAACTCTTCTCCTACTTTTAATTGAGGTGGATGTCCAAGAAAACGCACTTCTGCATTAGTGGGAATTCCTTCGGTACCGGAAAAAACCTGTAAGGTAACATGTTCACCCATGATTTTCACCACCTGGCCTAAACGCCCATGTACAACAGCCATTTCTTCATAACCAACTCCTGTAGCTTTGAGCTCAACGGTGGCTTTTGTTATGTTGGTGATTTTGGTATATGTTTTTTGAAAAGCTAGTGTTTCCATAGTGGTCTTTGCTATAAAAAGTTAATCTCTATTAATACAGGTAAGGCCTTCAGCCTTACATTACAACTTCCATATTACACAGGGTTAACACCCTATGCTTTTACAGGCTTGCTTTTACAGGCTTGCCTTTCAGGCAACACATCATGTTATTACTCTATTATTGTATTCTCGTCTATGCTATACTCTTCTGTTTAAAAAGTTTATTAAATGACGTCTCTTAATCATTTCAATTACTCAGGTTATCGAATTCCTCTCCCTATACATTATTGTCAACAAAAGGACCGAAAGTCCAACCTGTAACAGGGTAGGGATTTATCCCTATTATCTTAATATTAAATGCCAATCTATATTTATACAGGTCAGGCCTTCAGCCTTATATTACAACTCACATGTTACACAGGGTTAAAACCCTGTGCTGATACAGATTTGCCTTTCAGGCAACATATTCTATTGTTTATATTTTCCTTTCTCATCTATGTAATACTATTCTTTACAAAACAATTACTTCATTCTTACCTCTCATCATTTTCCTTGCTTTTACAGATAATTTAACTTTCTAAAATCCCTCCTATTACATGCTCATCACATAGAACTGAAAGTCCGGCCTTTAACAGGATAGGGATTTATCCCTATTTCAATTTAACAGACTAAAATATTAGGACTGTAAGACCTTCCTGTATAAATTAATTCCAAACATATCTTTCATCGTAATCAATTTCATATTTCTCAAAGAACAATATTAACTCCTCTTTAAAACTTACTTTCTTATGATGCTCCGGCTGATTAAGAATGTATTTCTTAACAGCATCTACACTTGAAGCACTGACCGAAAATGCAGCATAACCATCTTGTCATTCAAAATTTGAAATTCCTCTAGGTTTAAGCCATTTTGATGATGGCGCTTTAATCTTTGATATAATTTGAGCAATTGTAACTGTTCTTGGCAAAGTACACAGCACATGTAAATGATCTGGATTTATATATATTTCTTCCGTAAATGATTTGATGTCGCTCAAACAACCAATAATGTATTTTTGTAACTCCTCTCTATAATCTTCCTTTACCATTTTTTGGTTATGTTTTGTTGAAAACACTATATGGAGATAAACTTTTGCTAATGATTGTGGCATAATTTATTTGTTTATAAAACCCATTCGTTTTAATACAGGTCGGTCTTTCAGACCTAAGTTTCTTTACTTTATATTTAATAAGGATAAATCCCTATCCTTTTACAGGCCAGGCTTTCAGCCTTACTAATTCCTTCTTTCATCTATAAGAGCATTCAATTCGCTTTCATACCTTGTAAAGCTTTCTGATTGAAACTCTGAGTAATTCATTTGCTTAAACTGGTTAATAATATTCTTAAAGAAGGTTGAAACTTCTTCAAATTCTTCAAACTTGAATTCAGCTTGGGTAATATCCAGCACTTTTTTCAACATGTATTCCTGGCGCACAATGGGTGTAGATTGATCTATTTTATCAAAGGCATCTTGCTGAAGAATCACAAAATCAATCAATTCTCCTCTCCAAAAACGTTCGTGAAATTCTATCGGAACGCCATCATCTCCAAGAATGTTTATTTGTTCCATGGCTTCTTTTCCACGCAACAATAAATCTTTAGCTGTTATTACATTTGCTAACCAAACATCGCTAATGTGGTTGGACAAATATTCTTGCACTTCGGGATATTCCAAATATTTTGAATAACTATCTATGGCATCAATGGCCGGATAACGTTTACTATCTGCTCTTGCCTGAGACAATCCATAAAAACAGCGTGCTGCTTTACGGGTAGACTCGGTTACAGGCTCTTTTAGGTTTCCTCCGGCAGGTGAAACAGTTCCTATAAAAGTTATCGATCCACTTTCGCCATTATTTAAATACACATAACCTGCGCGTGCATAAAAGTTACTTACAATGGCTGATAAATCCATTGGAAAAGCATCCGGTCCCGGCAATTCTTCTAAACGGTTCGACATTTCACGTAATGCCTGCGCCCATCTGGAGGTGGAATCTGCCATTAATAAAACCCGTAAGCCCATTGACCGATAATATTCGCCCAAAGTCATGGCAGTATACACTGAAGCTTCGCGTGCAGCAACCGGCATATTGGAGGTATTGGCAATTATGGTTGTACGTTCAATCAATTTTCGGCCTGTTCGAGGGTCTTCTAATTCCGGGAATTCTATAAATATCTCAACAACCTCATTGGCACGTTCTCCACAGGCTGCGATAATGACAATATCAGCTTCAGCTTGCTTAGATATAGCATGTTGCAAAACGGTTTTTCCGGTACCAAATGGCCCCGGTATAAATCCGGTTCCACCTTCGGTAATGGGATTTAAAGTATCAATACAGCGGACGCCGGTTTCTAATAATTTAAACGGACGGGGCTTTTCTTTATAGGCAGTAATGGCATGCTTAACGGGCCATTTCTGCACCATGGTCACTTGGAGCTCATTTCCATGAGAATCGAATAACACAGCCATGGTATCATCCACTTTATATGTTCCGGCAAACGAAACTGCTTTAACAACATAAGTACCTTGAAATTTAAAAGGCACCATAATTTTATGAGGCATTCCATTTTCATTCACTTCTCCCAGCCAATCTCCGGCAACTACCTCGTCACCCTCCCTAACTAAGGGTTTAAAATCCCATTTTACATCCCGGTTTAACGGATCGGTATAATCGCCACGTTTAAGAAATACACCCTCCATTTTATCAAGGTCGTTTTGGAGTCCATCGTAATTACGTGAGAGAATTCCAGGACCTAAAGTTACTTCCAGCATGTGGTCTTCGAACTCTACAAAAGTGCCAACTTTTAAACCACGGGTACTTTCAAAAACTTGTACATAAGCATGGTTTCCCAATACTTTTATCACTTCGGCCATCAATCTGGTTTCTTGGTGTTGAATAAAGCCAATCTCGTTTTGAGCAACGGGTCCATCCACATCAACAATTACCAAATTGGCGATAATACCAACTACTTTTCCGATTGTTTTACGTTCTCTTTCCATGGCTTACTTTATATTCTTCGGGGAATTCATAATCACGTTCTAATTCGTATAAAAGCTTTTTAAACAGACCCAGGCCTTTTTCGAAATCGAGTTTCAACCAGCGATCTACCATCATTACTTTAATTGTAAATGCGATGATTCTCTCGATGGTAAAATAATGGAAGAAGGTAGCTTCATCCAGGTATTTCCATCGTAATGCATCCAGCATCATTTCACGTTCCAGAAGATTTTCGGTCTCATGAATACTGATTATCTCATCGATGTATGCAAACTCTTGTCCTAAACCAAAATCATTCGCATTGCTCTTTTTCAGAGTTTCAATTTCATCTCCTATCCCAATGATGTCATGTTCTACCGTCAGATTAAACTTACGGCCGGTGAGTGCTACCAGCACATTTCGCAACATTCTTTCGAAATATGCATAGTCTTTTACGAAAGTATTTCTCAGGGATTCTAAATGCCGGTAATAGCCGTTTAATAATAATCGTTCTGCAACAGGGAATAAAAAAGGCTTTTCTGCAGAATAAAAAGCATCGAGAAAATGGGTCATGTATTTTGGAAAAATAAGCCCTTCTGACTGATCAAAAGATTTTTTATCGGAAATTTCATCAACAACAGATTCGGAAATAATCCCTCCCCTTTCAAAACCAATTTTTCGTTGAAATAATCGATTCAGAATATTCTTATGATCAAACGTTAAAAACAGGTTATTCACTAAAGACAAATCTTTAGGGTGAAGTTCTTCTAGCATCAAGTCACGCCACAACACCAATGATAAGGGTTGCTTTTTATCATCCATTACCAAATCGGGTAAACCTGCTATCAAACAATGATACTCTCTAGCCATCTTATTTTTCTTCAAATAATAAACGATTGGTTTTAGGACGGATAAAAGCCTTAAAGAAGCTCGCAAAATCTTCTTCTGTTAGACTCACTATATAACTGCCATCAATGGGACTTATTTTTAAACCACTTTGCAGCTTCTTGTCAAAAGTTAAGGTTATTCCTTTATTCAGTTCTTGAGCCAAACTGTTTTTAATGAAGCTTAGTAATTGCTCTTTCTCAGATTCCGGCAATATGAGATTTAAATCGAAACTACCATTTTGTGTCCATCCATGAACCAATTTAAGAATCAATTCTTGCAAAAAGCTTTTATCAGAAAACACTTCATTTAATGAAGGTTCTATCACCTGTTGGGTAATCAGCTCTGCTACCTGTTGTTTTAATGAACTAATGGACTGGTTAGCTGACAATTTCATTTCTGCCTCAATATTACGCTTTAATTCATCGGCTTTCTTTTGGGCCTGATGTTTTATATTCCCGGCTTCTTGTTTGGCAGCTTCAAGAATGGCCTCGGCCTCTGAATTGGCTTTTTCTATAATAGAATCGGCTTCTTTCTGAGCCTTAACAACTCCTTCGTTGTAAATTTTATCGGTTAATTCCTGCAGCTTACTTTGCATGACCTAAACAATTTAAGAGGGTTCAACACTTAAAAAGTTAAGGAAGTTGCATTAGAAAATCTACTCTTGAAGTTTACTTTCCTTTAATTAAAAATGTGAAGTGAGGAGATGGGGAATTTTGAGGGTGAAAACATAATTAAATATGTATATCCGTTTTTACGCATAATTATATCAACATAAGAGACACAAAAGCACAGAATTTATAAAGCTAAACTTAAAACCCAGTTTCTCTGCATTGCTATTTTTTGACGCTTTGCCAATCAATTTTGCATCACACATAATTGCGAACAATCAATAAATAAGGTAGGATAGCAACCACTTTGCATCAATCAAATATCTCGTCATTTTCGAAACGCACATATCATTTATTAATACAAATCAATCTTGAGTGCAAATGAAGATAACGGAAAAAGACTCGACAACAGCTTATAAAAATTTTCATTCGGGCTACGAAAAGGAATATTTATTTGATGTAACCATTGTTTTTTGCCTTAGTACTAACAAATTGCTTTACAGAAGCTATTGAATATGGCGAAAGGGTTATTGAAACAGTTAACAACATTACGCATACAAAAGAATTTAACTACTATGCCAAAAACTTTCATTATGAAGTTATAAACTCTTTATTGATTTATTCGAAATATAAACTCACCGGTAGTATTAATGAGTCTGATATTGACATGCTTATTTCGTTTACCCCGGCAAATGCTTATCGTTACAGTTCGCATCAATACATTATTATTATCAATTTTATAAGTTCTGAGCTTTTATACGCATTGGGAGATACCAAACGAAGTGAAGAATATTTTAATATGGCAGTAAACCTTTGTGAGTATACCCAATACAAGTTATTTATGGCTTATATCTTGTTAAATAATCCACGTAAGAATACAACGCTCAGAAACAAAGGTTTAAAAATGTTTGAGGATAATAATTTCTCGGTAAAAACAAGTTAAAATTGAATTCCATATCGTATTTAACTCAAATTCAAACACAATTAACTTATTGCGATGTTAAAATAAAAATAGCTATTACCGAAATACCCGCCGCCAAATACTGATACAACTTAAGCTTTTCTGAAAATAATATTCTTGCTGCAAAAATAGATACAATATGAGTAACTGAAGATATGCTTCCGGCAATGTAAACCGGTATTTTGGTGTACGATAAATTATTAAACAAAACACCACCTCCTGCCAAACAGCCTAAGAGAATAAAAAAGCTTAAATCGTTTTTAAAACGGCTCAAGTTTAAGGTTTGCTTTTGCATTAGTTTTAAACCTAAAAAACTCATAAACATTACGCTCAATTCTAAAACTAAACCGGTTTTAACATACCCGATTTGTTTCGCCGGGATACTCAAAAGTGGCAAAGTAATTCCCCAAAACATAGAAGCCAATAAAGCGAACCAAACACCTTTAGATATTTTAAATTGCGAAACTGATTTATAATCTGAGACAAGAATCGCTATTATAAAAAGCGAAAAGGGTATAATATAACCTTTTGAAGGACTTTCGCCCAGCATTACAAAAGAAGTAAACTGCCCAAACAAATATGAACTAGTGACTACAATAACTACCATGCCTGTAGATGTTTGCTGTAATGCTTTATTAAAAAAGAAAAGACCAAAATAACTCAAACAGCTTACTACACTTGCAAAAACCCAAATATTTATACCCCAAGCTGTATTGGATACCTGCCAACCGCCGTCATCGACAGTTAATAATAAGACTATAAAAAATAACACACTAAATACTGTCCGATAAATAATGGCTTCCTGAACAACCAGCTTACTAATTGGTTTACGCCAAAGTGCATTGCTTGTACCAAACATCAGCATTGATAAAAGTTGGGCTATAATTCCGTTCATGCTTATCGATTTATATCAAAAAGCCTGTTGAATTGTCATCATCAACAGGCTTCATAAAATTGTATAATAATTCAGTACTATTTACTTTCTACAACTTCAACCGCTTCAAAGCATCTTCTCTCACTCCGGCATCGTCATACTTGTTGGAGCTTAGTTTTCGTCCCGATTCGTCGTATACGGTTTCTTCAACGGCTACATCGCTGGTAAACCTGTACCATTTGCCGGCTTTCTTGTTATTTTTATACTCACCAAATTCTTTTAACTTGCCCCCTAAATAGCTCCCGGATAAACCTTCTTGCCTGCCGTTAACGTATTGCTTGTACTGCGTTACATTACCGTCAACATCGTATTTTAAATACAAGCCGTTGCGCTGATTATCCACATAATTTTCGTGCAACAATAAAGTTCCGGTTTTAGAAAACTCCTTATACTCACCAGTCTTTTTGGAATAGCTTCCACCGGGGCGTGTGGGTGCTAAAAACTGTTTTTCGCATTGAAGTTGACCATTGTCGTAATATATTTTCTCTGAAACCGGTTTTCCGTTGGTTGGAATAATAACATGACTGCGCAATTCTCCATTTGTATAATATTCCTTCTTCCATAAAACAAGACCCTTATCATACTCTAATTCTTTGCTCAAAGTACCATTCGAATAATAGACCTGTACACCCTGAAATTCGTCCTTTTGATAGTTTTCGTCACTTCTTAGGGAACCATCCTTTTCGAATACTTTGCTTGACCCTTGTCGATAGGATTTACCGTCTATTATTGTATAGTTTACCTCTTTACTTAGCGTTTCATCTTCAAAGTATTGAACTTCCTTACCCGTTTTAAGGTTATGGTCATACACGATTTCTTCTTTGGGATTTCCGGATTCGAAATAGCTCACAAACTTACCGTGTTTCTTTTGAAAGGAATCTCCCAATAAATAGTTTTCTTCAGACTCTACATTCCCGGTAGGATAGTATTTAAGAACTTGTTTCGAAGTATTATCCTTGCTTGTAACAAAAGATGCTTTGGGTGCTCCATCTTTATAATACTGGAAGGTATTCCCGGTACGTTTACCATCTTGATCATAATTTCTTTCTTCCTCCAACTGGCCGTTAGAGTAATAGGATTTATGAACACCTACTTCTAATCCATTTTGATAACTTCCTTCGGAGCTTAAATTACCATTTACATAATAAGCCACAAAGTCACCATGCTTTTTATCATTCAGATAAGTACCTTTGGACAATAAAAGATCACCCTTTAAATATATCCATTCGCCCTCCTTTTTTCCGTATTTATCCAAAGGTCCTTTAAAGACTTCTTGACCTCCATACTCGTATATTTCCTGAGAAACAGCTACATCATCCTCATAATATGTAACATTTACTACTTCGTTAGAGGGGCCGAGTTTATAGCTCGTGTGCGGCCCGTTTTTCATTCCACCGGCATATTCAATTTTTTCGCTAATATAATTTTCGTTCCATTTTGCAACATAATACTCCCAGATTCCGTCTTTTAAATTATCGGTATAATTTCCTTTTTCGATTAAATCATTATCGCTACTATACCGCTCGAAACTACCTTTTACATACCCATTTTTAAGCGTGAAATTGACATAACTCCCACTTTTATAAATAATTTTGAAATCGCCCGATAAAACATCAGTCCCGTTTAAAATTTGTGCCTGATAATTTTTTGTCACATTATAAATACGTTCTTCGCTTTGTCGGTTCTCAAAAATAGAAACATCATTTATTAAACTGTTTGTGGTATTAATAACAACTATGGAAACAGCCGGAGCATTTTTTTCTTGCAATAACTTAAAAACAGTGGCCAACATATTCCCATTATCGGGTATACCGGCACCGGACATTTCGTTTTTTAATCGATTTTCGTCTATTTCAATTTCTACTTTTACATAGAAATTATTGTTGCGGCGCTTTTCTTCAAGAATCTTTGTTTTCATTAAAGACATGGAGAAACTTTGAGTTTTCCGTTTATAACTTTCGGAATACTCCATGTTTTCTTCGGTTACATTATGGGAGGCTTGATTAACCATGTAAGTACCCATCTCATCCATTAAGATGCGTTTTATTTCACCCACTGCTTTTTCGCGCACATCGGCAGTATTTTCGTCTTTGGAGGTTTTGTAATTGATCTCCCTAATAAAATTCGACTGTGCATTTAGGGTTAAAACTGCAGATAGAAAAGCGAGTGTAAAAAGGTGTTTTAATTTATTCATCATCATTAGGTCTAAAAATATTTTTAAAACTAATTATTTATAAACAGAGTAAGAATTTATGGCAAAAATTATTTTTAATTATCCTAATAATTAGGGATTGTGCATGGTATAGATGAACCTTAACTTTGTACTATGAACCTGCATAAAAACCTGCCCATTGAATAAACTTCTTAAGCTATTTACTTGTTTATAAATAGATAACTTGAAAACTAATAAATGAATAATATTTTACCTTTTACAACAAAAACATTAATGGCGGATGTGATCCACATCGACTACCGCTTAATACCCATTTTAGGTCGCTTTGGAATAGATTACGGATTTGGAAATAAATCAGTTATAGAAGTCTGTGAAGAGAATAACATTAACGTCTATTTCTTTCTCGAGATCATAAAATCTTTTCATAACCACCAGTATTTTCCGCAAGAAGAACTGCAAAAATTTAATGCTGATGTGATTATAAAATACCTTTCAAGTACACATCAATATTACTCAGAAAGAAAAGTTCCGGAAATTAAAGAAATCATTAATACACTTGAAAAAAGTGTAGATCCTGAACACTTAAGTAAAATCAGCTTACTTAATAATTTCTTTAAAGACTATATTGTTGAACTACTTAAACATCTGGAAAGGGAAGAAAAAAATGTATTCCCATACATTCTTAAATTGGAAAAAAGTATTTCAAATAAAGTTTACGACGTATCCCTCATTCATGACATAGAAGGAGAACCCATTGAAAACTACGAGCAAAGCCACGAAAACATGGAGGTTAAATTAAGCGATTTAAAGAACTTAATTATTCGCCATCTCCCGCCTGTGATTCGACAGGATCTTTGCCAAAAACTATTAACAGAACTCTTCAGGCTTGAAAATGATTTAAAAGATCACTCTCGCATCGAAGACAAAGTTCTTGTGCCCAAAGTAAAACAGTTAGAAAAACAGATATTGGAAGAAAGTGGAAAATAAAACAAGCAAAATACAAGTCATTATTGCTGCCAAACACTTCTTATATCGCTTGGGGCTTAAAACCATTATAAGTGTTATTGGCATCGACCCTGAAATTACTGAAATAGGTTCTTTATCAGACCTTAAATCCTTTCTAAATAAGGGATATAAACCGGACTTTATCATTATGAATAACGATATTTCGGATGAGTCAATATTAGACCAGATCACAGCGATTGAATTTCCTTGCAGAACCATGTTGATTGGAGACAAAGGGCAAGAATTGGTAAAAGGAAGATTTGAAGCCATATGCCTGGAAAACCAAAAAGAAATCGTTGAGAAATTTCAGGAATTCTTTTTTGAACCGGAATCAAAACAAGAGCCGTCGACTGATAAATCATTATTGAGTGAGCGGGAAATAGATGTACTTAAAACAGTGGCTTTAGGCTTATCCAACAAAGAAATAGCTGACAAACTGTGCATCAGCGCACATACCGTAATTACTCACCGTAAAAATATTACTGAAAAACTGGGCATTAAAACCATTGCAGGCTTAACGGTTTATGCCATTATGAATGGGATTATTAATCCGGAAGAAGTAAATCAATAATATTCTTGATAATGTCACTATAAATTAATGATGATGTTGCGTTTCTAAAAGTACATTTAAAAAGCTCTTAGTCTCTAGCAGCTCGCTTTTAGCAGAGAAGCCTTACAGGATTCTTTTCACCCTTGTACGACATTTTTACTGCCTGTTTAAAAAAATTCCGATACAAGCGATGATGTTTTTGCTTAGACGCTATTGTCAGTAAGAACCAAGTAAGCTTAACTTTGAATTGATTAGCTCGTTAATCAAAGCTTAGAAAAATGAATCAAGACCAAACTAAATTAAAGGGACTCATTGCATATGCAACCAAATCAGGAAATTCAAAGCAAGTTGCTAAATCACTACATGCCAATCTTATTAAAAAAGGAATAGAGTACCCTTGCAAAAACATAAGCGAGGTTAATCTTGATGAACTAAACCAATTGGACTATTTTTTTGTGGTTACCAGTACCGTTGGTGATGGTGCTCCTCCTACTGCTGCGAAACCATTCTTTAAGGAGCTTAAACAAAGTTCAAAACGACTTGAATCACTTAATTTTGCGATATGTGCTTTGGGTGATAAGTCCTACAAAAAATTTTGTGAAGCCGGAAAAACCCTTGAAAATATTTTGGTGGAAAAAGGTGCTAATGAGGCATTTAAACGTGCAGACTGCGATAAAAAATTTTCAAAAACTGCTGCCCAATGGATTGATAAAGTGTGCCTAACAATGAGTTCTGAAACACCTGTTACAGGAGATCGTATGCTGGAAGGCATTCATCTTATTAATCCCAAAGAATACAAGGGAACTATAGAAACAATCAAGAAAATTAGCAAGGGGAATGTGGATAAACCCTGCTACCATATTGAAATTCGTTCGGATGAGTCTTTAAAAGAAATTAAACCTGGTGATTCAATTGAAATAGTACCAAGTAATCCGGATCAAGTTATTAATGAACTTGCCAAAAAACTTGGATTTGATGAAAACTCGAAAGACTATCAATACTTCAAACACGATGCAGAAATAACCTCGGTATGCCTTCAAACTTTAAAAGATTACAGTGTATTTAGTAACAACGAAGCCCTAAAAAGCATTCTTAAGGATAACAAAAAGAGAAGTAAACTGATTGCCCATGCCAACGTGTTGGATTTACTTATTGATTACCCTTGCGAAATTACTGCTCAACAGTTGTTTGACTTACTACCAAGGTTAAAAAGCCGCTTATATTCAGTGGCTTCATACAACAGAAAAAAATCTAAAACCATCCATCTTACGGTTAAAAACATCCGCTTCGATTACAATGAGCGTTCACATGCAGGGGCAGCATCCACTCATATCACAGAAAACTTCGAAGTTGGAAGTACGTTTTCGTTTAAGCATTATCCGAATCCTGATTTTAAAATTCCCAATAATGATTCACCCATTATAATGATTGGAATTGCTACCGGGATAGCACCGTTTAGAGCCTTTTTACAACAAAAAAATCAGGAAAAACTAAAAAATAAATGCTGGCTGATATGGGGTGATAAACATCGAAAAAACGATTTTATCTACGAAAAAGAATTAACTAAACTGCAGCATCAAAAAACACTTAACCGCCTAAATACGACCTTCTCAAGAGATGGAATAAGAAAAGAATACGTTCAGGATGCCTTATTAAAACATGAAAAACGTTTTAGAAAATGGATCCAAAAAGGCGCTCACGTTTTTGTTTGCGGTTCAATATCCATGTCTTTAGACATAAGGGAAGCCATCAATGAAATACTGAAACCTATTTCCCTTTCTTTATCGCAATTGGAGCAACAACACCATTATCATGAAGAAGCTTATTAAAAGGAGTGAATATGTAAAATAGTAACTCTAAAAATGTGTCCATAAACTTTTACGTAAATGTGTATCCCTCAATAAATTATAGCAAATATCTGAAAAATAAAAAGAACTTGTACGCAAAAAGACTTACGTACAAGTTCTTTCAATTTTAATGAGATGAATCACTCTCACCCTTATTACTTCATGTGTTTATAATTTTCACGCAAAGCCGCCAAGACGCACAAGGAAAATTAATCATCTCCCTGTGAGTAAGGTCTTTTACATGGTCGTTTCATGTATTTTCAAATTCTTATACCCAATTTTGGCAAATCCTTCTCTCAATTTCTCAATATCAGTTTGATCTTTTCGATAGGTTACCGTTACTGTTTTGTTGGCCAAATCACATTTTAAATCCTTGACTCCTTTTTCGAAAGCCATCTGTTTGTTTACTTTTTCTACACAGCTCATACAATCTAAAGGAACTTCAAAAGTAACCTTTACTTTTTCTTGTGCTTTTTTTTCTTTTGCTGCCATTACACTAAGAGTTAACAAACTAAATAGTGCGATTAAAATACTTGTTCTCATCTGTTTATAATTTTCACGCAAAGGCTCCAAGACGCAGAAGGAATTTTAATCATTCTCCTGTGAGTAAGGCTCTTTGCATCGTCGTTTATTAATTATTAAATCGTTTATTATTGAACTCCTTTTGTTCACCCTCTCGCAACCCATAGGGTTAGAGTTGATGATGATACTTATCTCAAACTAAAGTTATTTTACTCTCTATCAATTGCAAAACGGAATCCACCGTAAATCATTCTTCCATGTACAGGACCCCAAGTCATGGATGCATCAAAATTATCACCCCCCGGATTTACAGCATCAATAATGGGTGTATCCATTTTAAAGTTTCCTAAATTTTCACTTCCGATATACACGTTCCATTTACGGAAGTATTTGGTTATTTGCGCATTAAAAATGGTATAAGAACTGTATTCTTCTTCCCACAAGTCCCTTTTGGGAGTTGGCATTCGTCCTCCTCCATTAAACTGGCTGGTAAAATCGATTTGCCATTTCTTTAAAGGTGTTTGATAGGAGGCTGTAATTAATCCCTTAAAACGGTTGGTTAATGGTTTTTCACGTAATTCATCACCAATGGTCATTTTCACATCTGTAATTCGATAGGCAGCAGTTAAACTCAAGCCTCTAACAATCTCGTAATTTGCTTGAGCCTGAAAACTGTGGGAATACGAAATACCATCCAAATTATAAAAACTCACTTTGCGAGGATCACTATCTACATCTGCCATCACTTGCTGATAAAACTTGGTGTAATAATAATCTGTCGAAATGGTTAAATCCTTGTCAAATACCGGAAGAAAAAAGGTGGCATTCAAACCAGAATTAAGTGCCTTTTCCTGCTCTGGCTTTTCGGTAATTTCTACTTGACGCGAGCTTGCAAACAAATATGAATTTTCGGCCAGTACATTTGCTGAACGGTAGCCCATTCCAACAGAAGCTCGTAAATGAATGTGATCGTTTACATTGTATTTAGAATGCAAGCGCGGTGTTAAAAAGAATCCATATTCATTGTGAAAATCTCCTCGCAATCCTACAAGAAATGTAAAACGATCATTACCATTATAGGTATACTGCCCAAATATGCCCGGCACTTTCTCGGTACGAATGAAATTTTCTGAATTTAAACGTTCATCGTATTCATCAAACATAAAAGAGGTACCAATGCTGTATTCATGACTTGGATTATCGTTAATAATATTCTGATAAATCAAGTTTAAATAAGCATTTTTCTGGGTGGCCTCGTAAATGCGATTTCCGTAAAAGGAATTTTGCTCGTGGTTACTACCACTTGCCTGAAGTGCAATGCTATGGCCGGTATGATTATTGAAAACCAAAGCTTGTTTGGAGAAAATTTCATAGCGCCTGGTCTCAACATTAATTCCATAGGCAGATGCATCATCATTATAAAAAGCAATTTGACCGGATCGTCTGGATTCATCAATGACTTTAACTCCATACTTGGATTGATATTTGCCATTGGCATAATTCCATCGATTAATAAAATTATATTGCTTGATCATTGGCATGTCTAAAAATCCATCGTCATTATTATCCACTGCCTTGTCTCCGTCTTTGAAGTGAGCCAGAATCATGGTCGAAAGTTTTTCGTTTAAACGAAGGGAACTATTAATGTTAAGCTCATGTCTTAATTCACTATTATAAAACCCATTAACAAAAAACTTTTCGGAGTTCTCAGGCTTTTTATATTCCACATTAATCTGTCCTGCAATGGCCTCATAACCATTTATAACAGATGAGGAACCTTTAGAGACTTGAATGGACTCCATCCAGGCACCCGGAATATATTCCAAACCATAAACTGAAGCCAATCCCCGAAAAGCAGGCATGTTTTCGGCCATCATTTGCACATAAGTCCCTGATAAGCCCAGCAAGCGAATTTGCTTTGCACCGGTAGCTGCATCGCTGTAAGACATGTCTACGGAAGCATTTGTTGTAAAGCTTTCGGCCAGATTACAACAGGCAGCTTTACAAAGCTCAGCACCGGTTAATTTGGTAGTTTGTATGATACTTATTCGAGATTCGTGAGCTCCTTTATCGCGCGACACCACATTGATATCCGCCAAAACTTCTGAATCCGGTTGAAGTATAACCTGTACTTTATGATTCTTTGGAGGGGAAACTTTTTGAGTTTCAAAACCTATAAAGCTAATAATAAGCACATTACCAGAACCGGTTGATTCAATCGAAAACTCCCCTTTAGAATCTGTAACACAACCTTGGGAGGTTCCTTCCCAATAAACGGTTGCTCCAACTAATGGAAGCTTGTTCTGATCTTTAACAACTCCTGTAACTTGAGAATGTACTATATTCCAAGCGATTGCAAAAATTGCGGTTACAATATATTTATTCATGATTTGATTTTAAAAATAGTTTTACAGAATCCATATGATTAACAGTAATCCCAGATTTAGCAAATACTGTTTATAGAATAGGATTAGAAAAAAAGGTACAATTAGAGTTCTTTCCAACAAGGTGTTAGCTAGTAATAATTAGCACAAACATAAAACATTCGAATACTTTTATGTGATGACTAAAACACCCAGTCCTCTCAACTTTTTCTTTTAAAAATCAAATCATGAAAACACACAGCAGGGACTGCTTATCGTGAGGGGAATTTACCGTTTTATGGTACGATAAATAAATAGGAATTTGCTCTACATAGGGATTAAAAAAACCTACCAAACTGTATAGAACGGCAATAACAGCAGGAGAAAATGCAAAACTAAGTGAAGAATTACCATTAAAAAACTCAGGATTCTTATTAAATAATTCGACTTCCTTTTCATGTTGATGATGTTGGCCAGGTTCGCTACCACAACACACTTCTTCTGCATGACAAATTGCATCACAAGAATCGTGACATGAAGACTCGTAATCGGCATAAGCTAACTTTACGGCTAAACGCTCACCATCGCAAGGCACACAGATGTCCTTGATCACTTGTACGCCAATGGTTTCGGAAAAAATTACCAGAGCAATTACTAGAGCCGATATGGATTTATAAAACTTCATCTTCGGATACAAAAATACTAATTTCTTTAACTGTACTAACCCCTAAATGTTATGATTATCAAAAATGAAAGTAGAATCTAGAAGGTAAGACTTTACTTCTACCAATTCCCTCTGTTTAAAAAATGTGATTCTCTATTTGTTAAACGGCTCTATGGCTTCGTTACGATTAAGCATTTATTGCATTTCATCAACACTCCATTTTACTTTTTTCAAACCAACCAATCCTCTCCATTAGCAATTTATTACTAATAAGATATTGTGACCGTCGAAAATAACTCAAACCTACTTACACCTACTAATCAATTAGTTACAAAACACACCACCATTCATTTTTCCCTCTACCTTCACCATTTATAGTGATGCGCACCCCTTACGTAAGCCTCAATAAATCACCACTTTTTACGATTGACCCGTCTCTTCAAACCAACTATTTTTGACACTAACAAATCATCACAACAAAAGAATAAAAATCATTAACAAACAACCATTTATTTTTCATACTAAAAACTTTTAATAATGACTGAAATCTTAAGTTTAAAAAAGGACTTTCAAAGCACTCGAATTTTAATGGCAGGTGATTTTTCAATTTTTCAAGAAACTTGGATGACGAGAAGAAATCCAAAGTTAATTTCTGAAAAGACTAATAAAAATAAGCGGCACATAATAGTTAAATGAGCAAATGAAGCACAAGTCTTTTTTTTGCAGAATTGAAGTAACATCAAAACCCCAAAAACCAGCTCCTATAGATAAATTTTGATTTTCCGGATTTGGTATATAAAAATGAATTTTAACCATAAAAACTAATCACATGAAAGTATTAAGCCATCACATTTATGAGTACAAGAAGGGATTGAGAAATTTAGTCTTACACACAATGTCTTCAGCTCATCTGAAAGAAGCAGTTGCCAAACTGGAATCGAACAACATTGCTTATTTGGTAAGAGAAGTTACCATCGACAAAGTAAATATTTTTTTTGGAGCGGATGAATGTATTAAAGTAATTGAGCATTTTGGAGACAAAAAATTGAATGAATTTACGCCTGAGCAAGATTTTATACTTGGTATCATGTTAGGCTATGCAAGATTACAGCAATGCAACCGCTACATCGATTTACATCAGAAAAAAGAGAATTTAAAGATCGCATAACACTATGTTTGATAGAAAACTAGGCAATCATAGTGAAATACAAATCAAAGCCTACGAAAGAAAAAGAAATCCATTTACTACCCAATTCCAGTTTCCAATACTTTGCATTTTTGGGAAATAAACATCCCCTAAACTAGATTTCTTCGGTTAGAAACTCGAAAGTTCAACAATTAGTCTGCTACCATCATCACGCTGCTCTTTAACAATGCTGATGATAACCGAAATCACACGCTTAATGCTACCACTTTTATACGAAAGCACTATCTTTGCTTTCTGACATCCATAAAAACAAAAAAATAAAATACTTCCCATGACAAAATCACCTCAAGATGGGCCTCCGGGAGCGATACTACAAAAAGATAACGAAACTTATGCAATCGTCCCTCGCACCCCTGTTGGCCTGGTAACAGCCGATCATTTGGAGAAAATTGCTGCGGCAATTCGTAAATATGACATTCCAATTTGTAAAATTACCTCCGGCCAACGATTTGCTTTAGTTGGCTTAAAAGAGGAGCAGTTAGACGAAGTTTGGCAAGATCTTGGAATGGAGCAAGCCAAGGTAAAATCGACCGAGTTATGCATGCACTTTGTACAAGCGTGCCCCGGAACGGATGTTTGCCGCTATGGTAAAACAGATTCTCTTGGATTAGGTCTGGAACTGGAAGAAAAGTTTACAGGCATGAAGTTGCCATCTAAGTTTAAAGTAGGCGTATCCGGCTGTACCTACTCGTGTGCCCAAAGTTATGTAAGAGACATCGGTTTAGTAGGTACCAAAAGCGGATGGATTTTTGCCATTGGGGGGAACTCGGGCGGAAGACCCCGTATTGCAGATCGCATTGCCAAAGGGCTGGATAAAGATGCTGCACTGGACTTGTTAAACAAATTTATGGAGTACTACGTGACCAACGCCAAAACAAGAGAAAGAGTATCTCACTTTGTAGACCGTATTGGTATTGATGCCATTAAAGAGGCGATTTTAACAGAAGATACGGCTCCCGTAGCATAAAACCCTCCCTCATTATATCCTCAAAGTCTTAAAGACCTTGTGGATAAATGAGGGATAATAAAACACCATCACCAGATATAACTAATAGTTAATTGGGATAACCCCTTTACTAAAAACAATCTATCTCACTACAAATCAAAAGCTCACAAATTCCACTGCGCCTGAGCTCCCCTTTTTTATCCCCACAAATAACTAGTCGCTCTTCCCTCCCAACCTCCAATAAATCCTAACTTTTACTGATTGATGAGCTTTGCATTACTTTCTAAATTTGCCTCTATCAAAACATTTTAAAACATACACATGAAGGCATTAAAAAACAATATCATCAATCAGACCACAAACGGAAAGATATTTAAATGTGACAGTTGTGACAAAACTCACATTGAATATAAAAATCTAAGTTTTGCTTTTAACGAAGACGAATTACAATACTTTAAAAAGTATTTGAGAAATTTTGATGCAAAAAAGTGGCAGCAGCAGAATAAAAATTCCTTATTCACGCGCAAAATTATTATTCCCATAGGCCATAAGAACTTCACTACCTTGTTTAGCTTATCAGAATTTCAAGAATTTAAAACCTTATTAATGTCCAAAAACAAGGAACTTTTAAGCTTCATTAAGTTTATTGAGATAAATAACACCTTATTGTTCAATTAACATTTTTTAAAGCATAATCCCTAATAGTTGGGATAGGATTAACCCAAGGAAGTTATTTTCTTTGTATAAGTGAAAAGTAAAAACGCATGAACAAACTGCATGTACATATTAATAAAATGAAGCAAGCCATTGGTGCTTTGCTTTGCTTCTTGTTAGTATTGCAGGTGGTGAATCGTTCGTTTTATCTTCACTCGCACAAAACAGCATCGGGAGAGATTGTGGTGCATGCCCACCCTTTTGATAAATCATCAGACTCCTCTCCTTTTAAAAGCCATCATCATAGTGTATCACTCTTGTCTTTATTAGAACAATTAGAGACGCTATTCTATTTTGCCGGTTTCATCCTTTTTTTAGGTGCTATACAAAAACAAAGAGCAAGAATACAGTTCAACTGTACCTTTCTTGACTTTCTTCTACCTCAACAATTAAAAGGGCGAGCCCCTCCTTTGGTTTACTTCCAATAAACATATACAACCATTGCAACCGCAAGAGCAATACAATTAATCTATAGCATCTTAGCTAATAGAGCAATTGTTACACGCCCAATTTAAATGCGGTTTATACGTCCTGAATCAGAACTTTAATGTACCTGTCTTAAAGATAGATGCACCAAGTAATCTTATATCCGGATGGAGCATGTAATAACACATCAAATGGCATTTTAGCAACTTTTCGGTTAGAAAAATTAAACACAACACATATGAACAAGCTTTACATTTTCACCTTACTGCTTATAAGTTCGCTTATAAGTATTAACACGTTTTCTTCCAATACCGAAGAAATCGGAAACACAACAGACGCCAACTTGGTAGGACACGTTATTAGTCAAGAAGAACACATTGCATTTGCCACCGTAGCCATTTTAGGGACATCTATCGGCACAGTAACCGACGAAACCGGGCATTACCAGCTTGTAAATCTCCCTGAAGGTGAGCATACTATTATTGTGAGCATGGTAGGTTACAAGACTCAGCAAAAAATTATCAACCTCATTAAAGGAAAAACCAAAGAATTAAAGTTCGATTTAGAAAAAGATGTACTAAACATTGATGAAGTAGTGGTATCAGCCGATCGTACGGCTCAAAAAAGAACCGAAGCTCCCGTTATTGTAAATACCATTTCAACCAGAATATTTAACAGTTCGCAATCGTTAACCTTAGGGGACGGTTTAAACTTCTCACCGGGTTTAAGAATGGAGAACAACTGCCAAAACTGCGGTTTTACACAAGTTCGTATGAATGGTATGGAAGGTTCTTATTCGCAAATTCTAATTAACAGTCGCCCGATCTTTAGTGGTTTGGCAGGTGTATACGGTTTAGAATTAATCCCATCTACCATTATCGAAAAAGTGGAAGTGGTAAGAGGTGGTGGTTCTGCCCTTTATGGTAGTAATGCCATTGCGGGTACGATAAACATCATTCTAAAAGAACCTAAACGAAACACTTACGAAGTGGGTGCAGATTACTCGACCATTGGCCTTGGAACAAATGGTAATACGGCAAGCGACTATTCGGTAAACTTTAATACAACCTTAGTTTCTGATGATCTTAAAGCAGGTGTATCGTTATATGGTTTTACACGCTCTCGTACCGATTATGATGCCAACAACGATAGCTTCTCTGAATTAGCTCCTTTAAAGAACCTTACTTTTGGAGGAAGAGCCTATCACCGTGTAGGATACAGAGGTAAACTAAGCGTCGATTTCTTTGCCATTAACGAAGAACGTGCCGGGGGAAATAAATTCGACTACCCAAACCACCAAAGAGATATCTCTGAGGCTGTAGAGCACGATTTAAAAGTGGGTGGATTGACTTACGAACATTATTTTAGATCGAATGACTTATTAACCGTTTACGGGTCGGGTCAATTCTTAGACCGTGACTCGTATTATGGTGCACAATTCTCTTTATCTGATTATGGGAACAGTAAAGACAACACGTATAATGTTGGAGCCCAATACAAAGCTAATTTTGCCAACTCATCTTTAGTAAGCGGTATCGAAAACACCAGCAGTTTCTTGGTTGATACGAAAATTGGAGCACCCATTTTTGGCACTAACGAAGATGGAGACATCATCATTACAGATAATGAAGTAAATACCATCATTGCAGATCAATCGTCGGTTATAAGCGGTATTTTCTCTCAGTACGAAATAAAAATTAACAAGCTTAAAATTGCAGCAGGTGCCCGTTTCGATAATTACAAAATATCTGATTATGCACACAACATTACACCAAAATCGGGTAATGTAATTAGCCCAAGATTAAGCTTTATGTACGATGCTACCAAAGATCTACAAGCACGCATAAGCTATTCGAAAGGATTTAGAGCTCCCCAGATTTTCGACGAAGATTTACACATCGAATCTTCGGGTGCTTACCGGGTAGAACATGCGAACGACCCGAATTTAAAGCCCGAAACCAGCAACAGCTACATGGCTTCGTTAGATTTTAACCGTATGCTGGGTACTATCTATACCGGTTTTTTAGCAGAAGGATTCTATACTCAATTGGTTGATGCTTTTGTTACGAATGATGATTGGGCGGATGGTACTGATGCATCACAAAAGATTTTACACCGTACCAGAGTAAACTCAGATGGGAATGCCAATGTAAAAGGACTCAACCTGGAACTACGTTTAAAGCCGGTTAATGCGGAATTTGAAGTATCATCGGGTTTTACCATGCAAAGCAGCCGTTACAATGTGGCACAAGTAGACTTTAATGAGAAAAAATTCTTTAGAACGCCTGATTATTATGGTTTCTTAGCTTTGGATTGGGACTTTATCGATGGCTTATGCTTCTCTACTACAGCTAACTACACCGGTAAAATGTTGGTCCCTTATTACGGTACCGAATCTTCGCTGGATGAAAACGGAGATCCTTTGGGAGAACTTCGTACAAGCAACGAATTTATTGATCTAAGCACTAAATTAAGCTATACAATAAAGATTAACGGTTCTGCGGTGCAGTTTGCTGCGGGTGTAAAAAATATCTTCAACGCTTATCAGTCTGATTTCGATTATGGCGTTAACCGTGACCCCGGTTATATGTATGGCCCGGGAGCACCAAGAACGATTTACTTCGGCATTAAATTTGGGAATGTGCTAGAATAAAAAAGTTCGGAGTGCGTAGCCCGGAGTGCGAAGAAAATAGATACCAGACGAAAGTCGGTCTCAAGTTGGAGATCGACTTTTGTGTTTTAACTCTGTCAATAATATGATGGCAGTACATATAAAGTGTTCATATTATAGCTAAAACGCCTTCAATTAAATTAATATTAAGAGTCCTTTATTATTGATTTTTAACCCCATAACAACACTTTCTTATGAACTTTAAAAAAACCGAATTGTTTTTCTTTTAGAGTAAGAATTACCAATCTAAAAATTTACATTATGGAAACTATAGCAACTAATTTCCTGGTAAAAAAGGGTAAAGTAAGCAGTAACGGACAAACTCTTTATTGGGAATCTCACGGTACAGGCGAACCTTTAATTTTAGTAATGGGAATTGGCTACGATTCATCCTTATGGGGATTACATCAAGTGCCTTTCTTTTCTCAACATTTTCAAACAATCATTTTTGATAATCGTGATGTCGGTCAAAGCTCTTTAGCCAATACCTCCTACGCCATAAAAGACATGGCAGAAGATATGGTAGGACTGATGAAGGAATTAGGCATTAAAAAATCCCACTTTATTGGAATTTCAATGGGCGGAATGATATGTCAGGAGTTCGCAATCAACCATCCCGAATTAGTTCATAAGTTAATCCTTACAGGAACCAGTGCTGCAAATGAATTGGCTAGTTTCGATCCAATCAACATTTGGAATTTTGTTAAACAAAATGACAAAGAAGGTCTCACCTTTGCCCAACAACAATTTATTTGGTTATTTTCTGATAGTTTCTTGCGAAACCACAAGGCAGTTGAACAAACTTTGCAATTGTTAGGAAGCAATCCTAATCCGGTGTCGCCGGCAGCTTACAAAAGACAGGTTAATGCTTATTTAAAACACAATACGCTTAACCGATTAAATAAAATTAAAGCTCCAACATTAGTTCTTGTTGGTGAGCAAGATCGCCTAACACCTCCATGGATAGTCAAGGAAGTTGCGGATGGAATACCTGCCTCTAAATTCAGAATTATTAAGGGCGATGGTGCATCTCACGTTCTTCCTTTAGAAAGGCCGGATGATTTTAACAAAGCTGTTTTCTCTTTTTTAAACGAATAAGAAACTAATTCAATAAAAACTTTCCTACCAGTGCTTGGCTTACATCAAAGAAAAGGTTGTTCTCCATCTAAAGCAGATCGTTTTAAGCTCTTTGTAATAAAAAGCAATATTAATGGTAGATAATTGGAATAGCAAAGTGCGCTTTGAAGAATAGCCCGAAGTTGAAAGATCGAAGTTTGTTTATTCTCACAGAAAGAATTATACCTTCGTTATTGTCAGCTAAAGGCTAGAAGCTGGTAGCTTTTGCAAGGTAATTTATTAATCAAATGCTTCTTCAACCTTTTGCGGTGACATAGCCAAAATAAATAAACCGAAAGCTATTTGATTAGTATTTTACATTTCGGGGAAAACCCGATGTACTTTTTATTAGTGTTTTACATCTCGGGAAAAGCCCGAAGGTCATTTCACTGGTGTTTTATGTTTCGGGGTTTCTCCGAGCGGGTAAACAGTATTTTATTCGGGACATTTTTTTATAGCGTATAGAAGTTAGAATGCAGAAATAAGAAAGGATCTTAACGACGTGATAAGTTGTGAAGTTCTAAGGGGATATTGTTACACTACTTATTAACCTTGCTCGTTACGAATACGAAAGAGTAACAGCCGGAGATCGATAATAAAACAGCATAGCGAGATTGCTATAATGAAGGAACAAAGCCGGCCTTATTGCAAGACCGGCTCTATTATTTCATATATAGCATTCATGCTAATTATTAATGGCTATATCACCGCAAAAGGTTGAATTGGGATTAGATCGATGAAAGACCTTACTTAAGCTTCTAGCCGTTAGCTACTAGCTGTTTGTAGTAAATGAATGAGTTTTTCTGTGACTAAAATCAGGCTTCGAACTCCGAACCTCGGGCTTTTATGCGAAAACACAATTTACTATTGTTGTTGTCAACCTTTAATTAGGACAGAGCCTTATTAATATAGCACACCATTTTCGTAAACCTTAGCTGCCACAGCTACAGTAATCGATCCATTCGCATCCAGTCCTTCAGACGGGCCACTACCTGATGGGAAAGTCAGATAAACTGTACCGCCATTAATGGTTATATCACCATTAGAGTCCATGGCATCCACATCATTGCCCGACATAGTTACAGTAATAATACCGCCATTTACAATCATTTGGCTTCCATCATCATTCATCACTTCAGAACCTTGTGTAGCGTTAATCCCATCGTCGGTTGCAGCGATAGTAATTGTACCATTATTGATGGTAATATTTTTAGCCTCTAAACCTTCAACAGAATTAAGAATTGTTACTATACAGTTATGGATAGTCAGGTTTTCACCGGCATTAATACCATCATCGGCTGACGAAATGGTGATAGTTCCACTATTAATAACAATGTTATTATCGGCTTTTATTGCTTTGGCCTCATCTCCGGCAATAGAAGCAGTTGCCCCTCCAGGTCTAGGGCGCCCTCCTGGACCAGTAGTGGTTGTGGTTGTAGTACTTGATGTTGCAATAGTAGCTCCGGTAGTAGTTACATTAAGAATTGGATTAGATGTTCCGTCTCCAATTTCAATGTCAAGCTCGCTTTCTATTCCTCTACCGCCTGCGCCGGAATTCGACAAAGTAACTTCACCTCCATTAATGGTTAAAGTACCATCTACCTTTAAACAATCGCCATGGTAGGTATCTTCGCTTCCTTCTGAATTGGTATAAGTAGCACCATCACCACTTGAAACAATCGTAACGGTTCCGCTTAAAATATTCACGTCGTAATCTCCCGAGATACCTCTGGAACTTAAACCAGTTGTAATAATATCTAAAGATGCTCCGTCGATTATTAGTGTACTATCAGCCTTAATAAAAGAGCAGTAAGACACATCGTAACCAGCATCTAATGCTTCTAAAGCCATATCTCCGGCAGCCGTTCCACTTATTTTTCCACCTAGTAATAACATTTCTGCTCCACAGCTAATGCCTTTCGATTGTGCACCAGAAACAAACAGGTTAATGTTTCCTCCTGAAATTACAATGGCAGTATCTGATGCAAGTGCGGTAACATCATCAGAACTACAATTAAGCGTAATGCTACCGTTCTTAATTTTAACCACCCCGTTTTTCCCATTAATCCCATCATCAGAAGCGGTTACATTAAGAGTTCCACCTTGCATTTCGAAACCATCTGAAGCACGTATACCGTCTTTAAGTGCCGAAGCAATAACAATATTACCAGACTCAATTAAGATGTCATCGTCTGATGCAATACCATGTTTGTAATTTCCGTTTACAAGTAGTGATCCGGAACCTACAAACTTTAACTTATCTTCACTAAACAAGGTTGCCTTTTGATCTATTACAACGCCTTCTGTTGCATATACAGCACCATCGGTTAAGGTATTTTCGGTACCGGCCATAAGCTGAATAGTGGCCTTTGAGTTGGCTTGAATATTAATGGCCGGACCATCATTATTGGTGATATCGAGGTCGTTTAACAAGAGGTTAAAACGCTTTTCTGAATAAACCACTAACGAACCATCGCTGGTGGTACCTGAGCATATAATATTTATATCTTTAACTTCTAATGTTGAATTTACCACCACATCAGCTCCGGTAGTTGTTATGGTAACTCCCAGATTTTCGTAAGGGTTATCAACCACAACGCCGGTTCCATTATAGGTAATGTAGATATTTTCTGTAGCATCAACCGTTACGGTTAAACTGTCGATATCACCAACGTTATATTGGCTTACATCGCCTAAAATATCAATATAAAATAATGAGTTATCCTCACTAAAATACATACTATCCTCTTCATTCAATTGATAGGTATCTGTATCTGTTCCTTGATGAATATTTAAGTATTGCTGTGCAAATACAATATTCGACAAGCAAAGAAATAGGACTATTATATAATTTTTCATATCTACCGAGTTTATTGTTTAATAAATTTCACACGTGCATCGCTGTTCTTAAGAAAATATAAGCCGGGAGCCAAAGTGCTAACATCTATTGTTGTTTGCCCCTGATTGATAACCACAGTTTGTACAACATTTCCCATATAATTAATAATGTAGGCGTCGGCTGCCGTAGTATTGGCTTTTACAGTAAGAAGGTTATTTGTTGGATTTGGATATACCGATAGATTATTATCTGTACCCTCTTTGCTAAAATGACTCGTAGGTATGGCAGATGCCTCATCAAAAATCATCTTTTGTAGGTTAAAAATACTGTAAGTAACTTCGTCACCACTGGTTTTATATACCTTAAAATTATTGTTGGTAAAAACAATATTCTCAATTTCATTTAGACTAAAACCGGAAGAACTTCCGTCGGTAGAAATAAAATTAAAGCTTTGCCCTGTTACCAAATGCCCCATCAAAAAGAGGACACTTAAAAACGTTATTTGTATTAGATTTTTCATAAACACTTGTTTTAATGAATAGATAATGATCGACATTACAAAAATGGGCATCGACATTCATTAAAGTGTTACAATATTTTACTTAAAATGTGTAATATCTTGTAATAGAAATGATTTGTTGTTTGCAAAATGGATAAGTTGATCAAGCCAAGAACTTGGGGAGCAATAGAAACATTTCAAATTCTTTCTATGTTTACCCCCTTTGAGATAATTATCAAAGCAAACGCTTAACCTCAGTCCCACTAGATTAGCATACCGTTAACTTAAGCTTTTGGTTAGGGCTGAAAGCCCTGTCTGTAACAGGATAGGGATTTATCTCTATTGGAATGGGCATTATATAAGAAGGTCTGTAAGACCGCTCTATATGATGATACTTAAAAGAATACAGGTCAGGCTTTCAGCCTTTATTTTCAAACCATACCTAACACAGGGATAAAATACCTGTGCTAATGTATGATTGCCTTACAGGCAAATAATGGATCAATTCGGAAACTTGTGGAGTATAAAATAATAAGGTTACTGTTTTTACAATTTTATAACTACTAAGATTCTATGTATAGTTATAAGGTTAATAACCTTATAATTAGTTAGCCGAAGGCACCTCAGTAGAATATTATTCACAACAAAACAACCTTATTACCTTTATGCACTTATCGGTATTAATATAAAGTATTCCCCAGAAATATAGCTTGATCCATAAGTTGCTGAGTTGTTCTTTTGCACTTAGACTGTTAGACCAATTGACTAATACAACAAAGGAAATGCGGTTAATTTTTATTCCTAATTCAGGTTCGACACCTGCGGAGTCGAAATTTCTTTGGTGAATTCGTTTCTATAAAGATAGATTCCACCGGAATCCCCCTTGCAAAGGTAACAAGTGACGAATAGAACATTTTTTCACACAAGGGTATTGTGCTATAAGCAATCGTATAAATTAACAAAAGCCATTTTTTAATTTGCACATTATCGAATTTAGACATCAGCACATTATTTACTTCTGCCTCTTTTAACTAAAATACATCCCCATCGCAAAGTTCATTGCAAAGTTAGGATCATCAGCCAAATCGAAATGCTCACTTTTTTTAACCACCTCGTTTAAGCGTTTAGCAAACTTCTCTGAGCAAACATCTAACACCGCTCCTGCCCCGGCCGTATTCCCAATCTGAATTACTTTACCTTTCATTTCTTGTGGCAGTAATCCAATTCGAATCGCACTTTCAATGTTCATGTAATTACCAAAACCACCGGCAACGAATAAAGCATCCACCTCATCGTAGCTCAATCCGGCTTTTTCGGTCAATGCGATAATACCACAAGAGATCGCACTCTTGGCTAACTGCACTTCCCGAATATCTTTAGGCGTTAACGCAACAGCATCACCTGTACCGGACTTATTGGCATCAACTAAAACAAAATCTTCCTCCAGGTTTCCTTCCATGCTTACAATTTCGTTATCGAGCAAGTAAGCAACGGCTTCTAATAAACCCGAACCGCATATTCCTATGGCCTTTTCATCATTAATGGTTACAACATCATCTTTACTAAAAGAAGAAATGGCACCCGCATAGGCTCCCATACCACAACTAATGTTCGCTCCTTCGAAAGCAGGACCTGCAGCCGTAGCACAAGTCCATATTTTATCGGGTGTAACAATGGCCATCTCACCATTGGTACCTATATCAACAAAAAGATAATTCTTGATGGATTCCGGAGGATCAATGGCAGCTAATCCGGCAACGACATCAGCCCCTACGTAAGCAGAAATTGATGGTAAGACATGCACTTTCGCAGCAGGATTTAATCCTAGCTCCAGCTTCGATGCAGGCAGTATTTTTGCGTCTATAAACTTGGGTGTAAACGGTGCCAAGGCAATTGCTGTGGGATCTTCTCCCAGCAACATATGCAACATGGTGGTGTTGGCTGCAACAGATACTTTTACGATATCTGTAAGTTTTCGTTTGTGCGATTCGCACTCTTTTTGAATCAATGAACGGATGTCATTTAAAACGGCTGCTTGTAAATCCTTTAACTTATCGGGCTTATGGCTACAGTAATTAATGCGTGAGATAACATCGGCTCCATATTGCCCTTGGGAGTTCATGGTTCCGGCAATACCAAGCGTATGTCCGTTGTTTAAATCAATAAAATACATGGCTATACTGGTAGTGCCCACATCGATGGCAACACCAACAGGATGCTCCGATTTTTCAATAAGGTCACCCGGTTCTAACTCTATCGATAATGTATAATCGTGTTGATCTGTTAATACCTTCGATTCTAAAGAACGAGGCAGAAACACCTCTTCGTCGTGCCCGGGAAAATAAAGACATGAGGTGACCATACCTACGTCTTTAACCTTCACCTTACACTTTCCACAAGTACCATTTCCTCCGCAAGCGGCCATTACTTGTACACCATTGCTCCGAAGGATTTCTAATAAAGATGTTCCGGTTTCGAAACCAACAGTTCTAATTTCTCCTACGCTATGTATTTTAAGATGATGCATTAACATTTGCTTTTGCCGGTTTGCGATTACTGTACAAACAGTTTGCCGATTGACATAGGTGACAGGTATAGTCGAAATATTTTACATCTTCTCCAATACCAATAAAACCACTTAAGGATTTCACAGGGGTCATTAGTGCGCTTTTATTTAAACTTACGCCACAAAAATCGTTTGGGAAATAGGAAAATAACTGGTGCTGTTCTTTCACATGCCAATCGCAATAACCGGGACTGTAACGATTGGTTACTTTACAGCCTAAGTCTTTAGCAATACCATTCACTTCGATATGCAGCTTATCCATGGCTCGTTCTACTACCTCATTCCCTATTAAATCAACAACATAACCTTCTAACAGTTCACCTTTTGCCATTAATTCTTTTGAACGATGAGAGATTTGTTCGCCGGCTGTACAAATAAAAACAGCCACACTAGATGAGTTACGAAGCAATTTAAAAACAGCCTTCCCTACTTCATAGTTATGCTCACCAATTTTAATAAGGAAGTTATCTTCAAACATCTCCACATTTCTAAACAAGAAACCGGCTTCGATACCAATTGCATCTCTTAAACCGTCCAGTTCATCCAGCACAATTTGCTTAATTTCCGGAGGACAATCTTCGCCGTAACCCATTAAATTGCATATTGCATCGGGATCTACATTGAGCTCTCCTAACTTATATGTAAACTTCTTTATTCCCATATCATTCTTTTTCGAACACCTAACTGTAGTCTAATAAACATCATAGATAAACAGATATTGTATTTTAAGTGATTGTAAAGTATCAAACAACAGCAATGTTTTAATTTGCACATTACCGAATTTGCACATCAGCACATTCTTCACTTCTGCCCACTGCCCACTGCCTCAAATTTTAACAACACTTCACCTGCTGAAACTTCACAAAAGTCTTTCTCAAGGTAGTTAATACCAAATCATGCCCAAAAGCAATTATTTCTGATGGCCCTGCATAATTATTGACTTCTTTCATTTCTACCTGATCAAAGACACTGTGAATTAAAACAATCTTACCATCGTTTAAATTCACAAAACCTTTGATGCGCGGACAATCCGTCTTTAACTCATCTACAAAAGCCATTAGACTGCCTTTCGATATTGCATCGTGCGTACGTAGCACTACTGCTTTTAGCTCATCGGGTCTTCCTTCCGATTCTTGCCCCACATATCTTTCGGCTGCTTTTCCCTTAGATGTTTCATCGATCACTAAACTCTCCCAATCGACTTTAGCATATTCGGTAGGAAAGATTTGCGCATAAGGATTCATTTCTTTGATGGCTGCTTCAATCTTATCATGCCCCTCTTCTAATAGATCGGTCTTATTCAAAATAACAGCATCGGCAATCATCAACTGATGTTTAAAACGCACCAAACCACTTAAGCCTCTAAAGAAATTAGGGCCATCTACCAAACTGATAATTTTATCTAAAGTAACCTGATCTTTCAGCTCGGGTGTTTGCAACAACTCAACCACACTAATGGGATCGGCTAATCCGGAAGCTTCCAAGAAGATTATTTCGGGTTGATGATCGTTTATCAAGGTTTGCATGGTGCGTGTGAAGTTATTCAACTGACATACACAAAACACCGAACCATTATTTATTTCGATTAGCTCAAAACCAGCATTATCTTGCTTTAGTTCTTTACCATCTACCCCGGTTGGAGCAAACTCATTTTGAATTACAGCAATTCGTTTAGTTGGAGCCAACTCTTTTAATAAGTTGCTTAACAAGGTTGTTTTTCCGCTCCCTAAAAAACCGGTAATTAAATTAAACTGAACCATCCTCATTTCCTAAAATTACAATACTTAACCTAATTATTTATACGCTATTGAATTAAAAAGTTTCGCTGTATTCTAGTACAAAGAACGCCCGAACCTTAGATGATTCGAGCGCTAACTATCTAAACTAAAATCTTAGTTTTTACTTGCTAAATAACCTTCTATTTTCTTTTCTATTTCAGATACCGGTGGAATCTGAGAGATGAAATCAACATTACCGTCCATAACGATAGTTGGCAGGTTTTGTACGCCTAAAGAAACCATCATCTGAACACCTTCAGCTTCTTTAATACGGTGCTCTTTGTATACCACTTTATCACCAAACTTAGCAGCTGCTCTTGCTACTGCATCCATCATGTACTGACAAGGAGCACAAGACGATGAATCTAAAGTAATCACATCAATAATTACTTTCTCGTTCGACCAGTGATTGGTAAGATCTAACTTTTCAACTTCCATGCCTTTAGCTTCAGAAGCACGTAACTCACCTTGTAGGTTTTCATCGTACACTAATTCAGCTACTGCAACCAAGTTTTCCTTTGGAGTATCCATTGCCAAATCACAGCCCGGAGCTAAGATAAATCCTTTCTTACCACCAATATCCATACACTCAAGGGCATCACGACGAGAAGCTTCTTCATCGCCCATTAACAATACAACCGTTAATTTGATGTTACCCCCAAAGCTTACATTGTTTGCTAAAGCCACATCCCTTACGTAATCCAATGGAATATTCTCATCGATAGAAATGTTGTTTGGCTTCGTTTTACACATTACTTCAATATTCTGTTTTGCGTTACCACAAACAAATAATGAACTTAATGCACCCGCTTCGGCTATAAATTCGTTAATTTCTGTGATGTATGGCGTCACGAACGTTTCGAAACTCATCGGATCGATCTGACTTGTCATAGGATCTACAAGTGCTACGATATCTGCACCCGACTCGATATAGCTACCCGCCATTTTCTTAGCTACATCGGTACAAAAACGCATTAACTTGTGAGTTCCGTCAGGATCCATCATCATATTCATAAAGATGTCTGTACCTAAAAGGTGTAGAGCTAATGTAAACGGACCGGTGATTAGACCATAAAGCGCTAAGTCAGGATGCTGTTCACGTAATTTCTGAGTGGCTTCCATTACCATAGAAATACGGCCTTGGCAGCTACAAGGGACTTTTAAATCCTCGATTGTTTTACCTTCTTTAAGAGGGTGAGAAACTACCGCCGGAGGGTTATCATCAGCCCAGGCTAATTTACATCCTAAAGCCTCTGCTTCAATCTGTAAATCGAACGCAACCGGTATACCATCAGGGTTGTATAGTTCAATGGCTTTGTTCACCCCTTTCACAAGGTTATCAGCAGAACTTAAGTACGCTGTTGCTGTTTGACCTAATAATGCACCTGCATGTGCACCTACGAATGGAACCCAAGGAATTCGCTCAACTTCTTCAAGGCGCATGGCCTTTTTAATTAACTCTAAACCTTTCATTAGACAACTTTTAATTATTTCAGTTTAATTTATGCACTTTTCGCGTTAAGAAACTCAACAACACCCTGTGGATCGGGATTGTAACTATCTGCCCCTATCTGATCACAAAACTCTTGGGTGATAGGAGCACCTCCAATACAGATTTGTATAGCGCTATTGTGTTCTTTAATCGCTTTTGTAATCTGCTTCATGTTCTCCATGGTTGTTGTTAATAAAGCCGAAAGAGCAAGAACAGCACCCGGATGAGCATCGGCAGCTTCGATGAATTTTTCGGCCTTCACATCAACACCCAAATCAATTACTTCGTAACCATTTCCTTCTACCATCATTGCTACAAGGTTTTTACCGATATCATGTAAATCGCCTTCTACTGTACCAATAATAAAGGTGCCTTTACGTGACGATGAACTTTCGGCAAAAATTGGCTTAAGGTGTGCCATTGCAGCATCCATTGCTTTCGCAGACATCAATACTTGCGGAACAAAAACTTTATTCTCACGGAACTTAACACCAACTTTCTCCATGCCAATAACTAAACCTTTTTGCAGGATATCGTCGGCGCTCATACCGCCATCTAATAATTGTTTTGTAATCTCATCAGCACCATCCATATCTTTCATGTTCGGAGGGTAGGGAGATACCTTATTTATTTTTCCAAATTCTATACAGTCGGATAATTTTGCTAATAATTCTTCCATCATGGCTTATTTTATTTACTCATAACATTCTAAGATTCTGCCTTTTAATTCTAAGTGGTACCCGGCAGCAGGTACCACTATCAATCATTTGCAGATTAAAAACCTGCTGCTGCCTTTTGAGCTTTAATAATCTCAATAAAAGCAACAATGTTCTCTATAGGAGTATCTCCCTCTGTGGCATGCGAAGGACAGAAAATATAACTTCCTTCTTTACCCAGCTCCAATAAACGATTGGTCTCATTCTGAACATCTTCGACAGTACCATAAGGTAAAATCTTCTGTGTTGATAAACCTCCGTGGAACGATACTTTACCGCGGTACGTGTTAATCATATCATCAACATTTAATACCTCTGGCTGGAATGGGTTGATACAGTTCACCCCTGCTTCGATTAATTCCGGAATAATAGAAGCGATATCACCACACGAGTGAATTAACTGGTATTTACCAAGATCTCGGGTATTCTTGTACATTCTGGATACTTCAGGGTAGATGAATTCCATCCAAACTTCTTTACCCATCATAAGATCTTTCTGAGCACCCCAGTCATCACCAAAGTAAATACCATCTACCTCAGGGTAGCGCTCACAAACGTTTTTGATCACTGCAATGTTAAAATCGGCAATCTTGCCCAATAACTCTTTCGTGAAATCAGGATACATCATAAAATCTAAGAAGGCATTCTCCATTCCGCGAAGACACCAAAAACGCTCGAACAAACTAAAACCAATGCTATAAAGAATAAACTTGTCTTTATTGGCAGCAATTTTCTCTTCGATACCTTGGTAAAGGATTGGATCGTTTGGATCGGGAAATTCGTAACCTTCTAATGTAGGTTCGGGTAAAACCATACCTTCTACGTTACCTATATCTTTCTCGTAAGTCATGTCCCAGATCGTACCAAAAATATCTTTCTTACGGTTGTTACCTATGTCAATTTTAAAACCACTTGATTGTCCAAGTTTAATGAAGTGATTGTCTACTAAAGCTTCCACATCTACATCTTCACCGTAGTGCTCTTTCATTTTTTCAAGAGCTTCAAGAGTAAACTTACAATCCCAAGGCACATAAGGAGGTTTTTTACCATCCAGTACCATTTTGATTACTTCCTTCTTTGTCATCTTTTTGCTTGTCTATTTTGAACTGGTAATAATTACTTAGCTTCTGCTGTGGCTAATGCTTCTACAGGCTTAATGTTAGTTCCTTGAGAAGTATGCACTCCGTAAATCTGACACTCTAAACCAGTTAATTCTTTGTATTTGTTGAATACGTCTTTCTTAAAAGCTTCTAACTGATCTTTCTTAACTAATGATGCCATACATCCTCCAAAACCCGCACCTGCCTGACGTGATGCAACTACACCTGTAGCTGTAGACATCGCTTCGTACATGCAGTTCATTTCGTTGTTTGAGATTTGGAATAAGTCGCGAGCACCAACAAAAGAGCGGTGGAATACATCTTTAAGAGCTGCTTTATCGTTTTTAGTTAAAGCTGCTTGTAATTCGTGAGTACGGTCGTTTTCTTCGATAATGAATTGAGCACGTTTAGCTGCGTTTGCAGGCATTTTATCTTTGTACTCGTTAAACAACTCGATGCTAACATCGCGTAAATGAGTTACATTTGGATGGTCTTTTGCAATAACAGCCACAGCCGCTTCACAATCTCTGCGTCTGTCGTCGTACTCAGAACCGTGTAACTGACGAGGCTTAACCGTATTACAAATGGCAACCATTACATCTGATGGCCATTCTACCTGCGAATGAGTTAGTTCGCGACAATCTAATTTGATTACTTTATGCCTTTCACCAAAGATTACTGAGTACTGATCTAAAATACCACAGTTTACACCAACATATTTATTCTCTGCCTTTTGAGTTAAAAGGGCACTGTTCTTTTTGTCGATTTCGAAACCACCAACTTTACCCAAAATAGCTATAACCGCAGCTTCTAAAGCAGCCGAACTGGATAAACCGGATCCAATAGGTACAGTAGAACAAAATGCACCGTTAAACGCTTTTAAGGTATGACCTTCATCAAGACATACTTTTGCTACTGCACTTACATATTTACCCCAATCATCACCCTCGATCTGATCTCCGGTTTTAATATCAATCTTCGCAAATGTATCTAAGTTGCATGAGTACAACGTTAAAGCACTCTCTTCGGTAGCCGAGAATGCACACTCGATTTTAAGATCAACCGGCATGGTTACTACATATCCGTGGTTATAGTCGGTATGACTACCCATTAAATCTACTCGTCCGGGAGACGATGCAAAAAACTCTGCTTTAGAGCCAAATAGTTCTTCAAACTTGTTAATTACTTTATTCATTTGTCTTCTCTTTTTGTCTTTTATCGTTTGTAGGATCTGATAAAATCATTTGATATCTACAAAGAAATAGCCTACGGATATAATATGCTTTCAAAGTATTGATAAGAATTTAGCTATATTTGCAACTGCCCGATATTTCAGCAAAATAAATCCCAACAGTCAATAAATCTTAATACATTTATTAGCACACACAATATTGAATTTGATATGATTCCAGAAATAGAGAAAATAGAAAAGAGTTCTTCCGAATCTTTTTCAGTAAAACAATACAGTAATAAATGGTTTGAACGCACCTGGCACTTTCATTCTGAATACGAACTACTCCTTATTACCAGTGGACATGGTAACAGAGTTATTGGTGACAACAGCAAAAACTTTAAAGAAGGTGATTTAGTTTTAGTTGGAGGTAACATACCACACGCTTGGTTTTCCGCCCCAGATTACTTCAAGCCGGATAACGAAAAACTTTGCGAATCGACTTATGTCCAATTTGACAGGTCTATTTTTGGAACGCGCTTCATTAACTCTCCTGAATTACACCCTATTCAACTTTTGTTAGACGAAGCTAAATACGGACTCAATTTATTACGTGATAATGAAGAAATTGCGAAACGAATTCTTAAACTTCCGCAACTAAGCAAATTAGATAGAATGCTGGAGTTCATAAAGATTCTTGACCTATTCAAACACAGCCAATACGAAAAAATCATTTCCGACGATTATTTATCCAATTCTTTCATTACTAAATCTGAGCGCATCAAAAAAGTTCATGAATTTCTCATTAACAACTACATGCACGACATCAACCTGCAAGAAGTAGCTGAAATGGTAAATATGAACACCAGTTCGTTTTGTCGATTCTTTAAAAAACAAACTCATAGGACTTTTTCGCAATATGTGAAAGAAATTAGAATTGATTATGCCCAACAACTTTTAATCAACACAGAACTACCTTCAAACCAAGTTGGGTTTGAATGCGGGTTTAGCTCTGTGGCCTATTTTAACCAGTGTTTTAAATACCTTTGCAAGGTCTCTCCTCTGGAATATCGATCCAAATACAAGCTTGTTTAGTTATATGTACCTTAAATAATGCAAACAAAACTAAACCTGCTCTTATATCAATGAGAATAAATAAGCATATTGCGCTCTATACTTATTCAATAACGCGAAACACAGCACAACGCTCTACAATCTCTCAGAGTGGACTTCCACCTACTCATTTGTAACAATGTGGCAAAAAAAAGATGCCTGCTAAATTTATAGCAGACACCTATATTTACCTCAGAACCCAAGTTCTTTTTAGTTTGCTTTTACAAAAGGTAAAGTAATTGTAGAAACTCCATCCAAAATTGTCATCAAGTAATACCCCTGAGGTAATTCACTAACATTTAACATTTCGGAACCGTTAACAACTACTTGATTAGTCAATAACTCCACACCTTGAACTGTGGAAACAACAATGGTATAGGTTCCATTATCAAGACCTGTTATTTTCAATTCATCAATTGCAGGATTTGGAGTTAAAGCAACACCCGCAGATACTAAATCAAACACAGAATTTGGAACATCAGAAGAAGTAGGCACTAAAGTTATTTTATCTAAATTCCATTGCCAATCATTCGAACCAGAAGCCTCTGCTTTGAATGTATGAGAACCTGCTGTTAAAGATACAGTTCCGGCAGCAATAAGTGGTTCGTAGGCATCCCATCCTTTTTCTCCGAGTCCATTGTTCGGCACTACATCTGTAGAAAACGCAACACCATCAACATAACCTGTCACTGCTGCATTATCATTTGGAGAAGCAATAAGGTATGTTACCTGATATGTTCCGGCTTTAGCAACAGTAAATGTGTATTCTACATAATCTCCGGTATTACCATAATTAATTACAGTACCTGCAAGTTTAAATCCTAAACCAGGACCTTGCCATTTAGAATCATCCAAGGTACCGCCTGTTTTAATAAACGTTTCTGCCTCAATCACGAGAGCATCAGCTGAGTTATCGCTTACAGTAACAACACAAGAGGCTTTTTTCGCTTGATCTTTGGTAGTTACAGTAATCACCGCTTCACCGGTAGACTCTGCAGTTACAAGGCCATTTTCATCAACAGACACAATTCCCGGTTGATCAGAAGACCACTCAACTTCTTTATTAGCTGCATCCATTGGGTTTACAGTAGCAAATAAAGTATAGCTTCCATCTACTGCTAAGGTTAATGTTGTTTTGTTTAAGACAACATCAGTAACAGCAACAGGGGCTTTCATCTCTACAGTTTTTGTTTTTGTATCAAGGACTGTGTCTCCATCTTTTAAAGTCAATCGAACTGAATAACCCGATGCAATTTCCGGAACACTAGTTAATTCAACCGTAACTTCGGCAGTTGCTAAACCTGTTGCAGTTACACGCTCAGAGGCAGACCCAATAGCGCTACCATCTTTTAACAATTCAACAACTACAGTGCGCTCGCCCATAATCGAAACCGGCACAGTGAAAGTATACGAATCCAATGGCGTTAATACTCTTGCAATATCATTGGTTGAAACAGATTCTCCTCCAGCCAAATCAACTGTCACTAAAATCTCATCTTTAATAGTTGTGCCTTCAACCGTAGCAGTAATGGTAGCTGTTTCACCAACTGTCTTACCAACTACAGTTCCATCTGCTAAGACATCCACAACTTCAACATTACTTGAACTCCACACAACTTCAGGCGCAACCTGAGGCTCGGGTGTAAACGTTACATGTAATTGAGTATTAAAATTTCGATCCACATTAATGGCACCTCCCTCTACAATTGCAATACCACTAACCGTTGATGCTGCATATGCCTTTGCATTAACCGTTATTGTAGTACTTACTGAAGAATTTGCTGTACTTGTGGCAGTAATTACTGTACTACCTGAAGCGGCAAGTGCTATCACCACACCATTTTCATCTACAGTAGCTACACTTGTATTTGATGAAACCCAAGTTAATCCTTTATCAGAAGCATTACCAGGCGTAAACACAGGCGCTAACCCTAAAGTTTGACCTTTCATTAAATCTACTGATGACGCATTAAAAGCTAAACCTGAAACAACTGAACCTTGGGTTGTACGACCTGGTTCTGCACTCATATCAAACACTTGAATCATGATGGTAGTAAACTCAACCCCCTGCCATCTTTCGAAGAAAACAGTATTTTCACCATCCTTAAGCACATCAATCGGACACTCTAATTCCAACACACCAAACCAACTCCCTTTATAGTTCCCAATACCGTAACCACGTGTATTTGCTACAAACTGATCAGCATCAACAATAACATCTTTATTGTTTACTTTTAGTTTTTTCACCTTGGTACCTACTGTTCCATCAACAGTTCCATCTGAAGGATTCGTAAAGAAACCGCCAATACGAATGACAGCCTCACCTTTTGCAGGCTTTTTAACACCTTGAACAGTCGCGGTAATGCTAGCCTGTGAAGCCGTGTGACACAGTTGTGTTCCACGCTTATTCTTTTGTGTTCCGGCTAGAGGTTCACACATGTATTTGGTCTCCTTGGACTCTTGATTAATTGCTACATCAGAAGCAAAAGTATAATCCAGAATAATAGTTGAATTAGGTTTTAATGTCACTTGACCTGGTGCAGAGGTCATTTGAGTAACCGTATACTTCGGAATACGGTCATCACCTAAATACAAATGACGAAACTCAACATTGCTAACTTCATTTGAATTAGCCGAGTTAAAGAAATTAAGGTTAATTGTCTTGGTATCATCAATCGCATTATTAAGAATCAAATAGGCATGTTTTCCATTAACATAAGCATCAACCTGCACGTCAATATTACTTGATTTTGTATCGATACGAGTCCCCTCAACATCTTTCCATAATTCGAAGAAGTGAATAATTGTGCTCCATCCCCATCCTTCTGATGGTTCATCTTTATTAGGATTTCCATTCCAGGTTCCAAGAGGATCCATCAAAGTAGCTCCTTCGTATCGAATAATCGGATTACCTTCAAAAGCTCCCCAACGACCTTTAACAGGTGCAAAAGGCATACTGTATACAACATGTGATGGACGCTCTAAGAATTGCATTTGCATTTGGTTAAAAGCCCTGATAAATGGCCAGTCGCGCTCTCCTGTTGGAAGGGAGTGAATGTACGCACCATTAACAGCACCAAACTCAGAAAGTACAATATCTTTCTTTTGACCAAATTTTAAATTATCGTACCATTCAAACATATCAAGATAAGCCTCGGTATGACCTCCTGCACGAGCATTAGCTTTGTCGCTTAAAGGATTTTCTTGTGGCCAATCATACATGTGAACACCATAGAAATCCATATCAGCACCACAGTAATCAATAAAACCTTGGTACATAAAATCCCACTGCCACCAATCGCTTCCTTTGTTATCCCAAGCTTTTGGCCAAGTATCTAATCCAACTCCGGGATGTTCTACACCTCCATTTTTATCAACACCGGATAGCATATTATCGTACAATTTACAAGCTTCTTCACTTGATCCGGCATACCAAGAGCCTCCATCTGTACGGTTAATACCATCTCCCTTATATAAATCAAGCTGTCCCCAAGTCATACCTCCTATTAAAGGAGCTTTATCTCCTAAACGTGTTCTAACTTCTCTGGCCACATTTTTATGATACTCCCAGTTTTTTTCAAGACTAGAAACAATCATTCCAAAGGAAACATTCATAAAGTTCATGTCAGGCTCATTGTAACACTCCCAATATTTGGGTAATGGCTCACCATTTTCACCTTCATCTTGTGCATAATAGTTTTCCATGAAGGCACCTACCCAATCAGCTGCTGCATCTACATCTTTTACAAACCAGCCACCGGCACCTTTACCAAATCCGGGATACCATGAGATATTGGGATACATTGGACAAAAATCATTAATTCCTCTAATCATGTTTTTAGAACGCGCCTCGTACTGATGACGGTGAGAAAAATCGTCTGTTTCATACCAGTCTTTGACCCCCTGACCTTGTTCGACCATTTTGGCCTCATTGACCCATCCGGGTTTATTGGGGTCTTCTTCGTTAAAAGCACTCCAATATGTTGCATGTCCTGTTTCGCGACCAAAATACACATCTAAATCGTTCAATAGATAGTCTAACATATCTTCATGACCATTCCATTCTGCCTCGCTAAGTGCTGAGTGAATGGTCATACGGCGTTCCCGCCCAAAATTAGAAACACCATCCACTGAATGTTTCATGTTTAGGTTGATGTCTACATTTGCATCTTGGGCAACAACACTACAACCTATTGCACAAAATATTTGTGCAAACAATAGTTTACGTAAATTCATATTACTGTTAGTTAATTAATATTTAAGAGTAATTGTGTCTTCTTTAAATCCTTCTCTCAATGGATTATAATCCAAACTTCACGAGCAAATAACTTTAAAAGCGAGGTTGTTAAGTTTTATGAGTACAAATTAACAATTAGTAACATTTGCATGCTTTATAAATATTTCCTAGTATTTAGCTATATTGACATGAAACAAAAAAAGCTGTCTCCTCGATAGGAAACAGCTTAAAATAATTAGCAGCACACAGTTCTAAAAACAAAAAATTCCTTTACAACATGCAGCTTTAACTCAAAAACAGGCAACAACTACAATAAACAACCTCATAGGCTCACTGAAAAACATTTTGCACCAACCACACACAAACATCTCTATATATACCATTTACCAAAACATAATCCATGTAATTACACAAGAATAAAAAACACTACCATTACCATAATTACTTAGATAAGCTAAGTATCATCAAAATCAAGCACAAATCAACAAATCATAATTTCTAGCATAGTCCTATAAATTTTAAGCTTTAGCAACATTAACTCTTAATAATTATCGATCTTCACGATTCATTATTGAACCATAGTTACAGACTCTTGTTTTGATAAAAAACTAGATTATGCAAACTTTAAATTTCCTTAAAAAGCGCTACGCAACAAAGGTATTCGACCCCCAAAAGAAAATCTCTTCAACAACCTTAGATCTACTCAAAAAAGCAATACAACTAACTCCTTCCTCATTTGGTTTACAGCCCTATAAAGTCATATCGGTTAAGGATTCTAACATAAAAGCTCAACTAAAAAAAGCGGCTTTAAACCAGGCGCAAGTTACCGATGCTTCTGATTTATTTATATTTGCCGCCTTCGATAAGATTGATCCTTTATACATTACAAACCATATTAAATTAATGAGTGAAACTCGAAATCAATCTTATCAATCGCTTAACAGTTATAAGGAAATGATCACAACAACACTCACTTCTATGTCTAGCTCTGAAATGAAAAACTGGGCAAATAACCAAAGCTACATTGCCCTGGGACAATTGCTGAGTGCTTGTGCCCAATTAGAAATAGATGCTTGTCCGATGGAAGGATTTAATAAAGAAGAGGTAAACAACATTCTGCATCTAACGGAAAAAAATCTCCATTCGACTTTCATGGTAGCTATCGGTTACAGAAGTGAAAAAGACAATTATCAACACCTCAAAAAAGTTAGAAAGCCAATGGATCAACTTTTTATCGATTGTTAAAACCGAAACTTCAGTACATCAATAATTACAAGATAACCGGTTATAAGAAACAATAAACCCAGAAAACCATAAAAAAATCGGGCCCCTTTCATTCCAAACTTCTCGATAAAAATTTGAGGTCTTCGTTGTTTAAAAAACCACGGCCAAGAACTAATGGATGCAAATAAAAACAAAACACCTACAAAGGCCATTAAATAAAACACCAAAGAAACACTTTCCATATAAATATTTTTATTTTCAAAAATAACGAAAAAAGCCATCACTTTTGTGATGGCTTTTTATACATCAATTCTGATTTCATTAGTACACATAAAATTCTTCTTCAACAAGTTTAAAGGCATATAACCATTCTTTTGCAAATTCGATATTTTCAAAAGTTCGGATATCCCTTCCGGTTAATAACATTAATCCATTGTAAAGCATGCGCTGTAATCCTTTTAAACCAACTACGGCACTTGCAGTTACATAATAACGGTTTCCACTAATAAAATCAGAAAAAGCTTTAAGCACTTCATTCGTTACAGTCATTCGTTCAACATTTGCTAGAGTTAAAATCGACTTTTCTTTTTGAACTCTTATAAAAGAAATGCTTTCGTGGATAAGATCAATGACCTCTTCACTGGAAGTTAACCCGGAAAAATCCATGTAAAATACGGTCTTGCCTTTGTACTTTAATACCTGTGTTCTTTTCATAAGTTGAATTAAATTATGGTGTAGCTCAACTAAATTAAAACAAGCCTCACTATTAAATCAACTCTCCACTTTAGAATTCAACTTTTTTTTGACGAATAATATCTTAAATAAGGTGTAATTACATAATCGCAAGACAAGACTATACACAGTACGTTAGGTATAGCATCATTAACCAACTCGATCTACATTTCTTTTTACAAACATTAAAAACAAACTCATAATCAGCACTCCCACAGCTAGACTTACATATAGACCAAGCTTAAAATCCAAGGCTATTCCTCCTTGTTTGAATGGCGCTACCAAAAAGTAACAAATGCATACAACAGTAATGAACAAAGCAGGAAGTGATAGCATCCAATGGGGTTTTCCAACCTTGGTTAAATAGGATGCTCCTGTCCATAAGATGATGGCCGATAACACCTGGTTAGATAATCCAAGGTATTTCCATATCGTAGAAAACTCTATTTGAGATAACACATATCCAACTAAAAAAAGTGGTATACTAATCAGTAATCGTTTACCTATTGTAGATTGATCATATTTAAAAATATCGGCTACTGTCAAACGGGCACTTCTAAAGGCAGTATCTCCTGTAGTAATGGGGCATGCAATTACTCCAACGATGGCAAAACCGGCACCAATCGTCCCCAACCATGTAACACTTATCTCATTAACCACCCACGCCGGATTATAACCATCTTTAAGAATAATGGTATTTAATTCTTCGACACCTCCAAAAAAAGTCATTGCTGCTGTAGCCCATATTAGAGCAACTATTCCTTCGGCAACCATGGCTCCATAGAATACATATCGACCATGACTTTCCTTTTTTAAAGTTCTGGCCATCATTGGAGCCTGGGTACTATGAAAGCCGGAAAGAGCACCACAAGAAATGACAATAAACAACATCGGAAAAAGGATATTTTGATGAGTATCAAAATGCATATTTCTTAAATCTGCAAAACCAATTTCACGAATTGTAAAACTACCGCTGAGTTCACCGCTTATTAAGGCAAAGGCAATGGCAAAAGCCATAATTAACAAGGCTGCTCCAAAAAAAGGATAGATCCGACCTATAATCTTATTAATAGGTAATAACGTGGCTAGCAAATAATAAGCAAAAATAATGTACAACCATATTTTTAATCCTCCTCCGGTATAATTGGCTAATAACCCGGCAGGACCGGATACAAAAGCAACTCCAACAAAAATTAACAACAGCAAAGTAAAGACGCGTAAAAAATTCTGAAATCCTTTGCCCAGATATTTACCGACTATCTCAGGAATAGAGGCGCCATTATTTCTTATCGATAGCATGCCTGAAAAATAATCGTGAACGGCACCCATAAAAATACAGCCAAAAACAATCCACACATAAGCCATCGGGCCATATTTGGCACCTAGTATTGCTCCAAATATAGGACCTAATCCGGCGATGTTTAAAAACTCAATGGTAAACACTTTCCAGGTAGGCATGGGAGTAAAATCAACACCATCATTGTTTTTTAAGGCTGGAGTAGTAATGAAATTATCTGCTCCGAAAAAACGTTCAACAAATCGACCATAAGTAAAAAAGCCAATCACCAATGCAGCAATTGAACCCAAAAAAGTTATCATATCAACCCAAATTTAATGCATACAAAAGTACTGAACTCTAAAAAGATACCAAACCATCAAAGAAATATTCTCTTCCGGTCAATAATAGGAGTGTCGTAGTTATTGAGATTTAGCCTTTGTTCCATTCTGATATGTAGAATGATTTCCACATTTTCTGATCTTCAAACTGGCACATTTTCTAGTTTCACATCAGCGGATCAAATCCGTCTACCTCAACAATAGCAAGCCTTCCTGACAATTACTTGTTATATTTTTTTAACACTTTTAATATGGATACTCTTAAAATAAAGGTCATCTTTGTATCGGATTTTTTCATAAAACTTGGATTTAGTTAGCTGATTTAAGAGTAAGGACAGGTAAACGTATCTGTCCTACTTTTTTTTTAAAAAAACCTCGTTTAATTCCACCAGATAAACAAAAAACCTGATTAGTTTCATAAAATAACAACAAAGCCCAAAGATATCCTTTGGGCTTTTCTATTTAATACATCAGTTGAAACTAATCTACCGGTATATTTTTTTCATTTGGAAAACGGACTTTATATTCCTCCCAAAAAGATATTATTTCTTTTTTCATTTCTTTATGCAGTACCAAAAGTCCAATTAAGTTTGGAATAGTCATCAGAGCAATGGTAATTCCTGAAAGAGTCCATATAATGGTTGTATCTACAAATGATGCAAAAAAGAAACTGACTACATAAACAATGTGATACCACTTTGCGCTGCCTGGTCCCCACAAAAATATCATGGCTCTATCTCCATAATAAGACCATGAAATAGCCGTTGAAAATGCAAATAAAAGCAACCCGATTGATACAATATATTGGCCATATTCACCAAACCAACCTTGGGTAAAAGCTACAGCTGTTAGTGGAGCACTATGCAATAAGGATTTACCATAAAACTCAATGCCTTTAATCGACTCGCCATTAAACATGCTTTGTATTTGCTCAAATATATTGGATTCCTCGCCATGGTTTTGGTTTGAAAGGAGCACCTTTCCTTTTTCCACTTTTATAATTCCACTAAAATCTGATTTTCCATTTTTAACAATAACATCTTCAGCCAATGATCGAGCATGCATCACAGACACTTCGGATTGAATAAGACCCTGCTCTATCACAACATCGCCTGAATAAAGAGGCACATCTATTCCATGCACCACAAAATCAGCCAATTGCTGACGCCCCTCCTCTGTTTGATCCGTAAAATGATTCCCATCAAGAATCTGAATATCTGCGAATTGAAATTTATTTTGATGCTTAGTATTCCACACTCCGGAAGACAATAATGTTAAACCGGTTAATGTACAGATAATTATCGTATCAATAAACGGCTCTAACAAAGCAACCAAACCTTCTGAAACAGGCTCATGAGCGCGAGCTGAGGCATGGGCAATAGGAGCAGATCCTTGACCGGCTTCATTGGAAAACAATCCGCGATTGACTCCTTTATTTAAAGCAAAAGCAATGCTTGCGCCTAAAAACCCACCAACTGCCGAAGTTCCTGTAAAGACATCAATAAAAATATTCTTAATCGCAGGAAGAACATTTTCGATATTGTAGAAAATTACCGATAACGCACCAATAAAATACAATATCGCCATTGCCGGTACCAATTTAGATGTAACCTTTGCAATACGTTTGATTCCTCCAATTATTACAAACCCTAACAAGATGGACAATACCAATCCGGTAATAATGTGCGGAATTTTAAAAGAAGAAAATAAAGAATTCGAAATACTATTTATTTGAGGTAAACTACCGGTTCCAAAAGATGATAATAGTGTTGCAAAAGCAAATATGATGGCTATCCATTTACCGCTTTTTAGGACTTTTCCAGAGCTCAAATGAATATCAAGACGCTTCTTCATAAAAAACATAGGCCCACCGGCAACACTTCCATCAGCAACTTTCTCACGGTATTTATGAGATAAAGTTACCTCTACAAATTTGGTGGTCATACCTATTAATGCAGTGACCAACATCCAAAACAATGCAGCCGGACCTCCTAAATGAACTGCCAAAGCAACCCCGGCAATATTACCGGTACCCACTGTTCCGGAAAGAGCAGTTGTTAAGGCTTGAAAGTGTGAGGTATCTCCCTCATCCCCTTCCCGGTCAAACTTTCCTTTTACAATTGCCAAAGCATATTTAAAATAACGTATTTGAGGAAACTTAAGGTAGATGGTAAAAAAGATACCTGTTCCTAACAACAACCACACAAACCATGGTGCACTTCCTAAATATGAATCTATAACTAAAAGAAAATCATTGATTGCATGCATAATAAAAACTCATTTTGGTCATTCCTTATCTAAACGATAAGCACAATAAAACACTTTGATGGTACACTTTTTAAACCATCATTTACGATGCAAAGAAAACTAAATACCAATACAATAGAAAAATTTCATGAAGCTGATTTCTTGCTTCACAACATATCCAAAGGCAGGATTATCATTATTCTTTCAATTTAAATGCTTTTTAAAGATAATTTTAGCTCAAAAAATGGATCGTATTTACGTAAGGATAATGCGCAATTTTTCTCGTTTCATCTAAAAGATTTATCAATCGGTCAAAAGAAATAAGTCACAGTATCGTAAGTTGATTAAATTTAAAACTTGAATAACGAATTAACCCTAATGAAAAGTTTTAACGCTTTATTTAAAGAAGAGTCCATTTGGGGCGAACAAGAAGTTGTTCGATTCAGATGGATACTTATCGCCTTGATCATGCTCTTTATAGGGCACATTTTCATATCCGGAGACACTGAACGTGGCTTTATTTCACTGGCCTTAGCAAGCTTTTATATTTTCTACAATTCCATCATTAATTTCTTATTAAAAAAATTCGGGAATGCAGTTTGGATCAGATATGCATCATCCACTATTGACATCACTGTTTTATCGATTCATATCTTTAATTATTCATTCTTCTTCCAACCCATTGCTGTAGTATCCGCAGCTTCCACATTTTTATATCCGGCTTTAATTCTTTTATCTGTCTTAAGATACGATGGAAAGCTAGTGATCTTTTCGACTTTATATGCCATTTTATGCTATAACATCATTTTTAGTCTTAGACTCAATGAAATCCCTCTTGATCTTCAACAAAATATCCCATCTGCAAACTGGACCGGGCAATTCTATAAAAGTGCATATTTTATTATAATGGGCTATTTCCTATTCAGCATCCCCAAAATGATAAACCGTTTAGTCTATAAGCAAAGTATCATCTTAACAGACCGTAAAGAGGTTGAGTTAGACTTAGCACTAGAAAAACAGAAAAAAGAACTTGTTTTTGATCAGTTGAAAAAAGAAAAAAGCTTGAATAATAAGCTGTCTGAACACCAGAAAACAATTGAAAAACAAAAAACTGATTTAGAGCATGCTATTTCTGTAAAAGATAAACTATTCAGCATCATAGGACACGATTTAAAATCCCCTTTCACGGCTCAAATTTCCATGATCAAATTAATTCTTTCAGACATTGATACATATAGCAAAGAGGATTTTAAAAACGCTCTCACAGGCATTTTACATAGCTCAAATCAAGGGGTAGATTTATTAGAAAACATATTAGAATGGTCCAAACATCAAAACCTAACCAACAATCTTAATTTAACTCCGGTTAGATTAAAGGCAATAGTAGATGAAACCCTTCTTCTCTTAAAGCAAAACATCGAACTAAAAAAATTAGCAACTTTAAACCTGGTAACGCCTGAAGTAATTGTTTATGGTGACAGTAACATGATTAAAACAATTATTAGAAATATTATTTCAAACTCCATCAAATACAATCACAAAAATGGCCTTATTGAGATCTCAACTAAAAAAGAAGGTCAAGCCCAACTACTTTCAATAAGAGATGAAGGGGTAGGTATGAATCCTGAACAAATCGCTAAACTTTTTAATAACGACCAATTTATTTCAACTCCCGGAACTTTAAATGAACCCGGAACAGGATTGGGCTTATTCCTGTGTAAAGAGCTCGCAACCAAAAACAATGCCGACATAAAAGTAAATAGCATGCCGAATAAAGGGAGTACATTTACTCTTGTTTTTAATTCTACAACTGCAAATAAAAAGGAGAACTTAAAAAAGGAAGACTCGGTTATCGCCATGTAAAGCCTCCCCATAAGCATCAAAAAAAGGTTAGCCATTAAGACTAACCTTCTAACATTAAACCGTCGGGATGACAGGATTTGAACCTGCGACCACTGGTCCCCCAGACCAGTACGCTAACCGGACTGCGCCACATCCCGATTTTTATAAGCGCAAATATAAAAATTATTATTTTATCCTAGCATGGTAAAGTAAAATTAACTGTTGTTCCTTTACCGGGTTTGCTTTCTACCCATATACGACCCTTATGTTGTTGGATAAAATCATGACATAATATTAAGCCTAAACCGGTACCTTTTTCACCATCCGTTCCCACTCGGCTTATATTCTTCTCACCTATACTAAATAATTTCTTTTTTAAGGATTCCGGCATACCTACACCATTATCTTTAACACTAACCTGGTAAGCATCAAAAACTTTTTCAACAACAATAATGATTTCACCTCCTTCACCGACGTATTTCACAGCATTACTCATAACATTACGTAAAACTGTAGCTATCATATCCTTATCAAAACCCACCTGATAATCATGCTGAGCTACAAAACGAATCGATACTTTTTTCTTTTTGGCAGATTGCTCACAAACTTCGATGGTATTATTTACAATTTCGTTGATTGATTGAAGCTTCGGATGAATACTAATTTCTTTTCGCTGAGACCTTGCCCACAGAAGTAAATCATCCAACAGTTTAAAAGTTTGTTCCGTTGAATACTTTAGATTATTTAGAAAGTTTTTCAATTCCACATCCGAGAAATCATCAAAATCAGACATAACGATATCCAACAATGAAGTAGATGTGCCTAAAGGACCACGTAAATCATGTGCTATAATTGAAAAGAACCGATCTTTTGTTGCGTTAAGCTCTTTTAACTGCTGCCCTACCTTTTCCAGTTCTTCCTTTTGCGTTAAGAGTTTTAGGTTTTTTTCTGAAATTTCAACAGTTCGTTCATGAACTTTTTGATCCATGGTATGAAACAGCCTTGCATTCTCTAATGAAACAGCTAATTGTGAACTAAGTAGAGAGAGAGTAGTAACTCGCTGCTGAGTAAATACATCTGTAGAAAGATTATTTTCAAGGTATAATATTCCAATGTTTTTAGATTGATGAATGATGGGAAAGGTAATAATGGATTTAACATTATTCTTGATGATGTAAGGATCTTTCACAAAATCCCCTTCTACATTCGCATTATTCAATAGCAGTAACCTTTCTGCTCTTTCAACATAACGAATCACAGAAGCAGGGACATATTTCTCCCATAACGGATACTGATTCAATGAAATATTTAATCCATCATTCTTTACGACTCCAACAGCTTCCATTGACAATTGACCATTATCGGGCGAAACCAAAAATAAAACACCTTTTTGAGCACCTGCAAATTCAATAATTATTTTTATCGTCTTACTGATTAGTCGAGACAAAATAATTTCGCTTGAAATAGCCTGAGAAGCATCCAATACAGTAGATAATTCGATGGAACTATCAAAATTTAACAAGGTATTTCCATCCCCTAATCCAACCTTGTCCAGTGAGTCATCTACACCAATTGAGATTCCTTTTTTGACAATGCCATATTTCTCTTTTAAATAACTGGATTTAGAAACAGCACCCCATTTAAAATAAAACTCAATGGCTTTTTGGATTTGCAATATGCCACTTTCATGGGAATTAAGTTTTAATAAATAAGCACCATACAGTTCACGACACAAAGCGACCATCTCAAAATGCTCTTCTTTTTCGGCAGATACTACTGCGGCATCAAAATTAAAAATCGCTTTTTTAGGATTTCCTTGTAATTTATATGCGATAGCTTTTATTAATAAATATTTAGCCTCAAAATTCTCAGGCGAATTCTGCGACCACTTTTTAAACTTTTTACACACCTGAAAAAGCTTAACTATCTTTACACTCTTTTCAAGTTTCGACTTCTCTTCAACCAGCTGGGCATGAATTAATGCTTCGTAAAAATAAAAAACAGGCATCATGATAATACCGGCTGCAGCTTTTTTATACTTTCTACAAAGGTTGATATAGGAAAGGGCATCGGAAAATTTATCAAAACTAAATGCCAAAATGGCTTTATTTGCATACAATACAAATAAGGAAGTATCATCCTTCTCTGCTTGATGATAAGCGATCATTTCTTTTTCATCATAGCCTTTCCCTTTTAATATTGCGGGTTCGTCTCTCTCTTCGGTGAAATTTTCAATAAACTGCCTGGCAACTCCCAATTGACTATCTACAATTTCCTGATTATATCCCCTTAAGGAGTTATCAAACAACTTTATGCGCGACTTAATCTCTGAAAGCTTAACGCCTGAACGAACACTATAATTTACCCAAGCTACAGCTGCACTTTGCATCGTTTCAAAATCACCATCCTCTTGTGCTTTTTGATAACATACCATGAAATCATTTAAAACCAACCTTATAGGTTCTTTCCAAAACCTGACCCCTACATTATAAATATAATAGGCCTGTGACCAATGATGGGAAGACGGAACAAGGTTAAACAAATCCATCCCAATCCTGCCAAGTGTATAAGCTTTATCTATGTTGTTAAAAAAAGCGTTGATTAACAACGCAAATGTTGTAAAACCAACCGGTGTCACAGGTGTAATACCCTTTCTTAACCCATTTTGAATTAATCTGCAAATAACTATTACTAACAAATAAGGATTAGAACGGTATAAGACACTGACCAATTGTCCCATTACCTCAGTTGATAATAAATACTTCTCATCAGAAGCTATGGGTAATTTATCGATTCGTATGTTTTTAATCCCCAAAAGCAGCTTATATGTACGAATCAGTTCAATGAGAGTCTGTGCTATAGTAGGTTTTTGTGGGAATTTCAAACCTAATATTCGAAAAAGTTTTTGCGCTACGTGTATGGCTTTCTGAATCTGATTTTGAGAAATTAATGCATAAATTTCAATTTTAAAGATTTTGGCCTGATCCTCTACCTCGCTTACATTGACCTTCACAACATCAAGCAAACGGTACATTTCATCATAAGCCCCATTCAGGGCTGCTGCTTCAGCTGCTGCTAAATAAAGTCTTTTCGAAAGATCAAAATCCTCAGTCCATGAAAACTCAGCAAGTAGTTGAATTCCTTCTATTGCATAATGGTAAGAAATATCATAAGACCCTGAATCTAACGATTTACGATAAGCACTCCAACATAACTCAGCCACTTCATTCTTTTCTTGCTCTCCTAATTCATCTTTTCCTATAAAAAAATGACGCAAAATTGAATACAAATCATCTTTGTTTTCTTCATCGGATGCCATTTTTAAAAGGGATCGGCCAATGTGTAAATGCATGCTTTTCTTAACCGCAGTACTGATTCCCTCGTACACCAATAAGCGTATTTTATCATGCAAAAACTGAAAAGAATTGATTTTACCAATATTATCTGATGAAAAACCAACAATTAGGCGTTCATCTACAGCAGGCTTTAGCAAAGCGACAATTTCAAAATCCGGCTTTTGACAGATGATTTTTAACTCCTCTAATGAAAACCCCATACCAATACAAGAAGCGTAACCTAAAAGATCTTTGGTTTCCTGAGAGAGGTGAACATACTTATCTCCAATTAAATCAACTACATTTGAAGCTAACTTTTCTTTATGAATAGCCTGAAAATTAAATGTCCAAAGTCCTTTTTTGTAATCGAAGGTTGCATATTTTTGAGCATACAAACTTCCTAAAAACTCGATCAAAAAGAATGGATTCCCATTGGTTTTATAAACAAGTATTTTAGTCAACCGTTCACAATCTTCATCAGTACATTTATAAACATCCTGCACTAATTTAAAAATGGATGCATTATCTAAAATATCAATGTTTAAATGCTTGACCGCATACTCCTTGTTTTCATGAGGTGCTAATAAATGAGTTAACTCTATGCTTCTTTCTTCATCGCCGGTTCGGAGAGCTAATATCACTAAAAGAGATTCAATTTCGATATTTCCCAAAAGCGCTTCAACAAGTTCAATAGAACTATTATCAGCCCACTGTACATCGTCTAAGAACAAAACAAAAGGCTGGTTCTTTTTGGCAAATACACTGATAAATTTTGAAACGGTTATTAAGAAACGGTTATGTAAGTCGGAATTTGGAACGACTGTCATAGGCTTTTGCTTACCTATGATTAATTCCAACTCCGGAATGGCATTAACCATTAATTGAGCATTACCATCCAGTACTGCTTCTAATTCATGCCTAATCTTTAACAGCTCAGCTTTTCCTTCCTTCAGAAGGCTAGACACCATTCGTTTTAATGCTTCGAGTATGGCATTATAAGGAATGGTATCTTTTATAATTTCAAAACTTCCGGCGACAAAAGAGATATTAAAACCATGATAATTTTTAAACATCTGGTTGACCAAGGCAGTTTTTCCTATACCCGATGACCCTTCTACAAAAACTAACTTTCGTCCACCTGCTTTAACGTCACTGAGGCAATCTGTTAAGACTTTTAATTCATTAGAGCGGGCATATAATTTGTGAGGAGTTCGAAACTCATTAGCAACATCTTTTTGTCCAAGAATTAGATTTGAGGTATTTAAATTATTTAAAAGCGTATTATAATACGATTCTAAATCTGCAATTAAGCCATAAGTACTTTGATATCTTCTGTCAGGAGATTTTTCCTGAAGCTTCATTATGATTGCAGATAAGAACTCAGACACATAAGAGTTTACATCCGATAATTCTTTGGGAACTTGAGCAATATGACAATGCATCCACTCCCGACTATTCGTGGCACTATAGGGTTTTATTCCTGTAAACAACTCATAGAAAACAATACCTAAAGAATAAAAATCACTACGCGTATCCACTAATCGATTTACGCGTCCGGTTTGTTCAGGAGATACGTATGCTAAAAAATCATCATTTAAGACTAAGGAATCGCTATTGGCAATTAAATCTAGCTCAGAAGACATTCCTAAGCCACAAATTTTAACCTCATTGTTTAAAGTCTCTATGATTATATTCTGTGGCCTAAGATCTCTGTGAATCATTCCGGCTTCATGCACTGCCGTAAGCGCTTTTGCAATTTTTATAGCAAGATCAAGTTTCTCAAGTATTTCTTCTTTGCTTTGAGTTCCATTGGCTTCTTGAATATAATCACTTAAAAAAACGGCATTATTATCTTCATAAACCAAATAATACCCTCCTTCAAATTGAGCCTGCATAATTGGCATAGCCACATATTCAGGATTTAAAATGGTTGCAACTTTCAATTCCTGCTCTAACAAGCGGATACATAAGGGGTTGACAAGTTCATCCGGCAACACTTTTAAGATTACAAACTTCCCATTTGCATCTATCGCTTTATAAACCTTGAAATTATTATTTTGAAACAGTTCTTTTGTTAGCTGATATCCATCTATAATCATAATCCTGCTACTATACTCAAATATGCACTTTAGAAGTAATTCATTACTCTTTATCAAAAATAGTTTTAATATTCAATAAATAGGCAAACCCAATCCACGCAACCCAATTATATATACCATAAGGTAAATAACCAAATATTCCTTCAATAGGCATTTCGAATAAATAAAACTTTTCGACATAAGGAATACTATACACCCAATAACCTGGCACTATTGTAGAGAATGGGTCATGAATGGCAGAAAGATAATTTGCTCCTTCATGAAGAATTCCAATTATAATTTCGCCTAAGGCAACCAGGGCTAAGGGCGTCCAGTTTCCTTCTTTTGCAACCGGCTTAAATGGGGTCCAAATACCCGCTAAATCCAAGGCAATACTAAGTACAATCACTGGTGATAGCCATAACATTGGGAATAAAATGTATGGAAAATAACTAATTGCAAATAAAGACGCAAGTGAAACAATCAATATTATATACTGTACGTTTCGAGATAGGGATATACGAGGACCATAACTATAGCGTAAAGCCAATCCTTTAAAGGATTTTAACAGCATATACATTTCTAAAGCAAAGGGAACCAAGCATCCTCCTCCAATAAAAGCATATACATAAAATGCCCAAACAGAGATACGATTTCCTTCAGGGTAATACCAATTTAACTCGATAAAGAAACTCAAATATTCAAAAAAGCCCCACGCAAATGCTGAACATAAAATCATCCAAAGCATGTTCTTAGGTCTATCTTTAAGAATTGAAGTTCCGGTACGTTGTAACACCCAGCCATCTGTCATTAATACAATTCCCCAAATGATGGGTACATATCCACAATTTAAAACAAAAACAGCTGAGTTGATTGGTGTGAACAAAAACACTCCATCTACAATTGACATAATCATACCGAGCCAAAACCAAATTGGAAGTTTACCTTTATTTTGACTCTTCTCCTTTTGATTCGGCCGCTTAAAACCGAATATCCATGGATATAAATACAGTACAATCACAAATAAAATTGCCCCCGCTAAACCTATAAATACAGGCCAACTAAAGCCGGGTTTTGGAGAAATTTCAAGTGGGGGAAACTCAAAAAAGTCATTTGGAAATTGACCTTTATAATATATTAGACCTCCTAAAAGTGGAGCGGCAATTACTGAAAGTAACGATAATAAAATTATTCTTTTCTGCTTATTCTTTTTACTCATCTTTTGATTTAGTGTTAGTTTGTATTTGGTTTTGTATTCCGTTCTGCAACGCTTCTAAAAAAGCAATTAATATTTCATCTAAACATAACCTCTTATCATAATACCGAACCCATACCAAGAAGGCCAATAAATAGGAACGTATCTTTTTACTTCGTGTAAACACATAAAATGCAGTCGTATTCCTTAATTGTTTCTTGTATTTTCTCAACCACTTTTTTTTGTTTTCAAAGCCTTTATTTTCGGATAATTTTAGACCAATTAATTTACAAAATATAGAATAACGTTTATATACAGAAGATTTTGAATTTCCTTCATTTTTGTAATACTTCAACAATATATCACTAATACGCTGCCCATCATGTGTATTCAATTCGTACAGGGAAGGAATAACGATCGAATCAATATTACCTAGCATATCAGTCCCGGGACTAAAGGCATCTACAATATTTTGTTTTTCAAGTTCACTTAACGGCTTTTTATCTCGTAAATATTGGAAGAGAAATTCTCCAGCCGTGCTTGATAAATCACCAATCCATGTTGCACAAAATGCATTATTGCTGACATGGGGTACTAAAAAACTCAAACTCATGAGTTTTGATGGTAGGGGGGCAACTACCGCCGGATAATTACTTGCATCCATACCTGCCAAAACATGCCCTAAATCGCAATAAAGCCCATCCGGCAACACATTTTCCTGATTATCATTTGAATAAATCACAGGAACCGTTCCCACGTTGGAATTCATCCAATCTCCAGGCTTCACTACAACCTGTCGACGTATAAAATTAGATTCCATTTTTGATCCTGAACGATTCACCAGGGCATGAAGCTTGTGTGGATAAGTAGCTTGTTCATCAGATACTAAGGTAACTTCATACCGGTTTGAGACATCTTTAGCCCCACGGATTAACTGGGTATTCCAACCATATATATCATAAAATATTTTTCTTAAATGACTCAAGATAGTTTTAGTATCATTTTGTTGATTGACATAAAAATCTTCCTCATTACGAAGCAGTTCAATAAACTCAAAAAAACTTATGGCTGATTTCTTTTCTTCTGTAGGCGAAAAAAAAGTTTCTATGGGTTGATAAATTCCAGATTGAATAAAACGAGTCATTGGGTTAGTTTTGGACTGACAAGAGCTAAAAATAGAAATTATTTCCTTTCTTTCTCATCTAGATCAGTGCTTTTAAGCAATTTAGAATACATCCACGTTAGAGAAGGTCGCATTATTGATTAGCCTAGCTCCATTCAGTACATTATCACTCAATAGTTCATGTTCAAAATATGTTTATATTTGTGCCGCTAAAAAAATATCTCAATACAAAACAATATTGAAAAAATGAGTAAAGTTATCATTAAGAGCTTTGAAGAGCTTGAAAAACTAACAGGTCAAGATATAGGTGTTTCAGAATACCATGAATTCACTCAAGAGCAAATTAACCTATTTGCGGATGCTACTATTGATCACCAATGGATTCACGTAGATAAAGAAAAAGCAAAGAATGAATCTCCATTTGGAGACACGATTGCTCATGGTTACCTTACACTATCAATCCTTCCTCATTTATGGAATCAAATTGTAGATGTCCAAAACTTAAAGCTTCAAGTAAACTATGGGATTGAAAAGCTAAAATTCAACGCTCCTGTTATTGTAAACAGTAAAGTTAGACTTCACGCTAAAGTAAATGAAGTTAAGAACTTACGCGGAGTTACAAAAGCTGCAATTGGCATTAAATTAGAAATTGAAGGTCAAAAGAAATCAGCCTACGAAGGTGAGATTGTTTTCTTATATCATTTCAACAATTAAGAAAAAATAAAAAAAGAGAAGCTGTGCTTCTCTTTTTTTTATTTTAAACAATTACGAATCGCCTCCTCAAACCTGCGCATCCCTTCATCGATTTGCTTACTTGCTAGTGAAATACGAATATAATCAGGAGCTCCAAAGGCCACACCGGGTATTACAACTACGCCATTCTCTTTACGAGCTGTATTTAAGCAAAACTCTTTAATATCACCTTCTACGATCGTGCTAACTTTTGGAAATATATAGAAACTTCCTTTGGGCATCACATACGGTATATTTAATTTATCCAAAACAGCGATAACTTTATCCCGATTAGCTTTTAATATCTGACGATAGGTACTAATTGTATCTTCGGTCTCCCCTTTCACAACAGGAAGTGCAGCATATTGATTAGCCGTTGGAGGAGTACTGATAATAGTTGCATTATTTGAAGTAAATGCTTTCGCCAACTTTTCGTTATTGGTAATGATCCACCCCACTCTTAAACCTGCTGCTGCTGCACTTTTAGAGATCCCATCTACCACTATTGTTCGATCAAAGAAAGCAGAGAAACTAATCGCTTTAGGGGCATCGTATACTAATTGGCCATATATCTCATCTGAAATAACATATCCTTGGGTAAGCTTCTTGGCTAATAATTCACCTAAACTTTTTTGCTCTTCTAAAGATAAAACCCTCCCTGTAGGATTAGATGGTGAATTAATAATGAGTACATCATCCTCTTTTATTATACCATTTAAAGCTTTTTCATCAATCCCAAAATCGTCTTTTAAGGGATAGCTTACGACTTCCATACCAAAGTCTAGCGGAATCTTTTTATATATTCCAAAATGAATTTCGGGAATCAGCACTCGTTTGGCACCCAACTTGGCTAAAGTTAGAAGGGATGTATACACAGCATTCTGAACCCCAATTGTTACAATTATGTTATCCATGGTGTAAGGAAAACCATCAATTGCCGAATGCTTTTGAGCAATTGCCTTTCTTAAGTCTGGTAATCCGGCATTTTGTGTATAAGAAGTTCCTCCTTGTTGCCAACCTTCCTTTAAGGACATAAATATTTTCTCATCGACATCAAAATCTTTTAACTCCCCTAATCCTAAGCTGATTCCGCTGGGATGCTTTGAAAGATTCACTTCTCTTATCGCCGGCAATGGAAAACTGGTATTCTCCAATCTCTCATCTATACTCATTCTTTTGATTTTAGTCTAACTAGTTATTGTAAATTACAATACACCCTCAAAATCAGTTCATTCATCTAATATTCTGAAATACGTTTTAGAATTAAATTTTTGAAATCTCCTGAAAGCATCAAAGGCAAAATTATAATTTAGTAGCAACATTTGTAAATCCTTGCGCAATAATTATAAAACTAACCTCCGCATCAATCGAGGGGCTTCGTTGCTTATTTATTGAACTCTAATTTTCAGTAAAAATTGAATAAACAGGAAGTTGCTTTACTCATCTTCTAATTTGCACATGGAAACATTAGCACATTATAAGCCCTACTTTTATACTAATACCTATGGACTTATCATCCACAAAAGGGCCATTCTTATGACGAACACCTTTTTTTTTCGGATAAATAAAACCTTTTTCTTGATAGAAGCGTATTGGTAGTTAAAATTCAAAGTTTGAAATCCATTAACCAATGACTAACATTAGAAGACTGAAGGGTATGAAAAATCTAACTAAAACCAACTTTTCTATTTTAAAAAATATTGTGTTAATACTAACGCTTTCTCTAGCAATCAATCAAACCATTCAATCGCGTCATGGTGAAGAAGCTAATGACTCCAGAGCTGATCTTTTTCTAATACCGGAACTATCATACTCTTCACTTAGAGATACTACTCTGAACTATATGGCATTTAAAAATGCCATTAGAACCTTTAAATCCTTAAAAGCACAAGGTCGATTATCAAACGATTCTTTAATAACTATTGTAGATTTTTCAAAACCATCTACTCAAAAGAGGTTCTTTATAATTGATACTAAAAATCATAAAATCATAAGAAAAGAGTTAGTTGCTCATGGCAAAAACACTGGAGCTTTATATGCACAGAATTTTTCTAACCAGGTTTCTTCTCTCCAAAGTAGTTTAGGTGCTTTTATCACTCAAAAAACATATTCCGGAAAACATGGCTACTCTCTTAAAATTGATGGTATAGACAAAGGTTTAAACGACAAGGCAATGGAAAGAGCTATTGTTATTCATGGTGCAGATTATGTTTCAGAACAATACATTGAAAAACATGGTCGCTTAGGCAGAAGCTTTGGTTGTCCTGCCCTAAGCTATGAGTCAAACAAGCAAGTTATTGATTTAATAAAAAATGGTAGCCTTCTATTTCTTTATCACCAATCATTAGAGACCATGATGAATTAATTCCAATGGGGAACAGACGCATGCATTGCTTGTAAATCCAGATCATCTTTTTCGTAAATATCTCTGTAATAATAAACCGTACCATCGATCTTAACTTCACAAGTTAAGTACCTCAAGTACACATCCATATCTTTAGTAACCTTAATATGCTGAGTAGATTTGGCATGCATTTTACTTATAAATAAATTATGCTGATTAGAATTCAACACTAATCCGGCTAACTTCTCCGGTTCCTGTAAACGGATACAACCATGTGACAAAGCACGATATTCGTTATTAAAGTATCCGCGAGCATTGGTATCATGCAAATAGATATTTTGATCATTGTCAAAGGTAAATTTAACAACGCCTAATGCATTATAATTACCTGCCGGTTGAACGATGACGAATGGCATGTTATTTACACTTATATTTTCCCATGCAACACTATCCGGATTAACACGCTCTCCTTGCCAGGTTTGCAAGCCATAACCTTTTTTTGCTAAATAGTTAGAATTACGTTTGATTGCCGGTAACACTTCATTTACTGTTATGCTTCTTGGAATACTCCAGGTGGGATAGGCAACTACAGATCTCAATGATCCGGTTAAGACTGGCGTTGGCGTTGATTTGCCGCCTACAATAACATTAAACTGCTCAATTGGATACTCACTTTCATACATTTCCAGCTTATAAGAGGGAATATTGACCCATACATAATCGCTTTTATCCACAGGATATTGTTTGAGTCGGTCAAAGTTTAATACCAAAGGTTCGAGGGTTTTTTGAAAATCATTTAATAAATACCATGCTAATTGAGGACTCTCAGGTTTACTTGGATCATAAAACTTAGAATTCAAATAAGCTTTTTTCATACTACTCACCTCATCACTGATAAAATACTCATCATAATTATCTACATAACAATAATCGATATATTGAAATATATCCAACATACTTTGGCTACTTAAAGTACTTTTACCGGTTTTATCGGATAACACATCCAACAACTCTTGCACTAAATCATTCCTGCTTTTTAAAACTTCTTCAAATTTGCGATACTGAAAAAACTCAGGTTTATAATTCTCTACCACCTCATTAACAGAAGTGGAATCTTGCATCGCAAAAAATGCCTGAACAATTTCTGTTTGCTGAGAATAAAAATCGGATGAGCTCCAAATCTCTTCCCCTTTTACTATTCCATACTTAATTTGAGTCAGATATATCATCCCCGATGCTGATAACAACACATCCAACACAGCAAGGTTATTTGCATATCTCTCGCCATTCTTATCCATATCCGCAACAAGACCATTGATGGCTTTTAAAGGAAAAGCTTTGGGTAAGAGCCCTTGAAATGAGACATTTTGAACCAAATTAACCAATTGGCTTCCCTTTAAGGTCATCTTCCCATTCTCAATCCATAATGCTTTAAAATCATTTGCTTTATAGACTTCATTTAAACGATCAGTCATAAATTCATAAGACACAATCTGCTCTTGAAACAAACGCCTTACTTCATTGTGTAACACATCATCAAAACGATTTACACTAGAATTAACTCCAATGAAAAATGGAAAGAAAAATATCCATGTTGTTATTAAAGTTAGCGTTGTTAGGGTTCTTTTATATGCAAATAAAGTAGCCATAGCGGTAGTTGTTTAATAACGATTACAAGTTAGTGCATTAAAAAGGTAGCGTCTAGACCATTTATCAAACTCGTGTGTTAAAATTATCTTTATCAACTTCCTTACACCAGGTTATACCACCCTATGTTTAAGTTTGTTAATTTTATGTGATACAATTGCGATTCTATTCCATGAATGAAGAAGCGAACCTCATAAAAGATATTTTATATTTGTGAACAGTTGATTTTCATCCATAAAAAACAGTACAGTGAAAAAGCATAGTTATATTTCGATTTTACTAGCCAAAGTTTTCTTTTCCCTTGTGAGAGTTACATTTGCTTTAAGGTATAAAGTCACAACAAAGGGCACTGAATTATTAAAAAGTAAGAATCCAAAGTTTATTCTTCCCAACCATCAGGCCATAGTAGACCCAATCGGTCTTTTTTGCCACATTTACAAATACTCAACTGCCGTACCGGTTATTATTTCGAGCTATTACGATTTACCTATTGCAAAATTCTTTTTTTCGAATTGGGGTGCAGTACGCGTTAGTGATTTAGAAGCCGGCAGTAAGAATACAAACGTCTTAAATCAAATAACAGAAAGCATCGACAAAGGCTTTGCTTTAAACAAAAACATTGTTTTGTATCCGAGTGGACAATTGCCCAACCAAGGATTCGAACGCATATTGAATAAACAAAGTGCTTGGAGAGTTGCTGAACAATTGCCTGATAATGTTGAAATAATAGGTGTAAGAATTAAGGGCTTTTGGGGAAGCATCTGGTCGAAAGCCTGGACCGGAGAATCACCGAACTTCACCAAAACATTGTTAAAAAGTTTTTTTTATTTATTTGCAAACCTCATTTTTTTTCTACCCCGAAGAAAGGTAAACATTGAATTCCATTCCATTACACAAGAAGCCAAAGAAAAAGCCAAAGATGGGAAGTTAGCGTTCAACTCTTACCTCGAAGGTTTTTATAATGCAAAAGGCGAAGAGAAAACCTACTTTCTAAAACATTATTTCTATGGCAAAAAAATTAAAAAAAAGGTTTCAAAACATAATCCAAATCCAACTCAAACCCACAAATCATTTAATGATCATACTTTTAAAGTTGTATCTGAAATAACTTCAAAAATTCTCAACCTCTCTCAAGATTCAATTAAGCCCTCCAACCATTTACAACTAGAGCTTGGAACAGATTCTCTCAATTTAGTCGAAATCATTTCTGAAATAGAAAAGCACTTTCCAAGTTTTAAAGCTCCTCAAATAAACGATCTTAAAACCATCGCAGACTTGTGCCTTGCGGCTGAAGGAAAACTCGCTGCAGATGAAGAACTAAAACCATGCAATCTACACCAACCTTTAAGCCATCAAACCCTTATAAAAGTCGATGATGAAAAAACAATTACCGAAGCTTTCATCCACACCTTTTCAACAAACAAAAAGGACCCTTTTGTATTTGATAACATGATTGGATCTACTACCAGAGGTGAATTCTTTTTAAAAGCTAATGTGGTTGCTGAGTTTTTAAAATCCACAGTCAAAGAAAACCGGGTTGGTATTATGCTGCCGGCTTTGCAAAGCGCTACTTTATTAGTAGCTGCTTGTTATTTGGCGAAAAAGACGCCTGTCATGCTTAACTGGACCGTTGGCGCAAAAGTACTGGAACATTGCATCGAAAGCTCTGAAGTTAACGTCGTTTTATCGGCAGGGTCCTTTATTAAAAAAATTGAAGATTTATTAAACGATCAAATCACATCAAAAATAGTCCATCTGGACAAAATAATTCCACAAATTCAACTTAGTACCAAACTCAAAGGACTAATAAAGTCAAAATTCCCATCCCTCTTTTATAAAAAAGCAAAACCGGATGACGTTGCTGTAATTCTCTTTACATCTGGAAGTGAAGCTTTGCCCAAAGCAGTTCCTCTAACTCATCAGAATATTGTAAGTGATCTATCCGGTGTTTTAAACATGATTGATTTGGACAACAATAACGTTTTACTATCCTTTCTACCTCCTTTTCACAGCTTTGGATTTACAGTATTAAGCATTCTTCCGATTATTACTGGAGTTAAAACTGGCTATACTCCAAACCCTACCGACGCAAAAGAAGTGATTCGAATCTTAAAACACATTAAAGCAAATATATTAATAGGGACTCCTAGCTTTTTAAAAATTCTGATGAATGAGGCTAACCCCGATTACTTAAGATCTATTAAGTACGCCATATCCGGTGCAGAGGCCATGTCACCTGCTGTCAAAAAACAATTTGAATCTCTTGTTCCTGATGGAATTATTTTAGAAGGATATGGTATTACAGAATGCGCTCCTGTACTCTCCTTAAATCCACTTGAAAAACAAAAACTTAATAGTGTTGGAAAACTATTACCCGGCATAAAATGGAAAATTCTCCACCCTGAAACAAATCAACCCATGTCAATTAATGAACCGGGAATGATTTATGTAAAAGGTAAAAACATATTCTCAGGCTACCTCAACAATTCTGTTGCAAATCCTTTTATTAATTTAGATGGTGAAAGCTATTACAAAACAGGCGATTTAGGATACATTGATGAGGACGGATACTTATTTATCACAGGTCGCCTAAAAAGATTTATAAAAATCGGTGGCGAAATGATAAGCCTTCCATTTATTGAAAAGCAATTACTTGAAAAATTTGGCCATCCGGACTCACAGGTTTTAGCCATAGAAGGATCGGACAAAACAACTCATCCTGAAATTGTTCTTTTTTCATGTATCGATCTGGAATTAAACGAGGTAAACAACTACCTGCTAAAAAATGGAAACGCTGCTATTGCAAAAATAAGTCGAATAGAACAAATTGATGAAATACCCCTACTTGGCAGTGGAAAAGTAGATTACAAAATCCTAAAAGCTCAAATCGAACAAAAAATCAATTAATGAAAATACTAGTTCTGGCATCTGCTCCGGTTTTTATCATTTTATTTTACATCTATTACAGAGATAAATATGAAAAGGAACCATTTAACTTACTTGCAAAAAGTTTAATTACCGGAATACTTATTGCTGCTCCGGTTTATTTTCTGGAAAAGGGCATGAGTCATTTAATTGAACCCTTTAATACAAACCAATACATCGCTGCATTTAACAACGCTTTTCTTGTTGCTTCCCTCTGCGAAGAATCCTTTAAACTATTAGCGATACTCCTACTAGTATGGAATAGTAAGCATTTTAATGAACGGTTTGATGGTATTGTTTACGCCGTTTTTATCTCACTTGGTTTTGCACTAATTGAGAATCTTCTTTATGTATTTAATGCCCCTAATGCAATGGAAGTAGCCTATTCAAGAGCAATTACGGCTGTTCCGGCCCACGCCATGTTTGGCATTATGATGGGCTTCCATCTTGGAATTGCAAAATTTTCATCTCAAAAAGTTAATTATCATTTAAGCAGAGCTTTTTTTATTCCATTCTTTTTTCACGGATTATATGATTTCATTTTAATGTCTCAAAACAATTGGTTACTGGCGGCTTTCACCCCTCTTCTAATCTACTTATTCATAAGGGTTAAAAAACGACTCACCGAACTTTCTGAAATCTCTCAGATAAACGAAGAAGAACCACAACTATAAAAATCTAGGTATCCAAATATATTAGCAGATCAATTTCCTTTACGTAACAAAACATTGTCCACATCACCATTATATATGATTTCATGTAAATATCTCTTTTCAATTAAAATTGAGCATTGACTACAAGATTTGAATAGACATACATTTGCTATATCAAATCAACCTAAACCGCTCTATGAATAATATTATATATAAATCTACAACAAAGACTCCCTACGTATGCCTTGATGCAGATAAAGGACACATTGAACTTTACGGAAAATCTATTTGCGAAGACACCAATGGATTTTACAAGCCCATCATCCAATGGACACAAAATTTCCTTCATACATCTGATTTAGATTTAAATTTTAAGATTAAACTGGAATATTTTAATTCCCGATCATCAAAATGTCTAATGGATCTTTTTAAAGTTATGGATTTAGCTTATTGTAGAGGAAAAAAAATCGAAATCCATTGGTTTTGTGAGGATGATGATGTTGATATGCTTGAGGCTGCCGAAGATTATCAAGCCATTACTAATATTCCTATTAAAATCATGGAGTCTGAAAATAAGTTATTCTAACATTATATGTCCGATTATAATTGGCGTTGCAAATGTATCTCATTACCTTTGTCCCTTAATTCAAAGCACAGGTTTAGAATAGCCATTAACAACAGCTTTGATTTTATTTCATGAACATGAACAACATACTATTAGGCAAAGGTTTAGACAAAATTAGTTTTGGCTCCACAAAAGAAAGTATTCAAAAACTTCTGGGAGAACCTGATGAAAAAGAATTTATCGAAGGAGATGAAGAATGTGGTGCTCTGGAAGCATGGCATTATGATACAAATCATTTCTCATTATCTTTTGAAGAAGATTGCAATTGGAGGTTAGTATCGATTACCACATCTAATACAGATTTTTTATTTGAAGGCATTGACTTAATCGGCTTAAGCCAAAGTGAAGTAATGGAGCAAATGAATAACCTTGATCTAGGGGACTTTGAATTAGAAGACATCTCAACAGAAGAGCACCCAGACCAGTTCATTGCGACTAACTCAGATTTCAGCCTAAACTTGTTTTTTGATGGTGATATTTTATCCGAAATTCAATGGGGACCATACTGGGATGATGAAGACAATTGTCCTATTTGGATAGAATAATAAAAACAACCCTCTCCTAATAAACATTATTAACATCATAACTAGCATCATATGCTTCATTTGTTTACTTTTGCAGCCTAAAAAGTAAAAAAACACAATAAAATCATGATAACAGTCTCGAATCTTGCCATGCAATTTGGCAAAAAACCACTTTTTAGTGATGTTAACCTAAAATTTACTTCCGGTAATTGCTATGGACTAATTGGAGCAAACGGTGCAGGCAAATCAACATTGCTAAAAATTATTGCAGGGGAACTGGACTCTACTCAAGGTTCTGTTATGATGGAACCAGGTGAAAGACTATCTGTATTAAAACAGGATCACCATGCTTTTGATGACTTTACCATTCTAGAAACAGTAATGATGGGACATAAAGAAATGTACGCCATCATGAAAGAGAAAGATGCTTTATATGCCAAACCAGATTTTGATGAAGAAGATGGCATGAAAGCAGCAAAGCTTGAAGATGAGTTTGCAGCTATGGGTGGTTGGAATGCAGAAAGCGATGCAGCAGAATTACTTAGCGGTCTTGGTGTAAAAGAAAACCTACACCACGAACAAATGGCAAATATATCAGGTAAAGAAAAAGTACGTGTTCTATTAGCACAGGCCCTTTTTGGAAATCCGGACAACTTACTTCTGGATGAGCCAACCAATGATCTGGATTTAGAAACAGTTTTATGGCTTGAAAACTATCTGGCCAACTTCCAAAATACAGTGATTGTAGTTTCTCACGACCGTCACTTCTTAGATAATGTTTGTACGGATATCGTGGACATTGATTTTAACAAAATCCGCATGTTCTCCGGTAACTACACATTCTGGTACGAATCAAGTCAATTGGCACTTCGTCAGCAAGCGGCTCAAAACAAAAAAGCGGAAGAAAAGAAAAAAGAACTTCAGGAATTTATTTCTCGATTCAGCGCCAATGTTGCAAAATCTAAACAGACCACAAGTCGTAAAAAGATGTTGGATAAACTTAACATTGAAGAAATTCAACCATCAACAAGACGTTACCCGGGTATCATTTTCCAACCGGAACGACAAGCTGGTGATAAAATTTTGGATGTAGAAAACCTAAGCTGTACACTAGAAGGTGAAGTATTATTTAAAGATGCGACCTTCAACATTGAAAATGGCGAAAAAGTAGTTTTCATTGCAAAAGATAACCGTGCCATCACCAACTTTTTTCAAATCATCAATGGTGAAAAAGAAGCTGATACAGGCTCCTACAATTGGGGACAAACCATCACCAAGGCATATTTACCAATGGATAACACCCAATATTTTCAAGAAAAAATTAAGCTGAAAGAATGGTTATCTCAATATGCAAAAGACACCTCGGAGTCATACCTGAGAGGCTTCTTAGGAAAAATGCTATTCAGTGGTGAAGACATCGAAAAAAACAGCAATGTCTTATCCGGAGGTGAGAAAATGCGTTGTATGATTGCCCGAATGATGATGGAAGAGCCAAATGTTTTAGTTTTGGATCACCCGACTAACCACTTGGATCTTGAATCTATTCAAGCATTTAACAACAGCATGAAAAATTTCCCGGGGCAAATATTAATGGCTTCTCATGACCACGAATTCATTCGCACAACCTGTATGCGCGTAATTGAATTAACACCGAATGGAACCATTGATAAACTAATGGATTTTGAAGATTACCTTCGGGATGAAAACATTAAAGCTCAACGCGAAAAAATGTATCAATAATATTAAAGCCCAATCCCAAACAAAGGATTGGGCTTTTTCTTTTCCTAATTTTTAAATACCAACTGATCTCCTTCAACATCCAAAATTATCAAAGACTCTTTTGAAACTGTTTCTGCCAAAATCTTCTTCGAAAGATCATTAATTATGTACCGCTGCATAGCACGCTTAACCGGCCGTGCTCCAAACATTGGATCGTAACCAGCCTTTGCCATCCACTTTTTAGCACCTTCAGTCATTTTTATTTCCACACCAGAGGCAACTAAACGAGATTGCAATTGCTTAAATTGCAGTTCAACAATCTCTTCTATTTCAACCTGAGTTAAAGGTGCAAAGACTATTACTTCATCAATTCGATTTAAAAACTCCGGTCTAATGGTATGCTTTAAATGTTGAAAAACCTCTCTTTGCGTTTCCTCAATAAAGACATCGCTTACTTCATTGGCGTTCTCTTCAAATTTCTTCTGAATCAACTGCGACCCTACATTTGAAGTCATGATCACAATGGTGTTTTTAAAATCAACCACTCGACCTTTGTTATCAGTCAACCTTCCATCATCTAAAACTTGAAGCAAAATATTAAACACATCCGGATGCGCCTTCTCTATTTCATCCAAAAGCACAACACTATATGGTTTCCTCCTGACTGCTTCGGTCAACTGCCCCCCTTCTTCATAACCCACATAACCCGGAGGTGCACCAATTAAGCGGGAAACGGAATGCCGTTCTTGATATTCAGACATATCAATTCTGGTCATCAAATGCTCATCATCGAATAAAAATTCAGCTAAAGCCCTGGCAAGTTCCGTTTTTCCAACCCCTGTTGTGCCAAGAAAAATAAAGGATCCTATTGGCTTTCTTTCATCCTGTAAGCCGGCACGACTTCTTCTTACAGCATCAGCAATAGCACCAATTGCCTTATCCTGTCCCACTACCCGTTTATGTAATTCATTTTCTAAAACCAAAAGCTTTTCTTTCTCTGACTTTTGCATTTTGGAAACAGGAATACCAGTCCAGCGACTTACAACATCTGCAATATCGTTACTCTCAACAACCTCTTTAATCATTGGAGAATCGGATTGAACCTCAGCTAATTCATCCTTTAGTTTTAGAATTGAATCTTCAGCTTCTTTTAAACGCCCATATCTTAATTCGGCTACCTTCTCATACAAACCTTCACGCTCTGCCTTATCTGCTTCAAATTTATAATGTTCGATATCTGTTTTAAATTGTTGAATTTGATCCACGATGAATTTTTCCTTTTCCCAAGCAGCTCGTAAACCTGACCTTTCCTCTTTTAAGTCGGAAATTTGTTTTGAAAGAGATTCAAGTTTTTTCACGTCTCCTTCTCTCTTAATAGCCTCTCGCTCAATTTCAAACTGCTTAATTCTGCGTTCAATCTCATCCACAACCTCCGGCACAGAGTTTATTTCTAAACGCAAACGACTTGCTGCTTCATCAATTAAATCTATGGCTTTATCCGGCAAAAAACGATCTGATATATATCTGCTGGACAACTCAACAGCAGCAATGATCGCTTCATCTTTGATTCTCACTTTATGATGAGTCTCATACCGTTCTTTTAAACCCCTAAGGATTGAAATAGCATCATGCCTATCTGGTTCATTTACCATAACAGACTGAAACCTTCTTTCCAATGCTTTATCTTTTTCGAAATATTTTTGATATTCACCTAATGTAGTCGCACCTATAGCTCGTAATTCACCTCTGGCAAGAGCAGGCTTTAAAATATTTGCTGCATCCATTGCGCCTTCCCCTTTACCTGCACCAACCAAAGTATGAATTTCATCAATAAAAAGAATTATTTCACCTTCACCAGCAACAACTTCCCGAACTACACTTTTAAGCCTTTCCTCAAATTCTCCTTTATACTTGGCTCCTGCAACTAAGGCCCCCATATCCAACGAATAAAGTTGTTTGGATTTTAGATTTTCAGGTACATCTCCATTTACAATCCGTTGAGCTATCCCCTCGGCAATAGCAGTTTTTCCTACTCCTGGTTCTCCTATAACAATTGGATTGTTTTTGGTTCGCCGACTTAAAATTTGTAATACCCTCCGTATCTCCTCATCTCTACCAATAACAGGATCAAGCTTTCCTTCTTGAGCTTGTTGATTTAAATTAATAGCAAAACGTTTTAAGGATTGATAAGTATCCTCAGCACTTTGACTGTCAACTTTAGCACCTTGCCTTAGAGCACTAATACTCTTCTTTAAGGATTCAACTGTTAATCCTGAATCTTTTAACATATTTGACACAGTTGACTTCACTTCCAACAGCGCAAGTAACAAATATTCAATACTAACAAAATTATCACCCGATTTTGATGACAAATCAATTGCCTTTTGCACTACTTCAACTGAATTTCTGGACAAATATGCATCACCCCCCTCAACCTTGGGGTATGACTGAACTATACTATTTAAAACAGATGTAAATTTTGAAACTCCACATTTCTGCATTAAAAAATCAATAACATTTTCTTCAACATCGATTAAGCCCTGTAAAATATGGCCTGGTTCTATTGCTTGATGCTTGAGTGAAAATGCAATTTGAGAAGCCCTCTCCATAGCCTCTTGAGCCTTGATAGTAAAATTATTGAAACTCATAATTCATAGTTTTAATGACCATTTTAGTAGGATCAAAAAATAAACCATTTCAAAAAAAATGTCACAATGACATAAAAATCACACCCGAAATGCCTATCTGACAGCAATACATAAGCACACAATAGTTCTATGTATATTCCACCCAAAGTTCTAGAACAATAAAACTGCCAAATCAAACCAAACCTCCTCGCCTAATCACCTAACTTCCTCCATTTTATCAAGCAATCTACTCCCAATTCAAGCAACTTTATCAAAGCGAAAAAAGGAATGTTCTGTAGTTTTTTTACTCAGCAAAGCAATTTTTCTTCAGATTTAAATATCTTTCAGAAAAATTTTAAGTACATTCACATTGGCGTTAATAATATCATGGCTTTTAATGCCTGTATTTACTGATACTATTTATAATATATAAAAACTATGAAGAAAAATATAGCTGCAAAACTACTTTTAATTGTATCCATATTTATTGCTCCATTAAGTGTTAATTCACAAGATGATATATTATTCAACACTTGTATTGACAATTTAAAGTCTCCTTTTATTGCTAGTGGGCAACCATTAAAAGCTTTTCTTACCGGTGATGAAGTTGCTGAATTTCACACAACTTTGTTTTCAGGCAGTATTTACAGAGTTATAGCCTGTAGTCATCAAACAGAAAATATTCTATTCTCGGTATACGATAAAGACAGAAATTTATTATTCTCAAATGAAAAGTATAATATCGCAAGCTTTTGGGATTTTAAAGTTGAAGGATCTGTTGAGTGCATCATTGAAGCTAGATTAAATCAAGAAAAATCAAGCTCTGCTATTGCTATGTTAATGATTGGATTCAAAAGTATCGAAGACAAGGAGTAGTCTGTATTACTAATTCAAGGGGCAACTAAGGAAGAAATAACATGAGTGAAGAAATTTTAAAAGCTTTAATTCAGTTATTTGCGCTTGTTGCCTTTCCACGTTCCGAATCATCTCAGTCCAGAAGACACATTGTAAAGTCATTTCTTAACCAACAACTAAATAGTCGTTTGGTTGAGGAATACTTAGCTCTTTTTGACAAATATCACGAAGAGCAGGAACAAAGATTATCTGACAAGAATCGTTTTCATAAAAGATTAACCGGAGCCTCAGTTAAAGTTTTAAAAATTGCAACTGGCATTAATGAAGCTTTAACGTATTACCAAAAAATTATTGTTCTTATTCAGCTCATCGAATTCCTGAATATTGATTTAGGAATGAGCGATGAAGAACGTGAGTTTATAGACACAGTAGCTCTCACCTTTAATTTACATGAAGGCGAATACGAGTCAATAATAAACTTCATTCTTACTTCATTTAAGGAAGAACCTTCCTCTTCAAACACATTATTGATCAATACCGAAATTGATCATTACTTACGTGGTGGAAATAGTCATTATAGACATTTGTACTGGGATAATCTAAGTGGTGAATTAAGGTTTCTGCACATTGAATCGATCAACCTTTTTATTTTTAGGTACGATGGTTCTATGGATCTCTTAATGAATAGCCAACTAATCCACAATGATAGAGTTCAAATTCTAAATCCGGGCAGTTCTTTACGAAACAAACGAATTGACACGATTTTTTACAGCGACATTCTTGGTCAGTTTGCTAGTGACAAGGTCGTTGATCCTATAGAATATAAAGCGAATCACATCACCTATTATTTTGATAAAAAATCAATAGGTCTGCGAGATACATCATTTTCGACCAGTTCCGGCAAACTAGTTGGTATTATGGGTGGAAGTGGCGCAGGAAAAAGTACTCTTGTAAATGTACTTAGCGGCATCAACAAACCAACAAGCGGACAAGTTCTAATTAACGGAGTTGACATCCATCAGGACAAAGAAAAAACCGAAGGTCTCATTGGATATGTTGCACAAGATGATTTACTTATTGAAGATTTATCCGTTTACAAAAATCTATATTACAATGCTAAACTTTGTTACGATAATTTAAGTGAATTTCAGATTCGGTTAAAAGTAATGAAGCTGCTTCGCTCTTTGGGCTTATATGAAATTCGAAAATTAAAAGTTGGAAGTCCTTTAAATAAAAAGATTAGTGGAGGACAAAGAAAGCGATTAAACATTGCACTAGAACTCATACGGGAACCTGCCATTTTATTCCTTGACGAACCTACATCAGGACTTTCCTCACGAGATTCAGAAAACATCATGGATCTCTTAAAGGAATTAGCAATTAAAGGAAAACTTGTATTTGTGGTTATCCACCAACCTTCGTCAGACATTTTTAAAATGTTCAACCAATTATTGGTATTAGACACCGGAGGTTACCTAATTTACAATGGAGATCCTGTTGAAAGCGTTAGTTATTTCAAAGCATGCATAAACCATGTCAACAGAGATCAAAATGAATGTCCAACATGCGGTAATATCAATGTAGAACAAATCCTTAACATAGTAAACTCTCAAGTCATTGACGAGTATGGTAACTTTACTCAAACTCGAAAAATCGATCCGAAAGAATGGTATAATTTATACAATGAAGGTCAGGAATTAAAAGAACTTCACGAACCTCATGAAGAAGAAAAAAAGAAACTGCCGGCCATAAACTTTAGAATACCCAATCGATTAAAACAATGGAATATCTTTTTAAAGAGAGATGTATTTTCTAAATTGGCGAATAAACAGTATTTATTAATTAACTTTTTAGAAACCCCAATATTAGCCTTACTATTAGCTTCGATAATTAAATACTACAATGTTGACAGTGTAAACACACTAGGCTATACCTTTGCCAATAATCCAAACATTGGAATGTACATTATTATGGCGGTTATCATTGCCATTTTCACAGGTTTAACAGTAAGTGCAGAAGAAATAATTAACGATAAAAAAATCTTAAAAAGAGAATCATTCCTAAACCTTAGCAGATTTAGTTATCTCTTTTCAAAATTCTCAGTTTTAACAGCAATTTCGGCTGTACAAACACTTACTTTCACCCTAATAGGCAACTATATTGTTGAACTAAAAGGAATGTCTTTCGAATTTTGGGCTATTCTATTCAGTTCCTCTGTATTTGCAAATATTCTGGGATTAAACATTTCTGATTCGTTTAAGAAAACCGTAAATATCTACATTATAATCCCTTTCTTGGTAATTCCACAGCTTATATTAAGTGGAGTTTTTGTGAGCTACGACAGGTTAAATCCAAACATATCTTCACCAGAAAAAATTCCATGGTATGGTGAAATAATTACTGCCAGATGGGCATTTGAAGCGTTAGCGGTCAACCAGTTTATACACAATGATTACGAAAAGAATTTTTACGTATACGATAAACTAAAGAGCCAATCGAGTTACCGAAAAGAATATTGGATACCTGCAATCCAAAACAAGTTAGATAAAATTAACAGGTATTTTTCCAATGAAAACAATAATACGCTACCGGAATGGATACGTGAAGACGCAGATCTAATCAATAATGAATTGAGTAACCATATAGAAATGTATCCTGATCGTGCTTTAAATTATTCACCTTTCAAGGTAGAAGAGTTTTCAGCTGAAACATATAAATACCTGAACCTTTATCTTTCAAATTTAAAAGGATTCTATGTTACTTTATACAACAAAGCTGACAAACTACAAGATAAAAAAAAATTTGAGTGGTCTTCTACTCCGGAAAAAAGAGAGGAATTTTTAGCACTTAAAAACGGTCATTTCAATAATGATATGGATCGCTTTTTAAGAAACACAAACAATTTCTTCTCAAATAAAGTCATTGAATTCAAAGGCAGGCTTTGGCAAAAAGTGGATCCTATTTTTCAAGATCCATCTCATCCATTTTTAAAAGCTCACTTTTTATCACCTACTAAAAGAATTGGTAACTGGCATATAGATACCTTTTATGCTAATCTACTCGTAATTTGGTTACTTAACACCATCCTATTCATTTCGCTTTACTACAAAGGGTTAAGCATTCTTTTAAACATAGGAAGTAAAGTATCAAAGAGATTTCAAAAAAAAAGTAGAGGTAAGTAGTTAAATACTTACCAATAGTAAGCATACGTTAGCATCAAAGATGCGGTGTCATAAAGCATAGCCTGAAGGGCTATGAATATCGTGCGATGAAGACTACAAACCTTTGTTGCTTAAATAAAATACCTGATTAATATCCTCGTCCTTACAGGCTAGGATATGGGATATCGCCCACTTTGGGGCTTTTTTAGATTTATGTAGAAATGTATGTACTTACTACTGACCTCAAAAAGAGAACTCAGAGAAGCCTAAACTAACAGATTATTGGTTACCTATAATTTACAGCTTACTACTTCGCCAGTCGAATACATTTGTTCCAAAATAAGACCTAAAATGAGAATATCGTTCCAGAATTTTTAACCTCAAAAACACAATAAAAAAAGCTGATCTAAACAAGATCAGCTTTAGTTTTCTATAATATGGAGTAATTATTACTCTTCCATTTCTATCATTTTAAAAGGGATATTAATTATCGACTGGTAATCTTCACCAGCTTCAAACATATCTTCATCATCTTCTTCATAATACCAATTAATCTCAACATCATTACCTTTTTTATGAATAAGCTCTAAACGCTTAAACACATCCAAAATACATTTTGAAGAACTGGTATTGAAATATTCCAATTGAATATTAACGTTTGTTGCTGTGGCTGGTTCAGATCCATATTTTTCTAACCAATCTATCATTGGTTTATAAAACTCCACCGAATTTTCAGGAATTGAACGTCCTTTTATTTCAACCAAACCATTTTCTCCATCTAGCCTAACGTAAGGCGTCTTAGGGGTTCCTTCTCGAATTATAGTTTCCATATCAGTAATTATCCGGTTTTTAACTTATATACACATCTAATGAATAAAAGATGTACTCATTATCAAATTGATAAAAATAATACTCTAATTTATTACCTGTTTTACGTACAATATCAAGGATTCCTAATCCTCCTCCTCCTTTATCAGAAAAATCTTCATTACTTAAAATATCACGATATAAAACTCGTATCTCTTCATCAGTTAAAGAATTTACCTGATCGATACGATCTTTAATATGATTTAATTTTTCCTTCTTAATAAAATTACCGGTGGAAATTCGATAAAACGTACCATCCTTACTTAATATAATGATGCCATAATTATCTTTTTGCTCAACTGGTGCATTTGCCGGAGGATGATCCACATGATGATATAGGTTCTGCAAACACTCCACAAACACATTATAAACCTTTTTTCGAACCCTATTTTTTTCATTTTTTAGGTTCAGGTTGGATTCTATCGTATCCAAAGCCTCGGTAATAAGTGCAGGTGTAATGCTTCCGTTATACTCAAGTATAACTTCACCTTCTTTCTTTTCTGAATACCAACTATCTAGATCAAATGACATTGTTACCGTATAATAATGTATACAAATATAAAAAAATTACCCAAACACCAACCTAAAAAGCTGCATTCTTCCTTGTTTATTCTACCAATTGTTTAAAATAAATGACAAACGAATATTTATGGATTAAATTCCTCCACCTTCTGAATAGAAAACATCTCGGGCTTTAAACTGGACAATCCTTGAATTTGGAGCGACATCATTGGTAACCCAAACATTACCTCCAATTACAGAATTAGCACCAATTACGATACGCCCAAGTATGGTTGCCTGTGCATAAATCACAACATTATCTTCTATGATTGGATGGCGATCAATGCCCTTTATTGGATTACCATCCTTATCAACAGGGAAATTTTTCGCACCAAGTGTTACCCCTTGAAATAATTTCACATTTTTACCAATAATAGAGGTCGCTCCTATAACAACACCTGTACCATGATCAATGGTAAATGACTCACCAATCTTAGCTTCAGGATTGATATCAATTCCTGTTTCGGAATGAGCCATTTCGGCAATTATTCGTGGTATTAATGGCACACCAATTTTAACTAAGGCATGAGCAATGCGGTAATTTGTAATAGCTCGTATTGCCGGGTAACAAAAAATCACCTCTCCTCTACTAGTTGCAGCAGGATCTCCTAAAAAAGCAGCGTCAACATCAGTGGATAGAATCTGGCGCACTTCCGGCAATGAGGCGATAAATTCAGCGGCAAACCGATGAGCAGTCTCGGTGTTTTCATTTTTGTTAAAAGAATCAGGATCCACACATGTAAAACACAAACCACTAAATATTTGCTCTGATAGCAAATCAAAAAGCATCTCGGTATTCACCCCAATATAATAATGAATACTATCCGGTCTTATTGAACTGTCACCAAAATACCCCGGGAAAATAATTTCCCGAACTAACCCAACTATCTTCTCTAAAGTTTGAATAGATGGCATCTTTTGATCAATTGAATGCCGATGACATACAGATTTATACGAATGCTTGTCTGAAAGTTTAGAAATGGCTTCTTGCACAATATCAGAGTAAGTATTGCTTTTCTTCATAATTAATCGTTCTATTATCTTTTCATATTCCAATGTAAAGTTCAGCATTTTTCGCTTGTTTGAGACTACAAACTAACATGTTCATTAACATATACCATACTGTCTTAATTTTTCACTCATATACCTTCAAACAAAATCAAGGATGATGTGTTCATTTTTTTTTAGGACGTTAGAATTTCAAGAAAACTAAACAATCTTACTTTAACAAATCCGAATAATCACCTGATGATTCAATAATTTCAATTGCCTTATTGTAAGCTGGTGAGATTTGATTTATTATCTGATAATACTCGGATGTCTCAAATAAATCACGAGCAGTTAAAGCCTTTAATTGCTCATTAATTAGTTCTTTGGAAATTTCCAATTCCTCTTCTACTACTTCAATTTTAGCTTTCTCACCTTCACTTATCAAGAGTGATAATAATTTATCACTTACAGTAAACTTTTTCGAAAAGGTATCGAAATCCGGATATTGAGCGCTCAACTTCTTCCGGTTATTATCGACATAGGTTAACACTACCTTATTTACAGTCCCTGAAGCTAAAAGATCTCTGTAATAATCTGAAAATTGAGTTGTATCAACCGGAATAAAAAGATCTGGCATAATACCTCCTCCCCCATAAACAACGCGCCCTTTTAACCGCGTTTTATACTGAAGACTGTCATTAAAATGAATACTGTCAGAAAAGGACATTTCTCCACTTTCATATCGATCATAAATTTCCTTTCGATAAGCATCCGTACCTTTTTCATAATCTTTTTGAATACATCGCCCTGAAGGAGTGTAGTATTTTGCAATGGTCAAACGGATCAGAGATCCATCCGGCAAATCAAATGGCCTTTGCACTAATCCTTTCCCAAAACTCCTGCGCCCAATTACTATTCCACGATCCCAATCCTGTATTGCTCCAGAAACAATTTCGCTGGCAGAAGCAGATCCCTCATCAATTAATACAACAAGATTTCCTTTTTCAAACTTACCCAATTTGGAAGCGTAATGTTCTCGTTTTAAACTATTGACTCCTTCTGTATAAACCAACAATTTATTATTATCAATAAATTCATCTGCAATATCAATAGCTGCTTTTAAATATCCACCGCCATTACCTCTTAAATCTAATATCAAATTCTCAAATGGAGCTAATTGATCTAATGCATCAAGAAATTCTTTATGCGTATTTAAAGCAAATCGAGTAATTTTAATATATGCTGTATTGGAAGATGCTTTATAAACAGCTTCAACACTGTGAATAGGAATTTTATCACGAGTGACAGTAAAAGATAAAGTATCACTAACTCCTTTGCGTAAAATATAAACGTTTACTTTCGTTCCTTTGGGGCCTTTTAAACATTTGAAAACATCGCTATTTTTTAATCCAACCCCAGCTACATTTTTATCATCAATTTTAATGATGCGATCACCGGCCATTATCCCAACTTTCTCTGAAGGACCACCAATTACAGGAGAGACCACCATTAAAGTATCATTAAAAATATTAAACTGTATTCCTACACCTTCGAAACTACCATCTAAAGGTTCATTCATTGCAGTAACTTCATCAGGGGAAATATAGACTGAATGAGGGTCCAGACTTTTTAACATGGCATTGATACCTTCTTCTGCAAGGGCTTCAGAATCTACACTATCGACATATAAGGAGTTGATCAATTGATAAGTAAGTTGAAGCTTTTGCATTTGCTGAGTAACATTTTGAGCAAATGCAAATTGTCCACACAACATCAACACTAACAAGAAGCATTTTATTGGATTAGGTTTTCTATGTTTATTCATGTTCAATAATTCTTTATTTAGGGTTTTGAAGTTAAGGAAACAATTACTAAAAACCACTTTTTATAGGAAAAGAAAAGCCGGAAATAAATAATTTCCGGCTCAGTTTTTTATTCCCACTCAATGGTTGCTGGTGGCTTGGAGCTGATATCATAAACAACTCGGTTCACACCTTTTACTTTATTGATAATATCGTTAGATACTTTTGCTAAAAACTCATAAGGTAAATGTACCCAATCTGCTGTCATTCCATCTGTTGATTGCACAGCACGTAAGGCCACCACACGCTCATAAGTACGCTCATCTCCCATAACACCAACTGATTGGATTGGCAACAACATCACACCTGCTTGCCAAACCTGATCATAAAGGCCATTATCTTTTAAACCTTTAATAAAAATATGATCGACCTCTTGAAGAAGGGCAACTTTCTCGGCAGTAATATCTCCTAAAATACGAATCGCTAATCCAGGTCCAGGGAATGGGTGTCGACCTAACAAAGAATCATCAATTCCCATTGCTTTACCAACACGACGAACTTCATCCTTAAAAAGTAGTTTTAACGGCTCAACAATTTTAAGATTCATCTTCTCCGGAAGACCTCCAACATTATGGTGCGATTTAATAGTTACGGAGGGTCCATTAACAGAAACGGACTCGATCACATCAGGATAAATAGTACCTTGTGCTAACCATTTTACATCTTGAATTTTATGAGCTTCTTGATCAAACACATCAATAAAAGCTTTACCGATGATTTTTCGTTTTGTCTCAGGATCAGATACACCAGCTAAATCGGTTAAAAATTTAGCTTTGGCATCAACTCCTATTACATTAAGCCCCATGTGTTTGTAAGAATCTAACACCTGATTAAATTCGTCTTTACGTAAAAGACCATTATCTACGAAAATACAAGTCAAATTCTTACCTATTGCTTTGTGTAACAAAACACCAGCAACAGTACTATCTACTCCACCTGATAAACCAAGTACAACTTTATCCTCACCAAGTTTTGCTTTCAGCTCTTCTACTGTACTATCTACAAACGAATCCGGTGTCCAATCCATTGAACAACCACAGATACCAACAACGAAGTTCTTTAAAATTAAACTTCCCTCTGTACTATGATAAACCTCAGGATGAAATTGTAAACCAAATGTAGTTTCACCCTCAACTGCAAAAGCGGCTACATTTACATCATGTGTACTTGCTACTACTTTAAAATTTTCAGGCAAACGAACTATGGTATCTCCGTGAGACATCCATACTTGTGAATGATCACTAACTTCTTTTAATAAGTCGCAACTATTATCAACATAAGCAAGATTTGCCCGACCATACTCACGAGTTGCAGATGGCTGAACTTCTCCACCAAAATTCTGAGATAAAAATTGAGCTCCATAACAAATACCTAACAATGGCATTTTTCCTTTAACATCGGTTAGATCAGGAACAGGCGCTTCTACGTCTCTTACACTAAAAGGACTTCCACTTAAAATTAAACCTTTTACTGACTCATCCAACTCAGGACATTTGTTAAACGGGTGGATTTCACAATATACGTTAAACTCACGTACACGTCTGGCAATCAACTGTGTATATTGAGAACCAAAATCCAGAATTATGATTTTCTCCTGCATCAATCTTGCATTAAAAATATTAGTGATAAATTTTCTGCAAATATAAGGATAAAATGTTAAAACAGGATAATTAGTTGATGTGCAAATTAACTGATTAAAGAATTAGCTTAAACTCTCAAACACCACTAATTTTCAATTGAAAACACTTCCCCATCTTTAACCAAAACTGAGTTTTCGAATACCTCTTTAGCTTCTTGCAATAAGGGATTTAGAGTTCGATAACGATTAGAAAAGTGACCTAGAATCAATTTGCCGACTTGGGCATCCTTAGCTATGGTAGCTGCTTGTTTAACGGTCGTATGTCCTGAACTTTTTGCCAAAGTCTTTAACTCATGAAGAAAAGTAGCTTCATGATACAAGAGATTAACTTCTTGGATGTAAGGAATAATTTTTCGATAATATCGAGTATCGGAACAGAAGGCATAGCTTCGAGGTTTTGGTGGTTCGATAATTAATTCATCTTGAGATACCAATTCTCCACTCGCATCATAATAAGCTTCTCTTCTTTTGATGGAAGCAATCTCTTTAATAGAAAGCTCATATTTAAAAATGGCTTCTTTACGAATATTAGGCTGTTTTTCCTTTTCCTGAAAAATAAAACCACAAGTTGGAATACGATGAGCCAATGGAAGAGATTTTACAATTACATTTTTATCCTCATAAATTACAACAGGCTCATCATAAGAAAGGTGAACAAATTTAACTTCGTAAGGCAATTCATCACAGAAATAAGCGAGTTGTGGCACCAGGATTTTTTCAAGGTCAGCATGTGCATACAAATACAAAGGTTTATTTCTACCTAACAATCCCAAAGTTGAAATAAGTCCAATAAGCCCAAAGCAATGATCTCCATGCAAATGAGAAATAAAAACACTATCTATTTTAGAGAAATTTATTTTATGCTTACGCATTTGCATTTGAGTTCCTTCTCCGCAATCAACCAAAAAAAACCGCTCAGAAACGCGAACGATCTGAGCGGTTGGATATCTTTCTGAAGTAGGTAATGCTGAATTACTTCCTAAAATTGTAACTGAGAAAGAAGACATAAAAAAAATCAATGACTACTCTAGATCCTTACGGATCATCTCAATACCATCTTCTAAAGTAGGTGCAATGTTTAAAACTGAGTCTAACTGAGAAACAGAAATTAACCGTTCGACAGCAGGTTGTAATGCAGCTAAAACAAATACACCATCAGCATTCTTACACAATCTATTGGCCACAAGGATTGAACTTAATCCTGACGAATCACAGTAATTACATTTTCCTAAATCCAGCAGAATGTTTTTTTCACCATTTCCGGATAATAGCACCAATTCAGACTTTAAAGTCGGTGCAATATGCGTATCAAGCTTCTCTTTTAGAACTTGAACTAAAGTAAATTCATCTAATTTGTCAATCTTGAAGTCCATATAGTAACTTTTAACTTATTCTTTATCGCCACCTTCATTAGCTTCTAACTGATCTTTCAGTGCAGCTAAATCGGAAATATCACCTAAAGTAGTTTTTTCTAAGTTATCAGCCAACTTCTTTACGCCTTTTTTAGTAGCAGAAGCTTGTGCTTTTTTCTCTGCAGTATCTTCAGCTTTCTTATCATCTTCAAATACACGTGAATGCGATAAGATGATTCGCTTAGCAGCTTTATTAAACTCGATTACTTTGAAATCTAATTTTTCTTCTGCTTTCGCTTGGCTACCGTCTTCTTTTACTAGGTGACGTGGAGTAGCAAAACCTTCAACACCATACTGTAATGCAATTACGGCACCTTTGTCGAAAATGTCAACAATAGTTCCTTCATGAACAGAACCTACAGTAAATAATGTTTCGAAAACATCCCATGGATTCTCTTCTAGTTGTTTGTGACCTAAGCTTAAACGACGGTTTTCTTTGTCGATTTCTAACACAACCACTTCGATCGCATCACCAATTGAAGTAAACTCTGCTGGGTGCTTGATTTTCTTAGTCCAAGAAAGATCAGAGATGTGAATTAATCCATCGATACCTTCTTCGATTTCCACAAATACTCCAAAGTTAGTGAAGTTACGTACGCTTGCAGTGTGCTTAGTACCTACAGCATAAGTGTCTTCAATTTTTTCCCATGGATCTGCTTTAAGCTGCTTGATACCTAGAGACATCTTACGCTCATCGCGATCTAATGTTAATACCATAGCTTCTACATCATCACCCACTTTTAAGAAATCTTGTGCGCTTCTTAAGTGTTGTGACCATGACATTTCTGAAACGTGGATAAGACCTTCAACACCAGTAGCGATTTCTACGAATGCACCATAGTCAGCCATTACAACCACTTTTCCTTTAACAACATCACCTACTTTAAGCTCTTGATCTAGAGCATCCCATGGGTGAGATGTTAATTGTTTTAAACCAAGAGCGATACGTTTTTTCTCATCATCAAAGTCAAGAATTACAACGTTTAACTTCTGATCTAACTGAACAATTTCTTCCGGATGACTCACGCGACCCCAAGAAAGGTCTGTAATGTGAATTAATCCGTCTACGCCACCAAGGTCGATGAATACACCGTAAGATGTAATGTTCTTAACTGTACCTTCAAGAACCTGACCTTTTTCAAGCTTAGAGATAATATCTTTTTTCTGTTGCTCAAGCTCAGCTTCGATAAGTGCTTTGTGAGATACAACAACGTTTTTGAACTCAGGGTTGATTTTAACCACTTTGAATTCCATCGTTTTACCTACATACATATCGTAGTCACGGATAGGCTTAACATCAATTTGAGAACCTGGTAAGAACGCTTCGATACCAAATACATCAACGATCATACCACCTTTTGTACGACATTTGATGTAACCTTTGATCACTTCATCTTTATCAAGCGCTTCGTTTACACGATCCCAAGAACGTAAAGCTCTAGCTTTCTTGTGAGAAAGAACTAACTGACCTTTTTTGTCTTCTTGGCTCTCTACGTAAACTTCTACAGAATCACCAACTTTTAATTCCGGGTTATAACGAAACTCGTTACGAGAAACAATACCATCAGATTTAAAACCAATGTTAATAACCACTTCTCTTTTGCTGATAGAGATAACTGTACCTTCAATTACTTCTTTTTCAGAAATTGTAGATAAAGTCTCATCATACATCTTAGCAAGCTCCTCTTTTGAAGTACCTGCACCTAAAACATCACCATTCTCAAAGCTATCCCAATCGAAATCAGCTAAAGGAGCAGTAGTGCTTACCGCTTTTTGCTCAACAGCTTCGTTTGAAGCTTGAACATTTTCATTTGTTTCACTCATTTTCTTAAAATCTTAAAAAACTAGTAGTTAGACAATATATTGATAAAAAAAACGCTGCAAAAGTACTAACTTTAAATTTGATTCTAAAATGCTTCGTCAAAATAATTATCGCAAAAACATTAAAATTCATTAAAAGAGGACATCTAAATACACCTTGTCATAAATTAAAACCACTTCTCCGTGTTAAAAAGGGAATAATTTCTATTTTTGGGCTTGTTTATAATATTTATTAAATAATATACCTACCTCATATATGAAAATATCAGTAGTCGGATCTGGTTATGTAGGACTAGTCACAGGAACTTGTTTTGCAGATACAGGTGTTAACACAACTTGTGTAGATATAGATGAAAAGAAAATAGAAAACTTAAAAAAAGGCATTATTCCAATATATGAACCAGGCTTAGATCAGATGGTTCTTTCAAACTTTGAAAAAGAACGCCTTCACTTTTCTACCAGTATCAAAGACAGTTTGGATCAAACGGATGCTGTTTTTATTGCCGTGGGTACACCTCCCGGCGAAGATGGCAGTGCAGACCTGAGTCATGTTTTAGCCGTAGCCAGAGAAATTGGAAAACACATCAATCATTACACGGTTATTATTACTAAAAGTACTGTACCAATTGGAACTGCTCAGAAAGTAAAAGCTGCCATTCAAGATGAAATTGAAAAAAGAGGGCTTAAAATTGAATTTGACGTTGCATCCAATCCCGAATTTCTAAAAGAAGGTAGCGCAATTGATGACTTTTTAAAACCGGATAGAATTGTTGTAGGGGTCGAATCTGAACGCGCAGAAAAAATTATGAGCCGCTTATACAAACCTTTTGTTTTAAATGGGCATCCGATCTTATTTATGGATATTCCTTCTGCTGAAATGACAAAATACACAGCCAATGCGATGCTGGCAACCAAAATAAGTTTCATGAATGACATTGCTAACCTATGTGAAATTGTAGGTGCAGATGTTAATAGTGTACGAAAAGGGATCGGATCAGACTCGCGTATTGGTCAAAAATTTCTTTATTCCGGGTGTGGGTATGGTGGATCATGTTTTCCGAAAGACGTTAAAGCGATCATCAAAACAGCTCAACAAAACAATTATCACCTAAAGATTTTAGAAGCCGTTGAGGAAGTAAATAACACACAAAAAACCATCCTCAATAAAAAAATCATTGAACACTTTCATGATTTAAGGGACAAAACATTTGCAGTCTGGGGACTTTCATTTAAACCTCACACCGATGATATGCGAGAAGCTCCTTCTTTAAGTATTATTAATAAACTATTGGACATGGGTGCTAAGGTAAAAGCTTATGATCCGGTTGCAATGAAAGAAGCCCAAAAACATCTTGGCAATAAAATCGAATATGGGAAAGACCAATATGATGTGCTCATTGATGCTGACGCATTAATATTAGTCACAGAATGGCCTGAATTTAGACTACCTAACTTAAAGGTTATCGAGAAACTTTTAACGAATAAAGTCATCTTTGATGGAAGAAATATTTATGATCAAGATGAATTAAAAGAAAGCGGTTTTACTTATTATAGTATAGGTAAACATGTTGTAAAACCAGAATAGTTCCTCATTGAGAATTTCCGAATAGCATGAAGAAAAGAATATTAGTTACCGGGGGCGCCGGATTTATAGGTTCACATCTTTGCGAACGTTTATTAAATGAAGGAAACGAAGTTATCTGCCTGGATAATTATTTTACAGGATCAAAATCAAACATCGTTCACTTGTTAAACAATCCATTTTTTGAACTCGTAAGACACGATGTGACTCATCCCTTCTTTGTAGAAGTAGATGAAATATACAATTTAGCATGCCCTGCATCACCAGTTCATTATCAACACAATAGCATCAAAACAATAAAAACATCCGTAATGGGTGCCATTAACATGCTAGGTTTAGCCAAACGTGTAAATGCTAAAATTTTACAAGCCTCAACAAGTGAAGTTTATGGAGATCCCCTAGTTCACCCTCAACCGGAATCTTACTGGGGTCATGTAAATCCAATTGGCATCCGTTCTTGTTACGACGAAGGGAAAAGATGTGCGGAAAGTTTATTTGTCAATTACAAAGACCAAAACAATGTAAACATTAAGATCATCCGCATATTTAACACCTATGGACCTAATATGAATCCCGATGACGGAAGGGTGGTTTCAAACTTTATTGTGCAAGCTTTAAAGGGAGAAGACATTACCATTTTTGGAGATGGAAAGCAAACCAGAAGTTTCCAATACGTGGATGATTTAGTTGAAGGTATGATGCGGATGATGGCCTCCAGCGATGATTTTTGGGGACCAGTAAACATTGGAAATCCAAATGAATTCACCATGCTTGAATTAGCCCAACTAGTTATCAAACTTACTAATTCCAATTCTCAAATTACCTACCTGCCACTACCTAAAGATGACCCTATGCAACGCAAACCGGACATTACTTTAGCAAAAGAAAAACTACATAATTGGGAACCTACAATTCAGCTTGAACAAGGGTTACTAAATACAATTGAATATTTCGAAAAGCTTTTAAAAGCTTAAAACACACTAGAAATGACTAAAAGAAAAGGAATTATATTAGCCGGAGGTTCCGGCACCCGTTTATATCCTGTTACCAAGAGTATTTCAAAGCAAATCATACCGGTTTATGATAAACCAATGATATACTACCCTTTATCAGTATTAATGCTTTCCGGAATTAGAGAAGTATTAATCATAAGTACTCCACAAGACTTACCTCTTTATAAAAATTTACTGGGTACTGGATCTGATATTGGATTGTCTATCTCCTACGCAGAGCAACCATCTCCTGATGGCTTAGCACAAGCTTTTTTAATTGGCGAAGAATTTATTGGAGATGATAATGTCGCTTTAGTTTTAGGCGATAACATATACTATGGTTACGAATTTAGCCGTGTACTCCGAGATGCAAATGAAGAAAAAGATGGTGCGGTAGTTTTTGGATACTATGTAAATGATCCTGAAAGATATGGTGTAGCAGATTTTGATGAGAACGGAAATGTCTTATCTCTTGAAGAAAAACCAGCTTCTCCTAAATCTAATTATGCAGTTACCGGTTTATACTTCTACAGCAATGATGTAGTGGAAAAAGCAAAATCTCTAAAACCCTCCCCTAGAGGCGAATTGGAAATAACAGATTTAAATAAGCTCTACCTGGAAGAAAAAAGATTGAAGCTTAAACAACTGGGTCGAGGTATGGCTTGGTTAGATACAGGTACTCACGATAGTTTACTTCAAGCGTCAAACTTCATTGCAACAATAGAGAACAGACAAGGATTAAAAGTGGCTTGTCTTGAAGAAATTGCCTATAAAAAAGGATACATCAACAAGGAGCAATTACTTAAACTAGCAGAACCTCTGAAAAAGAATGAATACGGTCAATATTTAATCAAGATGGCAAAGAATGATTAATGATTTTATCATCATCTATTTTAAACACCTGTAGTTCTTTACTATATTTGCAAAAAATTAACTGTTAAGATGGAGGTAATTACAACTCACATTCCTGGATTAGTGATCATTAAACCCAATGTATTTGGTGACAACAGAGGATTCTTTCTTGAATCATATAATAAAAAAAGATATGAAGAAGCCGGAATAAAGGCCGATTTCATTCAAGATAACATCTCAAAATCCGGTTATGGCGTAATCAGAGGTTTGCATTATCAACTTGCACCTTATGCTCAAGCAAAACTGGTACAAGTTATAGAAGGTAAAGTACTGGATGTAGCGGTGGATATCCGTAAAGGATCACCAACTTATGGACAGCATTATGCCATTGAGTTATCGGCAGAAAATAAAACTCAGTTTTTTGTACCTCGAGGATTCGCACATGGCTTTTCGGTATTAAGTGAAACAGCAACCTTTATGTATAAGTGCGATAACATTTACACTCCTGAAGCCGAAAGAAGCTTACTTTACTGTGATGAAGCTTTAAATATCGATTGGCAAGTTCCTATGGATAAAGCAAATGTTTCAGAAAAGGATTTAAAAGCAGCATTGCTTAAAGATGCAGAAATAAACTTTGAGTTTTAAGATGAAGAACATATTACTAATTGGTGCAGATGGCCAGCTGGGAAGTGAACTAATGAAAATTAAAGATTCACTTTCAGGTTACAATTGGGAAACTACAACCATCAAAAACTTAGATGTTTGTGACAAAGAAAAAGTAAAAGAGAAAATAAACTCGAAACCTTTTGATTACATCATAAACTGTACAGCTTATACAGCTGTTGACAAGGCTGAATCTGATATAGATACTGCAAGAGCTGTAAATGCCACAGCACTGGAATACATTGGAACGTATAGTAGCGTAAACAACATTAAAGTTATTCATGTATCAACTGACTATGTGTTTGATGGCACAGCTCACATTCCGTATACAGAAGATACTGCTACAAAACCAAATGGCGCGTATGGCTTAACAAAACTTGAAGGTGAAAATGCTTTAATGAAGTCGAATTCTAATTCAATCATCCTAAGAACATCCTGGTTATATTCTGAATTTGGAAACAATTTTGTTAAAACCATGATTAAATTAGGCAAAGAGCGAGATGAACTTGGCGTTATCTATGATCAGATTGGCTCTCCAACGTATGCTGCAGATCTAGCACAAGCCATCATGAATATTATTAAAGTTTGTGAAAATGACAATTCCAAATTCATTCCGGGAATTTATCATTACAGTAACGAAGGCGTGGCTAGTTGGTATGATTTCACACTTGCAATTCATGAAATATGCAACATCAGCTGTAATGTCAAACCAATCGAAACCAAAGATTATCCTACTCCCGCACCTCGACCTAACTATAGCGTCCTTAACAAAGGAAAAGTCAAAAATACATTTGGTTTAGAAATTCCTCATTGGAGAGAAAGTCTAAAAAAATGTATTGCTAGATTAAGTCAATAAAAACACAAAAAATAATAAAATGCAAAACCTTGATTTATTGAACGATGTTCAATTAAAAGCACAAGCTTGGTTAGATGGTAATTATGATGCTGAGACAAAAGCGGCCATTAAAACAATGCTAGAAAAAGAGGACAAAACCGAATTAATCGATTCTTTTTACAAGGATTTAGAATTTGGTACAGGTGGTTTAAGAGGTATTATGGGACCGGGTTCAAACCGCATTAACATCTACACTGTTGGTGCTGCAACTCAAGGTCTGGCAAACTACTTAAAAAAAGAATTTGCTTCTTTGGATCAAATTAAAGTTGTTATTGGTTACGATTGTCGCAATAACAGTACTTTATATGGTCAGGTAGTAGCAGACATCTTCTCTGCAAACGGGATCAAAGCCTATTTATTTGAAGATTTACGTCCTACTCCGGAAATTTCTTATGCAATCCGTCAATTAGGTGCTCAAGGTGGAGTAATTATTACTGCTTCTCACAATCCTAAAGCATACAACGGTTACAAAGCATATTGGAATGATGGGGCTCAATTAACAGCTCCTCATGACACTAATGTAATTGATGAAGTAAACAGCATTAAATCTGTTGACGACATCAAGTTCGAAGGCAATAAAGATCTGATTGAGATTTTAGGCCAAGCAATGGATGATGAGTTCACAGACCAGGTTAAAGCGATGGTTTTAGATCAGGAATTAATTAACCGCAACAGTGATCTTAAAATCGTTTACTCTCCAATTCATGGTACCGGTGTTAAAATCATTCCGGAAGCATTAAAAAAATGCGGTTTTAAAAACATCATTAATGTTCCGGAACAAGATGTTGTAAGTGGAGATTTCCCTACTGTAATCTCACCAAATCCGGAAGAACCTGCTGCTCTTGAAATGGCTTTAAACAAGGCTCGTGAAACAAATGCAGACATCGTAATGGCATCTGACCCGGATAGCGACCGCTTAGGTTTAGCCGTTAAAAATGATAAAGGAGAATACATTCTTGTTAACGGTAACCAAACTGCTACTTTATTAACTTGGTACATCATTAAAAAGTGGAAAGAGTTTAATAAGTTAACAGGAAACGAATACATCGTTAAAACTATCGTAACCTCAGAGTTAATCAAAGAAATTGCTGTTAAAAACGGCATTGAATACTTTGATGTCTACACAGGATTCAAATGGATTGCAAAAGTAATACGTGACTTAGAAGGTCAAAAGAAATACATCTGTGGTGGTGAAGAATCGTATGGTTTCTTACCGGGAGATTATGTGCGCGATAAAGATGCAGTTGCTGCGATTACAACTGCGGCTGAAATTGCTGCATGGGCTAAAGAACAAGGTAAATCTCTTTACGATGTGCTTCAGGACATTTATATGGAGTATGGTTTCTCTAAAGAAAAAATGATTTACATCGTACGTGAAGGTAAATCCGGTGCAGATGAAATCAAGCAAATCATGCAAGATATGCGTACTACTCCTCCAGCAACATTAGCCGGAGATAAAGTAAGCATGGTAAAAGATTATTCGACTTTAGAAGCGAATAACGTTGCTGAAGGTAAAATTGAAAAATTAGATTTCCCGGAAACATCCAATGTTCTGCAGTTCTTTACTGAAAATGGATACAAGGTTTCTGTTCGTCCTTCCGGTACTGAACCAAAAATCAAATTCTATTTCGAAGTTAAAGTTCCTTTACCAAGTCAAGATGCGTTTGAAGCTACCAATAAAAAAGCTGATGAAATCATTGAGAATATCATCAAGGATTTAGGAATCTAATTATAGATTATAAACATTAAAGAAAGCCTTGCAGTATCTGCGAGGCTTTTCTAATATTACAACAATAAGTTCGGACGTGCGATCTCTTTCTAATCTCCAAAAAACTCATCTTTAAAGTTCACCAGATACACTCGCTCGGTAGCACGGGTAATGGCAGTATAAAGCCAGCGATAATAACTTTCACCCAAGTGTTCATCAGGAATATATCCCTGATCAATAAATACAGCTTTCCACTGCCCTCCCTGCGCTTTATGACAAGTCATGGCATAAGCATATTTTACCTGTAACGCATTGTAATAAGGGTTCTCTTTTACCTTTTCATATTTTTTTCGTTTAGAAGGCACATCTTCATAATCTTCCATTACATTCATAAAAAAAGTCTCTTGCTCTTCTTTTGAAAAACCTGCGGTATCAACATGTAAAGCATCCAGAATAATCTTAGTATCTAATTCCAGGTTATTGTAATCAGGAAATCGGAGGGTAACATTTGCAAAACGCCTGTCATATAATTCTTCATAACCTGAAATACGAACAACTTCAACTACATCACCATTGGCAATAAAATCAGCCTCTTTACTATTCTTTAACCAATGGTAATTGTTCTTTACAATTAATAAATAATCTCCCGAGGTTAATTCTTCTTCTCTATAAAGAATGCTATTTCGTATTCCGCGACTGTATAAATTAGACCGCTTATTAGACCTGCAAACAACAATTGTTTCTTCCAATCCAAAATTATGCTGACACCAGGATAATTCATCAATCAGTTCTTCTCCAGTGATTCTTCTAAAATCTTGAAAACCTTTTACGGATAACTGGGGAGGTAAAGCATCTATAAAATCTTCACTTAACAAACTACGTAATTCAGTGGCATTGTATAAAATACCACTATCCTCCTGTTGCCGAACAACATCTGTCAAATAAAACTCATGTACATTTAAACTAAGGCTTTCTAAATATAATTTATCCAATGCCGGACTTTCAGTTGTACCTATAGGAGGTAACTGTGCTGTATCTCCGATTAAAATGAGTTTACAATCCTCTTGGCTAAACACAAAATTGAGCAAATCTTCTAACAAACAACCGGTGCCAAATTGAGTATACTCAAGACTCGTATTCGAGATCATAGAAGCCTCATCAACTATAAACACAGCCCTCTTGGATTTGTTATAACTCAAATTAAAAGATCCAAAATCATCAACTGAAGATTGCCTTCTATAAATACTTTTATGAATGGTATGCGCAACCTCACCGGTATAACTACTTAATACTTTTGCAGCCCGACCGGTTGGCGCCATTAATAATTTGGGAATTTCCATCGCATTTAGCACCTGAACAAAAGCTTTCATCAAGGAAGTTTTCCCAGTTCCAGCATAACCCTTTATTAAACAAACACTTCGACTTTCCTCATTTAAAATAAACTCCCCTAAACCGGCAATTAATTTGGACTGACTTTGGGTTGGTTCAAAACTAAAATGTTCACGAATTAAACTTGACAGATGATTATTCAGCATTTTTTCAGTAATTATGGGCTCTTTAAAAGCTAAATTTGATTTTTTTTCTAAATTTGTAACTCAAACTAAAACAAAATTCCGATAATAATGAAAGCAGTTATTCAAATTATCCTGGTTATAGCCATAATTACTCTAGGTTATTTATGCTTTGAAAGCATTCAAAAACCTATTCGTTTTCAAGATGCACACAAATTAAGACAAGATGCGGTAGTTGAAAATTTAATTCAAATCAGGGATGCACAGGTTGCCTACAAGTCTGTTTTTAACAAATACACTGGTAGTTTTGATACACTTGTTTCATTCATCAAAACTGATTCTCTTCCACTTGTAAAAATGGAAGGTAGTTTAACAGATAGCATGATTGAAGCAGGCATCACAGAAATTAAAGCCTTAGCTTTAGGTATCATTAGACGTGATACGATCCGAGTAAGTGTTAAAGATTCTTTATTTAGCAACGTTAATGAAGATTCTATTCCATTTATTCCATTCTTAACAGGTGGTGAACGTTTTGAAATGGCATCATCTGTGGTAACAACAGGTTCTGGTGTGAAAGTTCAAGTATTTGAAGCAAAAGTACCAAACATCGTTTATCTTAAAGGACTTGAGCCACAAGAGATCTTTAACTTAAACGACAAACAGGAAAAACTGGAAAGATACCCTGGATTAAAAGTAGGTTCTCTTGAAGAAACTAATAACAATGCAGGTAACTGGGAGTAATTGTTTAATATGACAAACACTTTGGTTAAAGACCAAGCATTTGACATAAGTATTACAACATCATATTTTTTGTCCATCCGAATTTCACCGGATGGACTTTCTTTTTGTATACTAGATCCTGTTGTAAATACCTATATCTTTTTTGATCATTACTCTCATGAATCAAAAGATGTTAATTGGTCACAAACATTACATATTTTAGAGAGTAACCAATATCTTCAGCTGCCATACAAAAAAGTATTTTGCTTGATTGAATCAACAGATTCAACTTTAATTCCCACCTCTCTTTTCGACAAGGAAAAGTACGAGAGTATTTATGATTTAGTACACCAAACATCTGTTTTACCGAGTAAGTTATTATACCATAAAATAAGAATGGCTGATGCATACAATTTATTCAAAGTACCTTATAAATTGTATGCAAACCTTAAAGCCAAATACACCTCTATTTCCTTTTTTCATCAGCATTCCCCTTTTATTGAAAGCTGTTTGATATCAGGTCAAAACTTAAATAAAAAATCAATTATTCACATTAGTTTAAATGAGAATTTCTTTGACATTGTGGTTGTAAAATCCAGATATCTGGCATTATGTAATTCATTTAAGATTAAAAGCGAAAAAGACTTTATCTATTTCTTACTTTATACGTTTGAACAGCTCAAATTGTGCTCACAAGAAACAATTGTTACCCTATATGGAATAACTGACCGGCAAAACACCTACTATCTTGCACTGAAAAAGTACTTAAGACAAACTCAATTATCTAAATTGGAAAATGGTTTTAAATACAGCCAGGAATTTAAAAAAATAAAAATTGAAAAATACCATCACTTATTTAATCTTCCAATATGCGTATAATAAGCGGTTCACTAAAAGGTAGAAGATTCTCACCTCCTAAAAACTTTATTGCAAGGCCAACAACAGATATTGCTAAAGAAAGTCTTTTTAATGTTTTAAGTAATCGAATTAACTTTGAAGCAATTAGTGCTTTAGACATGTTTGGAGGAACCGGTAGCATTTCTTTTGAATTAGCATCCAGGGGGTGTACTGACATTACTTGCATAGAAATGAACCCTAAACACTTTGGCTTTATAAAAAGTACGGCTATTGAATTTAAGGTTAATGACCACATGAAACTGCTGCGTGCAGACTCGCTGAGGTATATTAAAAAATGCGATCGACAATTTGATTTTGTCTTTGCAGATCCGCCTTTTTCTTTATCAAATCTTGAAGAAATACCTGAGTTATTTTTCAATCAAGATTTATTAACAAAAAATGGCTTTTTTGTATTAGAACATTCGGATAAAATCTCGTTTGAAAAGCACCCTAACTTTGTTGAAGTTAGAAAATATGGCAAAGTCAATTTCTCATTCTTTGAGAAAACTTAAGCCTTACAACTTAAAAAACTTACGTTCTACAAATTCATTTTCAAAACGCAACTTGATAATATACAATCCGGAACGTAAGTTTCTAACATCTATTTCTAGCTTATCCTGCAAAGAGACAGATTCTACCTTGCTTCCATTCAAGGTAAATATCTCAGCCTTTATTTCGCTAGCCTGAACACCCAGAATTTTTAAATAATCGGACACCGGATTAGGATATAGAACTAAATCTACCTTTTCATAACCGTTTACTGAATCTGGAACAATCCCCTTAAAATAATATTTATTAATCCGAACTTCTCCCCAACCATCTCCTGACTTTTCAAATCTAGAAACTTTGGTTTGCAAAGTATCTTCAAGAGAATAATGATACAACTCTCTTACACCGTCATTCTGACCTTGAATCTGATCATAATACTCATGAATAAATTCAGCTTTTGCAACATTTTTTCCTACTGTGCTATTACGTTGATAAATCCGATCCATTACTTGCCAATTTACCAAAGACGAATTCCAAACAGAATATACAGAATTGGACATCATTTCCTCTTCGGTATTTTCAAACTTCACATCAGGCATCCAGCTATTCGATTCTTTATGCCAATTATATAAGGAAACATTTTGGATTTCATTTGATTGCCCATCATACACTTGCAAAACATAGGAATCTTTGTCCCATTGGCGGTCATACAAGTTCCACTTTTCAATTAGAGTACTATCCTTTATTTCACTAATTACCGAATATTGAATCCTCATGAGATTAACCCAGGATTCATAATTTGAATTCCATATAAGGTGCGTAAACTTAGAACCATTACCATTTTCTACATACTGGTACATTTCTTTATTTTGCCAAGCATCACCATCAAATTGCTCCAGGGATACTGATAATAAATTTTTAGTATCTCCCTCATACTGAAATGAGTATTGTAGATCATCATGCCAAATTTGATCACTCCATTTTTTAATTGAGCGAGTACTTAAGCGACCTAGTTCATCGATAGTATTGACATACTTCTCTTTACCTTTTAATGTATTTAGTTCAGGATCAAACACCAAGGATTCAAACGCAGTAACAACTCCATCATCATTTACAATTTTGGTATATTCTAAGGAATCAACCCAGGAAGAAGACTGATAATCATAAGATTGTATTTGTTGAAAAGAAACTTCTCCATGACTATACTGGCAGAAAGTTTTATCGACATTCCTCCAACTTTGAAGTTGATCATCCCACTCTCTATCAATCAAAGATTCAAGAAAACCATCGGAATAATAGGTTGCCACCCAACCATTTTGTTTTTTCCAAGCCTGAGTAGTTTGATCCCATTGAGACATGTAGTTTTCAACTAATTCAAAATTCGCATTAAAGACGTAAGTCTTTTTGGCTTCTCCAACCCAAACGGCGCCATCATAAGAAAATAACTCGTAAGATTTAACAACATCATTTTCAAAAATAATGCGTGTTTTAGAATCATAAATCCAATTTGAACTAAGCTCATCCCAGTTATAAAACAAAGCCTGAGTTTGAAATCCTTTTTCATTATATTCATACACTTGTTTTTGTTTAGGAATATACTCATGTTCAATACTACCAGGGGCGTAAACAATAACACTATCTAATAGTTTTCCAGATTTCAAAAACACATCCATTTGTGCATTTAATGTTGAAAAACACAGTACCAAACAACAAATTCCAAACAGCTTTTTAATCATCACCTAAAAGATAAAACATTGATTACTTTTCTAATACACACTTAAAATCTTAAAAGTCCAAAATCACTTTTTCACCAAAAAGATCTCAACTGTTCTAACGAAAAAAATTAAATTTTATTTTTCATCTTCTCATCCATGAGTTCACGAGCTAATTTTTGCTCTCTTCTTAAAGCATTTTTGCGATGTTGCTCAAATTCTGTTTCTAACTCATGAAACTTAGATTTTCCATCTTTAGTTAAAACCATATGACGCTTAGTTAACAAAAGCAGAACAACAACACCAACAGCAAACACTAAAACTAATCCCCACATGATACCATTGTATGAAGATTTGGGCAACTCTGCACCTAAAAACACCATACTATCAACTGAAGTTTTTGCGGACTCAAGGTTATTGGTAAGTGCATCAATTTCTTCTTGAGCCTGTTTGTTTTTTGCAGATAATGCCTTTATTTCTTCTTGAGCTTTTATCAGATTTACTTTTACGGCATTTAAACTGTCTAATGAGTTATTTTTTAATGTTCGATATGTTACCGCCTTAATAACTTTATATTGCTCATAAGAATTAGATTTCGTATAAACATAATCAAATTGCTCTGATAAAGTTCCTTCTTTTAACACATCTACTTGAGGAGCTTCCGGTTCCGCAGCCCTTCTGGGTGCTTGTTGAGTTGTTGTGCTGCTTGAAGAAGTAGTTGATGCAGATGGGCTTCTTTCCGATGAAGATGCAGTTGAAGTTGCCGGTTGTGCTCTTACTCCTGATTGAACCGTAGTTCCTTGACTACTTGTCGTTGAATCAGCACTTGACTGCGCACTAACGAAGCTTATATTTAAAGAAAAGGAAATTGCAAAAAGAAGATTTAATGGTTTTTTCATATTACGTAATTTATAAGTCATCAAACAAAAATTTAATCCAAGGCATGAAATTAGTAAATAATGTTCACAAAAAACAGCTTCACAATTAGGAAATCCGCATGCTAAGTAACTTTTTAGTTAAATTGGATGTTTTTTTTATTCTGCAATTTACCTTTGGCTTTTCAATACTAGCAAATGCAATATACTGATCAACAATTAGACATTATTCATTCCACAGACAGTATTAAGGTCAATGCTGTTGCCGGTTCGGGAAAAACCTCGACCATTTTAGCCTATGCAAAACAGAGACCTCAAGCTAAAATATTGTATCTAGCTTTTAACAGATCGGTAAAACTAGAAGCCCAAAATAGATTAAAACATCAAAACACAACCAATGTACAAGTAGAAACTGCTCATTCTCTGGCGTATAAATATACAAACCCCGGGAAACGTAAAAATATCCAATTGGAATACAAACCTTTTGAAGTTTGTGAAATACTAAAAATCCGTAAGAACATTGCAAACAACACTCACCTAACACTTGCAGCACATGTTATAAAATTTGCAAACCTTTTTTGCAATAGTGTTGCAAAAAAAGTATCGGAATTAAATTATATAAACTCTATTCAATCGGAGGAGTACAAAGTTTTTTTGTCCGATAATTACGAGATGCTTTTGCATTACACAAGGTTATTTCTTTCAAAAATGCATTATCGTGAAATAGCCATAACCCATGACTTTTACTTGAAAGAATTTCAACTAAGTGAACCTCATCTCCCCTTTACACATATCTTGTTTGACGAAGCACAAGATGCATCACCAGCCATGCTTGATGTAATTTTAAAACAAAATACGACAAATGTATTTATTGGGGATGAGCATCAGCAAATATACAGTTGGCGCTATGCTCAAAATGCATTGCAGTCTATTCCTTACAGTTCAAAACATCTTTCAACAAGTTTTCGATTCAACCATGAAATTGCTCATTTGGCTCAGAGTGTGATAGGCCTAAAAAGTATTATTGGTAAGGCATCACCTTTTAGTATTACAGGAACAAGTAAACAGAATCCTATTCAACGAAAAATCTGCATTGCACGTTCTAACAATAGCCTTTTAACAAAAGCAATAGATTTAGTACTACAACAAAAACAACGAACAAAAATTTATTTTGAAGGAGAACTCAACTCATATACCTTTTCAAATGAGGGCACTTCCATCTATGACATTTTTAATCTATACAATTACGAAAAGATTTATATTAAGGATCCTCTCATTGCTTCTATGCCGAGCTTTGACCACTTAAAAACTTATGCCGAAAATACCTCTGACAACAGTCTAAAATCGTTGTTAAACCTTGTTGAAAAATATGGTAAAAACATTCCTGAGTACATCAGTAAAGTTAAAAATTGTTGCGTGAGTAAAGATCATAAAAATGAAGCAGATATGGTCTTTTCAACCGTTCATAAAAGTAAAGGATTGGAGTATGACGAAGTATTTTTATTGGATGATTTCATTTCTGAGCAAAATATATATGACTTAAAGCCATCTATACAACTAAAAGAAACCCCGGCATCAGCCATCATTGAAGAAATAAATCTCTTGTATGTTGCATTAACCAGAACAAAGCAAAAGCTTCATATTCCGGCCAGATTTCTTCCTTCCTCTTTTTATATTCAAAACATGAAAACCATAACTACGCAATGTAATTTTCAACAAAAGCAACAATCTTTAAAAACAGGTTCTGGACAATGGTCAAAAACAGAAGAAGTTGAATTAAAGCAACTTTTTCTCTCAGGAAAAACCATGAAAGAAATCGCGCATTTACTGGGAAGATCGGCATCGAGTATAAATTCAAAAATTAAAAAACTAGGTCTTTGGGATTAGTGAAGGAATAGCTGATATTTATTCTGATCGGATAATGTACCGATCTACTAATTTCATGCTCTTCTCATTCAATTTCAACCGGATTAACAGCAAAAAGCTCAACATCCATACAATATCGGTTCGTGATGATAAAATACATTAAACTATTTTTTACCTTTAAGCAATTACACAAAACAAATAAGAACTCAAAAAAATGAAAAAAGTGATCATCTTTTTGGCTGATGGTTTCGAAGAAATAGAAGCCATCACACCGATTGATATTTTAAGACGAGCTAATCTTGATGTTACAACAGTTTCTATTACCAACGACCTGATGGTTACCGGAGCGCACGCCATTACCCTAAAAGCAGATATCTCAATAAAGGATGTAAATACATCAGAAATTGATATGGCTGTTTTACCCGGAGGTATGCCGGGAAGTAAAAACTTAAATGAAAGTACTGAAGTCAAAAACATCCTTCAAGACTTATCCGTTAGGGGCAAATTAATAGGAGCTATATGTGCTGCCCCAATGGTTCTAGGCAACATGGGTTTATTAAAAGATAAAAAAGCGATTTGCTATCCCGGATTTGAAGATCAAATGAAAGGCGCCATACTTGCTTCGAACAAAGTTGAAACAGATACCAACATTACAACCGGAAAAGGCCCCGGCGTATCCACCCAATTTGCACTTCGATTAGTTGAGTTACTTGTTGACCAGCAAACCGCAGATGAAATTGCTGCAGCGATGATGTTATAATTTTGAAAATACAATTAAAAGATCTTTAAACTTTAGAAAAATAAACATCACCAATAAATTAATAGTTATAAAAAAGCCTTAAAAAACATTGATAAAACATGGAAGACCTTTTGTTTTTAGGCTTTTTTTGGCAGTTTTGTACCCCGATCATTTTTTGATCATTAGGATAAAAACAGAACAAATAAAACATGAAAAAAATCCACCTTACGTTCCTTTTGATAATCATTTGTACAAGTGGCTTTGCTCGATTAAACAATTCGTTTGGTTTTCGCTTTGGAGGTGGGGCTGTTTTTGGAGGAGAATTTAGTTTTGAAGCTCCATTATCCCGGGAAAACAGATTAGAACTGGATTTAGGAATTTATTCTGATGATTTTGGCAATGGCATTTCATTAGCAACAACTTATCAATGGGTTTGGCACTTAGAAGGTGGATTCAATTGGTATGCAGGTCCATCCATCGCACTGGGCTCATGGAAAGAAGATCAAGACTACAAAGGTGATATATCCCCGGGTTTTTTTCTAGGAATAGGAGGTCAGGTGGGTGCAGAATATAACTTTAGTGAAATCCCCGTTCAGATTAGTGCAGACATTAGACCCATGTATCGTTTTGGACAGGTTTATACACATTATAATTTGGGGTTTGGCTTGGGAATCAGGTATACCTTCTAATACAAAATAGATCTTTACAACATAGTCACCACACTTACAGGAAGATGTTTGATTAATTTGCAAAACATTTGTAACCTATACGAAACAACTACAACACCCTACAAAATAGACTTCACTGACATACAAAACCTCAACAAACAATTGAACTTACAGATGCTTAAAAGATTTATCTACATACTCGTTTTATTAGCATTATGTACCATTAGCCATGCTCAATCTTCGATAAAAGACCGATTATTCACCGGAGGGAATATGGGATTGAGTTTGGGCACTTACACTAGTTTTATGGTTAGTCCTATGTTGGGATTAAAAATATCCGATCAACTCTATACCGGGGTTGGTATTGAATACAACTACATAAAAGATAAAAGGTATATTCCGGCGTTAACCTATAACCAGTATGCTGCCAGAATCTTTTCTCAATATAATTTTTTACCCCAATTCTTCACCCATGTAGAATTAAACGGTGCCAGTCTGGAAAGGTACAATCTCGATTTATCAAAAAGCCGCAAATTTGTTCCTTTTTTATTTGTGGGAGGAGGATATCGTAGGGCAATCAGTGAAAACAGTTTCTTTTCCCTCCGGATATTATTTGATGTATTACAACACAAATACAGTCCTTACAAGGCATGGGAACCCATTCTTAGCATTGGATTTGGCGTGAGTATCTAGCATACAAAAGCTATATTCTCTCCGAAGCATTTTTTTAAGATGTAAAACATCCTCTATACATATCCTTTTATTTTATAGGTTATTAAACCAACCCATTCACGAAAAAGAAGTGTCCATTTATCCAAGACTGAGAATGAGGGAATAAGAGCATCAGAGGGATTTAAAGGATGAAGACTTTGTAAAAAATGAGTTCTTACCGGTATCACTTTAAAACCTTGTTTTTCAAAACAGCGCTTGGCTCGAGGTAGATGAAAAGCAGAGCTTACCAATAGTATTTCTTTTTCGAGGCGTAACGAATCAAACAACGCTTTTGAATAAAGCGCATTTTCATAGGTATTTCTGGAACGGTCTTCTACAAATATCGAATCTACAGGAAGCCTTAACTCCTTTAAAAACCCGAGTAAGTATTGAGTTTCCGGAATATCATCGTACAAAATAGCAGCAGATCCTCCGGATATCACCATGTGATTAACCATACTTTGCTGTAATAAATTTAGGCCTTGCCATAAGCGATCAGAGGCGGCATTAAAACACACTCGCTTTGTAGACATATCAATCGCAGACATCCCTCCTAACACAACCACAGTGCATGCTCTATTTTCAAATGATGATAAGGGTTGTAATTCTTCCTCCCAAGAAGATATCACGTTCTGAAAAATATATCCATTAGAAAACACCAGAAAAAACATTAAAGCTAATCGATAAAAAATCTTTTTCATCTGCTGCTTTTTCAAAATATAGCCACATATTATGAATATTATAATCCATATCGATGGTGAGATGAGAAAAGCAAGTATTTTTGATAGTAGAAAAAACATAGAATAACTTTATCCAAATTCTTTTAAAGAATAATTTCAAACTTCGTTTACAATCTTAAAGTAAATATAAACCTTATTGATAAAACCTCATGGAATTAAATCAAATCATTTCTAATCGCTATTCTGTTAGAGAATACAAACCCGATTCAGTTAGCGAAAAAGATTTACTTAAAGTGTTAGAAGCCGGAAGACTTGCACCTTCGGCAGTAAATTTACAGCCGTGGTATTTTATTGTGATTAATACCGAAGAGACCCTGAACAAAATTAAAGAGACGTACCACAGAGACTGGATTAAGTCTGCACCCACCATAATTGCCATTTGTGGAGATCACCAAACATCTTGGAAAAGAACCGCAGATGGCAAGGACCATTGTGACATTGATATAGCTATTGCCATTGAACATTTATGTTTACAAGCTACAGAGTTAGGCTTAGGAACTTGCTGGGTTTGTAACTTTGATCCGGAAAAAGCCAGAGCCATTTTAAAACTTCCAGATCACATAGAACCAGTTGCCCTTTTATCAATTGGATATCCGAAAAGTGAAGATGTTCCCGCTAAGAAGAGAAAAGCACTAAACGAAATTGTTTTTAGTAATGAGTTTGGTAAAGCATTTACGAGGTAAAACATAAAAGCCCGAATCACAATTACTTCGGGCCCTTTTATTTTTTATTGAGGTCAGTAGATAAGTACATACATTTCTGCATAAATCTAAAAAAGCCCCAAGGTGGGCGATATTCTAAAGCCTAACCTGCAAGGGGCTAGGATATTAATCAAGTATTTTATTTAAGCGCCAAAGGTCCATAGTCGTGTGATTAAGACTAAGCACCTTTGGCGCTAACAATAACATGCCATGATATTCATAGCCCTTCAGGCTATGCTAAATGACACCGCATCTTTGATGCTAACACTACTTACCTCTAATTTTTATTTAGTTTTATCTAAAACTTATTCCCAAACCTGCGGTAATTGTCGTATAATCACCAATGGTATAATCTGCATGTAATGCAAGAATTCCAATCCTTACTCGCATACCTGCATTCATATCAAAGCCGGAGTACTCATGCTCAAATCCAAGTGGATTTACCTTAAGCTCTTGGGCTTCTCCCACTTTGAAATTCCCATCTAAACCAAAGTTTGTTGTAGCTCGCCCATAACCCAAGCCGGTATAAAAAGAAACCACCGGAACATTTACACCAATTAACAAGCGACTGGTAAAGGCATTTGATTGGGTAGTAAACTCTCCACTTCCATAATCAGGCTCACTTACACTTAAAGCGCCATCAAAATGAGTATAGGCTGCTAAAACAGATAACTGTAAAAATGGCGTGCGTTTTACAAATGGAATGTAATCTTTAAGAGAATGTTTCAATCCAAAACCATACATATAAGCTTTACCTAGATCTCCGTATTCAACCTTTGGCATATAGCGCCCCATTATTTCAGTGTGAAATGGAAGCCCTACTGCTCCTTGAATCATTGGAGTAATAAAATTCTTTCCTCCACCACCTTTAATCTCAAAAGATACTCCGGTTGCTTGATTTGAATATTTAGTCACATCTGAAGTACTACCAGCAACAGTTGGAGATGAACTATTTTGTGGCACAAAAGTATCTGATAAACCATCCGGTTTAGAGTTAAAACTACCTTTAGATGAAGGAGCAGTGGAAAAAGTTCCCATCAATGTTAGATCAAAACCACCAAGTTTATGAACTTTTGCAGTATTGTACCATCCACTATTTAAATTTACACCAAGCATTTCACCATAAGGCCTTAAATATTCACCGGCTAGAATATTAGCATCATTTAATGGTGCTTTTAACAGATCATCAACATGTTTAAATTGTGCAAACATGCTTGAACACATCATAAATACAAAAACTAAAAAAGTAGCTATTTTATTCATCATTTCCTGATTTAAGTTATCTATTTAATTATATTGACAGCGTCTTTTACTGAAATTCGCTCCATCCCTTTATATGCAACAATATAGCCTTTTATGCCTTCAGTATTCATGCCTTCTTTTGCTGCCTGAAGGGATTTAAATTTACCTACTGAATACCGATACCAACCATCTTTAACACGCTCAACGATTTCAAGAGAACCATTGTATTTTTGTTTCAATTCACTAACCGGAATTTTATTTTGACCTGCCATAATTTGAATGGAAAAAAAGACATCTGCCATTGGAGAACTCGCTACAGGTTTTGAAATCTGAGCAGGTGTAGAAGAAACCTGTGCAACTGGTTCTGTCTGAGATTCAACTTGCGATTGTGAAGAAGTTGATTCCAGAGGTTCTGCAATCTCTGGGGCTTCTCTGGCATCTGATGATTCTTCCTCAGCCAATTCTTCCTCAGGTGTGATGACTTCTTCCACTCTTTCTTCCTGTTCTTCCATAACCTGAGCTGCTAATTCTTTTTGCTTTTGTTCATCAGCATGACTCTCCATAAATTCTTCCTGTATCTTAATGGCTTTTAACTGATCATTCATGGCCTCATCAATCATGTCCATAATGCCCTCATGAGTTTTTAAGCTTTCTACTTTCTTATATTTTTTATGAGCATCGCGGTTTAGCTTATTGGCGTTTTCTCTTAAACTTGCCAACTCACTATTTCCGTCATTCTCTATATTTTTTAAATAAGCATCATACACATCGATAATCTGATCATAACCGACTTTAAAATATTCAGCAGATTGCATTTTTAATTTTGCTTTCTCTTTTTGCTTACTTTTTACTTTACCATGATTTATTTTTTTTCCACTATTATAAATGGCATTGATCTCTTTTTGAACATTGTCCATTTGATCAACGATGTCTTTTCCTTTATTAATTTGTTCCTGGGCAGATCGCACCTTTTTAGTACCTTCTTCATCTAACAAGGATGCTGCATTACTTTGAGCCATCACTCCAAAGGCAATAAAAGATCCAAATAGGATTAAAAGTAGTCTGATAATATTCATTATTGGCATATTCAACTTATTTTCTTATATCTTATTATAAATTAAAACATTAAAACCTATTCCACTTTATAAATTACGTAATATTTGATACAATATAAAGAGGCTAATGTGTTTTTTAACGAACGCTATCTTAAAAAGTTTGTTATTATGTTGAGTATTTTGGAATTTTGAGCTTTTGAAACACTTTAGTATTTCCATACCTTTAATTTTTGGCATGCATTAATTAAAATAAATATAACATGAAGAACGATAATCCGCTATTACAAATATTTAATACGCCTTACCAAACTCCACCATTTCGCTCGATTAAAGAAAGCGATTATTTACCTGCTTTTAAAGCAGCTATTGATCAGGGCAAAAATGAAGTACAACAAATTATAGCAATTAAATCAAGCCCAGACTTTTACAATACGATAGAAGCACTTGAAAAGGCAGGAAAACAACTGCACATTATTAGTGATATTTTTTTCAATCTGAATCATGCTGAAACGAACGAAAACATCCAAAACATTGCCCGTGAAGTATCACCTATTCTAACAGAATACAGCAACGATATCTGGTTAAATGAAGGCCTTTTTACTAAAGTAAAAATTGTTTACGATAACCGTTCTGTTGAAAACTTAACCGCCGAACAAAACAAATTACTTGAAGATACCTATAAAAGCTTCGTGCGTAAAGGGGCCCTATTATCCGGCGACGCAAAAAAAAGATATCGAGAAATAACCACTAAACTTTCAGAATTAAGTTTAACATTTGGCGAAAATGTATTAGCTGAAACCAACAGCTATAAACTTCATATCACTGAAGAAAATGAGCTTAAAGGTTTACCGGAAGGCGTAATGGACGCTGCTGCAGAATTAGCAAAAACTGAGAATAAAGAAGGTTGGGTATTTAGCTTGCAATTCCCCAGTTACTTTCCTTTTATGAAATATGCCGGTAATCGTGAGTTAAGAAAAAAAATGTACCTGGCTTATTCAAAACGATGTAATAACAACAACGACAAAGACAATAAAGAAATTGTAAAACAAATTGTTAACCTTAGAGTTGAAAAAGCAAAGCTTTTAGGGTATACCTCTCATGCAGATTTTGTATTAGAAGAACACATGGCTTTAACTCCCCAAAAAGTTAATGCTTTCCTGGAAGAACTACTGACAGCCTCAATTGACTATGCTAAAAATGATGTGAAAGAAGTTGAAGAATTTGCCAAAGAAAATGGATTAAACGATCAACTTCAGCGTTGGGATTACATGTATTACAGTGAAAAACTGAAAGAGCAAAAATTTGGCTTAGATGATGAAGCTACTCGTCCTTATTTTGAGTTAGATAAAGTAGAAAAAGGTGTTCTTGGGTTAGCTACCAAACTTTATGGTTTAAACTTTAAAATCAACACAAGCATTGAAACTTACAATGATGAAGTAAAAGTTTATGAAGTGTTTGATGAAGATGGTTCCTTTTTAAGTGTCTTTTACATGGATATGCACCCCCGCGCAAGCAAACAAGGAGGTGCCTGGATGACATCTTTCAGAGATCAATATACAGAAGACGGACAGGAAGTGCGACCACATATTTCGATTGTATGTAACTTTACTCGACCAACGGGTAAGAAACCTTCTTTATTAACTTTTAATGAAGTTCAAACCTTCTTACATGAGTTTGGACATGCATTACACGGTATGTTAAGTAAAGTTACTTATCAAAGTTTATCGGGGACCAATGTTTACCGTGACTTTGTAGAACTTCCTTCCCAAATAATGGAAAACTGGTCAACACAAAAAGAATGGCTTAAAGATGTGGGCGTTCATTACGAAACCGGAGAAATGATTCCGGAAGAAATGATTCAACAACTCATAGATAGTGATAATTACCAAAGTGGCTATGCAATGGTACGTCAGCTAAGTTTTGGATTAAATGATATGGCCTGGCATTCTCTCAATACACCTTTTGATGGGGACATGATTGAGTTCGAAAGAAAAGCAATGGCTCCAACAGAATTATTTCCATTGGTGGATGGCACTTGTTTAAGTACGGCTTTCTCACATATTTTTGATGGAGGATATTCATCCGGGTATTACGGTTATAAATGGGCCGAAGTACTGGATGCCGATGCTTTTGATGCGTTTCTTGAAAATGGAATATTCGATAAAGCCACTGCATCAAAATTCAGAACAGAAATTCTGGAAAAAGGAGGCACTCAACATCCGATGGAGCTTTACAAAAACTTTAGAGGCAAAGAGGCTTCGATTGAGCCATTGTTAAAAAGAAGTGGGTTGATAAAATAGATTGTAAAGTGAGGGGGCGTTAGATCGAGAGAACATTAGAGGCTGCCAATTAATGGCAGCCTTTTCTTTAAACCACAAACATTTCAATATCTACACATTACATTTACACCCAAACTCATTTTTTCTTTCCTTTTGAAAAATCATTCGTTCATCAAACAGTACTTATGACCTATTTACTTTCTAGGTGAGTTAAATTACCTTTTTTCTTCTTAACCCAAAATGAAAGCTTATGAAGAAATCTACACTCTCTATTTACTTTACAATCATCCTCTCACTCTCTTGTTTAAACAGTTTTTGTTCAGATGATTTAGGGGATTCAATAATTATTAAACCAAATCCGGCCACGACCTATATCGTTCTCAAAAGCGATAAGCTATCCATCAGATCCATCAACATCATTAACAGCCTGGGATCTACCGTTTTAAAAAAGTATGATCCTCCCGGAGGAATTATTGAAATCAATCATTTAAACCAAGGTTTATATTTTATTTCAATTGAAACCGATAAAGGAACCGTCATAAAAAAAATACAAAAAGAATAAACTAAAAAAGGCTGCTCAATCGTTACTTATCAGCCTCTTCAAGAAAGGAAAGTCTATCCTGAGTTAATTAAAATTCTTATTCAAAAACTATTCCAATTCTACTTCCTGCATTCTAATTTCTTCAGGATTATATGGACTTAAACTTTGAATACGTTCTTTTAGCGTTGAGTAAAGCGCGTTAGGAGCTTCGCCTGCTTGAATAAAACCATATCGGTTAAAATACCCCGGAGCATCAGCATCTTGAAGGTGTTTGGATAAATCATCCTGATTGGGCTTCATGTTAAATTGACTCATGAACCATTCATTAACTTCATTGGTAATAACTGATTTAATACTATAATTTACCAGGATTTTATCTCGATCAGAAGAATTTAAATCTACCGGAGGTAAACCAACTTCAGCTACACCTGCATCCTCGTTTTCAATACCGGAAGCAACAAATGCCCAGTTAAATCCTTTCTTTTCTGTAAATAGGGTAGCATTTGGGTGGCAAGTATTACCATATACATCCACATAATCTCCTTTTTTACCAACAAACATTTTAACCATGTTTACCGCAAAAGGCTCTTCGTCGGCACTTGGCAGTGGAAGATTAGCAATGGTTACGGTCATCTGACGATCGTATTTTGCTGTAGCTATTTCTGAATAGTTTATTCGGTAAACAGCATCTTTTGCATCCGGGTTTTCAGTACGGTTAATGTTATACGGTTTTAAAATAGCTATGGCTTGTAGGGGTTTTTGATTCCAGAATATAACTAAAGCTCTACCTCCATCTGCATTTTCTTCTGAGTCTGCATCTGTAATCACCAATTTATATTCGAAATTTGTTCCATGATAACTTGCACCCTCGGTAACAACCAAATTTTTCATTCGTCCATCTTCATCACTTTCATAAGGAAAGCTCATGGCTCGTTGGATCTGATGATAAGAGATGTGAAATAGAATCTCCCGAACCAACTGAGCTGATTTATGTCCAATGGCTATAAAAGTTCTTAAATGTTTGTAAATATCATTTCCTGAAAAATCTTCATTATCATCTTCTACTGTTCCTGACTTTAAGCTGGATCCTTCATCAATTAAGGAAGATGGTACGTCTACTCCAAAAGTTGTTGGAATAATCGATTCTGTAACTCCAGTATTAGGAGCTGGATTTTCTGATTCGTCTTTTTGACATGCAGTTAATAAAATTAACAATGCGGCTGTGATGTTAAAAATTAGTGTTTTCATAACTATTTGATTTTTGAGTTTTACGCTATTAATATTTGCTTTCACTTCTATCACACAAGTAAATCTTATTACCCTGATGTTTTTTTTAAAATAACTTGAATTTAATTTTTCCCAATCAAATAATCCACTCTAATACTGATACATACACCCATTGTTTTTTTTACTAATCATTACAAAAGGAACTAATTTATTGTTTGCACAAACCACCTTTAGAACATTGTCGACCTTTTGTATGTGTCGTAACTTTATAGGTTGAAGCAGAACAATGGTTAAACGATACAGACACTAATTCTGTTAGTCGGGTTCGTACTTGTTTTGGTGGGCATAAATTATAAAACTTAAGTTGAGATGAGAAAGCTAATGGTTAGCGAACAAATTGAAGCACGAGGAATATTGCACGAAGCTACGCTTAATGCGATGCGAAAAGTTGAGCGTCATCAGTTTGTTTCGGATTATTGGTCTGCATCAGCTTACGAAGACCACCCTATCCCCATAGGACATGGCCAAACCATTAGTCAACCATACATTGTTGCATATATGACATCGCAACTGGATCCTCAAGAAAATTGGAAGGTATTAGAAATAGGTACCGGATCAGGTTATCAAGCAGCTGTTTTAGCTGAGATAGTTGATCAGGTATATACGGTTGAGATTGTACAGGCACTTGGTCATTCCGCTCAAGCCCGATTAAAAATGTTAGGCTATCAAAACATTTTGGTAAAAATTGGAGATGGTTATTATGGATGGGAAGAAGAAGCTCCTTTTGATGCCATCATTGTAACGGCAGCTAGCGATAACATCCCTCCTCCTCTCATTCAACAACTAAAAGATGGGGGTAAAATGATTATTCCGGTGGGTTCACCATTTGAAACACAACACTTAGTTTCTGTTCATAAAAATGAGGAGCAGGTACTTGCCGAGCGATTACTTGCCGTTAGATTTGTACCCTTCACAAGACAAGAGGCTAAGTAAATAAATCAAACCCATTTATAGCTTATCGACTATAATTCAAGAATTTCAACTTCACAGCACCACCATTTCACATGTTTATTTCCTTGCCCCTTATTGCTTATTATCTAACTTTGAAACAGAGTTGTAAAAAGTAGTTTAATCACAAACCTTAATTCGCATGAAGAAATACAAATTTTACCAAATCGATTCGTTTACCAAGGAAGTATTTAAAGGAAATCCTGCAGGTGTTTGTTTATTGGATGAATGGATACCTGATGATTTGATGCAATCCATTGCTACTGAAAACAATTTATCTGAAACAGCTTTTATTGTTCCCAAACAGGATGACTATGAAATTAGATGGTTTACTCCGGCTGTAGAAGTTGATCTTTGTGGCCATGCAACCTTAGCAGCAGGGTTTGTATTTTATGAGTTACTTGGTTTTCAAAAAGAGAAAATCAGTTTTATATCACCTAAAAGCGGCTTACTATCAGTTTCTAAAAAAAATGAGTTTTACTTTTTGAATTTTCCGAGTGATGAAATAAATCCAATAACTGATTGCTCCGAAATTGAAAATTGTATTGGCGTCAAAGTAATGGAAGCTTATAAAGGAAAAACAGACGTTATTGCCTTCATTGAAAATGAAAACACTTTGCAAAAGCTAACGCCTAACTTCAAGCAAATAGCACAGTTAAAGGGGCGAGGATTAATTGTAACTGCTCCCGGGAATACAGTCGATTTTGTTTCGCGCTTCTTTGCACCCCAAGCCGGTATTGATGAAGATCCGGTTACAGGCTCAACCCATACCAGTTTAACTCCTTTATGGTCAAAAAAACTAAATAAAGAAAAACTCACCGCTAAACAATTATCAAAAAGAGTTGGAGATTTAATCTGTGAATATCAAGGCCAACGTTGTAGTATTGGTGGGCAAGCTGTGTTGTATTTGGAAGGAGAAATTTCGATTGCTTAAATCTTCACTTGACCATACTCTACAGACTAATTTATTGAAACAAAGAAGTTAATTCCGAATTTTTTTCACCTAATTAAGAACAAATTTCACCAATGTCATTTCCAGATTCTTACTCAACTGTTTTGCTCTATATATCATCCTTTTATGTTTTTATTATCATCCACTCGATATCAATATGGATGGTATTTGTAAAAGCCAATCAACCTGGATGGGCAGCTCTCATTCCGGTATATAAATCCATCGTTTGGCTGAGAATCATCAACAAACCGGCTACGTGGGTGCTGTTCTTATTCATTCCTCTTGTTAATATTCATTTCGCAATAAAAATGACTCATCTCATGGCGAAAAAATTTGGCAGAGATTCCGGTTTTACCTATGGTTTAATTTTGTTGAGTCCCATCTTTTATCCGCTTTTAGCCTTTAAGAATTATACATTCGAAGAAGAGGCTTCACAAGACTCCGTTAAAGAAAGAAGAAATAAAGAATTTACCCCAGGATTATTAATATGGGGATTATCTTTAGTGCTTATATCAATAATCACTAAGAGCGTATTTGAAATTTTTCAAGAAACCATCTTTGAAAGTGATTATTTATGGTTAATTCTTTTAAATATGGATTATGCTTCATTGTGCTTTGGTCTTTTTCTTATAGGATTATCAGTAAAGGAGAAATACCTTACATGGGGAATTACCGTTTCAATGAGTCTCATAATTTTAAATAGTTTGTTTTAATCTAACAAGAAAGAAAAACAAGCTTATTATTTAAACTAACCTTATCAAAAAAATGATTTACAAGACCTTAAAAAAACACATACTCCCTTATCTAATTAGCTTCCTCTCGGTACAATTAGTTTTATTGTTTCAGTTTTATTCAAGATATGCAGATGATCTATTAGGAAAGGATTTTGATTTTTACATTTTCTTTTCTGTTGGTAAATATGCTTTTATTTCGACTATTCCAGATAGCTTGATAATTTCCATTGGCATTGGAATTATTTTTTATGTCAAGCATTTTTATGACCGGAGCATAGTCAAAATCCTAAAAAAAATCATTCTCCCCTATCTCATATTGGTTAGCATCTCGTTTACGTTTCTAAACTGGATACTTCCCGACTCTAACGCAAAATTGTATTCATATATTGATGCCATCAAAAAGGCAGAAACAGTAAATGACCTGGAAGTATTAGATCCGAAAATATTTAGATCATTACCATTGGCTATGAGTTTAGAAAAAATCAATAACGAGATAGATACACTGAAATCTCAAATAATTATCAATGAGAAAAAACTAGATAGCCTAACTGCTCTATTTCCTGATACAATTGCTTTTCTTTCTGACAAAACACCATTGGATAAAAGACTACTTTTTGAAAAAATCAACTGCACAAACAATGCGACTAGAGGGGCAGGAAATATTTCTAACCTATTAAGAGAATTCAATGCTTATATATACAAAACCAATCACTTACTTAAAAAGAAGCACCAAGCTATAAAGGAAAAATCATATCGCTTACTATTTCCAGTTAAAATACTATTGCTGATTATTTTAAGTATTTATTTAGCCTTTCTGTATCATGATCAAAAGTCTCTATTAATAACCATTTTAGGGTTAAACATGAGTTTGGTTTTTATTGATGATTCGATTCTTTCCTTATTAAACATTACGGATTACAGATTCCAGATTATTACACCTTTATGTATTCAAATCGGAGTTCTCTTTATCGTTGTTTTCTACCATCTTTTTAGTAAGAAAAGAATCAACCCATAATTTAAATACAGATAATTAGAAACCAAAAATCCTTTTGCTCATGTTTTGATTGTTTCACTTAATGCAAGGACGTTTAACATATTATTATAACTTTGTTCTTTACTAAGATTTACATTGCCAATATTAATAACATTTGATATGCATAATGTTTTTTGTATTCTCATAAAGTAGTTCGATTAAAGCATACAACAATGATTCAAGACATACATCCACATCAATTTAATAATGAGTTCGTTCCTACATCTTCTGTAAAAGCAAAGGATTATGTGTTTGTTTTTAATAACAATTCAATTCTTTTAAAGAAAAATGGAAACGGCATAGAAATTCCACAACTACAAGATATCAACGCTTGTCCTACGGAGGGTCAGTTTTTATTTACCTTTAACAACACCCACTGCTTTTTAGTCAATACTAATTCAAGTTCAGAAACTGAAAACCTTTTTTTCCACGAAGTAAAACATACCTTGCCGGTTAATCAAAAAGAAATTGACTGGTTAAGTGTTGTAGCACTTCAACTTAAAAATTGGTATGAACACAACAAATTTTGTGGTTCGTGCGGCCATCCTACGCAAATAAAAAAGGATGAAAGAGCCATTGAGTGTACTTCATGCAACAGAGTTATTTATCCTAATATTTCACCGGCAATTATAGTTGCGATTGTGTCAAACGATAAAATACTATTGGCCAACAATGTCAATTTTAGAGAAGGATTTTATTCTCTAATTGCCGGCTACGTAGATATGGGGGAATCTATTGAAAAAACAGTGTTACGCGAAGTTAAAGAAGAAGTTGGTATTGATGTAAAAAACATCCGTTATTACGATAGCCAACCCTGGCCTTTTTCGAGTTCCATGATGTTAGGTTTTATTGCAGAGGCTGATGAAAATCAACCCTTAACCATTGACGAAAAAGAAATAGCGCATGCCGCCTGGTTTTCTCGCGACAATTTGCCGGAAGTACCACCTCTTAGAAGTATTGCAGGTGTAATGATTGAGAAGTTTAAAAAGGGAGAGTTATTACTGGAATAGTTTTTGTTATCGTACTGTAAGTCTTTATCCTTAACATAAAATATCATGAAAAAACCACAAGCACTCAAGGCAATTTTAATCCTTTTACTATCCTTTTACTATCCTTGAACGCTGTTACAATTAGCGTACATTGCCAAAATATCAAAGCGATTAATGCTGCTCATGGTGTGGCATTACAAGTTAAAAATATCACACTTACTCCACAAGGCAAAGTCCTGGGATTCTCACCTACACAAAAACAAACTCCTCACTCCGGCATCTACCTTTACAACTTAGTGAACAACATCAATGAACATAAAGAACAAACTAATACTAATGACATTTCGTTTGATCTGGAAGGACGCGTAAACAAAATAGAATCAAAAGACATTTCTTATGACCTAAGTGGACGAATTGACAAAATAGGTTCTGACGCAGTCTCTTATGACCTCAACAATCGAGTAAATAGAATTGGCACTCAGGATATTTCTTATGATTTAGATGGACGTATTGATAAGCTTGGCCATAAAGAGGTCTCATATGATCTTGAAAATCGCGTGGATCAAATTGGATCTGTAGACATTTCTTACGACTTGGAAGGTCGTGTTGATAGAATTGAAGATGAAACCATTTCGTATGATTTGGAGGGAAGAATTGATAAAATTGGTTCTACAAGCATCTCCTACGACTTAGAAAACAGGATTGATAAAATTGGGAACCAATCAGTTTCCTACGACATTAATGGCCGACTAAGAAGCCAAAATAATTTTTAGTTTGATGAATTACTATTCACAATCCCTACCATCTAATCTACATTGATACAGTACTTTTCATTGGATAAGAGCTTTTATTTACTATATTGTATCATAAGCTAAGAAAAATCCAAGAAGTCTAAATGTTAAATTATTATCAAGTATTAGGACTAGATGCCGGAGCCAGTATTAATCAAATTAAAACTGCATACCGGAAAAAAGCGAAAGAGTTCCACCCCGACATTAATAAAGAGGCCGGGGCACATGAGCAGTTCATCTTAGTAAATGAAGCTTATGAGTATTTGATAAAATTTCATTCCAATGCACACAGTAAGGTTTCAGACTTTATTTCAGCAGCCGAAAAAGTTGCCCGGTTTAGAAAAGCATGGGAACAACAAGAAAGAGAAAAAGCCCGTGCACGAGCTCAGGAATATGCCCGTATGCGTTACGAAGCATATAAGAATTCAGATATCTACAAAGCCACTGAAGCTGCGGATATCCTACTCAATATTTTTGGTGTATGCATGCTATTTTTGGTGGTGGTGGGATTACCCTACCTAATATATCGTACTTATGGCACAGAAGCTGTTGGTGTAATTGCCTTCTTTGTGATTCCTTTTGTTCTGATAGCGTTATTTCTATCCATTAAACTCTTTTCTGAAAGTGCAATAATTGATTTATTAAAATTTAAAGGAACCTTTACGAACAAGGTAACTCTACTCATTTTAACAGGATTTGCCAATACATTTTTATTCTTCGAATATGCGCTTAATACCTTTGTCAACTATGGTTGGTTACTGTTCAGTTATTTAGTGATTATCCTTTTTGTTTTTTTCTTTACACAATCAACAAAAAATCGCTTTAAAAAGTGGTTTACGCGAATTGCGATCATTCCTTTTTCCCTTAATCTTATTTTTATTATTAATGCGTCTTATTCCTATTCCACATCTCAAGAAGTTTATTGGTACACATACAGACATAGTGGAGGGCAAGAGGTATTGAGCCTAATTGAACTAGAGAATGACACTTATCAGAATGAACAAGGCGTTAGAATGCTAATGACTTTACAACCGTTAAATGAAAACAGTTGCATTATCTACACCATTGGTGATGGCTTATTGGGCATGCGTTATGTTAAGGATGTAAAGATACAGTTTACTAAACCGCTGAACACACAATAAACCGAACAAATGGTTTACTTAAATGAAAAACAAAATTCCCAAACATCTATATATTAGATACATAAATGCCAATTAATCCACACAAAACATTTTTACGTAACCTTATTATGAAAATTACGTTTCGAATAAAATATTCACATAGTCTATTATTAACATTTAAACAAAATAAAAATTTTTAATAATTACTAAATTGCCAAAGAGAACAAATTGCAGTTACAATCCGGCCAATTAAGCTTGAGTTGTAACGAGTTGAAACCTTAAAAACTAAAATTGCATAAAGAATAAAGAAAAGAAGCCCCTAATTTAAGTCGACAACCTGTATTTAAGCAAAGCTATAAACAGATGAACACACGCAAATAAAATACCCGGGGGGTATATGGCAAACTAAAAAGCCCCTTACTGTAAAAGCAAATCTTTGAGCGGATTCCTTACAGCTTGGGGCCATACTCTCACTAGGGTTTCGAAATTTTCATTTCGTTGCCATAGAATACGATACAATTATATTAAATCGCACCACAGCTATTGCTGCGGTGTAAAGTTACGAATTTGACTATGAATTTTAAAATTTTACACAAAATGCGAAAATTGCTTTTAGCTATTACAAGTGTCTTGTGTATAGGCACATTAAGTTTAAATGCACAAATTACAGGTTCAACTTGTATTAACATCAATGGAAGCAACCTGAATAACGAACACACCTATGATATTAGGCTTGCTCAATTAGGAACTGACATTAAACTTACCGACCCGGAAGTTGGTTCATTTTCAATCTCGGCATCAGGAGGAATTGAAATTGTTAGAGTAGATACAACAGCAAGTCAAGTTGTAATTAAATCTAAAAAAGGCATAACAAAAGATGAATTATTCTCTCGTTGGGGACGTGGCAGAATTAATGTTTGGTATAGTTCAGGTAATGAATTTGACTGTGGCTATTCAATGGGTTTACATGTTTCTAAAAACTTTGACCTTACCAATGGAGATTATGACAATTTCTTCCAAGTTAATGGCCCTTCATGTGTTGCTCCCGGTGATACTGTAGTATTTTCAGTACCTCCTTTGGTAACAATGTGCTACACAGCATCACTTGATACATATACTTGGGATTTAGGCGGATTAGTAGATGCAAATGAAACTAATGTATTGTATTGGTCAGCAGACAAAAGTGCTGTTACTTTAGTTGCTCCTGACTTTGGAGATACTGATTTTATTTCTGTTGTATTGGGTAGTTGTAATAATAGTAGTCATAACCTACTTACAAGAAGCATCTACGGTAAACCAGCTGAGCCAATTATTAACGTACCAACTTGTTGGGAAGATAGCGAAACCATTACTTTAAGCTTGGATAATTACGATACCGATGTTACTTATACATGGGTACTAAACAATGATACTTTAGCAACAAACTCTACTACTTCAAGTATAGATGTAAACATTAATGACAATCCGTTGTTTAGAGCATACAGCGAATTTGAAGTTATTGTATATGCCGACCCTATTGGCGGTAGCTGTTTTGGTGCAGTAAGAGGTACTAACAGTTTCTACAAAGGTATCTTTGACGGAACTTCTATCTCTCGCATTAGTGGCGATAATGAGCCTTGTTTTATTAACGGCCAACAAAAAACGTTGAAGATTGACAAAATAGGCGAACAAGTTGTTTGGGAATTACCACAAAATTGGACAGGTATAGGTTCATCTGCACAATTCTCTAACGACATTACCCCTACTGTAGATGCAGAGAATGGGGTAATTACTGTAAAATCATTACACAGCGAGTGTCTTAACAGTGTTACTTATGATGCTTACTTAAAGCCATCTGTTTCTAGCATTACAGGAAACGAGCTTGTTGAATCAGGTAACACTTACACATATACAGCTTCTGCAACGGGAGCTGATAGCTACGAGTGGATTATCCCTGGTGGTTACACTTATACTCCTTCAACTTCGTCAACAATTGACCTTACTGTTGCAGGTAATGGGCAAAGCATTTCTCCATTACAAGTGCGAGCTATTGGTGTAGGTGGTTGCGAAGGAGAGTTTGCTTCAAAAATTATAGGTGTAGCTCCAACAACTCCAACTTCAATTTCTTTCAAAAATGTAGATGGAACTGCATTAACATGTTACGATATTAACATGGTTAATACTTTTATCATTTACACCGATCCTATTGATGCTAACCACGCGTTTGAATGGGATTTAGGCACTTGGGGTACAATAACAAGCCTTGACCCTAACGACAATGAAATTACAGTAACAACAACCGCATTGTATGATGGTACATATACTGTAACTGTAAACTCAACAACTGCAGCTGGTGCTTTCTCATCTAGTGATTACTCTGATAACTTTACTATTACTGATAATTATAGTTTGAATGCAACAAATTATGACTCTTATGAGCTGTTGGATGAAGCTACGATGAAGTTTTTATCAGATAGCGATACGGAATCAGTATTATTACTAAATCAAAGTCCGGCTATTAGCAATGGTAGAGAACTTTGGTTTATTAACAGATATGGTGAAGTACAAGTAGACACTAGAGATAGAGACAATCCAGTACCTTTCCCTTTAACCAAAGGATATCAGCTAGAAGTTACTTATACGCAATCTAACGGCTGTAAAGTATATGAAGAAGTAATAGGAGGAGCAGCAGCACAAAGCGCTATGCTTAAATCAGCTTCAATTAATACTGTTGATGCTAGAGCTAACGCACTAAGAAATGAGCAGTTAGATGTGGAGTTATTTTCATTATATCCAAACCCGACTCAAAACTTTATCAATATTCATTTATCTAATTTTGATAAAGATGTTCTTTCTAGTTATAGAATCTCTAGTACTAGTGGACAGTTAATGATGAGAGACGAAATTAATAGCTCTAACACTAAAATCAACTTAGTAAACCTTATCACAGGCAATTATATTGTGTTAGTAAAGTGTGGAGATAAAACAGAAGAGAAAAAGTTTGTTAAAAAATAACAACCTAATATGACTAAAGCCATCAATCTTATTTTTATAGGATTGTTGGCTTTGTTTTTTAATTCTAAAAAGAGTAAAGTGTCATGCTAAATCCAGCCTTCTTTAAAAAAAGTAATGCTAAAAGAATTACAACTTTGCTGTTGGTATTGTTAATAGCTTTGGGGTCTAATAGTATAGCCCAAGTGTCCAACCCACGTACCCCTGCTGAATGGGAAGAAGTGCAGGCTGTAGTTATGGAGGTGGAGATGAAATCATTAAGCGAATATATACCTTGGAACTTAGTGGTTGACCCTTATGTAAAAACAGCACAAGCTTGTGTTGACGAGGGTGTTGATTTATATATCATTGAAAAGAAGAGTCACAGCTATCGTTATCCTGAAAAATTCTATATGGATACTGTCTTTAGTAATAGAGGAATTGAATCATCCAAAATTCATTTCATTGAGTATCCAGACAATCTTAGGGTTAATTACATAGACTTTTGGGCAAGAGATAACGGTATGTTTTGTGTTTACGAGAATGGAGTTGGTAATATAAGTATGTATCACTTTGAAAACGATTACGCTTCGGAAGTCGTAGATAGTTATTTCGGTTGGGAAACAAGTAAAATAGAACAACAAGGTAGTCTTGGATATAAGTTTTATGATGGAGGTAATTTCTTAACCGATGGACATGGAACTTTTAATATTATGAGCGACTATACTACCGGAATTGAATCTGATTATCTGCATTTTTCCACATTTTTCGGCATTCAAAAATCTGTAAAATTCGTGATAGGCGGTGCTCATATTGATGTGCACATGAAAATGCTTAACGAAGAGGTAATAGTTTTAGATGAAGAAGAACTTGAATCAAGCTTAAAAAACACTTATTTAACATCAACTTTTGGACGAAATTTTAAAGTAATTAAACTTGACAATCCTCCTGTATCGTATGCTGATGAATTTATTTTTAATCGAGGCATTTGTGGTTATTCAAATGCTCTAATAATCAACGGAACCGTTTTAGTTCCACAATACGCTTGCAAAAAAGCAAACTTTGAACCAGAAACAGATTCAATAGCATTGGAAGCTTATAAAAAGGCAATGCCCGGATATAATGTTATTGGAGTTAACTGTAGTGCATATCAGATAGGAGGTGGAGCATTACATTGCTTAACTCATGAAATTCCTGCAAACAATCCAATCTACATAAAACACAAATGGCTTGCTGATACCGTTGAATACATTACCCAAGATTATACTATAGAAGCATTGGTGCAATCGGCACGAGGTATAGATAACGTAAAGCTATTTTGGAGACTTAATAGCACCGATAGCTATACCGAGCAAAATATGATCTTATCGGCAACCGATACTTTTACTGCTACCATTCCCAACCAAAACATTGATACAGAAATAGAATACTACATAACCGCAACCGACAAGCATTCAAAAAGCATTTCAAAACCTTTTGTTGCTCCTAAAGGAACATACAAAAGCCAAATAGTAAAAGTTGGAGCAATTACCCACCCCGATTCACTTTATACTCAGCCATTCTTCCCTTGTTTACCTAATGGTTTGGCTATTCAAAACGCAACTATTACTATAAACAACACAACCCTAACAACCAACTCACTTACAAACGACACTATAGCCACCATTAAGCTAAAAACAGGAACATATCCGTTTACTGTAACTTCGCCTGATATTATAGGCGAATATCAGGGTGTTGTAAATGTAAATAACCGATACCCCGATACTATAAATATTACTGCAAATCCATTTGAGTTTGTTATAAAAGGGCAACATGATGATTTGCTTGAGGAAGCCAAAGTAACATTCTCCGATTATACCTTTAGCACCGTATCATCTAAAATCAATTATGCATTTGAGGGAGACTACAATTACGAAATATACCACCCTGCAATGGTTGATACAACTTTAGGTTCTTTTACCATTGCTAAAAACGAATATGGAAACAGTTACTTGAATAATGTGCAACAAGAACAGGTTGAGCTTAACCTTGATTTTTACAAACTCTCTGTTTTCCCATGCTTGCCAAATGGTACGGCAGCTTTTAGTACAAGTATAGATATTAATAGCACCACATTAACAAGCAATCCGCTTACAAGCGATTCTATTGTCAATATTTTTATGCCCGTTGGCGATCATCCATATACAATTACCTCTCCTAATATAATTGGTGAATACAATGGTACTTGGCAACACAGTAATAGTTATACCGATACCATTAAAGCAATCATCAATCCTATCGAGTTTCTGAAGAATGCCAAAGTAGAAATTAACGGTACTGAATACCTAGCAGACAATACAGCTTGCATTTATTCTTTTAGCGGAACTTATAGCTATACATTTACGCATAGCTCAATGGTAGATACAGCCTTAGGAGAACTTACTGTTGTAGAAAATACTTATGGCACCAATTATATAAATCATATTCCAAAAGAAAGTGCAGACATAGCACAGTTGAATATCAAGATTGATAATATTTCACCGGCTGGAGAAGATTTTTATAAAGAAAAATATCCAGCAAATGATTATGTCCCCATTTCAGATGATGGCATGGTGTATTTCACAAATGGAGGATTATACAATTATGAAATATTTGCCGACAGGCTTAGTTTTATAGACACCATAACCATTGAACCAGGAAAAAAACATTTCATTAGCTTATTCAACCTAAACTATAACCCAAGTCACAACAATTGGGCTAACTGTTTTATGGTGGTCAATAATGATACCCTTAATTACAATAAGCGTAATACATTTAATTACAGGCTACACGATGGCGAATACCCATACACCACATACTATAAAAAAGAAGATACCAAGATACCTTTAGGAAGTGGAATTGTAAGCCCTTCAAATAAAACGATTATTCAAAATGTTTTTGCTCCAACCTATGTCATTGTATCAGACCAAGGCACAGCCCTAACCAATGCTCAGATTCGTACCAATACAGGTAATAATACCTTTATTGAGAATGCAAATACTTATGGTATCGTATTTAAAGAAAACCAGAATGTTATTTGCACGGTAAGTTGTGAGGGATATTTAGATTCTACCTTTATTGTTCATGCCGATGATTTACTGCATACCATTCAGCTTGTAACAGGAACCAACCCTGTGCATTTTACGGTAACATTTGTTGACCATAATGGAACAGAACTGAGTACGCAAACAGTAAGTGAGGGCAGCACAGCTTCTGCTCCAAATATTCCTGTCCACGAGGGGCGCACTTTCATAGGTTGGGATGATGAATTTGATAATGTAACAAGCGATTTAACTATTACTGCTCAATATCGCATTAATAGTTACACGGTCACTTTCCTTGATTGGGATCATTCGATACTGAAAACGGAAAGCGTAGAACATGGTAGCGATGCAATAGCACCAGTTACCCCAACCCGAACAGGCTTTACTTTTACAGGCTGGGATGTTGATTTTGCCAATGTAACAAGTGATTTGATTGTTACCGCTCAATACGGTCTTGTTACATTTATCAATGAAAGTACTGAAAGTAAGCTTTACATCTACCCAAATCCGGTTAAAAATGGTTGGCTTAATATCAAATCAGACAAAACAATTAGTGAAATACGCATCTACAACCTTACAGGAAATGAAGTATTTAAATCCAAAGGAAATACGAAATATATTGACATTCGGAATTTACCCAAAGGTGTGTATTTGATAAAAGTAGATGATCTTACAAGAAGATTAATTGTAAAATAAAATGCCATGGTATATCCAGCCTTTTTAAACCTGAATAGTAGAACAAAAAGATTAGCAACCATATTGCTGCTCGTAATCATAGTATTTAGTTCATATCTTAAAGCCCAAGTTTCTAACCCTCCTATTCCTGCCGAATGGGAATAAAAATCGTAAAAAATAAATCTCATCCCATTAGGCTAAACAACTATGGATGATTTAAAATGAGTCAACAGAAAACATAAAAATACGTTTAACATTACCCAAAAGAAAATGTTTGTCACCCAGGGAAATTGCTTTTAAACAAAACAATTTATTTTTAACCACGAAAAACACAAAAACACACGAAAAGTAAAATTGGGGGGGGGCTAATTTAGCTTCGTTGATTTTCAATTTTTCGTGGTTTTTCGTGATTGAGAAAATATGATTTTAGTGGTCAGGGAATAATCATTTCGCAAAAAGCGAATCCCTTGTTTGTCACCAGTATTTGGGAGCTTTTAGAGCTCATCAATTATTAAGCAAGAACTAATCCACAAGCGCAACATCCTTTACAACCGCACAAACTGCAAAGTATCCAAGCGCACCATTACTAATGTTCCCCACTGCATTGCCGGGCTGTACATCAAAAAGTCCTCCTCGCCACTCGGTTTCTAATTGAATGGAACGAATATAATCCCGGTGCTCATTGGTTAAGCCATATTTAGTACGAGTTATCATCGTTCCTTTAGGAAAGTAAATAACTTCTTTATCGGGAGCTAAACCTTCATAAAATTCCTTTTCATTGATATTGAAAATGATTTCTTTAGCGGTACACGACTGTTGCGCTTCACAAAACTGAGGCCGGTTAGACCAATCGTATTCAACTACCACCATAGAAGCCTCTCCCCATTCATTAAATTGGTAGGAACTCAACTGCATATCTCCATGTTTACGAAACTGCATTTCTTTTATAGGCTTTACAGTGCCCATAAAAGCCTTGGCTACATACTCTTCTTCTCCATTTTGAATTTTCAAGGAATACTGTACATTCGGTTTCGCTACAAAATCATAGGAATAATATTCCCCATCTGCCCCCTCAGTAAACTCAAAATCACGGGTGGGAGATAGCACTTCCACACTGGCACCAGAAATACCGTGAGGCACTTCATTAAGTGTATTATTTAAATGGGTAAGGTATATACTTTGTCTCTCGGATTGATTGGTAAGGAATGCTTCTACCACAATGGTTTCATTCTCTTCTTCTTCTTGTAACGCAAAATCATAAATTGCTTCACAGGAAACAAAGAGAAGGCTCATTAAAACAAAACTCCCAATAGCGAATATTTTACCAATTATCTTCATTGCAATCATAAAGTACTCTAGTCAAACCTATTATCTATTATCTATTATCTATTATCTATTATCTATTATCTATTATCTATTATCTATTATCTATTATCTATTATCTATTATCTATTATCTATTATCTATTTAACTAAAATTTAAAATCATAAGACACAGACGGTAGAAAGCCATATACATATCTTCCGGCAGTTGTTAAGTTTTGTTGATTTAATTCATCAGACGGCACTAATAATTCACCCTGATCATTTTCGTATTTATTAAAATAATAGTAGATCGGGTTTTGATGAGCTAAGGCATTCATCACCGAAATATTCAAGAAATGATTGAACCTGCGTTTATATTTGTTTAATCGAAATGTAGCAGCCAAATCAAAACGTTGATATGTTGGCAAACGTTGATTATTCAGCTTTTCATACTGTGGTACTTGACGATCCTGATAATAATAAAAACCGGTTGGCGTTGTGATTGGCAAACCGGAAGCTACAATCAGATTACTACTCAAATGCCAACGCTTAGAGGCTTGCCAAAACAGATTGATAAAAAATGTATGCGGTCGATCGTAATTTGATCTGTAAACGTCACCTTTATTTAATTCTTCAAACCACACAAAAGAACGAGCATAGGTATATCCCATCTGCCCTGTAAGTTTTCCTTTTTGTTTTTTCACATTGAACTCTAAACCATAAGAATCGCCATTGCCTTGCCTTAATTCTCCTTCTACTAAAGGATTATTGAGCAAGAATGCGTGATTCTTATAGCCTACCAAATTATACATCACCTTATAAAACAAGTCTGTTTGAAACTGAAACATTTCATCTTTGGTGGCTGAAACAAGTCCCAGGTTAAACACATTGGCTTTCTGTGGAGCAATATTATGGCTTGATGGTAGCCATACTTCAAAATAATTAAAAGGCGTTAATGAGTTATTAATCAAGTTTAAGTATTGGGTATTTCGATTATAGGAAGCTTTTAGAAAAGTGGCTTCTTTTAACTTGTAGGAAAGTGATAAACGTGGCTCTAAACTGGTATGTTTGAAATAAGCTTCATCTTCTTCATAGTTTTTAGTTGTTGGGATATAATCATTGTCAAACTCCACATCCCAAGTTCTACCGGTATTACTCCAATTTACTAATCGTAAGCCATAATTTAACTTCAAACGATCAGTAAACTTTTGCTCGACGCCTGAATAAAGAATCAGTTCATTGGATTGAATCCCCTCGATGATACTTTCGTAAGACTCGGCATGATAAATACCGGGCTCAAACTCATAAGCCGATAATTTCAATCCATATTTAACGGTAAGATTCTCTTTATGGTAAGCCGTTAATTCACTTTTAATAAATCCATTGGCGATCTTCGAATTCCAATATTCTTCATTTGCAATGGAAGCATGCGCATTGTAATTATAAGAACTCGTTGCTACAGTGGTGTTCAAAAACGCTTTGTCTCCAAATAAATGATTCCATCGCAGAGTGGTACTAAAATTGCGGTAATCTGCTCCACCTTCATCTTCATCACGTTTATCGAAACGAAACTGGTCGTTACCATTGTACAAAGTAAGATAAAGATGATCTTTTGCTCCTAATCGGAAATTTAGTTTCCCGGTAAAATCTGCAAAATAGAGTTCATTAAGGTTTGGTGCACTATTTTTTAAATAAGCATCAAAATAAGACCGCCGATAAGACACAAAGTAGGATCCAACTCCTTTTTTTATGGGCCCTTCAACTGTGCTTCTCAGAGCCAATAAGCCCAAATTACCCGAGGCTGAAAACTGTTCCTTATTCCCATCCTTGGTTTTCACATCAACCACATTAGACAATCGCCCTCCATGTCCAATGGGAAAATCAGCTTTATAAACATCTACTTTTTTAACTGCATCCGGAATGATTGGCGAAAACAGCCCTAACATGTGGGTGGGCTTAAACAAAATGGCTTCATCTAAAACAATGAGGTTCTGATCGAAATATCCTCCACGTACATTATAGTATCCGGAACCTTCACCATAAAAATTAATACCCGGTATATACTCCAAGGCTTTAATAACATCTGTTTCACCCATTAAAGCTGGTGCTTTTTGAATTTGCAGAGGGTTAACACTTACTTGTCCGGCAGACAATTGCGTTAAAATTAAATCCTGTTGAAAAGGATTCACAAGAACTTCAGTCAGATTCATCAATTGAGCCTCCAACGCAAAGTCAATTGTTTGATTTTGATAAAGTTGAACAGAATCAACCAAAGGACTAAAACCAACATAAGAGCTGGAAAGTACGTAATCACCCTTGGGTAATTTTATGGAGAAATATCCGTATTCATTAGTGATGGTTCCAATACCGGAAGACTCAATAAAAACAGTGGCCCCCGGAAGACTTTCACCATTCATTTTATCTTTTAAATAGCCCGAAATAGTATATATTTCCGGTTTAGCTTCCGGCATTGTTTTGGAGATCGTTTTCTGAGGTTTAGTGGCCACTTGAATTGTTTGCTGTTCTTGTTTATTCTTGCTGGCTTGCACTGATTTTTTGAGAATGATATAGCCATCAATTTCCCGAAATTCAACCGGCAAATCTCTAAACAAGTGTTGCAAGGCTTCATCCAACGAAACCTGATTAACAGAAAAAGAAACGAGCTGATCTTCCGGAATTTTCCGAGGGCTGTAAGAAAACTCTAACCCCGATTGGCTTTGTAAATCTTCCAGAACCTGTTTTACAGATACATTTTTATAGCTGCCACTCACTACTTTTTGTTGAAGTAACTGAGCTGTTCCCACCAGCAAAAAGCTAAAGCAGAAAAAAAGTGTGGCGAATAATCGATATAAAAAAGTTCTTGACCGGATCATGATCTAGCGACAAGCTTCTTTTTTAAGGGTAATTAAAGAATCACTTTCTTCAACACACAGATCAAAGGTTGATTCTAAAATCAACAGCACTGTGTTTAAATCCTTGTTATCAAAAGTAGTTGATAAAGTATAGGCGGCTATTTCGTCTGATTCAATCGAAAAAGCTTTGTGATAAACCGCTTCTAAATCTTTGATGATTTCAGACAGTTTAGCATCTTCAAAAACTAAAGTATGCGTTTTCCAGGCGTTATAGTTTGGATCTTCATTTTCCTCTTTCGAAAGCTTTTGAGTTTCTTCTGTCAATACAACTTTTTCGCCGGTAGTAATCACTATTCCATCCTCAGGTTTATTCCTTGGCTGAACACGTACAATTCCCTCAGCAACGGTTACTTCCGCAGCTCCTGATAATTCATCAATCTTCACATTAAAAGAAGTCCCTAAAACAATAACTTCAATCTCTGATGTTTCTACAATAAATGGCCGTTCCTTGTTCGGTTTCACTTTAAAAAAGCCTTCGCCTTTGAGTGTTACTCTACGCTCCTGACGGTTAAATGCTTTTTGGAAAACAAGCTCTGAATTCTCATTTAAGCTAACTTCACTTGCATCAGGCAAATTAAAGGTGCTTGTTTGTGCCAAAGCGGTAGAAACTAGATCGGTATAAAAATATTGATAACTGTAAAAAGATAAGCCCAAGACCAACAAAATAGACGCTGCAATGCTCATGATGGATATCATCGAAAGCTTTTTGCCTTTCGGGGAGGCTTCCATAATTAGCGACGATTCCAATTTGGCCCACTCCGCACTTAAATCAATTTCCTGATTAGCCGAAGTTTCCCCAAGCAAATTCCAACTGTTTTTCAGCTCACTAAATTGTTGCCGGTTAGCATCAGAGGCATTAACCCACTGCATCAAAGCATCTGCTTCTGAAGCCGACAATTCACCGGACAAGTATTTTACTATCTGGTCAATGTTGCTATGTTGGTTAATGTTTTCCATGCTTTCTTTTATACTATCACACTAAACTTCTAATATACCCTGATTTAAAATCCACTTTTTAGTAAAAAAAGAACCAAAATATGAATGTAGTCTTTCAAATGCTCGCGAAGCACTTTTAAAGCTTTACTCATTTGAGTTTCAACCGTTTTTACAGATATCCCCTTTTCTTCGGCAATCTCTGCATATTTTTTTTCTTCAAAACGATTGGCTATAAAGATTTCTTTACATTTTTCGGGTAAGGAATTAATGACTTTCCAAATTTTTGACTCCAGCTCTGCTGCTTCCAGATGGTCATTATTAATGCCTTCGTCACTGTGCAGAGCTTCCTCTTCGCTTGCAAATTTCTTTTGATCGCGCAAGTAATTTAACGACCGATTGTAAACCGAGGTAAACAAATAACTCTTAGAAGACTTATCAAAATCAAAGCATTCACGCTTTTCCCAAACTTTAATAAACACATTATGCACAATCTCTTTGGCAGTATCTAAATCACCTACATATTTCTGGGAGAAATAGGTCAGCGAGGTAAAATACTCACGAAAGAGTTGTTCGTACTTTTGTTTTATGTATTTATTATTCTGCAAATGCTTAATTTGTTTATAAATACAAATGTAAAAAAATACTTCTCAAAAATTAATCTAAACACTATTACTCCAGTAAATGTTATAAAATAGGATCCCCCTCACCAAAAACATTCTTTAGCATGGATAATCTAGCCTATTTAGCTAACCGTCATTTTATATTAGTGGCTGTTGATACGCGCTTTGAAGCTCAAAACAGAAACGAATACATTGAAATTCCCTTTGCTAAAAAGGTTTACAAATTAAACGAACATTGTTTGATCTCAGCCATTGGCAATCCGTTTAAGATAACTGATATCTATCAATACATTTTTAAACTCAATGAGCTGGGTGATAATGGTGATTTTAAACAGGTATTGGAAAACATAAAAGATGTATTTGGTTTATCCCATGAGGAAATACAGGATGGTATTCAAAAAATATCAAAGCTCATTCCAAAGTTTCAAAACAAAGAGGGTATTCTATTAATTGAAGATTTAATTGAGCATCTGGAAGATAAACCTCATCTCCAAGCCATTTTAAAAGATTCTTTATTTGCCCTAAACAATTCTTTTCCGGTATTGGCACAGGTACTTTTATTTGGTTGGGATAAAAAGCTAAAGAAATGCCAATTATCTCATTTACTATCTTTAGGAGAACATTTAACTGAGAGTACCCCACTTAAAATGCAAGATGAATTTATTTACATAAAACTGATCAGCAACGCTTTTAAGCCAATTGAAACACTACAATTAGAAAACAAATTAATTGAAGAACTTACTCCATTTCTTATCGATCAATGGGACACTCACCCTGACCAATTAAATGTGGTACTGGAAAAAGGCAAAATGGTTTTAAGTAAAGCGCTTTACACGATTAATCCTTACGAATCAAAACCTGAAATTGTTTTTTACGAACTAAGCCAAAGAACTGATTTTGGATTTATTGAACCTCAAAAAGAACTGGAAAGCATTGAGTTTCGAAGAGTCAATCAATAAGACTGATCCATTAAAAGAAACTCAAATTAGGCAACCACAAAATACACGAAAGAACACGAAAAAGTTAAACTCCGAATATTTCTTTCGTGCTTTTTTGTGTCTTTGGTAGTTCTATTTTTTCATTCATGTAAAAAGTATACAAGGATCAGTAATTAGTTTTAAGCGGTTGATTGGGTAATCTCATATTTTTGTATTGTTGATGTTAATAAACTCAACACAAAAGAATTTGTTAAACTGGAAACGTTGATTTATCATGAAAAAGGTCGCATTAATTACAGGAGCATCTACAGGGATTGGAAGAGAATTAGCATGGATTCATGCAGAAAATGGAGGGGATTTAATTATTGTAGCCCGAAGAAAAGATAAATTGGAAGAGTTACAAAAGCAGCTCGTTTCGAAATATGGGGTTGAGGTTAGAATTATTGTAAAAGATCTAGGAACAGCGAATGCACCTCAGGAAATTTATGACGAAATAAAGTCTAATAACATTGATATAGAATATTTAATCAACAATGCCGGTTTTGGAGGTATTGGTAAGTTTCACGAAAGAGAATGGCAACAAGATGCAGCAATGATTAATCTTAACATTATGGCATTAACTAATTTAACACGATTGTTTTTGCCGGATTTTATTAAACAAAACAGAGGCCGTATTCTTAACGTATCATCTACAGCCAGTTTAATACCGGGACCATTGCAAGCTGTTTATTTTGCCACAAAAGCTTATGTAAGCTCATTGAGTAATGCCATTGCAGAAGAATTAAGAGGCACCAAAGTTACCATAACTAATTTAATGCCCGGAGCTACTGAAACTGAATTTGGTAAATTATCCGGTATGGAAAGAACTGAAGCGTTCAAAACAACAGCCAGTGCTAATTTGGTTGCCTTAGATGGCTACAATGCAATGCTCAAAGGAAAACTGGACGTCATTTCGGGATTAACTTTCTCTCAGAAAATATTAACAGCTATTTTACCATTCATGCCTAAAAAGATTGTTTTAAAGCAAATTAGAAAATTACAGGAAACGAAAAAATGAATAGAAAATAATTATTAGTTATCAATGTTAAATGACTAAACACGCCCATATTAACCAAGTATATCGCGAACAAATTAGATGCACTAGCCACACTATTAACCACAATGCAAATCAGCAGCACTAAGCACTAAAAAATGAACGAGATTTATAGAATAGAAAACATCACGCAGCTCAATCAAATGATGAACCAGACGGCAACCAAACATCCTTTAGTTGCGGTTGTAGATTTCTCCAAAGTGAAAGATTTTGATAAATCGAATGCCAAAATCACCAGTAGCTTTTACTCAGTTATGTTGAAAGAAAAATGTGAAGGTTCTATAAAGTATGGTAGACAATATTATGATTTTCAAGATGGCACTTTGATTTTTATAGGTCCTGAACAAGTCATAACTATGGATATCGAGAACAAAGAAGAAGCCGAAGGATGGGGATTATTCTTTCATCCGGATTTAATAAGGGGAACTTCTTTGGGACTAAAAATTAGAGAATACTCCTTCTTTTCTTACGATACCAACGAAGCTTTGCACATCTCTGAATCTGAAAAACAGACCTTTGTTGAGTGCCTTAAAAAAATTGAAGAAGAGCTTTCGTTAAACATGGATAAGCATAGTCAAACGCTGATTGTTTCGAACATTGAGCTCTTGTTAAATTATTGCAACCGTTATTACGATCGACAATTCATCACTCGACACACTAATAACAAAGGTACATTGGCTGTATTTGAAACTGTTATCACCAGCTATTTAGATTCTGACTCCATTAAAACAGAAGGATTGCCAACGGTAAAATACTGTGCAGATAAACTCAATCTCTCACCCAACTACCTAAGCGATTTAATGAAAAAAGAAACCGGTAAAAATGCCCAAGAGCACATACATTTTCATCTTATAGAACGTGCCAAAAATCAATTACTAAGCTCATCCGGATCAATTAGTGAAATTGCGTACAATCTAGGGTTTGAATACCCTCAGTACTTTAGCAAGATGTTTAAAAAGAAAACCGGCATGACACCGGCTGAGTATCGAAACTCAAACTAATGTGAAAATGTGTAAATGAGTAAATGTGTGGATGAGTAATTGAGTAAATGTATGAATTTTCACATTACTTCATTTTTTCATTTCCACAACTACTCTAATTACCACATCAGCACATCAAGTCATTAGCACATCAGCACATTAATAACTACTTTTGCCGTAAACAATCAATTACATTCCAATGGCAACCAAACTTTTATTCTCTTTCTTTTTATTCGCATACTTATTTACAAATGCACAATTGGCGCTTGAATACAGAGATGACTCTCTGGAACCAACAAAAACACATTGGAAAGACCATACATTTAATACGGTTGATTGGAATTCCAATATAAAAAAAGAAGAGTATAAAAAATTATTTGTGCAGTATCTGGTTTCTTTCAGAGGTACGCCCATGAAAGTCATCAGCACAAACTTTGATGCACTATTAGAGTTCTCACATCAAAATACAGCTTCACTGCTTTTTTTCTATGAGCAATTTGATAAATATTTGGCAGATCCCAATTCCCCCTTACGCTCTGAAGAATTATTTGAACCCGTATTAAAAACCTTAGTCTCCTCCACAAAACTTAACGACACCCAAAGGTCGAAAATGCAATTTCAATTAAAGAACATTGCATTGAACAGACCGGGAACCAAGGCCAATGATTTTAAATATTCAACCCCCAAAGGCAACCAGCGTAACTTACATTCGCTTCAAAACCCTTCTTTTTTATTGGTGCACTTTAGCAACAGTGGTTGTCATGCCTGTGAAGAAACCTTTGAACAATTAAATGCATCAGTAATTATTGAACAAAACTTAAACTCTCAAAACCTTAGCATTTTAACCATCGACATTAGTAAAGAAAGCAACAAACTTATTCCTAACAAACCCAACTGGCACTTCGGACTTGATCCGGAAGAAAGCATCGAAGCAAAAGGCTTATACCACCTGCCGGCTATGCCATCATTTTATTTATTAGATAAAGATAAAAAGGTGATTCTGAAAGATGGAACCTTACAGCAGGTTGAGATGTTTTTACAGGCCAATTCTAAATAAGTGCTGAATTGTTATGTTCCAAACTGTTAAATTGTTGAAGTGCTTTGTGTTGAAGTGCCAACCAGTGATTGGAGATTAATTGAACAATTAGGCAACTCCTCAAACAAGCAATTGGACAAAAGACATATATTCAAAAACCTCATCTCCTCTTTGCGTCTTAGCGCCTTTGCGTGAGTTAGTAATTTCCCGCTTAGCCTCCTTCGAGTTAACAAACGTTAAACCTGTAACCTTTTCACCTTTGTTCAGTATTAGCACTTGAAGTTTTCTTCATAAGTTAGGGTTAAGGTTAGGTTGAAGAAGGAGTATCCGATGGGGTGCTCCTT
>QKJP01000055.1 GCA_003249255.1 Bacteroidales bacterium
CTTTCTTCGTAATGGAAAACCAAATCTTCGGCAATCTTTTTCAAACGGGCAGGACTGCCTACAATGGCTTCAACCTTCGACCATTTTGCTTTGGCTTTCTGCGTATCGGTCAGCTCATCGCTTTCCAATTCTTTATCCAATTCCTCAATTAACTGCCGTCCTTCATCCGAAAGGTTTATTTTCACTAATCGGCTTTCATAGTAAATCGGAACGGTTGCCCCATCTTCTACAGCCTGAGCTATATCGTAAATATCCACATAGTTGCCAAATACGGCAGGGGTATTGTTATCGGTAGATTCAACAGGTGTACCTGTGAAACCTAAATAGGTGGCATTGGGCAAAGCATCACGCATATATTTGGCAAAGCCATAAACCAGGCGTTGACCAACTACATTGCCTTTATCATCCTTTACATCAATGTTTTTGGGTTTAAACCCGTATTGTGTACGATGGGCTTCATCTGCCACAACAACAATATTTGTTCTGTCCGATAGTTGCTCGTAAACATTGGATTCTCCATCGGGCTGAAATTTTTGGATAGTGGCAAATACAATACCTCCCGATGCCACTTTTAACAGCTCTTTAAGATGCTCACGGCTATTTGCCTGAATAGGAACTTGTCGGAGCAATTGTTTAGAAGATGCAAAGGTTTCAAATAACTGGTCGTCCAAATCGTTACGGTCGGTTATAACCAAAATGGTTGGATTATTTAGCTGAAGAACCAACTTTCCGCTAAAGAAAACCATTGAAAGCGATTTACCACTTCCTTGCGTATGCCAAACCACACCGCCTTTTCTGTCTCCCTCGCTCGATGATGCTCGTTTAACCGATTCAATGGCTTTATTTACAGCATAATATTGGTGGTAGGCAGCAACTTTTTTTACTGTCTGTATGGTTGCTATTCCGTTCTTATCGACATGTTTTGATTCTTCAAAAACGATAAAATGGCGGATATAATCCAATATAGTATCGGTGTTTGCCAAACCTTTGATTAGCACTTCTAACTGACTTGTCAGAATGGAGGCTTCCTTAATACCATCGCTAGTTTTCCATGCTAAATAACGGGAAAAACCAGCCGATAAAGAACCTGCTTTTGCATCTGCACCATCGGAAATAACACAAAACGTATTGAAAGTAAAAAGGCTTGGAATGGCTTCTTTATAAGTTTGAATCTGCTTGTAAGCCGAATGCAGGGTAGCATTTTCATCAACCGCATTTTTTAATTCAAACAGCACCAACGGCAAACCATTTACAAATAGGATTAAATCGGGACGTTTATTGTTATTATTTTCAATAATAGTGAACTGATTAACGACTAAGAAATCATTCTCCTTCGGGTTCTTAAAATTGACTAACTGAACACGGTCGCCACGCTGAACGCCATCCTTGCGATATTCCACAGGTACTCCTTCGGTAAGTAATTCATGGAACAATTGGTTGTTGACCATTAGTTCCGGAGAGGCTATCCGCTCAATAGCTTTTACCGCTTCCTGTTGTGCCTCAAAAGGTATATCTGTATTGTTCTTCGCAATGGCATCCTGTAACCGTTGTTTGAGGATAATATCTACGAAGGAACTCCTTTCAGGAGCCTCTCCATCGGGAGCTATCATTGCACCATGAATATATTGCCAACCAAGGTTCTCCAATTCCTCAATTGCCCATAATTCTATATCGTTTTCAGTTATTTTAGTCATAAAAATGAATTAATTTGTTGGCAAACCTAGTTTGTCAAAAAAGGCTTTATTGCGTTCATTCGCCATATTCAATAATCTATCAAATGAGATGACTTCAATATAGGCATTGAACTTTTTATGGTAGCCAAAATAGCCTAATTTATCGGCTGTAATTTTAAGGTCAAGCATGTCGCATCTATCTTGAATGCTTGATGTTATATCGCATAAAACGTAACAAAAACCCGGAATATCATCCGAATTTGGAATAAGTCTGCCTGTTTCGGTTTTAACGGAACCATTTCTAACTCTTTTCAAATAGCCTAATGCTTGTTCAATTGGGTCTTTTTCTTCCCCTTGTTTTGCATCATTTCTCATAGGTCTTTTTATCTCAACCACAGTAATTGAAGCTAAAGGCAATGCTTGGCTATCATTTACCAACAACGGATTATCATAAATATTTAAAGCCATTATATCTGGTTCTTTGGTTGCCTCTGAACCTGAAATTGGCATTGACTTAATAGTCTTATCTGATGCAAGAAAGTTATGAAATGCAAGCCTCTCATCAATTAACCAAAGATTACTGTCATCAAAGAAAAGCTCATTGCTATCCTTTTGCATCGGCATTATTAATTTATGAATTACATCTTCTTTCGAGTATTTCCCGTCTTTTCTTATCTCTATTGCCTTTTTAAGCAAATCAAGGATAACCTTTCTATGGGCAACATAATTTGCTAAATCAGATTTTTTAAGGTCGCTTGCCTTTGATAAATATGTTTCAATTCGATTTGAGTATTCTGATTCATCTTCAATATCATAAGGCTGCATTAAGTCATGTCCTTCAATGAGTAATTCAGATTCTATTTGCATTAAATGGGAATGAAGTTTCAATTCCAATTCTTTATCACTTATGTTGGGGTCAACAATTTTTTCGTTGTCAGATATTCTATTTAAGATGGGGCGGTATCTCGGAGCTTTCTTATCAACAAAATCTTTCACTTTTTGAATACCTATAAGCTTATTTTCTTTTAGATATTCATCCAAATATTCTGATACAGTTGCAATTACTTCATGCCGTATCTCATTAAATGTAATTTCTTCGTTCTCAAACAGACCGTTTGTTGATTCTGATATATTAAAACCTATTCTTTCAGGGTTAACCTTTTCTGTTAAATAATCAGATGTGACGAAACACATGTATGTAAAGCTTTCATTCTCATTTTTCAAAACACCAAAAAGACCAGGGATTTTTCCGGCAAGAGTTTCTTCTTTTACTACTCTATCAGCAGCACTATATATTATCGAATGTTTATTTTGAGAACTTGTTTTAAGCTTTACATGTGTAACTTCAAATTCTCTTTTTTTAATCGTAAACGACCCTTTATCAGAGGCGTTTAACATATAAGCATCATATTCTTTGTGTAGTGAGATAGTTTCATCAATATCCTCAATAAGAATGTTGGGAGCACCTCCATTTCTTAAAAAGTACCACAAACAATGTTCTAATAATGTATGTCCGATTGTTGATGCTGTTTTTGGGAGGTATTTTGCATACTCTTTAGTTAATTGTTGTAATTGTACCTTTGTTTCAAATATCATTTGCGATGAATCCTGGATGTTTTCATTATGCAAATCTTTCGGGATATTAAAATCAAAAGTTCGTGTTTTATATTTAGACTTCTCTTTAAAGGTGCTTACAACTGATACCTTTCTAAAAGCTTTTAACCAAAGAAGTCTTCCAACGCCTCGACAACCTAAATCAATTTTGTATTCAGAATCCAGTGTTTGGAAAGAGGTATAATTATCTGAATTAAAACCAATACCATTATCTATAATCTCAAAACCAACAATTTCAGGTTTTGATGTATTATCAGTTTTTAATTGCTGAGAACGGATTATTTTGATTAAAATGTGACTGTTAAGAATATCAAGGTCTTTTATCTTTTTTATTCGTTCGTCAATTGAGTGAATAGAGTTTACAACTGCCTCAAATAAAGGAAATAATACATTTGATTTTGGCAAATTTGTATTTCTTAAACGTCCTTTTAAACTGGTATTTAAACTCATGTTATTACCTCTTTAGTATTTTTTAATCTAAACTTGTTAATTCTCTCCAAGTTTATGCTTCACATCAACGTCAAAATCCTCTTGATTGATTTTTGATGTTAAACGGTCGTTGTTTAAAACTCTTAGGATTACATCAATATCATCCTCCGTCACGATTAGCTTGCCGTCTTCGGAATATTGGATTCCCCATTCTTCAAGTTCATTTACTTGTTTTAGTCCTCTGAGGAAAGCTTGCTCCTTATAATAACCTGCTTTTTTTACCTGTGACAATTTTCTGAGTCGTTTGATATTATTACCAACCAAGTTGGAAATTTCATCG
>QKJP01000054.1 GCA_003249255.1 Bacteroidales bacterium
CAACTTAAAATAGCTGAGTGGCTATCTACATTGTTAGATATCTCCACTTCAAAATTAAAACGAGACTCTAAAAAGGGGGCACTATCACATAATCAAAGACTTAATGCTCTATATATTTCTTAGCTTGACGGCTATGGCGTCGGGCAGGTTTGTGTGTTGTTGTTTTGACATTTTGCTAATCAATTTTGCATTATGCTTAATTGCGGACATTCAGCATTTTAATACATTGGCAGTTAGAGTTTTATAAAATTAGCATTACAAGCCCCTAAAATACCGGAACCATTAATGATGTTTGTATGTAATCTAACCGGTTCAGAAAAAGGACTTTCGCCATACCAATCCTGGGCATCTAAGGTTTTGTAGTACATAAATAGCTCTTTTGATGGGCACTCTACATTTACCTTTTATTCATTTTTTTAGAAACTGAGAATTCTTGTTTGATTAAGTCGCGTTTTTGTTTTTGCTTGTTAGCATGAAGAATTACTCTTGTATTTGGGCATGTTGTGAATCTGAAAATGGATTGTTCCATTTTAATTTCTGTTTATTTACTCGAAATGTTCTAGATATAAAATGTTTGTTTAGCAATATATGATCCTATTTAAAAGGGTTAAAGCGTTAATCCCCTTTTTACTGCCTTTAATTGATGGAGAGATGTTGTTAAAGTAAACATAATAAAGCTCTTAGTTCAAAAAATAGTAACTATAATGTTAAATTTTTATTTTTTGAACCCAAAACTAAAAATATCTCCTATATTCGTAATTTAAGTCTTTAATAAACATAATAGTAAGTCATGGATGTGTAAAAAATTTATTGTATTGTTAATAGTTGTTGTTAATTGACCAAGCGGAGCTATATCTATTAGTGTCCCATTTATTAACCTAATATTTTCTAATTAGTTTGAATACTATTCCTCTACTGCGGAGTATAGAAGAATTATGATGCCTGAATCAAAAATGAATTGGTACGTGTTTTATACCTCTCCTCGTGCCGAAAAAGTTGTTCACCAAAAACTTTGTTTAGAGGGATATGAAGCATTTTTACCTTTAGCAAGAACTCTAAAAACTTGGAAGAATCGTCAAAAGAAAGTTGTAGAACAAGCCCTTTTTCCCGGCTATATTTTTGTTTACACAGAAGAACGTTACTTCTATGAAATTTGTCAATTCCCAAAGATTTTGACCTACATACAATGTGGGGTAAACTTTCTATAATAAATTCTAAATATATAGAAAGCATTATGCAAATGTTGGAATTAGAACAGGAGCTAACTTTTGAACCAAATTTTAATGAAGGTGAAAAAATCCGGATCGTATGTGGACCGTTAGAAGGTCGTGAAGGAATATTAGTTAACCATCAATCTAAAACTAGATTTAGCCTTCATTTACAGGAGATTAATCAAGCGGTTTTTGTTGAAATCTCTATGAGTATGGTAACAAATATGAATTAGTTAAGAAGATCAAATAATGAAGATAAGATTGTTTTGTATTCCATATGCAGGAGGATTTGCATCCCTCTTTTTTCATTGGAAAAAAATGCTCCATTCTTCTATAGAACATATTCCAATAGAATTATCTGGTAGAGGTTATAGATATAATGATAAATTATATGATGATGCCGAAGAGGGAGTTGAAGATATTTTAAGTCAAATTAAAGATCAATTATTTGATTTATCTGTATTGATTGGGAAGGAAGAATCTATTGCTAAAGAGTTAGTTGAAGATTGGCAATTGCATATGTTGCAAAGATGCTCCATATCTTATTTTGAAGGAGGGCATTTTTTCTAAATGAGCAAACTCAGGCTCTAGTTTATCTTATTAATTCTGAGTTAATCTAAAAGTGCATTCAAGAATAATATCGAAATAATAAAATTTATGATTTGTAAAACAATTGTTGATATTTTGGTTCAAAGAGCCATTTGTCAATCCAATGAAATTGCTTATACTTTTTTAACCTTTAATGGTGGAGAAAAATTAAATTTAACATATAAACAATTGTATGATAGGGCAAGTATTATAGCTCATATGCTTCATAAGCGATTTGAGTTAGGAGATAGAGTCCTATTATTATATCCTCCGGGTTTAGAATTTATAGAAGCATTTTATGGTTGTTTAATGGCAGGAATGATTGCAGTGCCTGCATATCCTCCACGAAAGAATCATAAATTGACTCGTTTAGAATCAATTATTTTGGATTGTGATGCTAAAATAATTTTATCAAATGAAAGCACCAGTACTCAAATAAAATCAAACATTGAGAATAATGAGCTTTTTCATAATCTAAAAATACTATCATCCACAAATATTGTTGTTGGAAAAGAGAAAGATTTAGATTTTAAACCTCAAGAAGACGATATTGCATTTCTTCAATATACTTCTGGTTCCACAGGTGATCCTAAAGGTGTAATGGTGACTCATGCCAACTTATATAATAATTCCTTAATGATTCAAGAAGCATTTAGTAATACCACAGAGACGGTAATGGTTAGTTGGCTTCCAATATTTCATGATATGGGATTGATTGGGAGTATCATTCAACCTTTATTTGTTGGATATCATGTAGTATTAATGTCGCCAACTTCCTTTTTACAGAGACCTATTAGATGGTTACAAGCAATTACAGAATTTAAGGCTGATTTAAGTGGAGGACCTAATTTTTCCTACGACTTGTGTGTTAGTTCAATATCAGAAGAGCAGCTAAGTGAACTTGATTTAAGTAGTTGGAAACTTGCTTATTCCGGAGCAGAGAAAATACAGCATGCTACATTTCAAAATTTTATTGAAAAGTTTGGAAAATGTGGATTTAATAAGAATACACCCTACCCCTGTTATGGAATGGCTGAGACGACCTTGATGCTCACAGGAAATAAACGACAGAAAGAATATGTCAACATTTCGTTAGATGCAGAGTTAATGAAGTATGATCAAGTTGTCATCGCCAATGAATCCTCAACGCAAAAGTTAAATTATGTGAGTTGTGGTCATGTTTTTGGGGACCACGAAATAAAAATTGTTAATCCTCATACCAAACAGGAGTGTAATAAAAACGAGGTTGGAGAAATCTGGGCTAAAGGAGGTAGTGTAACTTTAGGCTATTGGAAGAATGCAGAGCTTAGTAATGAGGTATATAATGCCAGAATTGGAAAAGAAAAAGAGATCTATCTGCGAACTGGTGATTTAGGATTTATTTATGAAAAGGAGCTATATCTAACCGGCCGCTTAAAGGATTTGATAATTATTAAAGGAAAAAATTATTATCCTCAAGATCTTGAGAAGGCAATTGAAAAATCACATCAGGCCATTCAAGAAAACAGTATAGCTGCCTTCTCCATAGAACAGAATGATTTAGCACAATTGGTTATAATGCTTGAGGTTAAACGTTCGGTTATGAATGATTTGGATAACAAAGCAATAGTCAAGTGTGTTATTGAATCTTTACTAATTGAATTTGAATTAGCTATTGATCATATAGTATTATTGAGACCTTTGCAGTTGCCAAAAACATCGAGTGGGAAAATTCAAAGAAGGCTTTGTCGAACAAAATTTTTAGAAGACTCTATACCGTATATTTATAAATATAGTAATTCCAAATATCAACAAGATTGTAAGCTTGAAGGTAATAACTCAGAAAAAAAACTAAATTTCACCCTTTCTTCTTAAACCAATGCTTCTATTGTTGAAATAATTACTAGAGCAATTTCAGCATTGCTGTCTAAAAAACTACATATGACCATCGGTAATGCTTGTATTATATTCAATCTGAATAAGCAATTATTTTTAGAAAAATAGTTATATAATAAAAAGATGAATAAGGTATTTTCTGTATTGATATTATCAGTAAATGTTTTTGGTCAATATAAAGATTCATTATTAACGACAAAACCGGCAAAGCTTCCAATATGGACTATTGCAGTTCCCGGTGCCTCTTATTTTTATCAAAAGAAATACTTTGAAGGTACTATTTTTGCAACAATGGAGATCGGTTTAACCTATTTAGGAGTAAAATACGACGATAAATTAAAAAGTAATAGCACTACACCGTATTATAATTATCCAAAATCATTCGGAATAATGGCTTTTAAGGTTGAAAAGTTAGCAAACTTTAAAACTCATCTTGAAAATGTACAGTATCGAAATCCTGAATTTAAATACCATGATATTAGTACCAAAGATTTGTATTTATCTCCTTTTAAGAAAGAAAATGTTTTTACTCCGATAACAGGTGTAATGGTATTAATTGCGGGTGCTACACTTACTGCAAATTATTTTGTTGGAGAAAAAAACAATTCACCATCTTTACTGGATATCGAAAAAATGGCATTTGCAGATAGGTATATTCCTCGTAATCAGGCATTGGTCTGTTATTTGCCAATAGGTTTCTCCTATGGATGGGGAGCGGGAGTTGTTGAGGAATATCAGTTCAGAAATTGGTTGCTTCCTTTACTAGATAATAATTATGGACAAAGAAAAGGTTTGATTTATTCAAGTTTAGCATTTGGAGCCGTACATGCTCCAAATTTCCTATTTCAGAAAAATCCAGATTATGGTTTAATGGCAGTTCAAGTTGCCGGAACAAGTTTAGCAGGAATGTTTTATGCCAGAGATGTTCAAAGAAGAAATTATAATATTGGTCCAGTTGTAGCTGCTCATGCTTGGTTTGATGCAATATTAATGGTGGGATCATTTTTGATTAATCCAGAGAATAACTTCCTGGGGGTGAATTTTAAAGTAAACTTATAGATGTGTGCCAATGGATATAAGCTAAATTGTAAGGGGATGTAATGGTTTTTTGTGCAAATTGAGTTTTCTTCCAAAGATATATTTATATGCATTTATAGTTCGATATTGAATTAGGTGCTGAAATGGTTGAGATTACAAATTTAAAAGCAAGATGAATTTGATATATATATCGGCGATATAAAGCTAATTACTGAGGCTAATTATAAAGCCTTAAAAACGCTCCTGCCTTCCAAGATTCAAAACGAAATTAATCGTTATACTGTATCTTTTGACAGATACCGAACTTTAAAGGGGAAATTATCTTTATTAAACGGTTTATTAGATTTAAATTACGACAAAAGAATATTGAATACTTGGAGAAGAAGCCCTTATAATAAACCAGTCTTAGATATAATGCATCAATTTAATATTAGTCATAGTGGGAATTTTTCAGCTTGTATCTTTCATGATGAAAAAATTGGAATTGATATTGAAAGAATATCAAATGTAGATGTAGGCACAATATCTAAAAATTTTCATCAACAAGAATATCAATTTCTTGAAAGTTGTCAATTTTCTGAGGAGCCCTTTTTTAAAATATGGACTCAAAAAGAAGCTTTGCTAAAAGCCTGTGGTTGCGGGATTGTTGATGGGCTCAATAAATATTCCTGCGTGAAAGACACCGTGGAAACAGAATTCGGATTGTTTTATTTTCAAGAAGTAAGTGTTCATCCGGAATATTCTATGCATATTGCAAGCTTATCTCCTGTTTCTCATAAAATTAGATGGGTTCAACCGGAACAGGTATTGTTTAAAATGTAATTAGCCACTATTAAAAATACTGTTACACGGCTATTGAGGCTATGGTAAATGGATGTAATTAGCATTACAAGCCCCTAAAATACCAGAACCATTAATGATGTTTGTATGTAATCTAACCGGTTCAGAAAAAGGACTTTCGCCATACCAATCCTGGGCATCTAAGGTTTTGTAGTACATAAATAGCTCTTTTGAAATGCACTCTAAATTAACCTTTATGTCGTTGTGGAATTTAAGTTCTCCTTCCTGTTCATAGTAAGAGTGGGTCGAAAAAGTGAGTACATATTCTTCACCGTTAAAAAGATCATCATCAAATATCTGAAATTTATTAGGTGGCGCATCCCGTACTTCATCCTTAACAGTATTGTAGTTTAATACCGGGTCTTCCGACCAGATATTTTGGCGCTGGAGTTTTTTTGTGGTAGACTCTGACAGTTTATCTTCTTCAAAAGATGGGATGTATATATCTAGCTTGTAATAATTTTTTTCTTTCGAATCGGTGATTTTTAGTTTTAGCTCTGTTTCAAGCTCGGGTTTATCTTTAATAGTTATAATTTCAGCAACAGCCTGACCGGGAACAGTAGCTTCACTGTAAACTGTGTTGTAATCATGGTGGCTGACTTCAATTCTATATCTGAGATTTTCAGACGCAATGTGATCCGATAGGTAGATGCCATCTTCTATGTGAGTGAGGTTTTCTATAAACATCCCATTTTCGAAAAGTTTTACATTGGCATCCTCCAGGCTAGTTATTCTATCCGGGTCCACGATGGTGTTACTTTTGGTAACTAAAACCATAATGGTCGAATCTGCAAATATTTGGCAGTTTAGCACAAGGAAATTTTTAGGATGTTCTCCTTCGTAGGGAATATTGGTTTCGCAAGATAAGAGGAATGAAGAAGCCAATAATATGTAAAGCAATATCCTTTTCATAAGCCTAAAAATTATATGAATAAGAAACAGAAGGGAGAATCGGGAATAAAGAAATTTGTTTCAATGCTTTATTGCCTTCGTCGTCATATCCCAGATAGAGGTAAAACGCATTTTTTCTATTGTATACATTATAGATACTAATATTCCAGGTGCGTGTTCCTCGCTTTTTCTTTTTATGAAAGTTAATGCCAATATCTAATCGGTGATAATCCGGCATGCGGTAATTATTACGTCCTTCAAAGTGAGTTGCCATGCCGGTGTGCGGTCTCCAATTTGGTATGTACTCAGACGGCAGAGTAGCTATTTCGTGAGTCGAAAGGGTAAATGTAGTTCCTGTGCCATAAACCCATGTGGCTCCAAAATCTATTTTATCGTTGGGTCTATGGCTGAAAACGATGGATACATCATGGCGGCGGTCGTACTTGGCAGGAAACCAGGATTGACTAAGTTCTTCAAAATAGCGTTCCGATTTAGACCAGGTGTAGCCCATCCACCCGGTGGTTTTACCTACTTCTTTTCGAGCCAATAATTCAAACCCATAAGCAATAGCTTCTCCCATAAAAACTTTATCTTCCCATCCGGTTGATGATCCAAAAAACGTAGCACCTTCTTTATATTCAAGTACATTATTCATGGTCTTGTAAAAACCTTCTGCCGAATAGGTGAAAATATTGGATGGACTATAAATTCCTCCTATTGCATATTGATGCGATTTTTGTGGTTTGATGCGATCAGTTACGGGTAGCCACAAGTCGGTGGGTAAACCAATGCTTGAGTTACTTAGTAAATGCAGGTATTGCTGCATTTTCGAGTACGCTGCTTTTATGGTTATTTGGTCATTGAGTATAAGGCGTGTGCCAATTCGAGGTTCGATAGAATGATAAAAAGCATCATTTACAAAAAAGCCCGACGTATGTACTCCCAGGTTGACTTTTAATAAAGTCCCTATATTTACATCGTCTTCGATGAAAGTACTTATTTCGGTGGCGTATGTTTTATCTGCTCCCAAAGTGGCACTTATGTTTTGTACCCCTACAGCAAATTCATTAAAGGTTTCTACTCCGGGGCTAAATGAGTGGTCGATGTAATTGGCTCCAAATTTTACCGAATGGTTATGGTTCGGATACCAGTCAAATTCAACTTTTGCACTTATATCATCTATGCCGGATCGGTAATGGTAGGAGAAATTAGAGGTGAGGATATCGTTTTCGATGTATTCAGAATGAGCCTTGATGTTGAAATTATACCTGCTGTAGGTGATGGTTGTGTTACTAAAGATTTTCTTACTAATGATGTAATTCCACCTTGCAGCAGTGGTAACATTACCCCAATACATATCAGCTTCTTCTGTATTTTTGTATGATTTAATTTCAGGGTGGCCATTTTGATATTTTTCTTCGTAAGTCGAGTAGGCTTTGTCTTTGCCCGTGTAGGCACTAAGGTAAAAACGGCTTTTGTCAGAAAATTTGTGGTTTACTTTGGCGTTTAAGTCATAAAAGTAATATCCTGCTTCCCCTAGTTCTTTATCCATAAAAGGTTTGGTTAACACATCAATGTAGGTTCGGCGGGCAGAAAAGTGAAAAGCTGTTTTGTCCTTTTGAATGGGGCCTTCTGCATATATTTTTGAAGAGACTACTCCGATGTGAAAGCCCCCATGAAAATCCTTTTCATTTCCTTCTTTCATTCGGATATCAACCACTGACGATAAACGACCACCAAATCTGGCCGGAAAACCACCTTTGTAAAGAGAAACATTTTTTATCGCGTCCGGATTAAAAACCGAGAAAAAACCAAACAGGTGATTGGCATTATATACCGGAACGCCATCTAACAAGACAAGGTTTTGATCCGGGCCTCCACCTCTTACGTATAGGCCGGTTGAAGCTTCAGAACCGGATTGTACACCGGGCAATAATTGCAACGTCTTTACAATGTCTGCCTCTCCCATAAATGCAGGTAAGGTTTTAACGGTTTCCATGGTGATTACCTCCTTGCTCATTTGAGTATCAAGCATTTTGTTTCCGGTACTCGAGGCCATTACAGTCACTTCTTCTATTGACTTTGTTGCTTCCAGATTGATGTTTATGGTTTTATCCGAGTTTAAATCAATTGTTACATGTTGTGCCGTGTATCCGACATAAGAATAGGTGATTATATATTTACCGGCCGGTAAGGTTAAACTGTAAAAACCATAAATATTTGAAACGGCACCAGTTAAATCCTGTGGGTTATAAACGTTGGCATTGATTAGTTTTTCACCACTTACAGCATCGCTTACATATCCACTGATGGTATATTTTGAAGATTGGCTAAATAACCCTTGGAAGCAATAAATAGAAAACAAGAGTAGAACGATGTGTTTCATTAGTTAAGGCTTTTAAGGTTCAATTATTTAGCTCTATTTTGAAAATTACGAAATAATAAAACCAATAGTAAGAGGGGAGGGGGTGGTTTAGTAAACAAAGAAATGGGATTCGTGGAAATGGTAAATGAAAACAGCCCTGATCTTTTATCGTAAGATCAGGGCTGGAATTGGGATAATTAGAATTTAGTTATTATAAGTTAGAACATTTGATGTGGATGCCCCTATGATACCGGCCCCATTTTGAACATTGCATTGTATTTCTACAGGTTCGCTAAAAATGTCGAAATCGCTCTCGTTACTTGCTGTAATTGATCTTAGATAAAGGTAAAGTTCTTGGCTGATTGCTACTAAATCCAATTTAATTTTGCTGAAATCTTCAACTTTTAAATTGTTCTGAATGAAAAATGCTAATGTGTAATCTTTCCCGTTAAAAAGTTCATCATTAAAAAGTAGATAGGGATTTGGTTGATATTCTTCGTTCTCATCCGGAATGGTGTTATTATTTAAAACAGGGTCTTTGGAAATGATTTGATGTACTGATATTAACTGTTCTTTCGCTTCAGGATCAGTAAAATATTTCTGTTTTTCTTCGTCCCAAATTTTTGGGGTGTATGGTATTTGTAATCTTAATTGGTAGAAGTTTCGCCCCTCCGGATCTTTTATCTTTACTTTAAAATTTGTTTGAGTGTAGCTTTCTGTCACTGATGATTCTGAAATAAATGGATCAGTATAGGTATAAGTGATTTCTTTGTTTTCTATTGATTCAATGGCAGCATTGGCTTTTTGTGGTATGTTCACCGAAGCACTAACCGTTTCAAAATCTTTTTGTTCGACTTTAATGGTGTAGTTTTTTCCGATTTGAGGTTTAAATGTTGGTGATGAATAGGTTCCCGGTTTTTTGCCTAATAAGTTTAATTCATAGGGGGATTGAATGGAGTCATCTTGGGTAAGGATATAGTACCTGTCTCCTCTAAGATTATTTTCTTTAGTTGGATATATAATGTTATAAAGAGTATCTACTGACAATGTTTCTACCAATTCTCCGTTTTCGTATATGCTTACATTCGCATCCTGAATAAAGTGGTCATAATCAGGTTCAAAGATGGTTGTGCTTCGAGAAATATTGAGTTGAAGCAGTGAGTCGTTTGATAAAACGCCATTGACCACTAAAAAATTATCTATGGCTTCTCCTTTATATGTAATTTCTTTTTCGCATGAAGAAAAAAGAATACCAAGTGCCAGTAAGGAGATATATAAAATTGTTTTCATCCGTTTAAAATTTATAGCTATATGAAATGGATGGTAAAATTGGAAATAATGAAATTTGCTTTAAAGTAAGACTATTAGTCTCTTTATTAGTTGTTGTATCTAAGAAAAATGGGTTTTTCCGGTTATAGACATTATAGATACTAATGTTCCAGGTGCGAATGCCTCTTTTTTTCTGTTTATGAAAATTAATACCAAAATCTAAGCGATGATAGGCCGGCATTCGGTAATTATTTCTTTCTTCAAAGTAATCTACTGTGGATGAGTACCAATAATTGGTATTGGAGTTGGTTTCTAATGTTTGAATGCGATTACCGGCTAATGTAAGCGCATTTCCGGTACTATACACCCAAGTTACCCCAAAGTCAATTCTATCAGATGGTTTATGGGTAAGTACAATGGATATGTCGTGCCTGCGGTCATATCTGGCAGGATACCAATTTCCATAGTTTAATACATTGTTTTCACGGTTAAAAAGTCGTTCGGTTTTAGACCAGGTGTATCCAATCCATCCAGTTGTTTTGCCTACTTCTTTTCGGGCAAGTAGTTCTAAACCATACGATCGACCTTCTCCGGCATAGATTTTATTTTCCCAGCTTTCACTGGAGGAAAAGAAAGAAGCTCCCGGTTTATATTCAATTAGATTATCCATGGTTTTGTAAAAACCTTCTGCCGATATGGTGAATTTTCCTTTTGGACTATAAAACAAGCCGGCGGCATATTGCTCAGAAGCTTGAGGTTTTACTTTTTCAGTAGTAGGTAACCATAAATCAGTAGGCAACCCGATGGTTGAATTACTTAACAAGTGGAGGTATTGCTGCATTTTAGAATAGGCTGCTTTAGCCGTTAGTTTATCTGAAATTAAATAACGGGCACTGACTCTTGGTTCTAATGAACTGTAAGATGTACTATTTACATTAAAGGTTGAATAATGTAGACCTGCATTTAGTTTTAAATTTGAAAATAGAGCTATCTCATCTTCAATGAAAGCGTAAGCTTCATGTGCATACTTTTTGTTTTCGCCAATCTCTATATTGTCGGTATTTTTTTCTTCTTCAAATTTGAATTTACTTGTTTCGATTCCCGGATTGAAGGTGTGGTACAGGTATTTACCTCCAAATTTGACGTTGTGATTTTGAATGGGGTAATAATCAAAGTCAACTTTTAAACCAATGTCATTTATTCCTGATGAATAAAGATAAGAATTCTGGTCTGTTAATTCAGAATCTTTGTAGGTTTTGTTGTCTTCACCGATATTAAAATTATAGTTACTGTAAATGAGGGTAGTGTTGCTAAAAAGTTTATTGTTGAAAATGTAATTCCATCTTAAAGAAGTGGTTAAGTTTTGCCAATAGAGATCAGATTCATTAATGTCTTTTGATTTTGTAGTATTTGAAGGTTCGGTATAATCATTGCTCATGTAGGTCTGTTCATTAAAATAATAGGCCTTATCCTTACCGGTATAGGCACTTAAAAACAAGCGGCTTTTGTCCGAAAATTTATGGTTTACTTTAGCGTTTAGGTCATAAAAGTAATAGCCAAATATTCCTTTTTTTTTATTCTGGAATGGACGCATGAGAAGATCCGCATAAGTTCTTCGTGCCGAAAAGCTAAAAGCGGTTTTGTCCTTAATTATTGGGCCTTCTAAAAATAGTTTTGAGGAGATGAGTCCGATTTGATATCCGCCGTGAAATTCTTTTTCGTTTCCTTCTTTCATGCGTACATCCACCACCGATGAGAGTCTTCCTCCATAACGAGCTGGAAATCCGCCTTTGTATAGAGTCACATTTTTAATTGCATCCGGATTAAATACCGAAAAGAAGCCAAATAAATGATTGGCATTATAGACCGGTACACCATCCAGCAATATTAAGTTTTGATCGGGACCACCACCTCGCACATATAGACCACTCGACCCTTCTGTACCTGATTGTACCCCCGGCAGTAATTGCAATGTTTTAATAACATCAGCTTCTCCCATAAAGGCGGGCAAGGTTTTAACGGTTTCCATGTTAATGACATCGCGACTCATTTGGGTGCTTTGCAACTTGTCTTCTACACCGGTGCCTATCACGGTCACTTCTTCGATCAATTTGGCAGTTGATAAATCAATGTTGATGGTTTTATCGGCATTTAGCTCAATTGTTATTTCTTGAGGTGTATATCCTACATAAGAATATTTTATGGTGTATTTTCCTTGAGGTAATGTTAAACTATAAAAGCCATATGGATTAGTTACAGCTCCTTTAAAGTCGAGAGGATTGTAAACGTTGGCATTAATGAGTTTTTCGCCACTTTCGTTGTCACTCACATAACCGCTTATTGTATAGGATGATTTTTGTGACCATAAGTATTGCAGGCTACCGGTAAAGCATACCAGTAGTAGAAGCTTCTTCATACTTTAGTATAATAAATATTTCTTTGTTAAACGTTGGGTGTGAAAAATAATTGCGAAGAAAACTTAAAAAGAAAAATAAATGAGTTAAACATAAGTTAATCTTATGTAACATATAGTTAAAAGATGCTAAAGGTTTTAATTCTTAGAACTCTGGCAATGGTTGTTAATTAATTCCGTATCCGTACTTTTTATCGTTGAGATCGGTGAGGCAGAGGTTTATAGCATCTGAGTTTAAATTGGATGTAGGTCAGTTGTTTAGTAGAGGAGGATGTCATTGATCTTTGAATGTCTGCAATTATATATAATTAAAAGAATTCAGTATAACGTTAAATAAAATAATATATACGCTGATCTTCCCGATACAGACTGGGACACAGATTTTTATTGTTTTCCTTCATGAACTCTGGGCTTTTGCATCAGTTGAACTAATTATGGGTAAAACGGATATCAAACATGGTTAACCCTGATTTTAGAAAAACAATGAACAGATTGTTTAATATTCTATACTTTTGCATCAACTACACAAAAAAAATTGCAAGGATGATCAGACAGTTAATATTGATACTAGGTTTGGTAAGTTTGTTTTCATGTACACCAAATTATGAAGAAAAGGTTAAAACCAAATATGAATTGGCCGATTCATTATTTCACATCAAACGTTTTAATGATGCCAAATTAGTAATCGATACCATTGTTGAGTTTTATCCTGATTATGTGGAGTATGTGACCAGGGGAAAAGATTTGCTACGTAGCATTCGTGTTCAGGAACAAGAAGAAAACCTTGTTTATTTGGATAGTATGTTAACGATAAAAGAGGGGGAGTTGGCCTTATTGATGAAGAATTTTCGTGAATCTGAAGAATATGGAGCGAAAACATTACTAATTCACAAACGTCAACGTCCTGAAAACTCTTTTAATCGATCTTATATTAGTGCTCATTTAAATACCGAAGGAGAGTTTTTTATTTCCAGTAGATATGTAGGGGAAGAGCATATTTACCACAAGCAAATCAAGGTTTATGATAAAGAAAGTAAGATCCTGAGTGAAGAAATCGAAAAAGATGATTTTCAGAATCGCCATTTTGATGATGGTGAATTTAAATGGGAAGTAGTTCAATATAAGGATGGTAAAGATAATGGAGTTGTGGATTTTATTGCCTCCAATGTGGATAAGCCATTAAAAGTAGAGTTTATCGGAAAGAAGCACCATTATATTTTAATGGAGAAGTTTGATAAGGAAGCCATACGAGATGCGTATGAAATATCTTTTGTGCTCAAAGAGGTTAAATATTTAAAAGACGAAAAATCAAAAGTTTCTAAAGAGTTGAAACGATTAAAGCCTAAAAAGGATCTCATCACACAATGATAAAAAAATCACCTTTATTTATCCTATAGTACTCTTTATCAAAAAAAAATGAATTCATCAATCTTATGATTATTAGTTGATGGATTTTTTTTTAGCGCCGCTGTAAATTGCTCTTATGGTAAGAGAAAAGTCAGCGGGTGTTTTAATGAAGAGGTTAGCCATGGTTAGTCTCTTATTTTCTTGTGTCCATGTTTTTCTTTATGCCCAATCAGCTCCGGTTGTTTCAGATATTCCCGATCAAACAGTTCAAGAAGATGCTCCTTTTTTAGCGATTAATTTAAATGCTTATGTCAGCGATAGTGATACAGAGTTAGCATTGTTAACTTGGAGTTATAGCGGCAATACTGATTTAAACGTAACCATAGATGCCTTTCATGTAGCCACCATCACTTATCCTGCTAACTGGAATGGAAGTGAAGTCCTTACTTTTACCGCTTCCGATGGATTATTAAGCGCTTCTGATGATGTAACTTTTACCGTCAATGCCGTTAACGATGCACCGTTAGTTAGTGATATTCCTAATCAAACGGTTCAAGAAGATGAGCTGTTTAGCTCCATCGACCTAAATACTTATGTGAGTGATGTAGATGATGAAGTCTCCAATCTCACCTGGTCATACAGCGGAAATGTCAATTTCCAAGTGAGTATAGATGAATTCCATGTAGCCACCCTCACTTATCCAACTAACTGGAATGGAAGTGAAGTCCTTACTTTTACCGCTTCCGATGGATTATT
>QKJP01000008.1 GCA_003249255.1 Bacteroidales bacterium
TAAAGAAGATTCATCTTTGAAGAAAAAAGATAATTCTGCAATAAATTACAACATCATGCTAAAGCTTGCTTTGGCTATGCTCGAGAGGGAAACATCCAAGAAGATCTCTAAACCTGCTAAGAGATTAACAGCTGCTTTGAATGACAAATATAGGGCGAAAATCCTAAATGTTTAAACGCGATTTCCCTGGGTAGTTAGCATTTTGGGTGATTCGATATTTTGTCCCGGCCAAAGTGTTTCTTTAATTGGGACAGGAGCCGATGATTATACCTGGACGAATACAAGTACGGGTATTGAAACTTCAGGTTCCGGTATTAAAGTTAGTTCGCCCGGAGGAACCTATCAAGTGATTGGTCATGCTAACACTGGTTGTGATTCTGAACCAGTCAATTATACGGTAAGAGAATTGCCGGATTTTGATTTATTCTTAGATGGGGACCGTATTTTATGTGAAGGTGATAGTGCAATAATTACGGTTGAATCAGATGAAGCTTTTCTTTGGGACAACGGTTCAAACAGCTCTTCGAGGTTGGTGATTGCACCTCAGACTTGTGTGGTTATTGCCAAAGATGCCTACGGTTGTGTCAAGAAAGATACGGCTCACATTCAAGCAGTACCTCTCCCGGGTGCAGAGATTTTTGTTTCGCGCGATAAAATAAACTACAAAGAAAGTGAAGTCATCTTTACAACTGTGGCAGAAGAGAGTACCAATTACAACTGGATTTTGGGAGATGGAAGTGTTGCCAATGGGGATGAGGTGCTTCATGATTACAATACGGAAAATGAGCCGGAGTATTTTATTGTTAACTTGGAAGCTGTTACTGACTTTGGATGTTTAAAAAGTTCAAAAGATATTATTAATGTGGTTCCTTACGTGCCCAATGTGTTTTCACCTAATGGCGATGGTGTGAATGATTTGTTTATGCCGGGAGTAGAAACTCAAGTTTTTGATCGCTTTGGTAAAGTACTGTATGAAGGTATGGATGGATGGGATGGAATATACAATGGAGAGGCCGTTAGTCAGGATACCTATTTTTATTCATTAACATATCCATTGTATGACATAAAAGGCAATAAGCAGGAGTTTAACGAAAAAGGTTATGTGACCCTTGTACGATAAATTATGCTAACCTTTCCAAAAGCTATTAAAATGAAACTTAATATTAAGCATATATTACTTTGGGGAAGTCTTGTATTAACACAAGGATTTATTTCCCAAACCTTTGCCCAGTCGGATATTAATATGACTACCCACTGGTACAATCGCAGTCAATACAATCCGGCTAACTTGGGTAATAAGCATTTCTTTAGGGTTTTTTCCAATGTTCGTCAGCAATGGATTGGGGTTAAGGGGGCTCCTAAAGTTTATAATTTAAGCGTAACAGATTATTTGGCTAAGTATAATAGTGGAATTGGCATATCGTGTATGGTTGATGATATTGGCGTAACACGTGTGATTAATCCGATGTTGTCTTATGCCTATCATTTAAGGCTAAATCAAACAGCAGCTCTTAGTTTTGGTATTTCCGGCGGTTTGTTTCGCAGGTCAATCAGAGGCTCTGAGTTTGAAGCTGTGATCGAAAATGATGATGCGGTAAATTATTCTAATGAAAGTGTTAGCAAGCCGGATGCACATGCCGGATTGGAGTATTCCAGTCGATTTTTAGATGTAGGCGTATCATCAACACATCTGTTTTCAGGCAATAATACCGATGATTATTTAAATACCAATCACCAGTTTGCATACTTAATAGTTAAGGATACCCGTCATCAAAAGTTAGATTATTTTATTGGCGCTTATGGAATTAACCGTAGCAATATTTTTGTTTACGAAGGGAATGTATTGTTACGGTTAAAGCGTAGTCTGGGCACCGGAAAAGGCTATCAGGAAACAGTAGATTTAGGCGTCTCGGTGCGTTCGTCGCGTCAGTTGGCTGCCATTTTTAGCATGCGCTTATCTGATAGTTGGCGAATAGGTTATGCCTTTGAGCATAATTTTATCGCAGCGTATGGATTAAACTCCACGCATGAAATATTGGTGGAATTTCGTTTATTCCGCAAAGAAGTTCATCAGTGCAAAGGCGTTCCCATGGTTGACTATAAAAAGATAACGGGCAGGAAATAATAAATCTGATTGCAAACTGAATAATACTGTTGTAAAAAGTTTATTAAGTACTTCTCTTATGATGTTGAAAACTTGGGGTTTATAGGAAGATGTGTTGGGTGCAATTAATTCAACCCAATGGGTCGCATATTTTATGTCAAATAATGAATTCACGACAATCCGTACATGAGGTTTAAACCCGGGTTTATATTATATGAATGTTATTATTGAAGCTGGTGCTATCTATACGCTGAAAATCCTCAAAGAATAGCTGAAATACCCTCAGAATATTAGAAATCTTGAAGGTGTTGCCATTTTTGGGATATTCAATTGTTTCGACGAAATATTTGCATTTGTAATTAATTAATATCAAAAATTCGACATCATCTCAAAAATCAGAACGAACTGAATATTTTGTGCAGATAAACGATACTTGACAGCTGTTTTTTCTACATGGGTCAAGGATGATATTCTGCAGTCAAAGTTTAGTTACATGTTATAAACTTTAAAAACCCATAATACCCAAAAAAAATGTGTTTTACATGAAGTGTATGTTGCGTAGCGAGCGGATTGAGTCAGTCCTTTTAAGATTTATATTCAATGTGTTACGAATTTTATTTTTAAAGCACTTTATTTTAATTGTTTTGGAATAAGAAATAGCTTAACTTATAGTCTTTATCAATTCACGTATTGAAATTTTTGAAAGTTTAACTGGGAAATACATCCGATGAAAATTGCATATAGATTCTAAATCAGGAAATTTCTGAGCTGAAGAGAATAATATAAATACAACAAAAAGATATTGAAAAAAAGTTGAGTAGAGAATCTTGTATTTAATCGATCTTATCAGCACAAAAGATAAACTATACAGAATTGTAGTACATGAACTACATGATCTTTTTGATAGTATTTTAGGAATCTACTCAATGATGCTTTTAAGTTTAGTCGTATTGATGTTTCTGCACAATTAAAAAATGATTTTGTTGAGATAACTTTTAAAGTTAATGGAAAAAGAATAGATGAAGAATTTTCAATAATAATTTTCAATTTAAGGGGTTCTCAGTGCAAGGTGCTGCGCAAGAATATGGTAAAGGATTTGAATTATTGTTGCGTTAGGAATTAGTTGAGAGAGAAGGAGGGTAATATGAGTTGGAAGCATTCTTCGTAATGGCATGCCTTCAAGTTTACTATACCTATTTCAACTAAAAGCAACAACTAATGAACCTCTTGTTTTAAACTATTATATGGATAAAGGCTATAATTTAGACTAATAATATTAAAAGATATGATACCAAATAAATTTAAAAACTATTTTTTAGGATCAAATAAATTATTTTTCCCGGAATACGAATTCGTAATTAAATTAAGCTTTCCAAGAGTATTTGTTCGCTTTTTGCGTGTAGAAGGGTATTATGCTGATTTCGATAAATTCTTTCAGAATGTTGCTGAGGTACAGTATATTGAAGGTCATAAACTCTCTAAGCTAGATGAACGACAAATATTAAATGAGATTTGGGATTTTCTTACAATGGAAAAAGATCCCAATAAAGCTGATTTTTATGGTGAAAATGACAAGCAATAAGTTTTTGAGGAAATTGTGTATGAAAGAATTTTGAACCTAATACAGTGCTAATACCAGTGTCTTTAAAATTTCAATTGATAGGCTGGTTTAAGTAATTTATATATCGTAAGTGTTTCTATTTTCTGGATTGGATACATTTTGTTTCGTAAAAGACTCGTAATGAGTTTTTAATAGTTAAACTGGCTAATTTTAAATACTCTGTACTCAATTTATTACCCATTTTCTACGTATTGGTTTAGTTTGTGCATTTTATGCTACCCTCAATAATACCTTTATATTTATCCTGGCATGTTCTTCTTTTTCCACTTTGGGGAGACTTTCAGCAATTTATTTTGCTTGAGTTTATTTCGCTTAATCTTATTGTTTTTTTATAATTGAAAAGCCAATTATACTAATTTGGTCTTTTTGTGTCAACATTGTTTTCTATGGTTCATTATCCATTTACTTTACTGTTGATATATGCTTCAGGTCTCGAATTGATTTTAGCTTCTGTTTTTGTTCGAAGGTGCAATTTTTGGGTAATTGGTTTTACACATGGATGAATAGCTAACTTTTAACTTATTTATGTATTTGAGCTTAATTTTTGGTTAGAGCTAATGCTAGGGTTTTAAATATGAAAAAATCGTTTTAGATCTATTCCTTTTTTAAGTTTATAATGCACAAAAAATAATAAACCGGAAATAGGTATTAATGATGCACCAGTAATTAAACTCCACTTTAGAATAATTATTTGATGAGAATAGAGAGATACAAATAACTCAATGCAAAGTAATAGTGTAGCTATAGCTATAAAAATATACGCTAAAATATTGAATCCTATTTGATTTGAAATTCGAATTAAGACAAAAATTACAAGTGATAATACATAAACGGATGTAACAATCGGAATTCCTAATTTTATCCCCCAATCATTATCTCCATTTAAATAATCTATCGTTAAAAACATCAATATTAAGGATGTCAAGCTGCATATAATCAGAAGCAAAGGTTTTTTTCGAAAAAAGATAGCAATACTAATGTTTGCAAAAATGACTAGTGAAGCTATTAAATTATACTTCCCCCAGTTGATGTTGTGGCTTATTATTAAGTTTATAACAAGTGTGATAATAATACCGGATATCAGAATGATACCGGAGATTTTCCAAATTAGATTTAGCTTTTGAATAAAACTTAAGTTTTCAATTTCATCTATAGTTTTATCCCTGAAATGGGCATATTTCTCCTTGGAAATTTTAACTGCTATTGGTTCTTCGCCAGCACTTAGTCCACATAAAGGGCAAAATGCCATATCATCATCTAATTCTACTTCACAATTTTTACAATATTCCATAAAGTAATTTTAATGTTTAGTAATTCTGATATTTATGCCTTGCATAGATAGAAAGTGAAGATACCTTCTTTCAAATTCTTTGGATTTTGTTATGTTACCAAAACTTAAAGTAAGCGTATCCTCATAACCGATGACACCGCAGTTAATCTTGAGATTCTTATTTGGAGGAGGAGGCGAAATTGTGAAATAATCAACTTTTTTACGGATAGGATCAGGTAGCTCTATTTTCCCCAAATTTGTTAAAACACCACTATACAAATTGGTTCCTTGAGAATGGTATTTATAAAAAAGGATTATACTTTTTATCCAAATAGGAATTCCCCTAACCCAAAAATTTCGTTCACTACTTACGTTACGAGATATGATTTTGCTGATTAGTTTTTCATCGGTTTCTAGCTTCATTTTATGATATACAATTTTAAGGATCTCATCAAATGAATATTTGCCTAAGCGAAAGTCTATTTCGGGCATAACAAAGAGTGAAAAATTACGTAGTGATTTGGTAGGATAAATATTTCTAATATTTACCGGTACCTGAATTCTTGCGATCTTACTTGATGAGTAAATTCCATTTTTTTTGTATTCATGATAGATATCCTGAAGTGTCAACAAATAGACGGCAACCAAATAATCAGTTACGCTTACACCTTTTTCCTTTGCTTTTTGTTTTATTTGCTGAATAGATAATATAGCAAATAAAAGATCAAATCGGGGTTTTTTCTTTAAAAGAAAGGGCAAATGAAAAGCTTTGGGTTGTTTTATGACATGAGGAATATTCTCTTTGAAATACCTGTTGTAAGCGTCTTCAAATTCTTCATTATCAGCTTTCATTGTATAAAAGCTATCTATTTGATCCAAGTGGATAAAACCTTTATCCTGAAAATAATATATGAGTATGGATTTCAGAAAGGTTAATAATCCGTAGCCGTCAGTAAGTATGTGCGAAAATTCAGCACTTAACCTATTTTTATGAACTAGAATTCTCACTAGCAAATTATTTTTAGTCTTCCGGTTAAAGGCTTTGCAAGGAACCGCATCATCATGTTGGATAATTATTTGATCATTGATTTGTTCCAGGTAATGCCAAAAAAAGCCTTCGTGTAAACTAACTTTGAAATATGGAAATCTTTTTTCAGCACGCTTCACTGCTCTAAAAAGACTACTAATCGTAATTCTTTCTGTTAAATTGGCAGTAAGCCGTATTACGGTAGTGTTTTCCTTGCTTCTGATAGCCGGGAATATTTTAGCAGCATTGTCTAAAGGTGTCCAAAAAGTGCCTGTGTTGTTCATTATTGGTGAAGGTATTTTTAGAACTTAAAATTTTATTGAGATTATACAATATCAATTAATTATAGTAATTTAAGCAAAATGTGTGACAATTAATTTTTAAGTGGTAGTTTTTACCAAGTGTCATTAAGGTTTGTGTAAATGTTGAGGGAGTTTAAGTAAATAGTATCATGGATCAGATTGAAGAAAAAGTTGAGGAGTTTAAAAAATGGTACCAACAACAACTTACTTACCATCAAAAAGCAATGGGATATTATTGCAATATTATCGAGAATATCGATAAAGTAGATCAAGTTTTATTTAGAGTTAAATCTTGTGATGAGTGTATTAAAAAGTTCCAAAGTAAATATTTACCTTTTCTGGATGCACATTCCTCGTTTAAAATTCAAGATTATATTACAGATCTAATTGGAGTGAGGGCTGTTTGTTATTATTCTGATGATCTTGTTTCGATAAAAAGCAAACTAAAAAAACATTTTAAGGTTGTGGAAACGACCGATAAAACAAGTTTACTTGAAAAAACCGAAAATCAATTCGGATATAAAGGTCTGCACCTACAGTTAAAGTTAAGAAAAAAGAGAGGTGTAGATAAGAATATTGAAGACTATAGTTCGATCGTATTTGAATTGCAGATAAGGACGGTAATTCAGGACGCGTGGAGTATTTTAGATCATAAAATTAAATACAAAAAAAGTATACCGCATAATTTAAAACGAAGAATTAACCGTTTATCAGCTTTATTTGAAATAGCAGATGAAGAATTTCTTAGTATTAAAAAAGAAATATTGCAAGAGGAGAAAATAATATATGACCGTTTAAGAAAAAAAAGATCTTTAGATACCAATTTGGCACTTGATGTTTTTAGATTCTTATATATCGCCAAAAAGCATTTTCCCGACTATAAATTTATTGAATATAAGGTGGATAATTTTGTGCAGGAAATTCTAATTCATAAAACAGATTTTAAAGAGCATGATTTGGAGCATGCAATTGAGGAGTATCTTTATTTTTCAAACAAAATCGAAAAAGCAGGAAATCAAACTTTAAATCCTTATACTAAAATAAGGTATTGCTTGTACCGATATAATCCTAAATTGTTTGAAAATATTTTGTCCAGCTACCAAAAAGAAGTCATTAATGATTATATCTGATCACATGTGGGTGTGTGCAACATATAGTACGGTATTTAGTAAAAAGCGATATTTTTTATTGTGAAATCTTGGCGGAACAACACATAATTGATATCCCGATGTTTTCAATACCACTATAGAAGCCAAATGGGTTGATATGAAAATTTCCATGATGCAAAGACGACGTGTGCACAATTCTTTATAGTTTGATTTAACTTATAATTGTGGAGTGAAAACAGAAGCCTTTTCTGATCTTAATTACGGTGCTGATAGAATTAGAGCATTTGGGGTTATAACTACAACTTTAAGTTCGGTACAGTTTATGGCTAGATATGGAGAGTGAGTGATTGATGGAATATGAAGGATGTGTCCGTATGTTTAAATTTGAAGGAGGAAGTCTCCGCAAATAGTTTAATGAATCATCTAATATGGTTGTAGTTATCAATTGAAATGATTGTGTGAAGTTGAAATTGATAACTGGTTAATATCAGCTAGTCGATTGAAGAATATAGCTTTTTTATATAAAGACAGTGCTTTATCTAGTTTTACCCTGAATATAACTTGCATTATTTCAGATTTTTGCTAAAAAAATAGTTGGGTTGGTAATTCTTTTCTACGCCAATTAACTTAAAAATTATTCTATATTATGTAAATTGAGGTTTTCAATGTAATAATCAAAAATTATATGGAAGATCAACACAAGCTTCAACGTTTATTAGAGATGCTGCTTTACTTGTCAAGCGGTATAAAATATAGCCGGGAAGAAATAGCCAAGCGTTTTGATATGGCCGAACGAAGTGTTTATCGTTACATAAAGACTTTTAGAGAGGCGGGTTTTATTATTCCACAACCACTCGATGGTTTGTATTATATTGATAAACAAAGTCCTTACTTTAAAGAGATTGACGAGTTACTGCATTTTTCTAAAGAAGAGGCTTACATACTTCAAAAAGCCATTCATAGCATTAGCAACGAAAACCTCTTAAAGCAGAAGCTGGTTAATAAACTCTATTCTCTTTACAATACAGAAGGGGTTGCAGAAACCATCTTTAAAGCAGAATACAGCAACACTATCCATCAACTTAAAAATGCCATAGAGAAAAAGCAAAGAGTCATCTTGTGTGATTATGCTTCGGCCAACAGTAACAACAAGCAAGATCGCTTAGTAGAACCCTTTGAGTTTACCTCTAACTTTATTGCTGTTTGGGCTTACGATGTGGAGAATAAGTGCTGCAAACAGTTTAAGAATACCCGCATCGATTCGGTTAAAATACTTTCTGATACGTGGGAGTACGAGCAAGAACATATTCCGGTACAAACCGACGTATTTAGAATTAGTTCTGAAGAAAATATTCCCATAAAGCTTAAGTTAAGTCTAAGAGCTACAGAGTTATTAAAAGAGGAGTATCCTCTGTCTGAAAAACATATACGTATGGTTGAAGATAACGAATATTACTTCGAAGCATCGGTTTGTGGTTTCGAAGGAGTAGGGCGTTTTGTGATGGGACTTTCGCATGAAATGGAAGTGATTTATCCCACAGAACTAAAGGATTTTATTAAAAAGAGGGCAGAAAAAATTTTGAGTGACGGAAGTTGGCAGTAGTATGTTTTTCCTTTATGCTAAACAAAAACTTTATGCTATGGAACGAAAACATTTTGCCCACTTTACCATTGCCGGTTTTACTTATTACGATGGTTGCATTGCTTTTAACAAACTAAAAATTGGAAAGAAATTATTGCTTAAAACCGAACCTCGAAATAAGTACGACGACCATGCTGTGGCGATATATTACAAAGACTTAAAGCTTGGTTTTATTCCACGAGAATACAACAAGCATATTTTTGCCATACTCGAAACCGGTGCAGATGTGTTTGAAACACGCATACAACGCTTAACACCTGATGAGCATCCCGAAGAACAGGTGCAAGTAGTGGTGTATACGAAGGTGGAGAAGGGTAATGAAATAGATTTAAGAAAGGATTTGCGGGATGATAAAATTAGGGAATTAGAGAATTAGAAAATGAGATAAATTTTAGCTAAATGAGAATAAAATTAACACTTAACCGCACCACAAAGCAACGAATGTTGCCTATGGATTACCAGTACTTTATAAGTGCATGGATTTATAAAGTACTTAAACAAGCCGATGCCGAATTTGCAGAGTTCCTGCATGAGAAAGGTTATGGAAACAGCGATACTAAACTATATAAGCTGTTTTGCTTTTCGCGCTTAAACTTTGGTAAGCCAATATTACATAATGAACAAAAGTTGTTTGAGATAAAAACGCAAGAGGTAGAATTGCAGATAGGTTTCGATGTACCCGAAGCGGCATCAAACTTTGTACGAGGCTTGTTTATGCAGCAAGAGTTTTATTTGGGCAATAAATTTAACGGTATAGACTTTACAGTAACTAAAGTAGAATCTTTAGCGGAACCTGAATTTACTAAAACCATGAATTACCGCCTACAAACTCCATGGGTGGTGAGTTACAGGACACCTGAAGATAAATATGCACAGTACCTAAAGCCGGAGCATGAATTGTTTCAGGAGCTTTCGATTAAGCACCTTTTGGAAAAATACAAAAATACCAAGACTGAAATATTACCTGAATTACCATTGGATTTTAAGCCTGAAAGCCAATACAAAAGAGGTGGATTCTTGGTTAAAAACGGTACCGGCAAACAGACCAGAGTTGTTGGTAACATGTTTGATTTTACACTAAATGCTCCTGTAGAAATACACAAAATGCTTTGGAATGCAGGTGTAAGTGAGAAGAGTAGTAGTGGGTTTGGGTGGTGTGAAATTAGACAGGATTTACAGGATGAAATTAATATATAGAAAAATTTAGCCTAAACATATAGCTTAACCAAATATGAAAAACGAGAACATAAATAAGGAATGGTTAATAAAACCAACCGGTGACCCTTTTGCCGATGTTGGCGGATATGTAATAGAGTATCTACAACAGCGGGAACCGGATAAAAGTATTTTAGAGTTAATTGAAGATATAGCAAAATTGTATGTACATAGCTGGGATGCTAAGCTAAATGCATTTTTTCTAAATTCTAAAATCACTCAGGCTGCATTTAAAACAGACAAAAAAATTAGTGAGACAATAAAGTATTTCAGTAACCTTATCAACAATAAGGAGCAATCTGTTAAAGGTCATTGCCGTTTATCAGGGCAAAATACATACCTATTTCAAGCAGGTAGAGATAATTCAATATTGTCCGGTTCAGGAACGTTTGTAAATTTTCATCATTTTTTTCAGGAAGGGATTATGCTTTCTAAAGAAATGTTGATTCGAATGTACTTTGTGCCATTAGGAACGGTATCAATTCAAGGACGAATTGCAGTTATAAAGTCAAATATTCATGAAGTTACAAAGCATTATGTGTTTGAAAATGTCAGGAATAATCTTCATAAGGTAGGAACTAATACTGAAGATGTCGGGGTTATTAAATCGGAGTTTAGTAATCCTGCAAATGCCTTGTTTTCTTTTGTTGATGACGTTATTTATAAAGCAAAACTTTATAATGAAAACCAACAACCAATTTCTTTATCGTTATTGCATTTTACAAACTTTGGCGCAAGTCCGGAGGTTACGGTATATATCCTTCCGGCACTTGTGTTTAGGTTTTATTCAATTTGCACTCGTGGTGAATATCTAAAGGATTGGAATTATTTTGTTCGGTCTCATTATTATAATTCCGGTCAAAAAGGAGCATTGTATAATCCAAAGTCAGATTGTTTTGAATTAGAGAAGAAAGGAAATATAAATTCAACTTCGTTTGAAGACTATAAAAGCTGGACAAATTTCATTTACAAAAAACTTCTTTCCGGAGAATCGATACTTAAAGAATTCCTGCGATGGTCTCGAAAACATAAAATGAACATTAAAATAATTGAAGCCTATCAAATAAATATTGGACAAATGAAGAAAGAAACAATTCAAAAAATTAAACAAATGGCCGACTTCATTACACAAAGTGAAAATGAAGATGTAATTAAAAAGAGTATCCGGGCTTTAGATGGAGCCAGAAATCCTGCAATGTTGCGACGCTTTATCATTAAGGGATTAATTGCTGAAAACTATAAGAATAATAACGAAGAACCTATTGTGTCGTTAGAAGATTACACCAATTATTTATTTCCCGATGGAAATTCATGGCAGGAAATAAGGGATATGCTAATAATTGCCATTTACCAAAAAATGCATGAATTAAACCTTAATATAGAAATTGAACTTGAAGAAGAATTAGAAAATCAAAATTAACAATACCCAATATGGAAAATTTAAAAACTCAAGGATTTGTCCTTTTAGATGTTGATGTAGTAGCATTAAATAATGCAGGTAAAAACACTACAAGTAATTTCGATAATGCAGTAGCTACCAAAAGTGTATATAAAAATGGGCGTAAGTATGTGTATGTTTCCGGTCAGGCTTGGCGTTACTGGTGGAGAGAAGCGTTGCAAAAGAACTGTGGTTGGGAATTATCGCCTGTTATTCGAGAAAGTAAAATTGCGTTTACAAATGCTAATCCTATTAAATATGCAGATGATGATGTTTTTGGATATATGCGTGCAGCGTCTGAAGAAATTGAAGAAAAGGGTAAAAAGAAAAAGGTAAATATTACGGTTACACGTGTATCTCCACTTAAAAATTCAGCTGTAGTTTCTGCTTCGTCTGTTAGTCCGTCAGAAAATTGGTCTAGCATGGCAAGACAGGAAGGTGACTCAGTACCATATAGTAAACAAGAGTACAGTGCTATTATGAAAGGTATGTTTAGTCTTGACTTGGCACAGGTTGGAACATTTGCAAATTATAATAAAACCGGATATGTAAATTTATCAGAAAGCTTAAAGGAAGAAGCCGTAAAAGCCGGAGCTGAGTTAGTTGATGACCCTTTTGTGAAAAATGAAAAAGGGGAACCGCAAAAGTTAATTCAACTTAAAAAAGAGGAAAGAATAAGCAGAGCGAAAGATACCATTCAAGCATTAAAATATATTTCGGGTGGGGCTATGCAAACTAATAATATGGGAGATGTAACCCCAAAGTTCATTATTTTGGCAACTACCAACACCGGTAATCATCCGTTTTCGCATGTTATTAAAAGTACTGGAGTAAGAGACGAAGAAGCAGTTTTGAATGTTGAAGGAATTGAAGAAGTGCTGAAAGAATACAAAGACACTTTTAAAGGAAATGTATTTATTGGCATTAGAAGTGGTTTTATGGATTCAGAAAAAGAGAATCTTCAAAATATTGAGAAAGCTTTCGATTTTGTTAAGTTGGGTTCAGTTAATGAAATGATTGATTTATACTGCAAGCAATTAGAAACTCAAATGAATTAGAATGGAAGCATATAGAGTAAAAATAAGCTCATGGACTTCCGGCTTTCGTTATCCAAATCTTATTTCGGGATATCAGCCTACACTTGAAGTGCCGCCAATTAGTACTGTTCTTGGTTTGATTAATGCCGCTTCCGGTACTTATTTGAATTTTTCGGGTGAGCAGATAGGGTATTATTTCGAGTATGATATTAAAGGAGTTGATTTGGAAACTATTTATCAAGTAGAAAGGCATAAAACGCAAGCATATCCTTTAAACAAAGCAAAATCGAACGTAATAAACCGTGAGTTTTTATTTGATTGCAGTCTGTATGTGTATTTGACCAATGAAGAATATGTAAGTTACTTGGAAAATCCTTATTATTCCTTGGTACTAGGGCGAAGTAGTGATTTAGCAACCATTGATAAAATTGAAAAAGTAAATATTAAAGAAGTTGCAAATGCTTCGAAAATTAAAGGACAAGTAATTCCTTTTGAAGATAACTTTTTGCCCGGGGAAATTCAGGCATTGCCCAAATACTTTACGAATACAATACCTCGTAACAATTTAGGAACGGAAGCCTTTTCGGTAATATCATGCAAGGCAGGTGATATGAATACAAATCTAAATGCCTATACCGATGAATTGTCAGAAGGCAAAGAATTACATATTTACATGCATCAATTAAATAATATCTGATTATGGAGTTGTTAGCAAAGTCAGAACCGAGAGTTTTATTAAAACAACACATCAATGATGGGTTATTAATAGTTGAGGAATTAAAAAAATGTATCCCATCTGTTGATGGTTCCGACTTTTATGAGATATTAAAATTGTGTGTAATATTTCATGATATTGGTAAATCACATACCGAATTTCAAAAAAAGTTACTTGGGGAAAATAATTCATGGCATTTTCAACGTCATGAATTGTTTTCAATTCCCTTCATTGATAATCTGACTATTGATGATTCGTTGAAGCAACTTATAAAGCTTATTGTTGCAGGCCACCACAAGGATTATTCTACACTTTTTAAATTTATTGATAAGAATTACCAAACAGGAGAACCGGATGCTTTGGGCTTTGAGTTTGAAGTAGATGAAAAAAAAGATTTTAAAAAGGAGTTTGAAGGTTCAATATTATCAGAACGCGCCTTATCCGTTTTAAAAGAATTTGATATTGAATTATTTCTTAAAGAAATTCAGTTGCCTTTAAACCTTATTCGTAACTATTTGAGAGTTCCGACAAAAAAGCATAATGCTGAATTTATTAAGCTTTTAACTCTTTCGGGAGCTTTTAAACAATGCGACCATTTATCGTCAGGTATGGTAAAACATCTTGAAACTTTAGAAGCTAAAGATTTCGACTTTCTATATTCTACCAAGTATGATTTCTATACTCATCAAATACAATCATCACAGACCATTGATAATGTAATTTTAACTGCCCCAACCGGTTCCGGTAAAACAGAAACTTCATTCCTGTGGCTCAAAAATCAAATTGAAAATTTCGGACAAGGCAGAGTTTTCTACATTTTGCCATATACCGCATCAATAAATGCAATGTATGAACGGCTTAATAAAGACATAAACAGTAATGTCGAAAAAGTTGGTTTAGTACATGGGAAATTGGCTGAATATATTGAGAATAAGTTTTCTGACGACGATTATATCGAGAAAAAGAATTTAATTGAGACGTATAAAACGTTAGTCACTCCGGTAAAAGTTACAACCCCGTTCCAGTTACTTAAACATATTTTTGGCCTCAAAGGATTTGAGAAAGGAATATTTGAATGGTGTGGCGGTTATTTTATTTTCGATGAAATACATGCATATAATCCGGCAGTATTTGCACAAATAAAAGTGTTACTTGAGTTTGCAACCCAAAACTTAAATACAAAAGCGTTTGTAATGACGGCAACAATGCCCAAGTTTTTAAAAGAAGAACTAGAAGCTTCGCTTGAGTCAAAGGTGGAAATTTGTGCATCAAACAATCTTTATGAAAGCTTTACAAGACATAGGGTAAATGTACATTCCGGTTTGTTAACTGAAAACCTTAATGAAATACAGAATTCAATAAATTCCGGAATGAAGGTATTGGTTGTTTGTAATACTGTTAAGAATGCTCAATTAGTTTACAATCAAATAAACTGTAGTTCAAAAACTCTTTTGCACAGTGCTTTTAATAGTATAGACAGGTATAAAAATGAAGAACAAGTACAACAAGATGATAATCAGTTGTTGGTTGGGACACAAGCAATAGAAGTTAGTCTCGATATTGACTATGATGTAATTTATACCGAACCGGCTCCTTTAGATGCCCTCATACAAAGATTTGGGAGGGTAAATAGAAAAAGACAAAAAGGTATTTCTTCTTGCGTTGTATTTGACGAAAGAAACAAAACAGATAAATACATTTATAAAAATGAAAATGTAATCACACGAACATTAGAGGTTTTAAAATCAATTGAAGCCAATTTTGACGGAGTAATAAAAGAAATTGAATTACAGAAGTATATTGATTTTGTTTATCCACAGTGGGATGTGAATGATAAGGAAGAATTTGAAAGAGTTTATAAAAATTTATCCTATTTCATAGAAAATGATTTACATCCTTTTATGTCTTCAAAGATGAAAGAAGATGAGTTTTACGAACAGTTTGATGGTGTAAAAGTATTGCCGGTATCATTAGAATGTGATTATGTAAATTTTATAAATCAAGGTTATATCCAAAAGGCAGAAGCCTTAAAAGTTCAAATTTCTGAAAAGCGTTTTTTGCAATTGTTTTATAACGAGGGTGTCAGTAAAGAAAGAACAGTTTTTGAAATAATGGAATCAAAAAAAATAAAAGAGTTGTCATATTATTTGGTGAATCGAAAATATACGGGTGAATTAGGATTGGAGATTGATGTAGAGGAGGATAGTTGTAATTCTAATACTATGTTGTGATTTCCCATAATTTAAATCCCGTTAATCCTGTCCAAATCCTAAAAAAACATCCCCCATGAAAAAACGCCTCCGCAAAAAACTCCACAAAGGAGAATTTCAAGAATTTGGTTTTTCCATTAAAGGAGAATTTAATCAAGAGTTATCTACGGATGAACTTCATGAATTTACGGCCAATTTAGACGAACTGGAAGATGAAAAGTTCATTCATTTCGATGGCGGTTTTGATCCCAAGAGGTTTAGCTGGTTTGTTTCTCGTTATCGGGGCAGTTTCACGCCAGAAGAAGGGTTCGAAATAGAGAAATGGTCTAAAGATCATCCACAGGTAAAAGTAGTAAAAGCAGAACCCTTAGTTGACGCATGGTATTGATAACCATTGAAAATAGTAAATTTGTGAATTGGATCATTAGAAACGATTCCCATTTACTCTAATCGTTAAAAAAATGATAACAAAAGATAAAATGATAATAGAAAAATATGTTAGTAAGTAGTAGCACCTATCAGTTTAAGGTTCAAATTAAAGGAATAACACAACCACCGGTTTGGCGAAGAATAATTATGCCGGCAGAGGCCTCGTTTATCGACTTTCATCATGCCATACAAGTTTCATTCGGATGGCATAATGCACATTTATATGAGTTTGCAGATAAATCATTTGGGTATGGACTTAGTATAAAAGAACCTAATGAATTTGATGATGAGTTTGAGTACAGTGATGTAAGAGATGCTGCATCAACTCCATTGTCTTCTGTCTTCTTAAAAGAAGGTGATAAATTAATTTATGTTTATGATTTTGGAGATAGTTGGGAACATAAAATCACCTTAGAAAAAATTGCAGAAGAATCTATAGAAAAACCAAACTGCATTGCCGGAAAAGGTAAATGTCCGCCCGAAGATTGTGGTGGTATAGGTGGGTATGCCTATATGAAACATGTTTTGGTTGACAAGTCTCATGAAGAACATGATACTTTTTTAGAATGGTTAGGACTTGATGACGGCAGTGATTGGAACCCTCATGAATTTAATGTAGTAGATGCACAAAAAATGCTAAATAATGTATTTTGACAACTGTGGTTATTAGGAAGTTAGAGAGTTGGGGGACTGAAAAAATGATTCTCACACTCTCAAATTTTCAATTTCCCAATTCACCACCTCACTAACTCACCACCTATGCACCTAACCGGAACCCATTTCAACTACTATCTTGTGTGCAAGCGTAAACTTTGGCTTTTTGCTAACAGCATACAAATGGAACATACATCAGATCTTGTATACGAAGGAAAAATCATTCATGAGAAAAGTTATCCTCAACGGGCTAATAAATACAAAGAAATTGAACTCGAGGGTATTAAAATTGATTTTTACGACACTAAGAATAAGCTCATTCACGAAACCAAGAAGTCAAGAAAAGAGCACGAGTCACATGTTTGGCAATTAAAGTATTATATCTACAGGCTTCAGGAAGCAGGAATTGAAGAAGCATCCGGACTATTAGAATATCCTAAAGAACGACAAACAGAAGAAGTTCTATTAAGTATGCCGGATAGAGAGAGAATTATTGAGATAGAATCTGAGATAAAAGAGATAATGCATTCAGAACAATGTCCACCGGAAATAAACGCTCCCAAATGTAAAAAGTGCAGTTATTTCGATTTTTGTTATGCAATAGAACTGTAGAAAAAATATCGAACCATTCTGAATGAATATGTAAATATAAAAGTAGACAGGATTCACAAGATTTACAGGAAGAAAGGGAATCATGTTAATTCTGTAATTCCTGACTAAACCATTTTACCTAGTTTATGATAAATGAAGATTTAACTAAAAAAATAATCAAGTGTGCCTATACAGTGCACAACACCTTAGGTTCCGGTTTTCTAAAAAAAGTATACGAAAATGCACTTTCAATAGAATTGAAGAAGGCTGGTTATAAGGTTCAAACACAATACCCTATATCTGTTTATTATGATGATGAAGTATTAGTTGAGTTTTATGCAGATGTGTTAGTCGAAGATGTTATAATATTGGAATTAAAAGCAGTATCAGAAATTTCCAAGATTCATGAAGTACAATTGGTTAATTATCTTAAAGCTACAGGAAATGATTTAGGATTGCTTATAAATTTTGGAGAATCTGTTCAAGTAAAAAGGAAATATAAAAATAGACAGGATTCACAGGATTTCACACGATGAAAGCCAATCTTGTTAATCCTGTAAATCATGTCTGAAAAAAAGAAAGGCAACTTAAGTAATGAAAAAGACCTACTACCTATTCAATCCCGGGCAATTGTCTCGCAAAGACAATACACTCAAATTTACAGCTTTCGATAAAGAAGGAATGGAGCAAAAGCCACGTTACCTTCCTGTAGAAAACGTAGACGAACTATATGCGTTTGGAGCCCTAGATGCCAATTCAGCTTTATATAACTTTTTGGGCAAACAGCAAGTGCCGGTTCATTTCTTCGACTATTACGAAAATTATACCGGCTCCTTTATGCCTCGCGATGCCTTAATAAGTGGAAAAGTTTTGATGGCACAAGCCCGATGCTACGATAATAATCAAAAGCGCCTTACGGTTGCTCGATTAATATTAGATGGAGCAGTGCATAATATGCTAAAGAATTTGAAGTATTATGACAACAGGGGGAAAGACCTTCAGCCAATAATTGAATTGATAGAAGGCTATCATGCGAATTTCGAATCTGTTAAGAAAATAGAAGAATTAATGGGTTTAGAAGGTAATATTCGTAAGACCTACTATGAAGGCTTCGAATTAATACTAAATGATTTTTCAATGAATGGACGTAGTATGCGTCCGCCACAAAACGAAGTAAATGCCCTTATTTCATTTGGGAATATGATGTGTTACAGTCAATGCATAAGAGCTATACACCAAACACAGTTGAACCCGACCATTTCATTTTTACATGCACCGGGTGAGCGACGTTATTCTTTGGCCTTAGATGTTGCCGAAATATTTAAGCCCATATTGGTAGATAGGGTGATATTCAAAGTGTTAAATAAGAAAATGTTGTCGGATAAAGATTTTGAACCGGGAATCAACAAAGTGCTCTTAAAAGAGGGCGGGAAGAAGACTTTTGTGCAGGCTTTCGAAAACAGGTTAACTGAAACTATTCAGCATCGAAGTTTAAATAGAGCAGTAAGTTATAAGCATTTGATTAAGTTGGAATGCTACAAAATAATTAAACATATATTGGAGATTGAAGAATATAAACCATTGAAGATGTATTGGTGAAAAGGAACTAGAATTTGAAAATGAGGGAATTAGAAAATGATTTACAATTCCTACATTTCCACATTTTCTAATTCCCCAATTCACGCATTCTCAAATTTTCACAGGATGTACGTAATAGCAATGTATGATGTAGGACAAAAGCGAGTAGGAAAGATGCTAAAACTTTGTCGTAAATACTTAAACTGGATACAGAATTCGGTATTTGAAGGAGAGATATCTGAAGTAAAATTAATCGAACTAAAATCCTTAGCATCCGGTATAATGGATGAAAAAACTGATAGCTTGATTATTTTTAAGACTCGGAATGAAAAATGGCTCGACAAGGAAATAGTAGGAAAAGAAAGGGGAGAAGTAGATAATTTCTTATAAACTTTGTCGATGATGCTTTTTATATGAAAAACTTTAGAAGCATCATCATGCAGATATCTCCCAAAAGTTCTTTGACGTATTGAAAATGAGTTATTTATTTTGGGGTGTCGAAGGAGGGGGTAAATCGTATAATTATACATCGACAACTTTTTGTTTTAAAATGTAAAGATATTAGCTCTGAAAGCCTTATTTTTACATTGTTTTTATAGCCGTTTTAACGACTCTTAATCGTACCATAGTGGAATTGAAATGAAGAAAAATGGACAAAGCACTAAAGAAGGATATAGACTCTTAATCGTACCATAGTGGAATTGAAATTGATTTGAGCATCTAGGTCAAATGCTGTTCTCGCTTCTCTTAATCGTACCATAGTGGAATTGAAATCAGGCTACCAATAGATGTTATCCCGTCTGACAATACTCTTAATCGTACCATAGTGGAATTGAAATGTTACGAAACAAATAGGAGATCAACAAGTAGCAAACCTCTTAATCGTACCATAGTGGAATTGAAATATTGTGGTTCGCGATAAGAAGTTGAATGAATATCTGACTCTTAATCGTACCATAGTGGAATTGAAATATTCGATGCCGATGCAGTAGCGGGTAGAAATATCTTACTCTTAATCGTACCATAGTGGAATTGAAATTGAGATTGTCGACTGTTTTGCCTTCAAAATTTAATCCTCTTAATCGTACCATAGTGGAATTGAAATCCGCTAAGTCTTTAAGGTGTTCATATCCATACATCCTCTTAATCGTACCATAGTGGAATTGAAATACCCTACTCTGTACTTTACGCTTATTGTTAATGTTTCTCTTAATCGTACCATAGTGGAATTGAAATTCCAATATCGTAGTCTTTTGCATCTGTATGCGCTCTTCTCTTAATCGTACCATAGTGGAATTGAAATTTATTAGTATGATCGTTTCGATCCGTCCATTTATGATCTCTTAATCGTACCATAGTGGAATTGAAATAACTTGCTTAGATATGTTTACAATTACCGTAGTCCCCTCTTAATCGTACCATAGTGGAATTGAAATCGTGTAACAAAAAATTGTTTCTAAGTTTTTTAAGTATCTCTTAATCGTACCATAGTGGAATTGAAATGCAAAAACTCCTATTTTAGACAGTAAGAGGTAGGCCACTCTTAATCGTACCATAGTGGAATTGAAATCCATTATCAAAACTTATTAAGTTCAGTTTATTTCCTTCTCTTAATCGTACCATAGTGGAATTGAAATATGTGACGGTAATTGATCTCAAAACGATTTTTAAACCTCTTAATCGTACCATAGTGGAATTGAAATATACATGGAAAGTGTAAAAGATGCGGGCGTGAAAGCTCTTAATCGTACCATAGTGGAATTGAAATAAATGATTAATAACCGTGCAATAAAAGTAATTTGTACCTCTTAATCGTACCATAGTGGAATTGAAATCTTGAATAGCTGCTAACATGGTTGCTTTGGTTTGCACTCTTAATCGTACCATAGTGGAATTGAAATTCTATTGTGACACGATCGGTTTTAACAAGATGCAACTCTTAATCGTACCATAGTGGAATTGAAATGTGTATTCGCCGTCTTCGTTTTTACGCATCTTGATCTCTTAATCGTACCATAGTGGAATTGAAATGCTTTTACTGTCGAGTAAACTCTCACTCTCTCCTTTCTCTTAATCGTACCATAGTGGAATTGAAATAAGCAAGGTTATAACGATAACTGGAACGCAGCAGCTCTTAATCGTACCATAGTGGAATTGAAATCGATGCACAAATTATGGAATTAATCACAGAACGCGCTCTTAATCGTACCATAGTGGAATTGAAATATCTATTTATAATCAAGGAGTTAACGTCCTGCCACTTCTCTTAATCGTACCATAGTGGAATTGAAATTCATAAAGATAGAATTATACTTTAAACACTGTACTACTCTTAATCGTACCATAGTGGAATTGAAATATACAATCAACAATATCGGTAAGATTAAAAAGAATAACTCTTAATCGTACCATAGTGGAATTGAAATTAACTATAGGGCTTTGTAGCACTTCACCTACGCAATCTCTTAATCGTACCATAGTGGAATTGAAATCTTAGCTAAATTGCTACAAGGCCGAACTTTGATATCTCTTAATCGTACCATAGTGGAATTGAAATTGCAACAACTGACACATGGAATGTTGGGTATTTCGCTCTTAATCGTACCATAGTGGAATTGAAATTTGTAAATTGAATAAATCTCAGAATCAACACTTAAAACTCTTAATCGTACCATAGTGGAATTGAAATTTAATTAGTTCAATGTTTGCGTAAATGTTTAAAATGCCTCTTAATCGTACCATAGTGGAATTGAAATGTCGATGCTTACAACCATTACCTTGATGCAATCAGGCTCTTAATCGTACCATAGTGGAATTGAAATGTCCAAGTTTCCACCTTTTCCCCCTCCTTTCAGGACTCTTAATCGTACCATAGTGGAATTGAAATATCTGTATCTTCTTTAAATTCATTGTCACGAATGAACTCTTAATCGTACCATAGTGGAATTGAAATTGAAAAGAAACGTAACTGTATTTAATCCTGATGAAACTCTTAATCGTACCATAGTGGAATTGAAATACTCAAAACGATGGCTCCGTAGCTGAAAAAGCACCTACTCTTAATCGTACCATAGTGGAATTGAAATACATTACCTGTTATTATTCGTTTAGATGGGAATAATTCTCTTAATCGTACCATAGTGGAATTGAAATTGTACAGGATATAATACCGATTGATGGGAAGCAATTCTCTTAATCGTACCATAGTGGAATTGAAATCTGTGGAGCAATATTGCAACAATCCCCCTTAAAACCCTCTTAATCGTACCATAGTGGAATTGAAATATGTAAATTTCTAATGCTTGGATGTCTGTTATAGTCTCTTAATCGTACCATAGTGGAATTGAAATAATGATCTGAGTAAATGGGATGTGTTATTTATTGATACTCTTAATCGTACCATAGTGGAATTGAAATAACAAGCGGAACCGGTATCATTCACCCCGAAGGTACTCTTAATCGTACCATAGTGGAATTGAAATCTCGCACTTAAAATAATAAGCACAAAATTTGCAATTCTCTTAATCGTACCATAGTGGAATTGAAATTCTCAACCCACGCACCGCTATCATCAAGCACTTTACCCTCTTAATCGTACCATAGTGGAATTGAAATTTCTGTACCATCCATCTAAATTAGCAGCAGCTGAATCTCTTAATCGTACCATAGTGGAATTGAAATATCATCAATAAAACAATGACTTTTACGGATGATTATCTCTTAATCGTACCATAGTGGAATTGAAATCTAGACATATTTATTATAACAATACCACCTCCTAAACTCTTAATCGTACCATAGTGGAATTGAAATGTTATCGTTATAACCTTGCTTCGGATTGGCTCTTTCTTCTCTTAATCGTACCATAGTGGAATTGAAATTTGTTTATATATATTCTGTTGCAATTTTGAAAATCAGCTCTTAATCGTACCATAGTGGAATTGAAATATTAATCTGAAACATTAGCTCTATAGTTTAATTGTAACTCTTAATCGTACCATAGCGGAATTGAAATTTGAGGAGGCTAAGGTTGAACCTAATCAAAAAGTCTCTTAATCGTACCATAGTGGAATTGAAATTCTCGCAATGATTTTTCGATCTCATCCGCGCTTAACCTCTTAATCGTACCATAGTGGAATTGAAATTGCGTTGTTTTAATGGATAAATTGGTGTTATAATCGCTCTTAATCGTACCATAGTGGAATTGAAATTATTGCACCTTCGTCGGCATCGGGGCCATCATCGGGTCTCTTAATCGTACCATAGTGGAATTGAAATATAAAAGCGTATCATAGGTAAAGTCCGTATACCCTAACTCTTAATCGTACCATAGTGGAATTGAAATACTTCTAAACCCAAGGCGGCTTCTAAACCCAAGGCGCTCTTAATCGTACCATAGTGGAATTGAAATAGCAACGTCTAGTACTTGCCTTTTCTCTTTAGATAGCCTCTTAATCGTACCATAGTGGAATTGAAATTTGATAAGTTGGTGTACTTGCCCCACTCAATTCAGCTCAGAAATTTGGCTTGATCCCTTTTTTGCATTTTCTTGCACACTTTTGCGCAATAAAAAACCCTGTAAGTCAATACTTACAGGGTTTTGCTTCTTTTTGCATTTCTTATCAGCGGAGAGAGGGGGATTCGAACCCCCGGTACCCTTGCGAGTACACGAACTTTCCAGGCTCGCACAATCGGCCACTCTGTCACCTCTCCATTAAGAAAATTTGTTTTTGTAAAATAAACGTGCAAAAACAAAAAATCCCGATACTAATCGAGACTAATTTTGCACGGGAGGAGAGACTCGAACTCCCGACACCTGGTTTTGGAGACCAGTGCTCTACCAACTGAGCTACGCCCGTGTTTTGCTAGACTATTTCGTCATTGCGGATGCAAAAATAATACAATATTTAGTAATTCAAACATTTTTTTGAAATAAAAAAAGCTCTTTGGTGTAATATGCCTGACATTCAGTATGGTTTGGTCTAAAAAATACCCGGTTTTTTTAATTCAAATTTGTTTCTGACCTTTGTCATATCTAAAAACAGAAACAATTAACAGATGTGTCTTGCCAAAAGCAATGTTTTCTTATTACAGGGAAATGTCAAAATTGGCAGGTTTCATGTGACCATTAGAAACAATTTAAACAAATGAAAAGCAAGTTATTTATTGTTGCCTTATTCGCTTTAATCTTGTCATCTTGTAGTTCCGTTCAAAAGTTACCGGTTTACAAACAAAATGCCGATAAGGAATTTTCTACCGAGAATTATCAAGCAGCCTTTAGTACTTATGAAAAATACATCAATGGGAGATTGAAAAATAAGTTGAATGTAGAAGCCTCGGTATATCATAATATGGGGATTGCCTGTTGGATGCTTGGTAAAAACTCAGAAGCTATTAGCCATTTTGAAAATGCGCTTGATGGTGGGAATTATGATGCTTTAGTTGATTATGCATCTTTACTTAACCAAACGCAAAAATACAATGAAGAATTAACTTTGTGGCAAAAATATTATGATGAGATTCAAGATTTAAATGTTAAAACAGTGGGCCTAGAACGTCAGGTTCTTATTTTAGCAGGTCAGAAAAAGTTAGATGAAATAACTTCCCTATTTAAAGAACACGGAGAGATTATTCCAACGGCATCTACTTATATGGCATACGTCCTTTTGTTAGAAGAAAATGACCAGAAGGCGAAAGCTTTTGAATATTGTAATTTTCTTTTAAAAACCAACCCATCTCATGTAGAAGCCTTATTTTGGAAAGGAAAGTATTTGTATCATAAAGCCGATGATAAGTACAAAACAGAAATGGCAATTTACAACAAAAACAAAAATCATACATCTTATGCATATTTAAGACGAGAATTAAAGAAACTTTCTGTTGATTTTCGGAATTCCCGGGATGCTTTTAATAAACTTCACGAAATTGATCCCGGTGATACTAACTATATTAAATATTTAAAGAATGTAAACCTTAGATTGGATAATAAAATTGAAGCCGATAAGTATGATAAAATGCTCAAATAATGGTCTTAATTCATTGAGGTTATTTGCTTGTTTAATAGTGTTTTAGTAAATAATTTTAGTTTCGGTAAAAATTATTGAGAATAAACAATTGTATTGTAATTTATAATGTTAGCTTTGTACCATTATTTATTTTTAATTTTTTATAATGAGTCAAGGTACAGTAAAGTTCTTCAACGAATCTAAAGGTTACGGTTTTATTAAAGAAGAAGGTACAAACAAAGAACATTTCGTTCACGTTTCAGGTTTAGTAGATGAAATCCGTGAAGGTGATGCAGTAGAGTTTGAACTAACAGAAGGAAGAAAAGGATTGAATGCAGTTAACGTAAAGGTAATCTAATTTAACTCTTTTTTTAAGATCTTAAGCCTGTAGCAGTTTTGCACAGGCTTTTTTTGTGGGGTAAAATTGTTAACCATTTCGAGTATAGGATGTAATAGTAGCAAGAGCTAGTACGCTTTCAAGTTTAGTGGGGGTTTATGGAGTATATAGATTTTGATATCAAGCGAATTATTAATGATCGTTTGCACGGAGACATCAATCCAAATAGTGTTGAGTTAGATTATGACATTAAAGATTTAAGTCTTTCAAAAAGTTATGACTCATTAATTTATTTGGGAGTAGAAAAAGATGGATGGATCGAAGTGAAAGCTGGTTTTTCTTGTGTGGATACTGGTGATAATGAGCGCAAAGGTTGTTTTTCGGCTTATTATTATATCGATCAAAAATATTTTAGAGATGATTTCTCTTGTCAGATTGAATTGTTTCCATATTGAAAGTAAAATATGACCAATGTTAATTTTTTGTTGATAAATTGCTTGTTTATGGGTGTGAATCCAGTAAACATACGCATGTGGTGTTAGTTGCTGTAAGTTAATGGATGTATTTATTGGTTAAAGTCAACCCCCTTTTAGGGTGGTTTGCTTTAATTAATGTAAATGTTTTGCTATTATTGTATAATTTTTAACGTTTTGTTACGTGGTGTATTTGTCAACCAAATTTACTGCTATGGGAAGAGTATATATGTTTAGAGTGCTGGTGTGCGTGTGGTTTGTTTCAGTATTGGGGATAAACAGTGTTTTTGCAGGTATTGTAAGTGGTACTGGAACACAGGCTAGTCCGTATGAAATTACAATCGCTACTTTTGAAGAGTTTAGTGATCTTGTTGAAAATAAAATTAATAAACCAAATGTATATTGTAATATAAAATTGGTAGCTGATATTGATGGTTCCAAGGCCGCTAATGCTCCCTATTATGGAGGTTATGGATATCTATCCTCTATTGGTAGGCACGATAGTCCTTTTAAGGGATCTTTTAATGGCAATGGGTATGTTATTTCAAATGTTGTTTTTATTGCAGGTTTATCCAGTGATTTAAAATATTACCCTTTGACCGGATGCTTTGGGTATACAAAAGATGCAATAATCAGTAATGTAAAACTTTCTAATTGTAAAACATGGGGAGGAGATGGTGAAGAATTTCGTTTTCCCAATGGTAAAAATACAACTAAACAATATTATGGTGTAAGTACTACTCGGGATGATACAGGTAATCCGGCTTATACTTCAGGAGATAAGGTTGGTGGTCTGATTGGTTATGCTGTAAATACAACCGTTAACAATTGCTATTTTTCCGGAGTGGTGGCTACGGAGGGGTACGATGTTGGAGGTCTTATTGGACGTGCTGAAAATACTAGCATTACAGGCTCATATGCTTCGGCAGTAGTTCTTGGTAATAATAATATTGGTGGTTTAGTTGGATATTTAGATGGCACATCATCTATTCAAAATTGTTATTCAACTTCAGCTGTGGAGGCTGTTAAAATTAGTCATAATGGGAATACTGCCGGAAATCATGTTGGTGGTTTTGTTGGTTATGCTTTGGATGCCAGTAAAATAGATAATGCCTATGCAACAGGTTACAACATTGGCTATAATGGAGCAGTTGTTACTAATCAAAACGTTTTTATGGGTGGTGTTGCAGCTGGTAGTCCAACAGATACATATTTCGATACTGATTTAAGTGGAGTCACATCTAATTCTTTTGCTAAAGAGCTATCATATTTACAATTCAAGGATGCTAATAATTTTACATCATTAGGCAGTCCTTGGGTTAAGCCTGCTACTCCTGGTTCTGACAGACCATATATTAATTGGCAAGAAATGATGGTGGCTAATAATGCTGTAAAGGATAATGTGCTATCAGTGTCTATTCATAGAAATGCCGGAAAAACAGTAAGCATAAAAGAAGCTGGAGTTCGGGTTAGAAAAACAGGGGTTGAAGTTTTTGATGCTGAAGGTAAAATTGTCGATTCTGATAAACTTCCTTGGATTTATCAAGCAAAGTCTGGTGTTGTTCTTGATGCTAACGGGAATGTGAATTATACACTTCGCGTTAAAGGATTAGAAGATGGTGAATCCTATTATTTTCAATCTTATATTAAAGACTCCAAAAATGAGTATCATTTGGGTGATTTACATATAGCTACTTTTTTACCGGAACATCAGATTACCTATGCTAAAAATGATAGTCGAGCAACTGGTACAACAACTGATAATAATTTATATCGCCATAATATTGATGAAGTTACAGTCAAATCTAATAACTTTTCTTTCAGTTATTACGATTTTAAAGGTTGGGATACCCAATCATCTGGTACCGGAACACGCTATCAGGCAGGTCATAAATTTACCTTGTCATCGGACTTAACCGTATATGCAATTTGGAGCCCTACAGAATATACGATTACCTATAATATGCAAGGTGGAGGAGATAAGGGAACTAACCCGGATACTTATAATGTTGAAACTGCAAAAGCCAATCTTGTAGACGGAAGTCGTCCCGGATATAATTTTATGGGTTGGTACGGAGATAATACTTTTACAACTGCCAAAACAAGTATTGGTGGTGGAGAGACCGGTAATAAAACGATTTATGCTAAATGGAGTGCTCCAATAAATTATACTCTTACCTATGAAGCTAATAATGGTGTTGATACCAAAAACTTAGCCAATCTTCCTACTAATGTTAATTTTACAGTAGAGACCGAAACATTTAGTTTAGGTACATCAACCCGTAATGGTTATTCATTTGGTGGATGGTATGCTGATGCCTATGGAATTGATGCTTTACCAGTTGGTGCGCAACCGATAATTGAAATCAAAAAAGGAACTACAGAAAATCTTACTGTTCATGCCTACTGGTGGATCGATAGGTCTCCAGGTAGTGACAATGAATATATTCTTTCTTTTGATGCCAATGATAATTCTGGTGTTCCTACAGCTGCTATTAATGTACCAAAAGATTATGTACATTATGTAGATTCTGAAAACTATACATTACCAATACCATCTCGTCCTGGTTTTACTTTTGGCGGATGGTATACCGAAAAGTATGCTGTAAATGCAACTCCAGATGCATCAAAACAAGTTATTTCACTCGAAAAAGGCGTGCCTTTTACCATTACTGTATATGCTCTTTGGAAAACAACAGATGTTGATAGTTTTTATTTAGCCTTCAATGCTAATGATAATAGCGGTGATCCTAGTAAAGCCACTGTACCTGCAAATGAAAAATTAAATGTACTGGATACACCTTTTGATTTTTCAGGTGCAATATATGATGCAACTAGACCCGGATATACATTTGATGGATGGTATGCAAGTGCTGATGGTACAGGAAGTGAGTTAAATGTGGTACCATTAGGAACTGTTTCAGATTTCAATGTTTACGCAAAATGGAAAATTGATCCGTTAACTAATCACTATGATTTAATCTTTAATGCAAATGACGATGATAATCCTGTAAAAGCGACTGGAGTACCTGCTAATTTTAACTTTGATGTAGAGACTGCTGACATTACACTTGCAATGCCGGAACGAAAAGGTTATACCTTTGGCGGTTGGTTTGAAACAGCTTATGCAGCGGATTCAAATCCTACTGAACCAGCAGTTACTGTCATCTCAAGAGGTACTGTAAGATCTTATGAACTTCATGCATATTGGGAAGTCAATGTAAATGCATATACTTTAACTTATCATGCTAATGATGATGCTTTAAACCCAATCAATAAATTACCGCAACAGGTTATGTTCTCAGTGACTGATGAAATCATATTGGAGACTGTTACACGTTCTGGTTATGAATTTGTTGAATGGCAATTAGCAGATGGAACGCCACTTTCAAAAGTGCCAGTTGGTACTGCCCAAAATATTGATGTTTACGCTCAATGGTTAGTTCCTGTAGGTGATCCTTTTAAAATTAACTTTAATCTGAACGATAGTCCTGAGTATCCGGCTGATGCAATGTCTTATAATCCAAAGACTTTTTATGTAAATTCAGAAGATTTTAATTTAGAAATTCCTGTTCGAAATGGATATACTTTTGATGGGTGGTACGAAGTACTTGCTGATGGAAGTGAAGGAGCTGAGCTTGTAACAGTTACAAAAGGAACTGCTCGTGATTATGATGTTATTGCTCATTGGTTAATTCAAGAAGCGAATAAGTTTAATCTTATTTTTGATAAAAACCATGATATTGCCGCAGTGCCAGAAGCAGTCGTTCCTGAATTGGTAGAACTTGATGCCTCAAAAACACCTTTTGATTTTTCTGCAACAACATATAACGGAATTAGAAATGGTTATACATTCAGTGGTTGGTTTAAAGATCCTGCTTGTACTGATGGACCAGTAACCCAAGTTCCAGCCGGAGCATATGAAGATTATAGAGTTTATGCAAAATGGGAAATTACTGTATCTGATAATTATGAACTTCGTTATAATGCAAATGACGATTTACTAAATCCGGTAGACGCAAGTTTATTTCCTGCAAATGTTCCATTTAATGTTGAAACTGAAACTTTTACTTTGCCGGATGCCGTTCGTACTGGTTATACTTTTAGTGGTTGGTACAGAGATGTTGCCTATGGTGTAGATGAAGTTGCTGATCCAAATAAACGTATCACTCAAATTGTTCAAGGAACTGAATTTTCTGATGTAGAGGTTTATGCGCATTGGACGGTTCATCCCGAAGATAATAAGTATACCCTAGTATACGAGCGTAATGATGAAGGAGATGAAGCTAATCCTGCTACAGTCCCTTCTCCGGTCGATTATTATGTTAATACAGAAACATTCACTTTAGGCATCCCTTCTCGTGATGGTTACTCTTTTGGTGGATGGTATAAAAAACCTTATGATTTACATTCTACTCCTAATCCGGCAGATAAAGTAGTAAGTATTGAAAAAGGTACAACAGAGGATGTTACAGTTTATGCCTACTGGTATTTAGGTGGAAATTATTATCTTCTAACCTACCATGCCAATGATGATGCGTTAAATCCGGTAGATGTGTTACCGGTACCTGTTACTTTTAATGTAACTTCTGAAACGATTGAATTACAACCGGCGGTACGTCCGGGTTATACATTCAGTGGCTGGTATACAGTAGGTTATGGGGTCAATTCGGCACCTGGTGAAAATGGCAAATTATCTGATATCGCTCAAGGTACTGTTGGAAATATTGATGTGTATGCCTATTGGACTATAGGTGATGAAGATAAATATAAGCTTGTATACGAAGAAAATGATGGCGGAGATAAAGTTAATCCTGCTACAGTCCCTTCAGATGGCGTGTATTATGTTAATACTAAAACCTTTGCTTTAGGAAATGCAATCCGAAGGGGTTATACATTTAATGGTTGGTATACAAATCCTTATTCTTTAAAAGAGACTCCTTTATCAAGTACTAAAGTGGAAAGGATCGAAACAGGTACTACTCAAAATACTACGGTTTATGCACATTGGATTGTTACAGATGCTGATAAGTATTCCATCACTTACCTGAATACTTTTGGTAATAACGGAGGTAATCCTAGTAGTTATGATGTAACCAGCGAAACGATTAATCTTTTAAAACCTTCAAGGTTAGGTTATACTTTTAGTAATTGGTTTAGTGAAGCCGAAGAGATCAATGTGGTTACTCAAATTGAAAAAGGTTCTGTTGGCAACAAAACACTTTATGCCGGATGGTATATTCATCCGGAAGATAATGTATATACAATCACTTATGAGACCGATGGAGGTGAAAATAATGTTCTTAATCCTTTATCTTATAATATTGAGACAGAGTCTTTTATTTTCCTTGATGCATCTAAGAAACATTATAAGTTTGAAGGATGGTATTCTGATGAAGCTTTTACAATTGAGAAAACCGGAGTTGACTTAGGGTCAACAGGTCATGTAACTGTTTACGCAAAATGGACACCTGTGGATTATAGTATTAAATATCATCTTAATGGAGGTGAGAATAGTGCTATAAATCCGGATGGATATCATATCGAGAGCCCAATTATTACTTTTGGGCAACCGACTAAACCTGGATATGTTTTTGAAGGTTGGTACTCAACTGAAGATCTTTTAGGTGATCCAATTGTTAGCATCAATACTGGTTCATCCGGTGACATAAACCTTTATGCAAAATGGAAAATAGAGATTGATATTATCTGTAAATGGGGATATGTGCTTATCGTTAGTGATTCCGAGAATGAACTTCAACCTTATTTCCAATGGTATAAAGATGATGTGGCTATCGACGGTGCCAATTTAGTATCTTTTGAAGGTTTTGATAAATCTTTGTGTGGCGATTATACTTGCGAAGTGATGCTCAAAGGAAGTACTGAGAAGTTTAAGCTGAAACCTTATAAAGCCAGTTTCAACTGTATCAAAACTATGATTAGCATTTATCCAACTGTAACGGAGAAGGAGTCGCAAATTAAGGTTGAATTAACTGGAGATGAAAGGGCATCGTCTGTGTTTATAATGGAGTTGTTTGATGTTACAGGTCAAAAAATTATTTCTAAAACTGTTGAGAATAATATGACTCACGAAATAGCATCTCCTGTTAAATCTGGAGTATATATTATTACCTTGAGAGACACCGGTGGAATTGTTGAAACCGAAAAAATTATAGTTCGCTAAATGATTGGCCTAGTAATATAGTTTTTTGTAAAAATAAAAAGCATGAAGAAGAGTTTTGTTTTTATCATATTTATTTTGTTTGGGCTTAACTTCTTTGGTCAGGGAGAAGTTAATGTTTTCCAGCAAGATTCAATTATCGCCGATACCATTAAGATAACCACAAAGATTGAAGGTTCTGTGTTTGGTGGTGGTGGATTATCTACTTACTTATATAATCCAAAGGTTGGTTCTACTAATTTAGGATTAGGGGTAATCGCCGGTTTTGAAGCTACATTCTGGCGTGATAACATTGGGTTTACTACAGGTTTGCATTATAATAGTTATACATCAAAGTATTCTATTGATAATACTACTTTATATACGCCTTCCAGGGATTACGATACTTATGATGCTAAGCCTAGAGAAGACTTTAATTTAAGAACTGAATATTCAGGTTATTCAGAACAAATTACAAGTCATTACTTTGGTATTCCATTCATGTTGAGTTATAAAAAAGTATTCGATAATAATGTTCGTTTGAATACCGGCGGAGGATTTAAGTTATCTTATTTGATGTCCAGTAAATCTGTTAACAAAGGTAATTTTTCAGCCTTTGGAGATTATTCTCAAGCACGTGGTGTTAATGCCAGTCGAATTACAGATGGACCTGGATTTGAAACTTATTCAGGTGAAGATTTTGAAGTTGAAAACAATTTTGGAATTGGTGCTTCTGGAATTGCCACATTTGATGTTGGTTATGCTTTTTCTGATGATTTTATTCTATTTGGAGGTCCGTATTTAGAGTATCAATTTTTTGGTGCAGGGACTGATGATAAATATTTGAATAATTACGTGGCCAGCGACATGCTAACAGCTACTGTAGATTATCAAGGTGTATCTAATTCTAATTTAGTGGATAATATGAACCGTTTTGCCTTAGGATTTAAGGTAGGAGTTACATTCACATTAAGAGGTAAGCGATACATTGTTAAAGAAATAAAATACCGTGCCATTGTTGTTGAAAAAGAAATTGAAGATCCGGATAAGAATTTGAAACAAGCACAGTCATGGTATGAAATGTCAGATTCATTAAAGAGATCTATACATCAACTCGTTTTGGAAAATACTCCCATTCACTTTGAATTATCAGGTTATTCTCTGGATGATGTATCAGAGCAGCGTATTAAGAACATTGCAGAGGTTTTATTTGACTATCCGGAGTTAAAGATTACACTAGTTGGACATACTTGTGATATAGGTTCTGAAGACGCTAACTATATTTTAGGCTTATCCAGAGCTCATAATGTTTATGAATTGTTAATTGAGGAAGGAGTATTACCAGGAAATTTAATTATTAAATCTCGAGGTGAGTTAGAACCTGCCCATCCTAATGACACGGAAAAGAACCGAGCTCTAAACAGGCGGGTGGAGTTTAAAATTGTTGAATAAGTGTAATTTTTGATTAATATCGATTTATAAAAGCAGGTTTTTAACCTGCTTTTTTTGTGAACAAAATTTGCTTTTTGCTATTGTACAATAAAGTATGAAAGCAAAAATATTGCATATGAATTATTGTTAATTTTCATAGGAAACAATTCTGGTATTGGCTTTTAAAATCATTAATGGTTCTTGTGCTAGGATGGAGTTCTTATTTTCTTTATTGAGGTCAGTAGATCAGTACATACATTTCTGCATAAATCTAAAAAGCCCCAAAGTGGGCGATATCCCAAAGCCTAGCAGGTAAGGGCTGGGATAAATGACACCGCATCTTTTATGCTAACGTAAGCTTACTATTGATAAGTATTTAACGATTTACCTCTATTTCATTAAAAGATTTATGTGAAATATTCTTAATTATAGATTGGTAATAGTTATGTCGAATATCAACGGTTATTCATTCTTAATGCTTAATAATTAGTCAACTATGAAATGAATTCCTCGTTTAAAATTTATAAAATGAGATATTATTTGCTTATTTTTAAGTTCGTTTTGACAGTGCGTTAGTTCTTTATTAAGTGACAGTTTGCTAGTAATTAATGATTAAAAACAAACCGATATGAGAAAGTTATTTCTAGTTGTTGTTGCGATTTTTTTGTTGGGGGACTTTTCAGTTGGTTTTGCTCAGGATCCGATCGTCTTACCATCATTAGCCGGAAAGGGGACTGGTTATGAATATGACCCTTACGTTATCGAAACCATTAATGAATACATCAATTTTGCCGCAGATGTTAACGCCGGAAGGGATTGTGCCAATACTTACATTGAGTTGGGGGCAGATATCGATTGTACCGGAGATTTGAGATTAAGACCCATTGGAGATACTTCTAATCCTTTTAAAGGTCACTTTGATGGCAAGGGGTATGAGGTAATCAACATTTATTTAAATTCAGAATTAGTGGCTGGTGCTCATTCGGGTGATTATTTAGGCTTTTTTGGAAAAGTTGTTGGAGCTGAAATAAAGAATGTTAGATTATCAAATGCTAATATTGTTGCTAATAATAAGAGTAAAACCGTTGCTTATACCGGGGGCCTAGTCGGTGCAGTTTTGTATGAAGATCCATATGGTCCGAATGGAGGATCAACAACGATAAGTAATTGTTATGTGTCAGGTACGGTTGAAGGAGATAATATCGTTGGTGGTTTTGTGGGGTATATAGAAGATGCTTCAACCATCAAAAATTCCTATAGTTCCTGTTTAGTTCTTGGAGAATCTACACTTGGAGGATTTGCTGGAAGTGTAGCCGGTAATTCTACCATAAGTAGCTGTTATGCCAAGGGCGTGGTTGAAGCAACTAATTTGGCCGGTGGATTTGCTTATAAAGTTGAGGATTCCTCTATTATAAAAGACTCTTATTCCTCCTGCGTTGTTTTTGGCGGTTCACCATCTTCATTTGTTACCAGTATAACTGATTCAAATAATTCTCCGGCAGAAGATGGAATGATTACCAATTGTTTTTATGATTCAGATTTTAGTAATGTTGCAGATCCCAGAGCCACTGGTTTGACCTATACCCAATTCCGAAATCCGGCAAGTTATCCTTGGACATGGGCCTCAGGTACCGAAGATCCTTTTGATTTAACTGTTGTTAATGCTTGGATTGCTCCTAATGAAGGAGAAGATTTAACCTTTGATGGAGGCGGAGAAGTTACTAATGCAAAAGGTGCTGGACGCCCTTATTTGTATTGGCAACATTCAAAAATCACCAATGGCCCAGTTCAGGAAGATGGTACAGGAAAAAGCACCAATAAAATTGAAATTTCCATTGAAAAAGATGCTAGCATTAATGTTGTAGAACGTGGAGTAAGAACCCGGAAAGAAGGATCTTCAGATTGGATTTTCCAGAATGACGGACTAACCGATGCAGGTGTTTTTGATTATCAAATCATAGGTTTACGAGACGGTGGATTTTATTACGTTCAGTCTTATTTCCTGGATCAAAATGACGTTTATCATTTAGGGGACATGGTAAAAACCGAATTAGAGCCTGAGTATTATATAACTTACAATGGTAATAATAATATGGGAGGGAGCACAGTAGATGATCTTAGCCCCTATATTAATGGTTATGATGTTACCGTTTTAACAAATAGTTTTATAAGAACCGGTTATTCTTTTTTATCATGGAATACGGCATCTGATGGAACGGGTACAAGTTATAATCCATCAGAGGTAATTTCTGCTATTTCTGCTGATATTACATTGTATGCACAATGGTCATCTGTTGATTATACAATTTCCTATAACGGGAACGGTTCTACAGGTGGAAGTACTACCGACTCAAGTAATCCATACCTATACCATGCAGATGCTACAATTAAGGCCAATGGATTTACCAGGGCGGGGTATTCTTTTTCATCCTGGAATACTGCTGCTGATGGTTCAGGAACATCCTACAACCCTTCGGATGTTTATTCAGTAATATCAGATTTAACTTTGTATGCACTATGGACAGCCATTCCTTACACAATAACTTATGACGGTAATGGTTCAACTACCGGAAATACTTCCGATACAGGAAATCCATATATTTATAATGATGTTGTAACCATTTTACCAAACAGCTTTATTAAAGATGGATATGTATTTGACTCATGGAACACCAATGCTGATGGCACAGGTACAGAGTACGCTGCTAGTGACCCACATAAATTAATTGACAATATGACCCTATATGCTCAATGGACTGCCATAGATTATGGCGTTATATATGTTGGAAATGGAGCAACAGGAGGAAATACAGTAGACTCTAACATTTATATTTATGATGATGTAGCCAATATATTAGCCAATGGATATACCCGTAACGGATATACTTTTAGTTCTTGGAATACAGCAGCTGATGGCTCAGGAGTAAGTTATTCTTCTAATGATACCTATGTTGTTACTGGTGTATTAACCTTATACGCACAGTGGAATGCGATTTCATATACTATTGCTTATGATGGCAACAAATCGACTGCCGGAAACACTGACGATTCTAATGTTTACATTTATGATGATCTTGCGACCATTTTAACTAATGGATTTATTTATCCGGGCTATTCTTTTATGGAGTGGAATACAGCTGCTGATGGTAGTGGAATAAGGTATCTTCCAAGTGAATCATTAACGATTGATGGAGATCTTATCCTTTATGCGATTTGGGATATTACGGAGGATGATAATTATGACATCAACTATCGACTATATAATGGTGTAAATGATTCAAGGAACCTGACGAGCTATAATGTTGAAACAGATGTAACACTTTACAATCCAAGCAAAGGAGGTTATACCTTTGGAGGTTGGTTTGCCGAAGAAGATTCCATTACTCGTGTAGACAAAATCGCTTTAGGTTCTGTGGGAGATACTACCCTTCATGCAGCTTGGTACATTCATGATATAAATAATGTTTATGCGATAGAATATATTTTAAACGGAGGAACGAATGATGTTGCAAATCCGGAAACTTATACGGTAGAGTCTGATACCATTGTGTTTAATGATGCAACTAAAGCACATTATAGTTTTGATGGATGGTATGATGATGAAAACTTAACAGTTTCAAAAGATACTATAAAAACCGGTTCTTATGGTGCTGTTACAGTTTATGCAAAGTGGTCTCCGGTTAATTATAAAATCAGTTACGAAACCTTTGGAGGCAAAAATCCTGATAATAATCCAGAGATGTATACTTATGAATCCGCCTCTATCACTTTCTCAGAACCAACTAAAACAGGGTATACGTTTGCGGGTTGGTATTCAGATGAAAACTTTAATGAAAAGATTACAAAATTAGATTCAAAGTCTTCGGGAGATATTACTTTATATGCCAAATGGAACATTCAAGTTGATATTATTTGTAAGTGGGGCTATGTATTATTGGTGAGTGATTCTGAAAATCAATTAGAAGCCAATTTCCAATGGTACAAAAATGGTCAGAAAATCGATGGAGCAACAAAGGTATCCCTTGCAGGAGATAATCAAACCTTATGCGGTGAATATACTTGTGAAGTGAAATTGAAAGGCAGTTCTGAAAAATTTATGCTAGAACCGTATTCAGCTCATTTCAATTGTTCCCAACAAGCCATTAACATTTATCCATCTATGGTAAATAAATCATCACAAATAACCGTAGAGGTGTTTTCTGAAGCGAACAATAAATTTTATACGCTTGATATGTATTCTATGAATGGTCATAAAATAATGAGCAAACAGGTAGAGAATGAAAGTATATCTAGCGTTGATGTACCTGCTGCACCAGGGATATATATTGTTCAATTAAAGAATGTTGATGGACTAATAAAGACTCAAAGTATAACGGTAAAATAAAATTAGATTGAATGTTGAAATTAAAACTCCGCCAAAAAGGCGGAGTTTTTTTGTTAATAACATAAATATAGGGGTTATGAAGTAGGGTATAAGGCTTCTTAAGAGTCAATTGTATACAATCAACCAATTTAACTTTTTAATCATGCCTAGGAATGTTGTATTTCGGAATTTAGTTTTTCTATTATTTATTGTTTCCCTTAATGCTTTTGCAGCATCAAAACCATTATTAAGTGGGGGTTCAGGATCAAGTGGGGATCCATGGCAAATTAGTTCAACACGTGATTGGGAGGATTTCGCAATCGCAGTTAAAGATGGCCATGATTATTCAGGAGAATTTTTGGTTTTAACGTCTGACTTGGATTTTATCGGAAATTCAACTGGAAATCTTCTGCCGGTTGGTTCAGAAGCCAATCCTTTTAAGGGAACCATTTCCGGATTATATGAGGGTAATCAATATTCAATTCAGAATTTTTACCAGAATATTGATGTTATAACCACAGCTGAATATAATCACTGGGGTGTGTTTGGTTACATTGATGGGGCACAGTTACGAAATATTCATGTTTCTAATGTGAAAATTTTAGGTTATAGTTTTGTTGGTGGACTCGTAGGAGTAGCAAAGGCGAGTACAATAACAAACAGCTATGTTTCCGGTTATGTATTTGGAAATGATAAATTAGGTGGTTTTATTGGTCGCGCAGAAGCTTCTACTCAAATAAGCAATTCTTATGCCTCTACCTTGGTTAAAGGAAATAGTATCGTTGGTGGATTTATTGGCGAATTAGTTGGTAGCTCTGTAATTACTAACTGCTATGTAAATGGTGGTGTGGATGGTGGTAGTAACGGTAGCGGGTTTGTGTATGCCATGGATGCCAATAGCCAGGTAAATACATCCTATTCGATAGCAACAGTATATGGCAAAACCAGTGCGTCAACAAATGCTGCTTTTGCCTACGAAAACCAAGGGAAAATTACCAATTGCTTGTTTAATACCGATGTCACTACCGCAAATGATAAATATGCGAGTGGACTAAGTAGTGAAGAATTAGAAAACTCAACAAATTATGGTGGTTGGGATGCCGTTTGGGGGAATTCTGATGATGCACCATGGATTCAACCGGAATCGGTTAATTCACAACGTCCATATATGTATTGGCAATCTGCCATCATTACCAATGGTGACGTCATAAATAATGTGATCAACATTACCATTACGATTATAAACTCCAACATTGGAATTGTAGAGCGAGGAGTTCGAACAATGCCGGAAAATGGTAGCGAATGGACCAACCAATTTGATGGTAAAACTTCGGCCGGAAACTTTGATTATTCGATCACAGGTATTAACGAAGCTGGTGTTTATTATGTACAACCCTACTTTTTAGGCGATAATGGTATTACCTATTTGGGAACGGTCGTTAAGACTAGCTTAATACCTGATTTGTCTATTCGTTATGATGGTAATCAGGCTACTAGCGGAAACACAGTAGATAATAACAATCCGTATCTTAATAATAAAGAAGTTGGCATTCTTCCAAATGGATTTTTGCGCCAAGGATATTCTTTTAGTGGGTGGAATAATAAAATAGATGGATCAGGTATTGATTTTCCGGTAAGTTCAACCCTTATAATAACAAGTGATACTGTTTTGTATGCACAATGGTCAATCCTAGATTATGATATTATTTATCATTTAAATGGAGGCCAAAATGCCACTAATCCCACTAACCCTACCCAATATACTATAGAGGATGAAATTCATTTGCAAAATCCTTCCAAGCCGGGTTATTCCTTCCGAAGCTGGTACATGGATGAAGCCATGGAAAATAACCCCATATCGACCATTGTGGAAGGCACAAGCGGAGAACTAAATTTATACGCCAAATGGTACATCGATCCTATTGTAAATACTTACAAACTTAATTATGTGACTAATGGGGGTGTACTTCCTCCAAATCCAACCGTTGAGTTTAACGTAGAAACACCCACTTTTAGTTTAGTTACACCCACCCGGCCAGGTTATACTTTTGATGGCTGGTACACAGATGATGTGACTTTCTTAAATTCCATTACCGAAATAGAGCAAGGTACCGTTAAAAGTGTTACTGTTTATGCCAAATGGTACATTCATCCCGTAGATAATATTTATAAGATCAACTATGAATTAGAGGGAGGAATTGCTGATCCTGTAAATATTCCGCTTAATGATCCTTTAAATCCTACTCAATACCATGTTGAAACTTCTGATATTACACTTTTGCCACCATCACGTGAGGGATATTCATTTGAAGGATGGTATAGTGAAGCAGGCTTTGAGAATAAAATAACCATGATTAAGCAGGGATCTGTTGGTGATACTACGTTGTATGCAAAATGGCTTATTGGTGATTATTATACCATATCTTATCAATTGGATGGGGGTAATAACCATCCGGATAACATCACACTTTATGATGTGTCGACTGAAACATTCACCTTTTATGAGCCCAATAAAATTGGTTATTCTTTTGAGGGATGGTATGGAGATGCTGCGAAGTCTATTAGTGTTACCGATCTATCTAAAGGCTCAACTCAGGATACAACACTTTATGCCAATTGGGAGATAAGACCTGAGAATTATTATACCATCGATTACGTGCTTAATGAAGGGAGTAATCCCGGCAATAGAACGACCTATAACATAGAAGATAGCTTTACGTTATTACCATCCGAAAAAAATGGCTATACCTTTGGTGGTTGGTTTAAAGAAGCTGATTTCTCAGGGGATTCTATCGGTGAAATTGTTGCCGGTACCTATGGCGATCTGAATTTGCATGCTTATTTTTACATTCATCCTATTCATAATGTTTACTCCATTACTTATCATTTAAATGGTGGTGTAAATAATAATGCAAATCCATCTTCTTTTAATGTCGAATCTGAAACCATTCTTTTAGATCCGGCCGGACGCACTGGTTATACCTTTGGAGGTTGGTATTACGAACCTGATTTTTCAGGCGATGTGGTTACTTCAATACCCAAAGGAACCTTTGGACATGTTGATTTATATGCACAATGGGTTTTGACTCCCGATAATGATTATGTAATAACTTATGAATTGTTTGATGGAGATAATGATCCTTTAAATCCTGAAAAGTATAACATCGAAACTGAAACCATCATCTTTAACCCGGCTTCGAAAAGAGGCTACAGTTTTGGTGGATGGTTCAGGGATGCCAATTACGTGTTTGATATTGCCGGTATAGAGAAAGGTTCGGTAGGAGATACAACTGTTTATGCCAATTGGTATATTCATCCGGATTTTGATGTTTATGATATCAATTACGAATTAAATGGAGGTGAAAATCACACACAAAATCCTACCAAATACGATGTAGAAACAGAAGTGAAATTTGAAAATCCGACAAAACCCGGATATACTTTCTCAGCATGGTATGGCGATGAGGATAAAAAAATAAAAGTTTCACAAATCGCATTGGGCTCAGTAGGGGATACAACCGTTTATGCCGACTGGTTCATTCATCCGGAATACAATGTTTATGCTATCAATTACGAATTAAATGGAGGATTGAATAGCCTTAATAATCCTACCAAATACGATGTAGAAACAGAAGTGAAATTCGAAAATCCAACAAAACCCGGATATACCTTCTCAGCATGGTATGGCGATGAGGATAAAAAAATAAAAGTTTCACAAATCGCATTGGGCTCAGTAGGGGATACCACTGTTTATGCCGATTGGTACATTCATCCGGATTACAATGTTTATGCTATCGATTATGAATTAAATGGAGGTGTGAATAGTCTTAAAAATCCTACCAAATACGACGTAGAAACAGAAGTGAAATTTGAAAATCCAACAAAACCCGGATATACCTTCTCAGCATGGTATGGCGATGAGGATAAGAAAATAGAAATATCACAAATCGCATTGGGCTCAGTAGGGGATACAATTGTTTATGCCGATTGGTACATTCATCCGGATTACAATGTTTATGCTATCAATTACGAATTAAATGGTGGTGATAATCACTCACAAAATCCTTCACAATACAATGTGGAGACAGAGGTGATCTTAAAGCAACCAAGCAAAACGGGTTATACATTTTCTGCGTGGTATGCAGATGAAGATAGGACCATTGAAGTTGCGAAAATTGCTTTGGGTTCGGTGGGGGATACAACTGTGTTTGCAGGATGGTACATTCATGATCGATATAATAATTATGCGATTAATTATGTTTTAAATGGTGGCGAAAATCATAAGGATAATCCATCTACATATAATATTGAATCTAAAACGATTGAATTTAAAGAACCAACCAAGGAACATTATGTTTTTGGAGGTTGGTATTTGGATGATAAATTCACCCAAAAAACAGAATCTATTCTAACCGGATCACATGGCGAAGTAACCGTTTATGCCAAATGGACTCCTGAAGATTACAACTTAATTTACCATTTAGATGGCGGTGAAAACCATAAAGATAACCCGGACGAAATCCATATTGAAACACCGGATATTGAATTGAAGGAACCTGTTAAGCCTGGCTATACCTTTGAAGGCTGGTTTACGGATGATACTTTTGAAGATGTCATTGAAGTAATTGTTTCAGGTGCCACAGAATCAATACAACTATTTGCCAAGTGGAACATTGATATAGACATTATTTGTAAGTGGGGCTATGTATTGTTAGTTAATGATCCAAGTAATGAATTAAAGCCGGAATTTCAGTGGTATAAAGACGGTGTGCCTCTGGCAGATGCTAATCAGGTAAGTTATTCCAATTCAGATAAGAAGCTTTGTGGAACTTATACCTGTGAAGTTTCATTAAAAGCTACGAATGAAAAGTTTATGCTAAAACCAGTAGTATCTCATTTTAACTGTGAGACTCAGATGATTAATGTATATCCTTCGATTGTGGATAAATCATCTCCAATCACTTTAGAATTATTTTCAGGAGAGAATAACAAATCCTACAATCTCGAGTTGTATTCAATGAATGGTGTTAAGATCATTTCGCAAAGCTTTGAAAATGGAGGAGTATATAATCTGAAATCACCCAATGAACCGGGATTTTATATTCTACACTTAAGTGATGAAAAGGGACTAATTAAACGGCAAACAATTTCAGTTAAATAAAATTATGGCGGTAGGTAGTTAAATACTTATCAATAGTAAGCTTGCGTTAGCATCAAAGATGCGGTGGGATTAAGCATAGCCTGAAGGGCTATCAATATCATGGCATGATAGTGTTAGCGCCAACGGTGCGTAGTCTTAATCACACGACTACGCACCGTTGGCGCTTAAATAAAACCGCTGATTAATATCCCAGCCCTTACAGGCTAGGCTTTGGGATATCGCCCACTTTGGGGTTTTTTTAGATTTTTGCAGAAGTGTATGTACTTATTTACTGACCTCAATAAAATTAAAAGCCGCATAGTGGTTACCAACAATAATTAGTTACATTCAACAAATAGGTAACGTGCCCAGGAAAATGCTTCGGCCAGTGAAGAATTAGCCTCAGGTGCAGCGGAACTTGCCGACCAGGCAGATCAATTACGTGAAGTCATTTCTTTCTTTAAAGTAGAAACTATTAATAAAAAAGGAGATCTTTCGATCTCCTTTCTATATTTAAATCCTCTTCAACATAAATTCCAATTCTCTGCGATGATCTTGTAAAATTTTCTGGTCATCCAGCTTTTTACTTTCATTCAGGTAACGAATGGCTTGCTTTTTTTGGCGTTTGGCTAGGGCAATGTTAGCCAAGCTAAGGTTTGCCATGGCACGGTCGTTTCTCATACGCAAACCGGTCGAAAGGGCTTTTTTAAGGTATCTATCAGCTTTAGAAAATTGCTGTAATTGAGTCATGGTTAAGCCCATTAGATAATAATAATAAGCCTCTTGGCTGCTTATCATATTTTCCGGATGTTTTATGGAGTTTAATATTTTCTCAGCTTTTTCGAAATTGTTTTTTCTAACGAAAAAGAAAGCCAATAAATTTCTTTCATTTCTAAAGTGAAATAGAATCGTTAAAAGCGAAATGAAAAAGGTAAGGCTTCCCCAGCCTGCATACCCATAAATGAAAAGTGCAGTAGTTCCAATAACGCCTATACCTGCAATAATTAATCGAATATTTTTATTAATCATGATTGTTTGATTTTTTCCCAGGCACAAAACAAGTATTTCAAATTGATGATTTCAAATTTATTGGTCATTTATTTGTGATATTAATGTTTTTTTTCCGCTAGGCGATCAACTGTTGATTCAATTTAGCCTAAAGAGAGGAAATTAATTTTGCTTTTATCTGAATTTGGTCCTTTGTCAGATTTCGATATCGTAAAGCACACAACCTCTAATACTAATTATTATTTTGACATAGCTAGGACTAAAGTTTAAACGAAAAGAGGATGTCCTTCACCGAACATCCTCTTATTAGATTTACCCAAATACAATTACTAATACTTATTTTACGAATTTACTTATTAATACATCTTCTCCGGCAACCATTCTTACTAAATAAGTTCCTTTTGAAAGATTGCTTGCATTAAATGAAAGGCTATTGTCACCTTTTGAATAGATGTTATTGGAAATAACAGAAGCTTTAAGTTGTCCTTGCATGTCAATAACTTCAACACTAACGTTAGTTTCCGCTGCTAAAGAAAAATCAATCGTTAATGAAGATTCAACTTTAGTAGGATAAGTCTTAAGCGCATTTTCAATATCATCAATCGCAACTGGTTCAACAGCTGTGTGTGATTTTAATTGAGCTAAATCGGCAACTTTAGAGAGTACAAAATAATCTAAATTCCACTGCCATGCTCCGGCTGCACCCACGCTCTTAACTTGAACAGCACCCACGCTTGATGCATCAATAACAACCGTTTGAGAGGCAGTTAATTTTGTGAATGAATCCCAGGAACCGTTATTTGGAACTGAATCTACCATTGCTAAATCACCGTAATCAACCGCAAAACCAATTTGTGCTCCGTTTAGTGGAGTAGAGATGTAGTAATCTACTTTGTAAACGCCACTTTCCATGCCTGCAGGAAGTGTGTAAGTTGCCCAATCTCCGGTTTGATTATTGTTGATAGCCACTCCTTGGCTTGCTCCGCTAAGTTGGTAAGTTGTAAATCCGTTGTAAGAACCTGCAGTGTGAGCAAAACTTTCAGCCTCAAAAACAACCGGATCAGAGTACTGAACATTCACACTAAAAGTAGCCACAAAGTTACCATCTTCACTGGTTGCAGTAATTGTAGCTGTACCAACAGAAAGAGCCTCGAAGAAATTTTCTACTTTACCGGTTTGTACAACAGGGTTTTCTCCACCACCCATTGTTTGAATGTATCCTTCTGCGTTTACATTGACTACCGAAGCATCGCTTGATGACCATACAACTTTTTGGTTGCTGGTATACCATGGAGTGAATTTCACCGTTGCCTTTGAGCTGAATTGGCCCGGCTCTAAAGTGAAATCTGAAGTTCCTTCTATTTCTAAGCCTTCTGCAGGAACATTTAATACGCCTGATTTTGTGAATTTAATTTTATCAATTGTACAACGTACTTCATCTGTGCCACTCACTTCTAGTGCGAAATTATAAGTGTTTCTACCATCTTCAAAACCTATTGTTTGTGGTAAAGAAACCCATTGATAGGTGTCATGTGTATTAGGTAAAGTCATCGAAACTGGTGCTAATGCCCCTTCAGTTTGAATAGATTCGAATGTAATTACAGTATTTGAGTTATTAGTTTTAACCAAATATTCAATGCTGTATTCACCCGATTTACCTAAAAATTTACTGTAAGAATAATAAATATTTCCTGTTAGAAAGGTGAATAATTTACTTGCGTTAGAAGTTACCTCAACTGCTGTACCTGTAGGACATGGAACATGAGTACCTAAGTTTGAATATGGAGACGATTGAGCTTCTGCTTCAATTTCAAAACTGTGAGTGTCAAATACAGTAACATTAAATGATGCTACAAAGCCACCCTCTTCACTGGTTGCAGTAATTGTTGCTGTTCCTTCGGCTTCTCCTGTAATGTAGTTACTTACTTCACCTCTTGGTACGACAGGAGTTGGACCGCCACCATTTGTTAAAATATAACCCTCTGAAGGAACACTTACTACTGAAGGGTTACTTGATGCCCATGTTAAATTTTGGTTAGTTGCAACAGTAGGTGTGACGCCCACTTTTAATTCCGCAACAGCACCCGTTTTAATGCTCACCGGATTAGAGGTGATTGTGTTAATACCTTCTAAAGGAAAATCCAGATTTCCCACGCGAGTTAAGACAATTTTGTCCAAATTCCATTGCCATGCACCTTCAGAACCTACACTTTTAATGATAAACATATAGGTATCCCCATTTATTAAGTTGATATCTTCTGAAGATACAAGGGGAGTAAAGGTATTCCAATCACCATTGTTGGGAACAGCAGTAGTAATAACATCTTCATGAGAAGGAGACATAATAGAAAACTCAACTCCTGCGTTATTTGCTGCCGTAGAAATATAATATGTTAAACTATATTTTCCGGATTGGTAAAAAGAAGGAAGCTGATACATTGCATAATCACCGGTTTGGTTATAATTAATAGCAACGCCGCCACTGGCACCTGATACTTGGTAAGTTTTAAACCCGGCATAGGTTCCTGCTGTCCGGCTGAAGTTTTCAGCTTCAATTTCAATTTGAGCGCTCATTGACAATGCCGTAGTAAGTGCTAAAATTGCAGATAAAAATAATTTTCTTTTCATTTTCTTGTGTAGTTTGAGATAGTTAAATGTATTTGGATAAATACTTTCTATTCGTTTTTAAAATTTTCGTTTGTGTTAGTTGCGTGCAAATGTATGTAATTGGTTTAAAATATATGTTAATTAGACGTGGATTTATGTTAATAAAGAATAATGTTCATAATAATTGTAATAATAAAATATATTATGTTTTTAAATGAGGTGTAACAGTTTTCAACTTCAAATTCAACTTGCCTTCTCATCTTTAGATGCCTTAACTTAGGGGGTATGGAAGTTGAATATGGCTATATTGGTTTGTTTGTAGTGTCTTTTTTAGCAGCAACGGTGATTCCTTTTAGCTCTGATACACTATTGGTTGGAATGATTATGGCAAAATTTGATCCCTTCTTTTGTATTGTTGTTGCTTCAGCTGGTAATTGGCTAGGTGGATTGAGTTCTTATGGAATTGGCTATCTGGGCAAATACGACTGGATTGAAAAGTACCTTCGCATTAAAAAGGAAAAGCTGGAAAAAACACAGCATAAAATAGCCGGTAAAGAATTGTGGATTTCGTTGTTTACCTGGTTGCCTGGGGTTGGGGATGTAATTGCAGTGCTTCTTGGCTTGTTAAAGGTAAACTTCTTAAATGTTAGCATCGGAATGCTGATCGGGAAAGCAACCCGCTATGTTGTTTGGGCACTGATAACCATTAACTTTGTTACTTTAATATAAAATGAAACACCTTCAAGCTTATCGAATTCTTGAAGGTGTCGCAAATGGTTTTCTTTATCCAATATTTTTTTTCTTGAATTTTAAATCTTTCTCTATGGCTTCTATCATCTTACCGGCAATGTCTTTGTTAGATGCACCTTCAATTCCTTCCAAGCCTGGAGAGGAGTTAACTTCCAATAAAAGTGGACTCCCTTGACCACGAATGATATCTACACCGGCAACTTTCAAATTCATTGTTTTAGTAGCTTGAATGGCAATGCGCTTTTCTTCTGCTGTGATTTTAGTAAGAGTAGCAGTACCTCCCATGTGAATGTTTGCTCTAAATTCACCCGGAGCAGCGGTTCGCATAATGCTTTCTACAACTTTACCATTCACTACAAAGCAGCGGATATCTTTACCGTTAGCTTCTTTGATAAACTCCTGAACCAAAATGTTTGCTCTCAGGCTTTTAAAGGCGTTAATCAAACTCTCAGCAGCTTTTTTTGTTTCAGCCAATACAACGCCTTTTCCTTGCGTTCCTTCTAAAAGCTTTACAATCAAAGGTGCTCCACCAACCATTTTTATTAGCTCATCAGTATCTAAGGGCGAGTTGGCAAAACCTGTGGTTGGAATTGGTAAGCCGCTGTTAATCAATAATTGTAAGGAGTAAAGCTTATCTCTACTCTGGGTAATGGCCGAAGCTGTATTCAAGGTATATACTCCCATTGCCTCAAAATGGCGAGTTAATGCACAACCATAAAAAGTGGCACTTGGTCTAATGCGTGGGATAATCGCATCAAAACCAGTCAGAATACGACCTCCCCGGTAATGCATTTCCGGGTTTTTACCATCCAATTTGATGTAACAGTCTTTAATACTTAAAAATTCAATATCATGACCACGTTCTTGTCCTGCTTCAATAATTCTTCTGTTACTGTATAAGTCAGGATTGGAAGCTAATAAGCCAATTTTTAAGCCTGTAGGTTCCTTTTCATACGTGTGGTAAAATTGGTGGATAATATCTCTTGATAAATTACCTAATAACAAAGAAGATTGCGGATCAACCAATATTTTTCCCGACATGGCTTGTCTACCTAGAAGCATACGGTAGCCCATAGAGTCTCTATTGGTTAAGGTAACTTCAATTTCCCAGGAATCTTCAGCCATCGCTATGATGGTGCGTATAACATAGCGAGATTCACTGGTTCCGCTCGAACTTTTAACCCTTCTTTTATCAATGATTGGTGCTTCACAATGAATTGTGGTTTTTCCGTCATTTTGAAGCGGATGTACTTCAAAACTTACCCAGGGGATCCCTTCTTTATTAAACGGTACGATATTTACCGCATGTAAAGCAGATGTTTTTGCACCCGAATCAACTCTGGACTTTATTACCGGAATATTGATCTGAGGAAGGCCACACCATTCCTCACTGCCAACAATAATTTTGTTGTTGTTCATTGTATTAAAATATTTGCTCTTAATTTCTGCAATACTACATTATATTTTCGGAATTGAATCTAGTTTTGTAGCAAAAAGTAAAATATATTTGCGTAACCTAACTGGTTGAATATTATGTTGATTAAAGGCTTGATATTCATCATGTTTTACAAGTTAATACACTTGATTGTGAATGGCTAGTGTAAAACAAATAATGTTTAGATTAGAATTAATTAATGCATGAGACAAGATTATAATCGCTTTGTAATTGCTTTTAGGAGGCTTTATAAAAGTATTTTAGGTTTTGAAGAGGGGTCTGATATTCAAGAAACCATTGAGGGTATTAAAAAAGATATTGCCTTTAGAGGACATACGGCCTGGATTTTGATGTTTTCCATTTTTATCGCTTCCATAGGCTTAAATGTAAATTCTACAGCGGTTATTATTGGTGCCATGTTAATCTCTCCACTAATGGGGCCTATTTTAGGGATTGGTTTAGCCATTGGGACCAATGATTTTGAAACTTTATACCGTTCTTTTCGCAACCTGGGCATCGCCATTGGTATTAGTTTAGCAACATCTACCTTATATTTTATCATTACTCCGCTAGATATTGAGCAATCTGAAATTTTAGCTCGTACAGAACCCACGCTGCTCGATGTGTTAGTGGCTTTGTTTGGTGGTTTTGCCGGGATTATTGCCGGTTCGCAAAAAGAGAAAACAAATGTAGTTCCCGGTGTGGCTATTGCAACTGCCTTAATGCCACCTTTGTGTACTGCCGGCTATGGATTAGCCAACCTCAGATTTGATTATTTCTTAGGGGCTTTTTATTTGTTTTTTATCAATTCTGTTTTTATCAGTTTGGCAACTTTTATAGTTGTTCGTTACCTTAAGTTTCCATTACTGAATAACATTTACAGTCAGAAATTAAAACGCTATCGTATTTATCTGACCATCTTTTTAGTATTAACCATTATTCCAAGTGCCATTATTTTTTATAATGTTATTCAGGAAGCTCGTTTTAACGTGTCCGTTGAAAAATTTGTGAAGGATCACTGTAGTTTTGAAAATAGTGAGCTGATCAGTTTTAAATCCAATTACAACGATACCCTCTCTTCTTTAGCTCTGTATTACATAGGAGATGAGGTCGAAGAAGATAAATATTTGTCTTTGGTTAACCATTTGCCGGATTATGGTTTAGTGAATTCAGATTTTTTTGCCATTACGAATAAAACTACCATCAAAATTCATCAGGAAAATGATGCAGATCCAATCAACTTGGATGAAAAGCTAACTGCATTTAACAATGATTTACGGATTTCTATTTTAGAAGATATTTATACTAAGAATAATGAAATTATTAAAGATAAAGATTTGAAAATTCAACTTTTAGAGCAAGAGTTGTTGAAGCATACGGCTAAAAATGCGGATACCTTTCCGTATTATCAAATTGGGAAAGAATTGAAATTCCATTTTCCTATCATTTCTCAATATGCATTTTCAAACACAGTAGAGCATAAAAGCATGAATAATTCCATTGTTCAAGATACCATACCGGCATTTTTAATCCGTTTTAAAAAGGGATATGGAAATTCGCATCGAAAGAAGGTCTTAAACGAAGCAGAAGGTTGGTTAAGGGTACGCTTAAACAAAAACCAACTCGAAGCCATCGAGTATTGATGAAATTTGAAGAACTAAAATTTTTCTAATTGTGACAAAAGAAATCCATAATGTAGAATTAGTTTTTTTAAGTCTTCACGATTATCTGGAGCTTAAAGAAGTGATGATAAGCGCATACCGTAGTATGCCGGATTCATACTGGCGACAGGATAAAATTGAAACACTTATCAATTTATTTCCTGAAGGTCAAATTGTTATTAAAGTAAATGGCGATATTGCCGGAGTCGCATTATCTATCATAGTTGATTCTCTTAAAGTAGACGATCATCATACATACCAAGATATTACCGGCGATTATACTTTCTCTACCCATACCGTAAAGGGAGATACATTATACGGTATTGATGTTTTTATTAAACCCGAGTTTCGTGGATTACGTTTAGGACGGCGTATGTATGATTACCGAAAGGAATTGTGCGAAAAACTCAATCTCAAAGGTATCCTGTTTGGTGGTCGTATTCCTAATTATCATAAGTATAAAGATGCATTAACTCCTAAAGAGTACATTGAAAAAGTACGGTTGAAAGAAATTCATGACCCGGTATTTAATTTTCAGTTGTCGAACGATTTTCATCCGGTACGTATTTTAAAGAAATACCTGGAAGGGGATGATGCATCGGGCGAATATGCAGTGCTTTTACGTTGGGATAACATTTATTATGAAAAACCATCGCAACAAGCTCAATCCATTAAAACTTCTGTGCGTTTAGGTTTGGTACAATGGCAGATGCGACCTTATCAAAATGCCGGTGAATTAATGCAACAAGCCGAATATTTTGTAGATGCTTTAAGTGGTTATAAAAGTGATTTTGTCTTGTTTCCCGAATTTTTTAATGCGCCATTAATGGCCGGCTATAACCAAATGAGTGAGCCGGATGCCATTCGTGAATTGGCCAAGTACACCGAAGAGCTAACGCGTGAGTTTTCCAAATTAGCGGTAAGTTATAACATTAACATCATTACCGGTAGTATGCCCGAAATAGTGGATAACTTGTTGTACAATGTAGGTTATTTATGCAAACGAGATGGAAGTGTGGAGCGTTTTGAGAAAATACATGTTACACCGGATGAAGCTAAAGTTTGGGCGCTTACCGGTGGCAATACCGTGAGAACCTTTGATACCGATTGTGGAAAAATTGGGATTTTGATATGTTATGATGTAGAGTTTCCCGAACTCTCTCGCTTATTAGCCGACGAAGGGATGGATATCTTGTTTGTGCCATTTTTGACTGATACTCAAAACGGCTATTCTCGCGTGCGAAATTGTGCAATGGCACGAGCCATCGAAAACGAATGTTATGTGGTCATTGCCGGTAGTGTAGGAAATTTACCCAATGTCCATAACATGGATATTCAATATGCTCAATCCATGGTATTTACGCCCTGCGATTTTTCTTTTCCTACCAATGGAATAAAAGCAGAAACCACCCCTAATACCGAAATGATTTTAATTGCTGATGTTGACCTAAGCTTATTAAGAGATTTGCACAATTATGGCTCGGTGCGAAATTTAAAGGATAGAAGAAGTGACCTTTATAAGGTTATAAAGTCATAAAGCCAAAAAAAATATATTTGATTCTGATTGTCCGTAATTAGGTATAATTGATTGGCAAAACGTCAAAAAAATTCAGCACAGAGTTTTACTTCATAAACTCTGTGCTTTTGTGTCAGTTTTGAAATAATTATGCTTAATAACGGATATACCTATATTTGATTCATAACTAAAACAAATAAAACAAAAGTGACCAAAATGAATGTGACCAAACCACGTGTAATTCAGGATTTTTATAAGTTACCTGAGAACTTACAAGAACAGGTGAAATTGGTTTATCCTGAGGGTTTTAGTGAATATCTTATTGATTTCTATAATGCAAAAGGAGAGTTAATTAGCGCCTTGCGCTTCGAGACCGATGAAAAACTTTATTTGCTGCGTATGACTCGAGTTTATGCCAAGCAAATTATTGAAGATGATTCAGATTATAATGCACTTGGTATTTTGAGAGATGATATTAGAGAAGAATATGAAGAAAGGCATGGTGACGAAGAATATTTATTAGAAAACGAAAACTATTCCCGCGAAGAATATTAATTTATAAGTATATCTGTATAATAATTAAACACAGGACTACAAAAACTCAGCGTTTATGAAAAATAACATGAAAATCTGTGTTTCAGAGTCTCTGTGTAGGTGTTTTGGACTTTATCCCAATAGCTTTAGGATCATAAAGCTCTGTTTTTAACATCTATCTTCTTTTTATTTAAAACGAATGGCTCGATTTATAAAATCTAAAAAACAAGCAATAGGTATCTCTCCCGATTCATTAATGTTTCGGGGAGAAGTAAAAACAGACAATGTTCGCGTCCGCTTAATCGAATACGATAGTGAAAAGCTTCACTCCAAAGAAATAGAAAAACTAAGTGAGTTACGAGCTTGTGTTGATTCTACAGCCATTTCATGGATTAACATTGATGGTTTACACGATGAAAGAGTCATTAGTGAACTTTCGAGCCTTTTCTCAATAGATGAATTGGTTTTGTCTGATGTGTTAAATCCGCACAACAGGCCAAAGGTTCAGGAATATGATGACTGCTTGTACTTATCCATCAAGATGTTGTATTATGATGAAAAAGAGACATCGTTAAAAACCGAGAACCTTTCCATCATCTTGAAAGAAAATCTGGTGCTTACCTTCCAGGAAAGGGTTGGCGATATGTTTGATCCGGTTCGAAAAAGACTCAATAATGCTAAAAAACGAATTCGTCAGCATGATGCTGAATATTTAGTATTTGCATTGTTAGACGTGATAATTGACCATTATATTTACATTCTTAGCCAGATAGGATACGATATAGAATGTTTTGATGATGAGTTGATTGCTCATCCAAACGAAGAAAACCTTCTCATCATTAATAAATACAAGCGCGAGGTAAACTACATGAGAAAGGTCATTATTCCTGCGCGTGAATTAATTTCAAACCTGGTCAAAATCGAAACCGATTACATTAGTGATGAAGTAGAAGTTCATTACAAAGAGTTGGAACACAATATTAAAATGGCAACAGAATCGGTGGATAGTTACCGCGAAATACTATCAGACCAGTTAGGCGTGTTTCATACCAACATGAGTAATAAATTGAACGATGTATTAAAGGTACTCACCATTTTCTCAGTTATCTTTATTCCCATTACCTTTATAGCCGGTATTTATGGAACCAATTTTGAATTTATTCCCGAGCTCAAATTTAAATACGGTTATTTGTACATGTGGATACTAATACTTATCACCGTTGCGGGTATGATTTATTATTTTAAGCGAAAAAGGTGGTTGTAATTAATTGAGTGCAACTTGCTTAATTGCCGAGTTGTACTGCTTGTTTAATTGTTGAGTTGATAATGTTTTGGTCAATGATTATTTTGCAACAGCTCACATTTGTATTTTATACCTTCAGTTCTTCGAGCTATAATGAAAACTTAAAAGTGGAAAAATGATATTAATCATCGATCATCAAAGAGCATTTTAAACTTATCGAAACGACCATGTAAAAGGCCTTACCCACAGGGAGATGATTAAATTTTCTTTTGCGTCTTTGCGTGAAAATTATAAACTTATGTAATAAAATTTAAACATGAATTGGCAGTATTGGATTAAAATTTTAATTATCGTAGTTAGTGTTTACGTATTATCCTTTATCGTTAGACGAATAATTGGTTTAATGGTAACCCGGCAATCAACTAAAATAAATGTAGATCCTACAAATTTTTCTTTCCTCAAAAACTCCATCAGTTTTTTAATTTTTGCAACTGGGCTTATAGCCATTTTTTACATCACACCTTCACTGCGAAATGTAAGCAAGGCTTTGTTTGCCGGAGCAGGAATTATTGCAGCAGTGATTGGTTTTGCTTCTCAAAAAGCTTTTAGCAATATCATCAGTGGATTATTTATACTTGTTTTTCGTCCTTTCAGAGTTAATGATGTAATTGAAATCGGAACCGGTACAAAAGGTGTGGTTGAAGAAATAACCCTTCGACATACCATCATTCGAAATTATGAAAACAGGCGAATAATTATTCCGAATGCAATCATTAGCGAAGAAACAATCGTTAATTCTAACCTGATTGAAGAAAAAATAAAAAAGCACATCGAGTTTGGTATTAGCTATGAATCGAATGTGGACTTAGCTAAAAAAATAATTCAGGAAGAAGCTGAGAATCATCCATTGTTGCTTGATAATCGTACCGAAGAAGAAATTGCAGAGGGTAAACCCATAGTTCAAATACGAGTTGTGCAACTTGGTGATTTCTCCGTGACCATTCGAGCCTATGTGTGGGCAAATTGCAATGCAGATGCCTTTGAAATCAATTGTGATTTAAATGAAAGTGTTAAAAAGCGCTTTGATGCCGAAGGAATTGAAATCCCATATCCGCATCACACGATTGTGTATAAAAAAGATATTCTTTAAAGCGGTAAAGCCAAATGTTAACACTCTGCCAATTCTTAAGCATTATTGCCGAATAGCGGATTTCATTTGATAATCATCTTTTTTGAGCGAATTATGCAGAATAAATAAAGTGTTGTCTTCACTGTTCATTGTATTCCTTTTTTTGTAAATTATGTATCTGCATAATCATTGAAGATTAATATGATACATGACTTTGAGACCATATTGAACACTGTACAAACAGGCATTTATGTATACAGCATTAAAGAAGGAAAAAATACATACATCAATCAGCGGTATACTAAGTTGTTGGGCTACACTTTAGAAGAAATTAACGCTTTCACTTCTGAAGAGTTTTTTAATTTGTTTCATCCCGATGATCGTGAGGACATTTCTCAACACATGGATGAAGTTGCCAAATTAAAAAAAGGAGAGGTTAGCAAAATGGAGTACCGGTTTAAATCCAAAAATGCCGGTTGGCGTTGGTGTTTATCCCAAGATACCGGTTACCAGTATGATCAAGCAGGTGTGTTGATAAGCTTCATCGGATCTTTTTGGGATGTTACTTCCTATAAAGATGTGGAGATTAATCTTTTAAAAGCTAAAAAAAAGTTAGAGTTAAGTGAGTATAACCTCAAGCGAGCTCAAACCATTTCTCATTTAGGTATATGGTATTTAGACATCGAAACCAATGAAGTGCAGTGGACAGAAGAGCTTTACAAAATGTATGGTTTTGATCCCCATTTACCGCCTCCGCCATACACCGAGCACATGAAGCTCTTTACCCCCGAAAGTTGGGAATTGCTCTCAAACTCATTGGCCAATACCCAAGAAACCGGATTACCTTATGAGTTGGAACTAAATACCATAAAACAAGATGGATCAAAAGGTTGGATGTGGGTAAGAGGAGAGGCCAAGAAAGATTGTTCCGGTAAAGTGGTTGGGCTATGGGGTGCTGCACAAGATATTACTCAGCATAAAGAAATAGAATTGTCGCTTTCAGAGGCAAAGTATAAGGCAGAGCAAAGTGAAACGCAATTTCGTCGATTGTTCGAAAATATGGAACAAGGTTTTGCACTTCATCAGATTATTGATGATGAAAATGGTCATCCCATAGATTACCGCTTAATCTTGGCCAATAAAGCCTTTGAAAAACTTACCGGAATAAACTCGAGTGAATGTGTTGGTAAAACTATTTTAGAAATCATTCCTAATCTGGAGCATGAGTGGATTGAGAAATATGGACGGGTAGCAAAATTGGGGAAAACCTTGCAGTTTGAGAATTATGTAGAAGCCTTTGAAAAGTATTATAGTGTTGTTGCTTACTCTCCACAAAAAGATTTTTTTGCCACGGTATTTACTGATGTGACCGATGTGAAAAAATACCAACAATTGTTGGTCAAAGAAAAAGAAGATGCAGAACGAAGCAATTATCTTAAATCTACTTTTTTGGCCAATATGAGTCATGAAATAAGGACACCCATGAATGCCATTATTGGATTTGCATCTTTCTTAAAAGATCAAGAAAGGTCAAAAGAAGAAATTGATGGCTTTGCTGATATCATCATTAAAGCCGGTAACCACTTGCTAAACTTAATTAATGATGTTATTGATATTTCTAAAATTGATGCCGGACAATTGGAAGTTTTTAAAGAAAATGTAAATGTCAATAAATTAGTAAAAGAAGTCTTTCGTTTTTTTCAATCCGAAATGTTGGCAAAAAACAATTTCAACATTCATTTACAACTTCATTTACCAAGTGAAGATCTTATCGTCTCTACGGATGAAACGCGATTAAATCAAATCCTCATTAACCTGGTTAGTAATGCCATCAAATTTACCGAACGGGGGAAGGTTGAATTTGGATGTGAAAAAAATGGTAATCAGCTCGATTTTTATGTGCGAGATACCGGAATTGGCATTTCTAAAGACGAGCAAGAATTAATTTTTGAACGTTTTCAACAAGCCAATCCGATCACCGAAAAACTATATGGAGGTACCGGACTAGGATTAGCCATTGCTAAAGCATGTGTGCATTTGCTTGGAGGAGAGTTAAAAGTAGATTCTGAACCCGGAAAGGGGAGCAATTTTTATTTCTCTATTATTTATGAGCCTGCCGAATTAAAGCTAAAAGAAAAAGAACCTAAACAAATAAAACATGGAAATTTCAACAATGAACTGGTTTTGGTTGCGGAAGATGATGAGGTGAGTTATCAATATTTAGTTGAAATCTTAAAAAATTGTGCATTAAGTATTATTCGAACAACCACCGGACGAAGTACCATAAAAGAAGCCATTTCAAATAATCAGATTAAATTGATTTTAATGGACATTAACATGCCCGATTTATCAGGTGATGATGCAACTATTGAAATACGGAAACATAAACCCAACTTACCAATTATTGCCCAAACAGCTTATGCGATGAGCGGTGATAAAAGTAAGTTTATTGGTTTAGGATGTAATGATTATTTGTCGAAACCCATAAACCCCCAAGACTTAATAAATATGTTAGAAAAATATCTTCAATCGTGAGCTCAGAAGAGCCTGAAAATTGTTTGAGTAACCATTTGTTTAATTCTAAATAAGCCTCAACGATGCAAAGACTAAAAGAAATTTTAGGTTTTGACCTTCTCCAACTTGGTGATGTTCATATTGATGTGCTTACCTTATTTTTGATCGCCTTAACGGTGGTTATCACCAAATTGGTGTTGTGGTTAATAAAAAAAGCTTTGTTGCGTAAAAGTTTTTTTAACAAAATGGATGATGGCAATGCCTATGCACTCTTTCAAATTCTACGGTATCTAATATGGATAATAGCCCTTGGTTTTTTCTTAGAAACGGTAGGCGTGCAAATAACAGTTTTAATTGCCGGTTCCGCAGCGCTTTTGGTAGGGATTGGGTTAGGTTTGCAGCAAACGTTTCATGATGTTATTGCCGGAATAATCATTCTCTCTGAAAGAACCATTCGGTTAGGAGATATTTTGGAAATAGATGGTGATGTCATTCGAATTAGAGAGATCGGATTACGGGTTTCAAAAGGTGTGACCCGTAACCACATAATAATGATTATTCCCAATTCGCAAATTACCAATTCTAAAGTGATTAATTGGAGTCATCAAGGCAAGCGAACACGTTTTTCAATAACTGTTGGAGTCAGTTATGGGAGCGATGTCGATTTAGTTTTGCAAGTCTTGAGAGAAAGTGCCGAAGAGCATGAGGATGTATCCTTTAAAAACATCATTGAAGCGCGCTTGGTTGAGTTTAATAATTCATCTCTCGATTTTCAAGTGCTTTTTTTTAGTGAAAAGATATTTGAAATTGAACGTGTTAAAAGCGATATCAGACAAACAATCAGTCGCAAATTTAAAGCAAACAACATTTCCATTCCTTTTCCCCAAGTAGATGTACACATCAAAAAATCAGACTAAACAGTTGTTAAAAACTTGTTTGGTTTCAATATTAACCGGTTAAACTCTAAATAGACCAATCCCGGTAAAGCTGTTTGTAATGAACATATTTTCACTTTAGTGATTTTTATAATAAATAACCTTATTTTTAAAAGATCTAAGAATGAATGAGTACAAGGCATATTTTTAAAGAGATTGCTAAGTATTCTTGATCCAGAAACAAGTTTGTCATGAATATCATAAAAACCATTCGTCTAATAACAATTGCCATTTTTATCATCTTACTAATCAGTTATGAACCCATCATCCAAAACTTGGTAGAAGGTGAATTTTGGTTAGATACCATGGTGTTAAATGCTAAAAATATTCTTATTCAATTAAGCATTGCGTGGTTACTTATTGAGATGGTTCGCATTCTTAAAAACAAATTGCTGAGTCGTTTTGATATGACTCGAGAGGATAATCTTCGATCCAGAAAACTTCATACCCAAATTAATCTCTTAGAAAAAGTAATTGTTTTTGTGATCATTATATCAGCCATTGGGGTGGTGATGTTATCCATTGAGAGTATTCGAAAAATTGGGATTGGATTATTTGCTTCTGCAGGTATTGCCGGTATTGTATTAGGTCTTTCAGCTCAAAAGATTTTTGGAGCTATTTTTGCCGGCATTCAGTTGGCCATCACTCAACCCTTTAGAATTGATGATGCGGTAGTTGTCGAAAATGAATGGGGGTGGATTGAAGAAATAAATCTTACCTATGTGGTTGTAAAAATATGGGATAACCGCCGGTTAGTACTGCCATCAACCTATTTTATCGATCAGCCTTTTCAGAATTGGACACGTACGACTGCTGATCTTTTAGGAACTGTTTTTTTGTATACTGATTATAACTTTCCGGTTGATGAATTAAGAAAGGAATTGACCCGTTTATTGGAATCGTGTACCTTATGGGACAAGAAAGTGAATGTTATTCAAGTTACAGATAGCAAAGAGAATTACATGGAAGTGCGTATTTTGGTCAGTGCTAAAAATTCACCTACAGCATGGGATCTAAGAGTGTTTGTGCGTGAAAAAATGATTGAGTTTATCCAAAAAAATTACCCGGATAGTTTACCAAAGACCAGAGTATCATTTCAAAAAGATCGTAACCATGGGGTATCCATTTAGAAAAAACTCAGGAGAGCATGATATGAATAAAGATTTATACATAAAAGAGCTTTTGCATCAGATCGATCAACTTAGAGCTGAAAATAAGAGGTTTAAATCAGAAGTAAAAAAAACTACAAGTAAAGTAAACGAATTAGAAGAAAGCTTGTTTTTGCTTCAGGAAAGCAATTTAAAGTATATCGATCTTTTTGAGAATGATCTTACCGGTGATTTTATTCTGGATGCCTCCGGAATAATCAAAGATTGTAACAGCGCTTTTCTTAAAATATATGGTTACGATAGCAAAGATGAAATCGTAGGAAGTAAGATCACAGAGCGGTATCAAGATCCTTCTGAATTTGATCAGATTTTAAACGAACTCAAAAAGGAAAGAGCCATTTTAAATTATGAAACAGTTCGAAAACACCACAATGGCTCTTTGATACATCTTGTTGTAAATTATTTAGGGGTAAGCAATGCCGCCGATGAAATCATAGAAATTAGAGGATATATTTACGAAATCACCAAGCGTAAAGAGCTTGAAAAAGAGCTTGTTATTGCCAAGGAAAAAGCTGAAGAAAGTGACCGTCTTAAATCGGCTTTTTTGGCCAATATGAGTCATGAGATTCGCACACCTATGAATGCCATTATAGGGTTTTCATCTTTTTTAAAAATTGAAGGCTATACCGATGAGCAAAAAGAAGAGTTTGCTGATATTATTATCGACAGCAGTAATCATTTATTAAATCTCATCAACGATATTATTGACCTGGCTAAACTGGAAGCCAGACAAATGAAAGCTGAGTATTCCAGTTTTGGTTTGAATGAACTAATGCAGGAATTATACAGCTTTTTTCATTCTCAGATTATCGCCCGCCAAAAATATGAAGTACAATTGTTTTATGAGGCACCGGTTAAAGATTTGCACATTAGCAGTGATAGTACCCGCCTAAGGCAAATATTGGTCAATTTGATTAGCAATGCTTTAAAGTTTACTTCAAAAGGAATGGTTGAATTTGGCTATCAACTACAAGACCAGATGCTACTGTTTTATGTAAAAGATACAGGGGTAGGTATTGAAGAAAGTAAACAGCAGGTGATTTTTGATCGATTTATACATGCAGAACCCTCACGTGAAAGAATTTACGGAGGTACCGGTTTAGGCTTAAGCATTGCTAAAGCTTGTGTAGAAATGTTAGGTGGTGAAATTTGGGTAAGTTCCATACGAGGTAAAGGCAGTACTTTCTTTTTTACCATCGATTTAGTTGAAGCAGAAAAAGTAAAAGAAGTGATTATTGATGAAGATCTGAATAAAATTATTTTTAAAGGACAGCACATTTTAATTGCCGAAGATGATGAGGTGAATTTTAAATACATCATGGAAATGTTACGACCCTATAATTTGAAAATTACGCATGTAGAAAATGGGCTCGATGCAGTTCAGGTGATGAAAGACAGCCAAAGTGTAGACTTGATTTTGATGGATATTCAAATGCCTGTAATGAACGGATGGGAAGCCACAAAACAAATCCGCAAAATTTCAACAACAATACCCATTATTGCACAATCAGCTTATGCCTTTAACAGCGATCGGGATAAGAGTTTATATGTTGGTTGTACTGATTTTATTGCCAAACCATCAAGCCCTGAAATTTTAATAAAAACCATTTGCCGGAATATATGTAAAGATGGAAAAAAGTAGTATTGAATCAATCAAAGAGTATTCTATCACCAATAGAGTGCGTACAGGGATGGATGTGGCTTCGTTAAAACAGGCTGTTATAGAACATCTCTTTTACCAGCAAGGTCGTAGTATCAAAGATGCCTCCCTAAACGATATGTATCTGGCTGTTTCTTATGCTGTTCGTGACCGATTAAAACTACGGGAGCAGACCACTATGGATGCCGTCATTTCAAAAAACAATGTACGCATTGTGAGTTATTTATCCGCTGAATTTTTGATGGGACCACAGTTGGGAAGTCATTTAATTGACCTCGATATTTTTGATGAAATGCAAGAGGTGACTCATGATTTAGGTTTTAACCTTAAGGATATCATGAACCAAGAACCGGAACCCGGTTTGGGAAATGGCGGTTTAGGTCGTTTAGCTGCTTGTTACATAGATTCTTTGGCTTCATTGGAAGTGCCTGCCATTGGTTATGGTATCCGTTATGAATTTGGCATATTTACCCAGTATATTGTAAATGGCTGGCAAGAAGAAAGAACCGATAAATGGTTGCAAACCGGAAATCCATGGGAAACTCCCAGACCTGATTTGGCCGTGTCGGTAAAATTTGGCGGCCATACCGAAAGTTATCAACTCGATGATGGCCGGCTAGCTTACCGTTGGATTCCGGCTTATAAAGTGAAAGGCATTCCTTATGATTCACCCGAGATGGGCTACAATGTACCCTCCTGCAATTTTTTGCGCCTATGGAAATCTGAAGCGGAAGAATCTTTTGATTTTAAAGCATTTAATCATGGCGATTATGACAAAGCGGTGGATTATAAAGTCAAGTCAGAAAATCTCTGTAAAGTATTATATCCCAATGATGCAGTAGTAGAAGGAAAGAAATTACGTTTAAAGCAGCAATATTTCTTTGTATCCTGCTCCTTGCAAGACATGATGCGTTTACATTTGACATCGGGAGGAATGCCTCAAACATTTCATAAACGGTGGGCTGTACAGTTAAATGATACCCACCCGGCTTTATCCATCCCTGAATTAATGCGTCTTTTAGTGGATGAATATCAATTAGATTGGGAAACAGCATGGAAGGTAACTACGCAAACCTTTAGTTATACCAATCATACCTTACTTCCTGAGGCCTTGGAAAAATGGCCGGTTGCCTTGGTTCATTATCTGGTGCCAAGGTTATTGGAGATTATTTATGAAATAAACGCGCGCTTTTTGCAAGAAGTTGGTAGGTTGTTTCCAAATCATTACCTAAAACTAAAGCGCATGTCTATCATTGACGAAGAGGGGAATCGAAGTGTTCGTATGGCTAATTTAGCATCCGTTGGTGCTTATGCCATTAACGGTGTAGCCGCTTTGCATAGCGAGTTGCTTAAAAAACAAGTGTTGCCCGATTTTGTAGATATGTTTCCCAATCAGTTTTTTAATGTGACCAATGGCGTTACACCACGTCGTTTTATGGTGCTGAGTAATCCTTTGTTGAGTCAACTCATTACGAATACGATTGGCCAAACCTGGCCGGGAAAGTTAGAAGAATTGAAGCAGCTTGAACCCTATGCCGGTGATCCGGAGTTTCGTGCTAAGTTTAGAAAAGTAAAACAAGAGAATAAAAAGTTTTTAGCCCTAAAAATTAAAGAAGTATGCGGTATTGATGTAAATCCTTATTCGATGTTTGATGTGCAAGTGAAACGCATTCACGAATATAAGCGTCAGCATTTAAATGTATTACATATACTTACCTTGTATCATCGCATCAAAAAGAATCCTGAAATTGATCTTGTGCCACAGACTTTTATATTTGGAGGAAAAGCAGCACCCGGTTATCAAAAGGCAAAACTGTTAATTAAATTGATTACCTCGGTGGCAAAGGTGGTAAACTCAGATTCTGATGTAAAAGATCGCTTAAAAGTAGTGTTTTATCCAAATTTTAATGTCTCCAATGCTCAATTCATTTATCCGGCTGCCGATGTATCAGAGCAAATATCTACAGCCGGAAAAGAAGCCAGTGGAACAGGTAATATGAAATTTGCCATGAATGGGGCTTTAACTGTTGGTACCCTGGATGGCGCTAACATTGAAATTCGAGAAGAAGTAGGAGAGGAGAATTTCTTTTTATTTGGATTAACAGCTCAGCAGGTTGAAGAAACCTTTAAAAACGGATATTCAGCCAAATTTATCTATGAGCATAACCATGAATTGCGAGATGTGATTAACTGGATCGATTCAGGCTATTTTTCAAATGGGGATACTTCGTTGTTTAAACCCATTACTTCCTCTTTAATCGGGGATGATAATTACCGTTTAATGGCCGATTATCCTTTATACATTAAGTGCCGAGAGTATGTTGAGCAGGTGTGGCGAGATGCCGATAAATGGGATAAAATGGCCATCTTAAATGTGGCTCGTATTGGGAAATTTTCTTCCGATCGATCCATTCGTGAGTATTGTGAAAAGATATGGAAGTTGACTTAAGTGGATTATTTTTTGGCCTAACAGGTTTTTAAAACCTGTTAGGCCTTAATAAAGCTTTTGAGTTTTTTAGCACAAAAGAAAAAGCGGATAATTGAGTCAAAGGAACATGACACAGGAATAAATATTATCCGCTTTTGAATTGTTTGTATTGTATACTTTAGACTAACCTTTTTCTAATAGTCACCATAGAAATTCATTTTTTTTATAAAAAAACTCCGCAATCTATAGAATTGCGGAGTTTGATTCAATCAACGTGTTATCGGGGTTTAACACTGTTTTTAAAACTTGATATTACTGAAGATTCCATTTTTCATCAAACCTTAAGATTATTTTTTCGTCATCATCATCCATAAGAATAATCTCATGAAAAATTAAGCCTTCAGATAACTCAGTTGTTTGTATAGATTCAACGTAATAATTTTCGTATTTATCACTAAGTAGGTTAAGAATCCTTTTTTCCAAATCATCTTCCATGGTATAGGTGATTGTTTTTAGCCATTGGCCTTCGGTGTTAAAATAGGATACTTTTTCAAATTCATCATAGTGCTCAGCCACAAAGTTTTCGCCGTTAAATGTCCAAATTACATCATCTGAAGAACTGCATTGCGCACTAAAACTTTCCAAGACCTTTTGGGGAACATCCATCTCCTGAGCTGATAAAACATATATGCAGAAAAGAAAGCTTATAAATAGAAATACCTTTTTCATTTTACAACATTTTTTATGGTTATAAATCACTTTTTAAGAAGATGATTATTTTTTAGGGATATTAATTTTTGAACCATAATATCCCAAAAAAAACTTGAAAATTACCGCAACATTAGGAATAAATTTCATGCATATCCGTAAATTACACATAATTATTTCAATACTGAGGCACCAGACACAAAGTTTTTGTTTTGAAATTTTATTACTCTGAGTCTCTGTGTTGATGTTTATTAACGTTATGCCAATCACTTATGTATTATTCATAATTGCAGACATTCAGATTATAATTTTTGCATGAGGTTTTATTGTGGGCATTCCGATAAATTTATATCCTGTTTCATGGTATTAGAGAGGTTGATCTACTTTGGTCCAAATTTTAATACAACATCAATTCCAGAATCTTTGGGGTTACCATTTAAAAGTCTGAAAAATAAGTTGCGGTTTAACTCATATTCTAATGTAATACTTTCGTGAACTAAATCTGCACTGCCGGATTTGCCACTGGTACCTCTTTCGTAAATAACAAATAAATCAGGCGTTAAATACTTGCCCACGATAAAAGATGAATTCCGCCAGTCTTCCGTTTTATTAAGCTCAATCATATCTAATTGAAGTGTATTGCCTATTGTTTTCCCTAATTGTTTTGATAAATAATTGGTAGCTAGTTGAGTTTGGTTTATGCCAACGTCTTTTCCACTTTCAGAAAAAGTGATTTCATTCATGCTTTTGCCCCAAATTAGGATACTTACTCCATCGGCTTCCGGTATTGGTACGTTATCTAATTCAAATCTTAATTCCGGATTAGTCATCTTACCAAGGGCAATTAATCGTAGTGCTTTTTTTTCCTGATTTTGAGATCTATAGGTGTGAATTGCGGTAAGATTAATTTCCGGCTCTATATTTTCACCTCCTTTAAAATCAAGATTTCCATCTTCAATTTTGAATTTTCTGCCATAAAGGGTGTATTCACCTCTTTTTATATCTACATTTCCGAAGAGTTCAAATTGTGGACTGCTTTTTACCACCATTAAATCACCGGAAATTTCTATGTTCATAGTTTTGCTTTTTAGCCAGGTGTTTTTAGGAATTAGCAATTGTAACTGACCTTGCAAACTATCGATAAATGGATTACTATATGCTTCATCATTTAGGATAATGGGTGATGAAAATGCAGAATCGGCATTGGTGCTTTTTCGTTTTTGAAAAGTTGTAAGCAAGAGTGGTTGTTCAAGATCTTCAATTACATCGTCATCATTATAAAGGGCAGGGAGGTAAAATCTGGATTGTAAGATGGTTACGCTACCATTGAAGCGGTCTTTATGGTTAACTTTTTCAAAGAACGTATCAGCATCAATTAATAAAGTATGGTTCTTATGCTTACTGATGTAAAATTTTTTTGCTTTGGTATTTAGTCTTATGTTATCAATGTTTCCACTCAACAAGCTTTCTTTAAAACTCATTTTTCCTGAGGCAACTAAATAACCTTTATCTCTAGTGATGAGAAGGGTGTCAAGATCAAGGATATTGTCACGAAACTTAACCTTTAGCTTTCCGTTATCGATTTCTACACCATATTTTTTGTTTATATAAGTTGCATCATCAATGCTGAGTTGACCGGATAGTGATGGGTTGGAAAACGATCCGGTAGCCTTTATATCGGTGTTCAGTATAGCCTTAAAGGCAAGTGGTAGATCACTAAATGTTTCTGCTAGTTCAAATGTGTCAATTTGTAATGATGCCTCAAAGGTTCCCGGTATCTCAGCTTTAAAGGTACCATCATTTATTCCCACATTTGCCTGAAGTGAAATTCGCGAATGTATTCTTTCTTGTTCTCCGTATTCATCAACCTCAATTTTAAGAAGTCCATCCCAAAGATTTAAGTTTGAAGTTAAATCCGGAAAACGAAATTCTCCATACGCTCCATTGTTTAGCTTTACATCTCCTTTATAATCCCACCTAGAAACACTTCCATATAGTTTTCCTGAAGCATTAATGCTGCCGCTAACCTTATCTTCGAACAATTGATAGTTGTTAATTGAGTTTAAATTCAGATTTTTAAGTGAAAAGTTCAGGTCTTGTGTTTGATTTGATCCCAAATGTCCGAATATATTAAGTTCGAAATCAGAGTCGGATATGTTTTTTAAAGTGAAGTTTTCAATCTTGATTTCCTCATAATTGCCTATTTTTATTCGAGAAGTGTCTTCTAGGTAAAAGAAAGAGTTGGATCCTCCAAACTCAATTTGATTTAGATTCGAAAAAAGTGTGTCACCCAGTTCGAAAGTCGCATTAAGTAAAGCTTTTAGGGTGTCAGAATAGCCAGAAAAAACCCATTCCAGATGGTTATTTTGATAGGAAATTTCTGATCGAATCGAGTCGATTCTGAAATTCTCTGTTTGGATATTGCGAGCCTGAATGTTTGTTTGAGTCTGATAGGTTTCAGGCTGAATAGAGGCAGTGAAATCAGATTCGAGTTTTTCGTTCTTTAAAGAGAATCCTTCAAAACCTTCCATCCTAATATTGCCTCTAAGAGATATGTTATTTAATGGGCCTGAAATTTCAGTTTTTCCGCTTATGATGTTTACCCCTAAAGAATCCATCATGGTGTTAGGTGCAAAACTAAAGGATGTTATTTGGTAAGATGCATTAGCTGAGATGGTTGAGTTGGATAGATTCATTCCTCCGATGCCATCTATAAATGCACCGGGTAAATATATTTCTGCTTGTTGGGTGTATAGGGTGTCGTTTTTAATAATTATGCCTAATCGTATCGAATCTAATTTTATACCGGATATTGTAGTTGTTCTTATTAAAGCATTTGATTGTAAATCAAGAGAATCGGGATTAAGGCCTTCGCCTTTTATGTTTATACGTCCTGAAAAAGAGTCGGTATTAACTGTAGAAAGAAGTGGGTCAAGTTTTATGTTTTCATAAGTGACTTGAGCTTCGTACAAGACTTTTTCCCAAATGTTTTTGAGGTCTGCATTAAGTTGTATCTTACCTTGGTTAGACTCTAAAACCAAAGCAGTTTTTAACGAATCTCCTTGCAGAGTTGACTTTGTTCTTAATGTGCTCAATTTATAGTTTTGATACTGGATCGAATCCATTTTCATAACCATTTCCAGACCATCTTTAAAATTTAAAAGGTTTTTGCCGGTTAATACTAACTCTCCATTGATAAGGCTGTTAACTGATTCCAATTGCCACCAGTTTTCTGCCTTAACATTCATGAGTTGCATCTTAGCATTGAATGGAACCTTAGCTTCGTTCTTATTTAATGCATTTGCAAGCCCGGTGTATTCGAGTAGAATTCGAATTTCTTCATCCGGGATTTTTAATTTTAAGTTTAAATAGCCTTTATCTTGTTTCGCTTTAAAATCAGTGGTAATCTGAGGGGAATGCTTTATTCGGATGGCAGGTAGTAATAGTTCAAGGTCTTCTTTTCCCAGTTTAGAAATCCGGATATTAGAATTGCTGTTGGCTAAAGATTCATATTGAGAATGAATAGCAATGTGGCTGTTTGGTGTTGAAAGATGTAGATTTTTAATTTTGATTTCATGATTATTTTGTTCAAAAGAAAATGCTAAATGATTAATGGATAGGTCAGGATTTTTGGCATCAAATTGGAAATTGTGTAAACGAAAATTCAGCCCATCTTTTTGATAGTAGGCTTCAGCCTGCAAAGTTAGATTCACTACACTGTCCGGTATAATGGCTATTGGTGATTGAGTAAATAAAGCACAGTCAATGAGTTTAAGTTGGTCACAAGCAACAAGCATATTAAAAGAATCATTTTTGTTGTTTGCCTGCTCATCTGCCGAATCTTTTAACAAGGACTGAAAATTCCAGACACTGTCATTGTATTGAACAGCATACAGATGCAATTTCTTGATTGAAATCTCCTTAATATGGATTTTGTTTTTTAGGAGAGCCCATGGATTGTAGTGGATAAAGATTTCATTTACGCATAAAAGCGTGTCTGTTTTTGGGGTTTGAGTTAAGGTGATGTTTTGAAGTTTAATGGTGCTCCAGAAGTCGCCTTCTAACGCTTGAATATCTGCTTGTGCATTTAAATTTTCAGAGATGACTTGTTCAATTGCTTCCTTGATGTAATTTTTAAAATAAGTAGATTGTACAAACAATAATCCTGTGGTGATAAAAATTACCAATGCAAGAATACCATAGATCACTATTTTCTTTAAAACTTTCATCATGCCTAAAATGGATGCCCAATGTTTAAATGAAACTGCCAATGTTGATCCGTATCAAAAACAGGCCGTGCTATATCTATACCTACAGGGCCAATGGGGGTATGATACCTTAATCCGGTACCTGCTGCATATCTTAACTCATTAATTCTAAAATGGTAGGATGGTATCCATACATTTCCCCAGTCTGCAAAAAGGGCTAATGTTAAGTTTTTGAGTAGTTTAATGCGTGGCTCGATGGATCCTTCCAGTAAACTGTTACCTCCCAATGGAATGCTATTGCCATCCAGAGGACCTAATGCGTAGCGAGACCAACCTCTAACAGAGCGAGATCCTCCTGAGTATAACAATTCTTCCGGCGGAATTACTGTTTGTTTGTTAAATGTTTTTAAAAAGCCCATTTTAAAACGTATTGCTACCGTAAGAAATCGATTGATTCCTTCGTATTTTTTTAATTCAAGGAGGGTTGTGTAAAAGGGTAAATCTTTTGTTAATGCGAAATCATTGATCTTTGAACTGATAGCAATGGAATAACCGGTTAGAGGATCAATTTCCGGATCAGCATTGGAATAGTTAAATCCTAACAAAACACCTGATTTTTGATAGGAATTTAGCTCCGACTTTGAATTACTTGATTCTATCAGCCAATGATCATCCAATTTTACATCTTCGTAGTAAAAACTAAATGAGGTATTTACATTGTTGAGATAGTTTTGAAGTAAAGTATAATTGACTCCCCATTTAGTTAAAGCATAAGCCGGTTCAGTTACTCTTTTTAGGTAAGGGTAAAGCTCCATCGAGTTAAAAGGCAATAAAAATGCCGGTTGAGTAAATTTTAAATAACTGTAATAGGGTTCTAATGCTGAATGCTTAAGATAAAGGTTTAAGTGGCCGGTTGGAGTTATAAAACCAAAATATTTTAATTCGCTAAAAGCCCTAATCTTCTCTTCGGCTCCGTATCCAACACCAATGCGTGAAGACCAACGAGGACCTTCTTTGAGGTTTATTTTTGTAGGAATGGTATCAGTTTGATTATTACTGATTAGAGATTTGTAAGAGCAAATGCGAAACATGCCCAGATTATAGATTCGCCTTTGGGATTGCATCAAAGCTTTTTTTGACCAAATATCTCCATCTTGATAGGCTAATAGACGTTGGATTGAATGATCCGGTATTCTATCATTGCCATTCAAAGTAGTTTCGCCAAAATAAGCAAGTTTGCCGGGATAAATCTTCCAATTAATCTTTATCGTTTTGTTTGAAGAATCGGGTTTAAGCTCATATTGGGTTGTAGACCAGGCGTAACCCATGTTTTGAAACTGGTCATTGATGAGCTCCCGGTCTGCTTTAAATTGTGTATCCGTAAAAATCTTAGTGGTTTGTATTTCTGATTTAAGAGAAATGAATTTGCATTCTTTTTCGGTTAAAAAAGAATAAAGGGGTAAACTATCTTCAATCGTGTAATTGATTTCGGATACTCTAATGGGCTGACCTTCATGCACAGGAATATGCAGTTTTATTTTGTCTTTTTTTGAGATTGTAATTTCAGCCTTGCCAAAGAATACATAAAGGTATCCCTGTTTTTGATAGTAAGATGTCAGGGTTTTAATATCCGATTGGTAGAGTTGATCTGAATAGGTAATAACTTCCTTTTTACGAATTTTTTTGGTGATGAAATTAGAAGTCTTCAAGTTCATCCGATCAAGAAGGTCTGACTTGCTAATTGCTTTGTTACCGATAAATGAAATTTGTTGAATTTCTAGTCCTTCCTGGCTATAAAGGCAACAACAACCGAGTAAAAAAAACAGATATAATAATTTCGGTTTCACCACTTTATCTAATTTCAATAGGTTTTATTCAAATGTTTGCCTCTAATCTTCAAAGTTTAATAAAATTGTCTTTTAAGGAAGGTGCAGTTTGAAAATATAAGTTTTTTTGTAATTCGTTATTTGGGTTTTGTAGTTGGTTTTAAGTGTCTTGTGATTTAGGCTAATGTCCTCCGGATAGCCTCGAGGGCAAAAGTTTAAGGCTCTAGCGATGAATAGTAATTTATTGAAATTTAGATGTTTTGTCTACTGTTATTTCGCGTTGTTTTTATGTAAATTGTATCCGGATTTTCAATGATTCGCAAAATTATAAAAAAAGTGGAAGGTGACTTCTTTAATTAGGTTTGTCATAACATAAAAATAGCATTATGAACAAAATATTATTTCCATTCGAAGTAAATAATCCGGTATACAAAGAGGCATACGTTTATGCCGTAAAATTAGCCCGTAACATGTATGTGGAGTTGATTTTGTTAAATGCTTTTGAAATAGAAGTCGATGAATCAATTACGACCGGTGCATACAATCAAAAAATCAAGAGTAAATGGCTCGATGCTTATAATGAGGTGAGTAGTTTTAATACCTATTATATTGAACAATTTGCAAGAGTAGATGATCAAATCAAAGTTCCAAACGAATATAAATTTGTTCATGGAAAACTAGATGAGGAAATAAAAAAAGTATTGAATGAGGATAAAATTGATTTTGTGGTTTTACCTACGTTCATCAATAGCCAGAAAAACAAGGAGGTTATTCAATTAATTCGCGACGATATTTTTAAGCGCAACGTTGCATCCGTTTTGGCTATTCCGGAAGGGTTTATATATCAACCGATAAAAAATATTTGTTTTACCATAGATTTTAAGAAATTACATTTTAACGAAGTCTATTTTAAAACCTTAGGCAAGTTTGCCGATATTTTTGGTGCTACTATTCATTTTGTGCACGTGAACTCTTCCGATAAGGCAGTTTTTCCTGAAGATACAGACGTGTACCGGTCGATGATGAAGATTATCGAACGAAATAATAAGCATAGTTTTGAGAGTATTCACAGCAAAAATATAGCATTGGCATTAACAGATTATGTGGCAGAAAATAATATTGATGTGCTTGTAACCATTAAACATGAATTGGGTATCTGGGATAAATTGTTTAGTAAAAGTACGAGTGAATCGTTAACGTTTAAATCAAAAATACCGGTTTTGGTGATGAGAGAGAAGGTAGATGTAACATAAAAAGTTCATTTTTTGATTGAGGACAATAGAGTTAGAGTTTAGCTTTAATGCCCTTTCTTTTTTATAATCTTACAATGTTTATGGAATTGTTTAATTTTGCTGCCAAACCGCCTCTATAAGTGCCGCTTACCGTCATGGTATTTGGGTATGCCGAAGATGAAGCTAAGGCGATGTAATTTTCATTTACAAAAATACCTTCACTAGGGTCAATTCCGATCCACCCAACGCCCGGGATAAAAATTTCAATCCAGGCATGTAATTCAAATCCCTCAGTGGGGTTGTGAATAAAATAATAGCCGCTAACGAATCGACTTGCTATTCCCATACTTCTAAATAAGTGTATTAACATCCATGCCAAATCTCTGCACGAACCTTTTTGGGTTTTAAATGTGTCGTTTGGGTGATGGGGATCACCTTTGTGCCTTTTTTCTTTTTCGAATTCAGAAAATGTATTGCGGATGACAATGCTTATAAAGTCAATTATTTGTCCATGTGTTTCATGCATTGATTGTTTCCCAAATTGCAGAAGTTCATCCGATAAGTTTTCGTGGATTAAATAGATGCTTAATAAGTTTTTTATTTCGTTATCATATATAAAAGGTAAGGTGAGGTAATTGTCAGGGTAGATGATGAAATCAAATGGATTAAAGGGTGTCGATTCAATGATTGACGTAGTGGTGATATTTAGTTTATCGGTGGGTTGATTAAACCAACAAAACTGAATGTGGTTATTTTCAGCATCAAGATATTCATTTAAGCCAATGGGAGTAGGAGAGATCTCAATTTGGTAGGACGAAACATGAACTGTCTTATTACTTTTAGGCCTGAAGCGAAAGTAATGAGGTTCAAGAAATACTTTATCAGTAAAGCAATAATTAGTGCTATGTGTAATTTGTAAAAGCATTAGTATACGTTATCCGTTTTTGGGGGTGGGATTATTTTTTTTTCGTTTTCAAATATTTTATCCAACCAATCATCCGGCATGCTTGAGATAGAATCGCTTAATAATTCATTCCATTTTCTTGAAAGCATTCTGAGTTCATCTTTTTTATACCTCTTCTCTATAATGGAAAAGGAATCTTTGGTGTAATACACAACATCAATGGGGTAGTCAACATCATTGGCACTAATGCGAGTGGCATCAAAAGATAAAAACCCTGCTTTTAAGGCAAATTTTAATGACGAGTCATACTTTATTGCTCTGTCTAAAATAGGTTTACCGTAGCCTTTGTTGCCAATGATTACAAAAGGTGAACCTTCTCCAATTTCAACCCAGTTTCCTTCGGGGTAGAGTAAATAGAGCTTGTGTTCTTCATCATCTTGCAGCTGACCTCCTACAATGGAAAAAAGGTTAAAGCTTAAACCTGCTTCGGCCAATGAGGTCTTATCTTCTGCTGCTGTTCTTTTTACCTGCTCGGCAAAGGCATTTACAGCTTTATAGAGTTTATTGTATGTTTTGTCTTGTTCCTCAATAATTTCTTTAAAATAGGTGATGGCTTTATCGCGTACAGAGCGTAATCCTGAGGTCATAATAAAAAACGAATGTAAGTCTTTATTTACAGTAAAGACTTTCTTCGCTCTCGTAGTTTCACTTCCTGAAGTAATTAAATTGTCGGAAATACCTACAATACCTGCACCCACTTTAATTCCTAAACAATAAGTCATAATCTTATAATTAGCTGTTGTTAATAATATTTTCAATGGAAAAGAAAGTTTCGAAAATAGCTGTCGAAACATCATTTAGTTTGATTTGAAAATCATCCAGATATTCGTGTAAACCAATCTTGAAAATCTCATAAATATCAGTGTACTCCAATTGCGATTTTAAAAGTCCTAATTTCTTTTCGGCCAGATTAGTATAACCTTCCGGACTACCAGTAATGGTGTGCAAAGATTGCTCAGCGTGCATCAGGCAACTTAAAACAGACCTTGGAAAAGCTTTATTTAGCATTAAAAATTCCGAAATATCAGAAGGACTCAGTTTGCCGTATTGCTTGCGGTACATGTCAATGGCGCTTACCGATTTTAGTAATGCAGCCCACTGAACTAAATCAATAGGCGACCCAACAGCTTCAGTGTTGGGTAGTAAAATGTGGTACTTCACATCCAACACACGTGATGTTTTATCAGCTCTTTCAATTAATTGACCAATTTTGCCAAAGTGCCATCCATCGGTTCTTGAGATGGTGGCATCAAAAATGCCATAAAGCAATTGGCAACCAGTCTTTATTTCGGTAAAATACGCTCTGGGATCTTTTTTTTGCCACACCTTTTTCTCACGTCCATCTTTTACAAAATAGTAAAGCTTGTTTATTTGCTCCCAGACTTCTTTCGTTATTTCCGGGCGAATGTGACGGGCATTGCTGCGTGCATTTACAATAGAACTATAAATCGAATTAGGGTTTTGATCGTCAAATCCTAAAAAATAGATGACTTTCTTTTTTTCTGCATTTTCATACAAGCTTTCGAATAATTCCCCATCTCCGGTAGTGAGTATTAAGGGTTTCCATTGCTCGTTTACATGAGGTGGTAATTCTAACGAAAGGTTAAAATTAACATCCATAAACCGGGCATAGTTTTCGGCTCTTTCAATATATCTGTTCATCCAATAAATGGAATCGGCTACTCTGCTTAGCATGACTCTTTAATTTTATTGATTATCCAAAACCCAGGTGTCTTTACTGCCTCCTCCTTGAGAAGAATTTACGATTAATGAATCTTTCTTTAAAGCCACCCGAGTTAGTGCACCCGGAATGATTTTAATTTCTTTACCATATAAAACATAAGGTCTTAAATCAACATGGCGTCCTTCGATTGTACCTTCGTTCAGTGTGGGAACACGAGACAGGTTTATGACGGGTTGTGCTATGTAGTTTCGAGGATTTTTTTTGATTTTTTCTGCAAATTCTTCCTGTTCTTTTTTGGTGGATTTTGGACCAATTAGCATCCCATAACCACCTGAAGCATCGGTTTGTTTAATCACTAAATTAGGAATATTGTTGATCACATAGTTAAAATCTTCCGGTTCGTCGCATAGATAGGTTTTTACATTGGGGATGATCGCTTCTTCGTTAAGATAGTATTTGATGATGCGCGGAACATAGGCATATATGGCTTTATCATCAGCCACACCCGTGCCGGGAGCATTTACCAGAACTACGTTTCCTTGTTGATAAGCTTTAAACAATCCGGGTGTTCCCAGTAATGAATCCTTCTTAAAAGTAGTCGGGTCGAGGTAAGAATCATCCACTCTTCGGTAGATCACATCAACCCGTTGTAAGCCCTTAGTGGTAACCATGTACACCAAATCATTTTTTACCACCAGGTCTCTGCCTTCTACCAGTTCAGCGCCCATTTGCTGGGCTAAATAGGCATGTTCAAAATAAGCAGAATTGTATATGCCGGGGGTTAATACTGCAATGGTTGCCGGGGTTACCGGTGAGAGTGATTCCAGCATGTCACGCAAATGATGGGTATAATTTGACACCGGGTTAACACGTAGTTTTTCAAATAATTCGGGAAAAGTTCGCTTAAGTATTTCACGGTTTTCTAACATATAGGATACGCCTGAAGGGCAACGAAGATTATCTTCCAAAACATAAAAATTGCCGTCTTCACCTCTTATAATATCCGTACCGGTAATGTGACACCAAACCTTATTCGGAGGTTTTAGGCCTTTGCACTGAGGTAAATAGGTTGTACTTGAAAAAACAAGCTCAGCCGGAATGATCTTATCTTTTAATATTTTTTGCTCGTTATAAATATCATGGATAAAGAGATTTAGAGCTTCAATGCGCTGTTTTAGGCCTCTTTCAAGAATTTCCCAATCTTTAGTCGGAATAATACGTGGGATAATGTCTAAATGTAGTATTCTTTCAATGCCTTGATTATCGGAATATACATTAAAAGTCATTCCTGTTGAAAGTTGAGCTCTGTCTGTGGAATGCTGCAGAAAGTTAAGTTTTCTCCAGCCCATTTTTTGAAGTCGCTCGCTAAATAATTTGTAATGTTTTTTAATGCCATTATTAGCACCAAACATCTCATCAAAAAAACCGTTTTGTTCGTAGGAGTCAAAGTTGATTTTAGACATTTTTTGTTGGTTTAAATTAGGAATTGGGAAAAAGCGTTCCTTTTTCTTACGACCTTTTAATAAGATTGTAAGTCACCTTAATCAGAAACTTTGCTGCTGATTAAATTTACGTAATAAATGGTAGAAAATAAACCTATAATGTTCATTGTCAATAAAGATATGAGAGATCGGTTCAAATACTGACTTGGGATAAATTCATGATTAAACTTTTATTTAGAAAAAAATATCAGTTATATTAATCTTTGGGTGTAAAATATTATTGCTCTAAATGAATTAGATCTGAGATTGAATTTTAACTCTGTAAGCCAATCTATTATGACGAAAACTTGTTACATCAGTATACAATTCCTTTTTCTGTTAATTGTTACATTATCAGTAAATGCTCAAACTGTTTCAACAACCCAGAATGTTGTAGATACTTCAAATAATACAGCCGATAAAGCGGTGAAACTCTTGCTAAAATCTGATTCTATTGCCATAGCCGATTCGATTAATGCAGTTGTATTGCAGCGTCAACTTGAGGAATTAAAAAGTTTTGAGCGTTCAAAGCGCCTAAAAATTGAGCGGGAACTTGCCGAAATCAAAGAAAAGGATTCCATCAGGCAGATGAAAATGATCGAAGAAGTAAAGCGTTTAAAAAATAAGTCTACCGGTTATCCAGTACTAGTTCATAAAGATACTTTGTTCTTTGTGTATACTAAGATTGGTGCTTTAACAGCTGAAGAAAGAGCTCGAATCATTAATGAACGCCTTAAGGAACTTTACCGGTCTTTTTTACTTCAATCAGATTCGATAATACTGGAGCATAATGGTCAAAATGCCGAATTGTATTTTAAAGATAAAATTTTACTGAGTATAACCGAATTAGATGAATTATGGTTTGAGAAAACTAAAACAGAAATCGCATCAGAATATAAGTCCTTAATAACAAGCGATATTGCGGTATATAAAAAAGATAGGAGTCTGCTTAAGACGGTTAAAGAAATAGGCTTGGCTTTAGTGGTTATTCTTATTCAGTGGGCTTTAATAAAAGCTTTAAATGTGTTTTTTAAGCTTCGGATAAATACCTACATAGAACTCAAGAAAACGCGGTGGTTTAAGGGGGTTAAATTCAGAAACCAGGAAATTATTAATCAAGAAAAACAAACTGCCGCAGCTTTGTTTCTGGCCAAAATTATCAGGCTTTCGGTTATTACTATTTTGCTGTATCTCTCAATTCCTATACTTTTTTCTATTTTTCCACCAACGCAACGCCTGGCCGAAGTACTATTTGGATACATCTTAAGTCCGGTAAGGCGAATTGCAGCGTCTGTATTGGGTTATATTCCTGAGTTAATAACCATTGGAGTTATCATAACCATTGTGAGGTACGTTTTGAAAGTGATCAACTATTTGGCTCTGGAAATAGGGAATGAAAAAATTACCATCCCAGGTTTTTTTCCGGAATGGGCTAAGCCGAGTTATAACATCATTAAAATGTTAATTCTGGCATTTATGTTTGTGGTGATTTTCCCTTATTTGCCCGGTTCTGATTCTGAAATTTTTAAAGGTGTATCGGTTTTTATCGGGATTGTATTTTCATTGGGTTCCACCTCAATTATTGGGAATATGATTGCCGGATTGGTGATTACATACATGCGTCCCTTTAAAATTGGTGATCGCATTAAAATAGGAGAGGTCACCGGAAATGTGGTTGAAAAAACAGCTTTTGTAACACGTATCAGAACGCCCAAAAAGGAGTTTATAACCATCCCCAACTCCAACATCTTATCATCTAACGTAATTAATTATAGTAATTCTAAACAACAAGGAGGATTGGTGGTTCATACGACGGTTACCATTGGTTATGATGTACCGTGGCGACAAGTTCATCAAATCTTAATAAATGCCGCCAAAAAAACCTCTAACCTCAATTTAGAGATTGCACCTTTTGTGCTGCAAACCAGCCTGGATGATTTTTATGTGTCTTACCAGTTAAATGCCCACACCAACGAGCCGGATAAACAACCGGCTATTTACAGCGAGTTACATCAAAACATTCAGGATGGTTTTAATGAACAGGGCATAGAGATTTTGTCGCCTCATTACCGGGCAGCTCGGGATGGAAACGCCATGGCTGTTCCTAAAGATTATCTGCCTGATGAATATTCTTCTCCCGCTTTTAAAATCAAAAATGAAAAGGAATAATGAATGATTTTAATGCACAAGAAGAGCTATGGTCATTTAGTTTTCTGAATGTCCGGCTTTATTCAATATGAAAAATTATTGATTTGACGTCAAAAATAATATCAACACACAAGTGCAGACCTGCCAGATTCAGGCAGGGGGACACAGAGTATTATCGTTATACTCTATTTAAACTCTGTGCTTTTGTGCCTTTGTGTTTAAACGATTGTGCGTAAAACGGAGATGCTATTTTAGTTTTTTAGTAAATCATCTAACTCTTTTAACACTAATTCTTTTTCAGAGTTAGTCAGACCTACTGTATTAAGAAAAGCTTCATTATCCCTTAACTGTTTGCATGTTACAAGGCCTTCGTTGAGGCATTTCTGAATGTTTTCAGATGAGATGCTGGTTAATATTGACACCGGGTAAAGGTTATATTTTTCAACTAAATCCTTTAGACCTTCGCCGGCAGGATAATCCCAACCCAATAACTTTAAACCTTTGCACTTTCCATAGTTTTCAGAATCTTTTGAGAAACGGGTATTGGTCACTACCCAAGTGTGAAAGTTAAAGTTTTGATATTTTGCTAATGTTTTTTTCCGCTCAACAATATCGTTTACTCTAGAGTTGACATACAACGGGACTTGAATACTAATGTGATTTCCTTGTTCTTGCCTGTATTTGCATTCTACAATGTGCTGAGTTTGGTCTTTGGTGGCAATCACATCCATTTCGTGAGAAATACAGCAACCTTGTAAAATGACGCCGGTTTGGCATTCAAAACCTTGTCTTTGAAACAATTCGCCAATTAATTTTTCAAAAGGATATCCCGATGTTCCCAGATCAAGAAAAGCATTTTTGAGTCTGTATTTAAGATGAGTAACCGTATCGTTTTCTCTTAACAATGAAAATGCCTTCGAATAAATCTCTTTGGTTGTAATTCCGGGTACAATCCATTCGTAAATAGAATCTGAAATTTGAGAAATAATAGTCTCAGAAGCTCCTGCTTTACGTAATGAATATTCCAGTTTTTTTAAATCGAATAATTCAGTTTCTCCTGATGCTTTGGTGATAAGTATATTTTCGTTAATGTTTTTCATTTATAAAAAATCAATGTGGTTAATTGAGCCTGCAAAATTAAGACTTTAGGCACAAATACGAATCTTGGTTCGGATAGTTTCAGGAGTTCGAGGATAAAAAAAACTCCGCTATCTTATTTAGAATTGCGGAGTTATTAGGAATTAACCTAAATATTAACTGATGGAAAAGTTAATCTTATCAATGTTTTTGGCCAGTTCAATGCGCTTTATGAAGGAATCAATGACTAAATCGTAAAGTTTATCGTTTAGCACCTGATCTTCTACACCATAGTCCAAATTTGGATTGTCGTTTACTTCAACCACATACACGGCGTTATTCACTTGCTTTAAATCTACCCCATACAATCCATCGCCAACAAGAGCTGCAGCTTTTAGCGCTGTATTAACAATGTTTGCAGGCACTTCTTCGATAGCAATGGTTTCATGTGCGCCGGTTTTATCTTCTTTATCACTCTCCCAATGATAGATTTGCCAATGGTTTTCACTCATGAAATATTTACAGGCAAAGATGGCCCGGTTGTCCAAAATTCCAATTCGCCAATCGAAATCAGAATAGAGAAACTCCTGGCAAATCAGCATATCTGAGACTTTAAACAATTTGTTGATTTCAAATATAGCTTCTTCTTTCGTGTCAACTTTGATTACCCCCAATGAAAAGGCACTATCCGGTTGTTTAATAACCATCGGAAAATTCATGTTGTCTAATTGCTTATCTCGAAAGAAGTTTTTGGTTAATATCTCGGTATTAGGGGTTTTTATTTTATGCTTTTTAAAGAGTTCATTCTGATATATTTTATTCGAACAACGTAAAATAGACCAGGGGTCATCCAGTACAACTAATCCTTCAGCATATGCCAGTCTTGATATTTCGTAGGTATGATGATTAACATTGGTTGTTTCACGTATAAATAAAGCATCAAATTCATTGATTTTATTGGTGTCCGACTTGGTAATTAGCTCGGTATAAACTCCCTTTTTATTGGCTGCTTTTTTAAGTTTTTGTAAGGCTTCTATATTAGATGGTGGATGTTCCTCATTGGGATTTACCAAAATGGCTAAATCATATTTATAATTTGTTAACCGAGGTCTGTTATGTCTTTTTTTACTGAAAAAGGTCTCTGCATATTGAAACATTAATTTTTCTTCATCAATGTTTAAATGACTCATGGTTAATATTTTAATGTCCTTTATTAGCCATTTGTCAGATTTGATGAAATTCACTTTAAAAAGAGGTGCTTCAAACAGCTGGTAGAGTTTCGATGCTAATGTTTTACAGCCCTTTTGGTTACATTGTCCCCAGAAAATATTGATGGAAAAACTCTTTTCTTTTTGTTTCTCCAGACTTTGATTAATCAACTCATCTATATCAAAAGTCGCTGATTTAATAACGTTTATAATCTTTAAGTCTCTCAGTGTCGTATTGTTTGGGATAACCCGTTGGCCACGAGCTGAAGCCAATAAAGAAACATAATAACCATAGCTTTGATATTTGTAGGAACTACAAAGGTTAAAAATGCGATAGTCTGTCCGGTTCTGGTAATCCGGATTATTAATGTATTCTTTAACAGAAATAATATTGGCATTTACACGCGTGTTTTTCCAAACAAACGGACGGTTGAGAACAATAATATTTTGCAAAGGCTTTGGGGAAGAGGAGTCTTTCAAAATCAACTCCATTTTTAACGCATCCTGTCCCTCAGAATAATAATTGTTAAGAGTCTCGATGCATTTAAAATTATGGGATTGGTACCAGGCAATTAATTTTGAATTTTGGGCATTTACTTCCAGCGTAATTCTGTTAAAATTTTCTTTTTGTGCACGGTCGTAAATGAGCGAAAGCACTTTCGAGCCAATTCCCTGATTTTGATAGGCCGGGGATATAGCGATGGAATAAATGCGTAAGGTATGTTTATATTCATAAAGTATGCAAGAGCCAATAAATTCTTGCGTACAGGCAGCTTCTATAAGAAATACTTTTTGAAATTGGCTGCTTATGGCGTGTTTTATGTTTTTCTCGGAATTACGCTGGAAAACCGGAAAGCACTCTTCTTCGAGAGTACAAATAAAGGTCAAATCCTCAGGATTTGCTTCGCGAATTTTAATTTCCATTTTTACTGTTGTGCGATTTAAGCCGGTGTTTATTGGACAAAACCGGTCACTTTGATAGGATAACCGGTTTTGACCTCCTACTTAAAACCAAAAACAAATATGTTTTTTAATTCCAATTATATTCTTCATCAAATTCGGCTTCTTTGAATTTTTTTACACGTTGATTTTGTGGTTTCAACTTGTTTTTCTTAGGATGTTTTGCCTTATCCTTGTCAACGTTTTTTTTAAAAGATTTTGACATGATCTTTAATTTTAATTTTTGTTAATGTTAATAAAATTCATCTGATCTACTTCATTTGTAGTTCAGATGTGTCGTGTTTTTCTTTTTGACACCTACAAAATGAAAAGTCACCTATAAATGTCGAAAAAAAAATTGTTTTGATGAAGCTGTTCCAGATAAAAATATGACTGAATAGCCGCATTTTTGCATCATGCATAAGTGATTACATTCCGTCAAAAAACATCCATAGGGATCTGCTCGATGTAAGACGGCACTTTAAAGTGCTAAACTTCAAATAGATAGTTTGAATAAGAAAAGTCACATGATTCCAGTGAATCCCAAAGAAAGGTGCTCTTTGTGACCAATTTCAATGTTTAAGTCTTAATACAAAGTTTTTTTGAGATAGAATATCAATTAAAAAGCTATTTGCTAAGAAAAGAAAACTAATAAACCTAATTTGCATCCCTAAATTAGGGAAGATGCAAGACAAGCAATCACAGATGGATTTTTTCGACGCCAATGATATATTGTTATCCATTATTAAAAACATTCGAATCGGAATCATTGCTTTTGAGAATGATGGTAAAGTGTTAATTGCAAATGAATTGGCTGAAGAACATTTGGGCGTTGCTTTTACACCTCAAAGTAATGTGATCGAAACCTTTTCTATTCTTCCTGAACTGGCTCACGAGATAGAATTGAGTTTAAAAAATGGTCGGTCTCCTTTTGTTTTAGAAAACCTGTATTTTGATAACAAATATCTGGATGTCAAAGGAAATCCAATCAAGCAAGGTATGATTATTAGCATTGAAGATGTAACCAATAAAATTGAAAGCGAACAATATGCTTTAGAAGCCTTGCTAAAAGGACAGGAAGATGAACGTAAACGCATCGCCAAAGAAATTCATGATGGAGTAGGGCCGATGTTATCTGCCGTAAAAATGCATGTAGAAGCCGTTCAACGAGACATTGGGATTAGTGATTCAAAAAACTTGGCAAAACTGGATACAACATATCATTTGATTGATACCTTGGCCAATGACCTTAGAAGTTTATCCCACGATCTGATGCCAAAAATTGTAGAGGATTTTGGCTTGGTAGAAGCATTGGATTATTTATCTAAAAACCTTTCCTCTGAATCCTTTGAGATCGAATTTCATCATAATATGGAAGATGTACGTTATCCCAAGAACATCGAATTAAATATTTACCGTATCGCGCAAGAGCTGGTACACAATTCTCTTAAACACTCAGGTGGCGATCGGGTTGTGATCCAGTTGCTCGAACATTCTAAAAGTCTAGTGCTAATGGTTGAGGATAATGGAAAAGGCATGCACGTAAAAGATGAACAAGATTATGGTTTGGGAATCAAGAATATTGAAACCAGAGTAAAAGCCATGGGAGGTGATTTTATATTTGATTCAGTTCCCAATGCAGGCGTTACTGCCACAATCGAAATTAGCCGATAGAAAATCTTGTAGATGAAGACAATAAATATATTAGTAGTAGATGATCATAAAGTGTTTAGAGATGGTATAAATGCTTTATTAGAAAAAGTTGAAGGAGTTGAAGTGGTGGCAGAGGCATCAAACGGAAAGGAAGCTTTGGATCAATTGAAAAAATGCCGGGTAGATGTTGTTTTAATGGATATCGATATGGGCGAAATGAATGGAATTGATACCACACAAATCGTCAAGCAGCTTTACCCGGATGTAAATATCCTGGTGTTATCTATGCATGGTGAGCACAACTATATTATTAAAATGTTAGATGCAGGAGCATCCGGTTATATCCTTAAAAATGCCGGTATGGACGAAATGGTTTCTGCCATAAAATGTGTATCAAAGGGGGATAGTTATTTTAGCCGTGAGGTTTCAACTGTTTTGTTGCAACAATTACATAAACCCGTTTCAACTAAAAAACAAAAAGATGTTGCTCTTACCTTGCGTGAAACGGAGGTTTTAAAATTGATCGCACAAGAATTCTCTAATCCTGAAATTGCTGATAAACTGTTTATTAGCATACGTACGGTAGATACTCACCGTCGAAATCTGCTGGAAAAACTTGGGGTTAAAAATACCGCCGGATTGGTTAAGTATGCCCTAAAAAAAGGTCTTGCAGATTAGTTTTTTAGAAAAGCATTTCTTTTTTTTAAAAACTACAAAATAGATAATCCATGATTCAATTCTTAAATAGATATGCCTTAATTGCTGCTTTGTTTGTTTTATTTGCATGCAAAAAGGAAGAAGATAGCATTAATCAAACCACCACCCCTCAACAAATACCACCATCCGGAAAATACACTTATCTTTTAGAAGAAAGTAGTTCTGAATTGGATGTATGGACAATGCCCTGTACTCAAAAAGCATTATCATCTGATCTTGCTCCGGAAGAAACTCATGCCGGGATAAAAATTTGTGCGGCAAAACATGAATATGAACCTTTTCAGTTGATACTTGGTCAATCCAACCAGTCGGTTACGATTTCTATCGATGATTTTTCAACGCTAGGTGCTGATGCTAAAGTAGAAATTCACAAAGTTGGATTTGAGTCGGGGTATGCAGAGCTTTTGATTCCAATTGATAATGGTGGAACGATACAGCTTTCATCTAGCCAATGTTCGCCTGTTTGGTTTACTGTTTATGTCCCACACACTGCGGTAGCAGGAGAACATACCGCCATGGTAACGATTAAAAGTTCAAGCCATACCATTGAGATACCTGTTGTACTTAAAGTTTTTGATTTTGAATTGCCAGAAGAGATCCATTTTTATTCTCAATTTAATTTGACGTTGGGTAGCGAGCAAAACCATACTCAACTGTATCAACACCGTCTTACTCCGAAATCGCCTGCATGGCCAAGTGGATTCAGATATGAAATAACCTGGCCTTCACCCTATAATAGTTTTTTTGATGAACCCGACGAAAATCCGGCCTACAGCCTAAAACATTTAGCTGCTAAATACTTAAAAGGTGAAGAGTGGTTGGGCAGTGGTTATCCTACAGGAATGGCTTTTCAGTTTGTTGATAATAAAACTCCACGTCCCATAAGCTTTGCAGGAGTCAATAGAGGAGCAAGCCATTATGGGACTGATGAATATAATGTGGCCTGGAAAAAATATTTAGCAGCACTTGAACAGTATTTGGTTAATCATCATTACAGCGATAAGGTTTATTATTATGTCATGAATGAACCTCAAAATTCCGACGATTACGATTTGGCAGCTTTTTTATCGAAACTTACAAAAGAAGCAGCTCCTAAATTAAAACTTGCTATTAGTGAAGAACCTAAGCCTGAAATTGCTGAGAATAAAAAATATGGTGGTTGTACGTACGATATTTGGATTGCATCCATGCAACACTTCAAGCAAGATTATGCAAATTCCAGAATGGCAAAGGGGGAACAAGTTTGGCTTTATAGCTTACCGCAAGATCCTGAACCATTTTTCAATCCAACCAAAGTCAGCAACCAAGGTATTCATCAACGTATTATCCCGTGGGTTTCGTGGGCCTGCCGAACAAGGGGATGGGCCTATTTTGATGGAAATTCTTTTTACCGGAATGGTCGGCCTGATATCCGGATGGAACTTTTACGTGAGGGTTTTGAGGATTATGAATATTTATACCTGGCCAATAATAATCAATATCCCCTTGTAAATCAATCTTGTCCCATCGACGAATCTGTAAAGTCTGTGGCATCAAATCTTACCAGTTGGATAAAAGATGCAGATGCCTTGATGGATTTAAAATGGAAACTTGGTGAATATATTGAAAGTAATGGGACGAGTGAGATCCCAAAAATAGAAATTGATGTCAAGCGCCCAAGAGGAGAGTATTATATTAATTTTCAGGATACCAAGGGTCATCCGCTGGCTGATCCATTATTTGTCGATGGGCATACTTATCTAAAAATCGGATGGGAAGAGTATAATACGAGTAATTATTATGGTTGGAGTGGTTCTGCCTTGGGGAACGATTCACGTACAAAAACCGGTTATTATGATGTGGATGGATTCTCAGAAATTGAAAAAAGCTATTTGTATGATGATTATGGTCATATTAATACGTTCACGTTCGATATCGAAAACGGTACTTATATGGTTACAGTTGGTGTTGGGAGGCCTAATAAAACCAATGCAGACGCTACAAATGTAACTGTTGAGGGAGTCAGTTTTTACAATGAGGTTAAGAATATTTCTTCGAGCGAATCAGAAACAAAACAGCTTACCATTACGGATGGAAACTTAACCTTAACCATGGGTACCATTTTAAATAATAGTGGTCAATATACATTTTTATCCTATCTGAAAATTGTACCTGTAAACTAACGCCACCGGAATATTAAACAAGTGAAAAATCCATTGGATAATTGTAAATGGTGCTTTGGCTAATAATCTCATCATATAAAACATTCGTTTGTATTTGAGATAACTTATGATCCTGGTATTGATGGAGTTGATAGCTTTCAACAAGAGTAGATACAAAAACTATTTGAAAGGAATTGGGAATCAAAGTCTGTTTTAATTGTTGGCACATTTCTTTAAAAGCATAGTGTTCAGCTTTTAATAAAAAAACGCAATTGTCATTTTTAGAGACATAATCCATGATAACATCTTCCACTTTTCCATATTTATACACAACTTTCATTTTTAGGTGGTTAAGTTTGGGCCATTGAAGCAAGTGAGTATTTAATAAGCCATTTAGTTTTAATATTTTCAAGTGAATTTTTTCCTTCAGGTTATTAATTTTCGCAGATTGGTTGGTTGAAGATTCAAAGGTATGGTTCACCAAAAAAGTTATTTTACAACTGGTTTTTATGACGTAAGAGATGGCAAAAGTTAAAAAACTTTCATCCTGGTAGTCAATGCCAATAGGGAGAACAATTTCTTTTGATTTCATGGTTTTATATATATATATAGTTTTTTATGGAGCCTTTGATTAGTATCCTTTCAATTTGTTTTTAATGGTCACTCGAACTCTAAAGTAAATTCCATTTCCCGATGGATATTGGGACGCTTCAAACAGCACATGAAAATTTGAGTTTTAGGGTTTATTAATTAGACTGATTGGGATAAAAATGTCACAAAAAAAAAGAGGATGCCATTGCTGAACATCCTCCTTTTACTTGTTATGCTAATGAAACAGATAATTGGTGATTTTGATAAATTTGTTCAATTTTCTTTCGTGCTCTCAATAAGCGCATTTTTACCGCACTGGCCGAAAGATTAAGTTGTTTCTGAAGATCACTTATTGATAACTTTTGCCGGTATTTAAAATCCAATAAACTCTTATCCGCTTCAGATAATTCATTTAAGTAATTATCGATTTCAAGTTCTAAGTTCTCTCTAAGTTCCCTTTCTTCAAGGTCGTATTCTTCATCTTCTATTTCGTACTGGGTATAGTTGTCATCAAATAAAAGCCGTTTTTTGCTGGTCATTTGAGTCACACAATGATTATGAGTAATCGAAAATAACCAGGTCGAAAACTTAGCATCCCCTTTAAATGTGTTTATTTTTCCAAATGCTTTAAGCAATACATCCTGTGTAAAATCAAAGGCATCCTCTTGATCTTTGGTAAACGATAAGCATTTGTGATATACTTTTTTGTAATACCTGTTATAAAGAATGCCTACTGCATTGTTGTCACCACCTATGTAATCTCTGATAAGTTGCTCGTCAGAGATTTGAGATAATGTTAACGTTTTCATTTTTACTTCATGTCAAATTTAATATTGATGAGGTAAAACTAGACTTCATTATTGCCTAAAACTAGAGTGCAAAAGCGTATTTCTTAAGTTAGGTAATTTTACTTTTATTAGGTTTTTTGCGTAGTAATAAACTAAGTGAAATACCTAGTTTTTGTAGCTCTGCCAATGAGGAGTTTAAACATGTGCCTGTGTATAAATCAACTTATATTAAGCTTTTATCAATTGAAAACTTGCTGTATGCAGATTGTTGCAGATGAATAATTCTAAAATTTCTTATCGACATCTAAATTCGCATTTCGCTAATTGTAATTTTTATTCCTTCTAATTTTTCGTGCAAGTAGTTTGAAGAATTCCGTTTAATTGTAGGTTAACTGCTCTTGCTCTTTATGTTTACTTTTCTGAATTTTATAGGTAGGAATTGCTAATTAAAGTTCTTAATAATGAAGAAAAAGAAAGAGCTATTTGGAACAGCACCGGTTTTTTTTACCGCTATTGCCACCATACTTGGCGCTATTTTGTTTCTTCGTTTTGGTTATGCAGTTGGGACAGTTGGGTTTTGGGGTGTAATTGGAATCATATTGCTGGGGCATCTGGTCACCATTCCTACAGCCATGGCCATATCAGAAATTGCCACCAATAAAAGGGTAGAAGGAGGAGGTGAGTATTTTATAATTTCCCGCTCCTTTGGTTTAAACATTGGCGTAACTATTGGTATAGCGTTGTTTTTATCACAAGCCATTAGTGTCGCTTTTTACATCATCGCATTTACAGAGGCTTTTGAGTTTTTGTTTAAATACCTTCAATTACATTATGATTTTTTGCTTCCCAGACAGGCTATAAGCCTTCCGGCTGCCATTCTATTGGCTTTGTTGATTATACAAAAAGGCGCTGATTTGGGAGTTAAAGCACTGTACTTTGTGATTGGAATTCTCTTTATCTCATTGGTTCTTTTCTTCTTGGGCAGTACTGAATATGCTTTGCAAAATGATTTTTCATTATTTAATGCCGAATTTCGAAATGGAGACCAGTTTTTTGTGGTTTTTGCGATCGTCTTTCCTGCATTTACAGGTATGACCGCCGGGGTGGGCTTGTCGGGAGATTTAAAAAATCCGGCCAAATCAATTCCCATGGGTACTTCCTTAGCCACAGTTGTAGGGATGATTATTTATGTATTTGTGGTTTATAAACTGGCCTTGTCAGCTTCAGAAACTGATTTGCAAAATAATCAATTAGTGATGAGTGATATTGCGATTGGTGGAGCCATTATCATTCCTTTAGGATTGGCTGCTTCTACTCTTTCGTCAGCTTTGGGTTCTATTATGGTAGCTCCAAGAACCTTGCAAGCCTTAGCTGTAGATCGTAGTTTTCCATCAGAAAAGCTAAATCGATGGTTGTCAAAAGGACGAAAGTTAGATGGAGAGCCGGTTAATGCATCCATTGTAACTTCGGTTATAGCCATTGTTTTTGTAGCCTTAGGAAATGTAAATATGGTAGCCGGCATTATTTCCATGTTTTTTATGGTCATCTATGGGTCTTTGTGCCTGATATCATTTTTGAATCATTTTGGAGCTTCGCCATCTTATCGTCCGTATTTTAAATCTCGCTGGTACATCTCTTTAGTTGGCTTTCTTATTTCGGTATGGGTCATGTTTAAAATTAGTCCCACCTATGCTGTTGTATCTATGTTGTTAATGGCGCTCATGTATTTATACATCAATCATTATCACAAAACCAGAAAGGGTTTGGAAGCCATTTTTGCCAATGCTATATTTCAAATAAACCGAAACTTTCAGGTCTATATTCAAAAGAATAATAAAAACAAAATTCAACATGAATGGAGACCAAGTGCAGTATGTATTTCTAAAGATTCATTTAAGAGGCATACCGCTTTTAAGTTATTAAACTGGATATCATATAAATATGGTTTTGGGACTTACATGCATTATATAGAAGGTTATTATTCGAAAAAGACAGTTGAACAATCGCAAAAGGAGCTAGAACGGTTAATTGAAAAATTTGATCGGATTAATAACCATGTATATGTCGACACCATTATTTCACCATCTTATACATCAGCTGTTGCGCAGACCATTCAAGTGCCCGGAATTGCCGGTATGGAGAATAACATGGTGATTTTTGAGTACGATAAAGAAAAACCGGAGCATTTACAAAATATCATTGAAAATTATCGTTTAGTGAAGTCAGGAAAATTTGATATTTGTATCTTGGGAAGTGCCCGAAAACAATTCGAGTATTCAGATGAAATCCATGTGTGGATCAGGAGTACAGACACCGAAAATTCCAGTTTGATGATCATGCTCAGTTTTATTATTCTAGGTTATCCGGATTGGAGTAAATCCAACATAAAAATATTTGAAATCTGTAAGCCGGATAAAATTGACGAAACTCAAAAGTGGATGGAAGATCTTGTCGTTTCAGGGCGCTTACCGATAACTACAAAAAATATTGAAATCATCCCTGAGCAAGAAGATGTGAGTACAAAAGCATTGATTAATGAAAAATCTGCAGATGCCGGATTAACTATTTTAGGCTTTAGAGGCGATCATATCAAAAATAAATCCGAAGAGGTATTTACTGGTTATGATGAATTGGGAACTATTCTTTTTGTGAATGCGAATGACCAATTGGAGATAGAATAGTAAAATCAGATTGATTATCAGTGGGGTGCATTTATCGGCTTAGTTCATGTTATTTGGGTAAATTAATTGCATCACAGCTACTTAATTTAAATGAGTCAAAGGAAACGTTTTCTAGTTTTTTATTCGTATTGTGCATGAAACCATAACAATAATAATTGTTTCAAAGTGAAGAGTATTCAACGGTTAGTTTTAGATTAAAACAGTCTAAATTTCTTCTTGCGATGTAAATGAAACTATTCACTGTTATTTAAAGCCCCCAAAAAGTAACTTTTTGAGAGTCAGCTCCAAATGCTTTTTACAGGATTATACGATGTATTCCGGTTGCTCATATGCTTTCAGACATGGTACCCGGAAATAAACTTAACAAAAAATTTATGTCGTGTTCAAATGTACAATAAATTGCTTCTTCAACTTTGCAATTCAAAAGAAGGCTTTGTTTTAGATTTACAGATTGATTGGGAGAGGCAGGGTAGGACTAGCTTTTTTGTTGTACTAGAGCAATTTGTTTTATGCGGCGTTTTAGAAATGGGCAAAGACCATAATTAGCCTTTTCCACTCTTGCTGTTAAGAGCTTTAATAGAGCCGTGTAAGAAAATTGTAATGAGAAATTTTTGTGCATCCCTAACGCTGTTTTTTTGTTTTGTAGCAGCGTGGTCTCAGCAAAACTACCGGTTTAAAAACATTAACATGAATGCCGGTTTATCCAATAATACCATCTTGTGCATTAATCAGGACAGCCTTGGCCGTATGTGGTTTGGTACCTATGATGGTTTATGTATGTACGATGGAGAAAATTTTCAGTCGTATTATTACGATGCTGATAGCCCGGAAACTTCCTTGCCCGATAATCAGGTGTTGGATATATTCCTGGACCACCGGTCCAATTTGTGGGTTGTATTGGCAAACGGGTGTATAAGCCGCTTACATCCGGTCGAAAAAGGTGAGTTTAAAACCTATCATTCGGTTTCGAATGCCAACTATTCCTTAACCCTCAAAGGTGATTTATTAGCTCAATTAAACGGTAAAAATTATCTGTACAATTATGAGCAGGATAAGTTTGTTCTTACTCACGAGGTGTGTCCGGAGCGAGACAAGTTTAGTCCTATTCGCAGGTTGGCTCAGGCACAATGTCCGGAGGCCAATTTATTAAAGATACACCGTGTAAGTGAAAATGAGTTTTGGGTAGCCTCCCGAAATAGTGGTCTGTTTCATGTTTATAAAAACGTTAGGGATACCGTTTTTCAAGTCAAGCGTTTTTTGCACGATAAGCTCAACCCTTCTACCATTGCAAGTAACGAGGTGTACGATGTTTTTGTTGATAATGCCGGCATTCTTTGGGTGGGCACCAAAGATAAGGGATTGAGCAGGTCGCTACTTCAAACTTCGTCTGTTACTTCTGTTGCCTTTTCGCAAGGTAACCGCTACGGTTTGCCGGAGTCGCCTGTGCGCGCATTGGCCGAAGCCTCCAACAACGAGTTGTGGATAGGTACTTACGACCGGGGAGTTTATGTTTACAATCGCCATGCGAACAGTTATGAACCGTTACAATTGCCCCGTTTTAATAATTCAGACTGGCAGCGTATCCGGTCCATTTACAAAAGTAGCGAAGGCTCAATGTGGGTGGGTAGTTACGGTGGTCTGCTCAGGTTTAATAAAAAGAAGGTCGTTCGTTACGATACTATTCGTTTGGGTGCTCACCGTGTGCAACGCATCTACAGCATGGTCGAAGATTCATCCGCTAATCTTTGGATTGGAGGTTGGGATGGACTGGATAAGATAGATTTGAACACCGGACAATTGAGCCATGTCTTATCAGCCGAATTAAGCGACAAACACATTCGAAACTTATACTGTGATAAAAACAACAATTTATGGATTGCTACCGAGTTTGGGGGGGTAAATGTTTACAACATAAAATCCGGAGAACTAACAGTCATTAAAAATGATGATAAGCAGCAGCCTTTAAATTGTAACAGTATTTTTCACATCACTCAAAACCATACCGGTGATTTTTGGATTTCTACGTTTAAAGGCATTACGGTTTACAATCCCACTAACCGGCAATTTAAAAAACTACAACTCAATCTTCCTTCCAACCTGGTGTATGGAATGCTGCAAGATTCGCTCAATAACTATTGGATAGTAACCGGAAAAGGGGTTGTGCGTTTTAGCGAAGATTTAACAAAGTCGCGGGTGTATGATAATAAAGACGGATGGATTAGTACCCAAATGAGTGAAGGTGCTTTCTTTAAAAGTGATAGCAATACCTTGTATTTTGGCGGAAATGAGGGGCTTAATTATTTTAAACCCAACGAGCTGAAAAGCAATAAAATACCTCCCAAGAGTTGTTTGTTTGTCGAAAACGAGTGCTTTGATAAAGCTTACAATCCTCAAGTTTTAAAGCTTAATTATTTTAACGAGGGACTAAGTCTTAAATTTCAGGCCTTTCATTATCTGGAACCGGCTAAAAACTCCATAGCTTACCGTTTATTACCTGCCGATACGGTTTGGAATTATTTTTCGGGAAGTATGGCCACCATCAGCACAGCTTCTTTAAAGCCGGGGCAATACGAGTTGCAATATAAAACTGCCAATGCCGATGGGTTATGGGAAAAGAGTAAAAAACTGCACATAGAAGTGGAACCTCCCTTTTGGCTGCAAGCCTATTTTTTTGCCGGCGTTCTATTGATTCTTTTTATCGGAATGCTGGCTGCTTTCCGAATTCGTTTTGTTATTGATAAAAATAAAAGAAAGGCCTTGCAGGCTTTGGTCGATGAACGCACTTCACGACTAGAGGAAAAACGAAAGGAGTTACAGTGCATGAATGAAGAGTTGGCTGAATCTAATAAAAACATGAGTGAGCAGAAAAATCAGTTAAGCCGCCAGCATCAGTCCTTGCTGTTGTTACACGAGCAATTAAAAGAGGTGAATGAGATGAAGATGCAGTTTTTCTCTAACCTGGCACATGAGTTTAGAACGCCTTTAACCCTTATTGCCGGTCCGGTGGACCAATTGTTAGACGATGAGGAGATAAAGGATACAGAAAACCGGGATAAGTTAATCATGGTAAAAACGCAATCTGAAATTCTGATTCGTTTAGTTAACCAATTGCTCGATTTTAAAAAGCTCGAAGGTGGTTTTATGAAGCTTGAAAAGGCAGAAGGAGAACTCATTCCGTTTTGCCAAAACATTGTGGGCGGTTTTGAATTTGAAGCCGCAAGTAAAAACATCGAATTGGTTTTTTCGTGTGAGCTAAAGGATATTTATTGCTTTTTCGACCCTGAAAAACTGCGTCAGATTCTCGTTAATCTTTTATCCAATGCCTTTAAGTTTACGCCTTCGGGTGGAAAAATTGAACTCTTGCTGGAAATAGACCGTCGGGAGCAATTGGTACTCATCAAAGTGAATGATACCGGTATTGGTATTTCAAAAAAACACATCCAACAAATATTTAATCGCTTTTATCAGGCCGGAGCTTCGCTTGATTACACAAAACCCGGTACCGGTTTGGGATTATCGTTATGCAGTGAATTAATAAAATTACATGGAGGAGAAATATTTGTAGAGAGTACAGAAAACGAAGGCAGTTGTTTCACCATTGAATTTCCTTTTGAAGAATGTGTTTTAGAGCCTGAAAGTGAGTTGGCACTCCAACCAATTTTGCCCGAAACGTTAAAGTCGGAAGCAAATGAGTTTTTGCCGGAAAAAGAGTCCGCTAATAAAAAATGGGTTTTAATTGTTGATGACCATCCCGATATCGTCCGGCACATCAGTAATATTTTAAAGCAAGACTATAACATACTCACAGCCTTTAACGGCAAAGAGGCCTTAAAACTGTTAAAGCATCGTACCGTTGATTTAATTTTAAGCGATTGGCTCATGCCGCAAATGGACGGCATTAGTTTTTGTGAGAATGTAAAAACCAATAAAAAGTGGCAACAAATTCCGCTTATTTTAATCACAGCCCTCAGCAACGACAGTCATCGCCTGAAAGCCATTCAAAGAGGAGCCGACGATTTTATCAGCAAACCTTTTTCGAATCGGCTTTTATTGGCCAAAATCGAAAATTTGCTTCAGCGTGAAGAAGCATTGCGCCAAACCATTGCCATCGAAAACAGGCTTGAACCTTCACTCGAAAATACCCCGGGCAGCGAAGAAAGAATGGCTCAAAAAATTGGCGAACTGGTAAATGAGCATTTAAGCGACCCGGAATTTACCTCCGAGATACTAGGCGAAAAAATGGGATGGAGTAAAATGCAACTTTACCGTAAAGTAAAACAAGTTACCGGCTTTACACCAAACGAACTGATTCAAACCACACGCTTAAAAAAAGGGCGCTTACTGCTCGAAGATGCCGGCAACCGGATAAGTGAAGTGTGTTTTATGGTTGGTTTTAACGACCCGAAATATTTTAGCCGTTGTTTTCTTAAAGAATTTGGAATGCAGCCCAGTGCTTATCGCGAGCAAATCCGTCGTGAAAAAGATAACTTGTATGTTAACCCAAATTAAAGCCAATATTTGAGCAATATTAAGGCGAAAATAATCACCCTTTTGTGCTAGTATTTTCGCCCTTTTGCAAATTTTGTCCTCTTCTGTGCATACAATTATCCACCCCGTTTTTAGCCTTCAGACCTATGTTTGACACCGTAAAAACAATTAAAAACGGAAAAGATTTTGAGTTGATGTTTCTACTCCGGAAGAAGCAACGATGAATTTTAAAAATTAAAACACATGAAAAAACTAAGCTTACTTCTTTTAACCCTTATCGGATTAACAGAAGTTTATTCCCAGGCTGTATTAAAGGGAAAAATTGTTGAGAAATCAACCAATGAGCCATTAGTTGGAGCCGCTGTTTACGAAAAAGGTACCACCAACGGTACCATTAGTGACAGTGAAGGACGATTTAACTTAAATGCAAAATCAAACAACGGTGTATTGGTTTTCTCTTTTGTGAGTTATCAAAACCAAGAGCTGGTATTTACCGGTAATCAGGATTTTACGGTGCAAATGGAAACATCATCAGTAGGGCTTGATGAAATGGTGGTAATTGGTTATGGTTCGGTGCATAAAGACGACCTGTCTACTTCTGTAGGTTCTTTAGAAGGTATTAAAGAATTAAAAAGCCGCCCTGCCTCAACCACCGGTTTATTACAAGGTACCCTGCCGGGTGTGAATGTGATGAACCAAGGAGGAGACCCGGGGCAGGATGCCAACATTGTCATCCGCGGTTTAGGTTCGCCCAGCGACCGTGTACTTTGGGTGGTAGATGGTGTGCCGGGAGCTCCTGTTAATTCAGAGGACATTGAGTCTATCTCTGTGTTAAAAGATGCGGCGGCAGCAGCCATTTACGGTTCAAGTGTAGGTTCCGGAGGGGTTATTGTGGTCACAACCAAACAAGCAAAAGCCGGTAAATTATCGGTAGATGCCAATTATTTTACCGGTATTCAAACGGCCAATAACTTACCCGAAGCCTTAAATGCCGAGGAGTTTAACCGTGTAAAAAACTTAGCTGCCGACAATGCCGGTTTAGGCCGCAGCGATGCCTTTGACGCTTCTAAAAATCCGGACGGTGCCGTAACCCGTACCGATTGGATGGATGAAATTTTTAGAACCGGTAAAGTAAGCCGTTTCGGGGTGAGCCTTTCGGGTGGTTCTGAAAAGATTAAAGCATTAGCATCGGTACAGGCTGATAATGAAGAAGGTGTATTGCTTAATACTTACAATAAAAGTGTAAAAGGACGCGTAAATGTAGATTTTAAACTGCACGATAAAATTAAGTTTTCAGAGTCGGTTCAGGCAGGTACTACCGAAGGCTACTCTAACGATACCTACTCGGGTTATACCGGGGCTATAATCTCTGCCATTTACATGCCGCCGTCGGCTTCTGTTTACGACTCAAAAGGCAATTTTGGAGGGGTGGTATCGCCCGATAACTTAAAGTATGCAGGTGCTTACGGAGACATTGTAAACCCCGTGGCTACATTGGAGCGTAAAGATGTATATAATCCGGAGTATTATGTGCGTTCCACTTCGAGCTTAGACCTTGAGTTGTTTTCCGGTTTAACGTTTAATAGTATGTTTACCGTTGCCGGAAATCAGCAATTAGAAGAGGAATTTATGCCTAAACGCCCTGAGCCGGGTAAACCTCTTAATGAGAACAGTAAATCCATGAGTACTACCTTTCATAACAATTGGCTGTCTGAAAATACTTTAACCTATAAGAAAACGCTTAATAAACATCAGTTTACCTTAATGGGAGGTTATAGTGCTTCTTATGAAAAAACAAAAGGTTTTGATTTAACCGTTTATGGTTTCGACAGTGAGTTAGAAAGTGCGCGTCACTTGGTAAACGGTTCTAACTGGAGTAAAACAAAACCGGGCGAAGAAATGGATGAACTTTCTTCTACATCTCTGTTTTCCCGCGTGAGTTATGCCTACGATAACCGTTACTTTTTAACCGGAAGTATGCGTAACGATGCTTCATCTAAATTGTATGTTGATAATAACGACGGTAATTTCTCAGCGGTTTCGGGTGCCTGGAAAATCTCTTCTGAACCATTCTTTAATGTAGGGGCTGTTAATTTATTAAAACTGCGCGCAAGTTGGGGTCAAATCGGTAATGTAAACTCGGTTGATAACTATTCTTATGTGGCAGGCTACGAGGCTACTCGCGGTACTGTTTTAGGACAGAACAAAGAAGTTTTATCCGGTTTAGGCTTAGAAAATGTACCTAATTTAGGTTTATCGTGGGAAACCTCAGAACAAACAGATTTTGGTTTCGATATGAATTTGTTTAACAATAAACTGAGTTTAGTGGCCGATTACTACATCAAATACACCAAACAGTTTATTGATGACCTTCCAAACCCGGCAACTTATGGTACACCGGTAGCCTCAAAAGGTAACATCGGTGAAGTGAAAAACGAAGGTTTTGAGTTAGCGGTATCTTATGGCGATACCAAAGGTGACTTTACTTATCGCGTTGGAGTCAACATGGCGACCAATAAAAACAAAGTAACCGATTTGGGTAATAGCGATATACAATGGGTTGATGAGTCTGTTCGCCAGGTGCTTCGTCCGATTTATAACGGGGTAGATGAGCCTTGGCATTCGTTCTATCTGATTGAAACTGACGGAATCTTTCAAAGCGATAAAGAGGCCGCTGCTTATGTAGATAAGGACGGAAACCGCATTCAACCCAATGCCGTTGCAGGAGATTTAAAGTTTATTGATAAAAATGGGGATGGCGTTATTAACGACGAAGACCGCCTGTTTATGGGCAGTGCAACTCCCGAAATGACCTATGGTTTTAACGCTTACCTGGCTTACAAAGGTTTTGATTTTGCAATGTTATGGCAAGGTGCTGCCGGACACAAAGTGTTTAATGCCTACAAAGGGGTTGCTTATACGGCATCAGAGCAAGGTTATAACATGGATAAGCGAATTTTGGATGCTTGGTCTTCAAGTAATACGGGTTCTGATATCCCACGCATTTCGGCAACCGACCCAAATAAAAACTTTCAAACCAATTCAGACTGGTTTTTAGAAGATGCTTCTTACTTGCGATTAAAGAACATCACAATCGGTTATACTCTTCCACAATCGTTATTAACCCGTGTAAAAGCTCAAAATGTAAAACTAAGATTTTATGCGAGTGCTGAAAACTTGCTAACCATCACAAACTATTCAGGTATGGACCCTGAGGTGGGTAACTATGGTATTGATGTGGCTAAGTATCCGGTGGCGCGTAAGTTTACTTTTGGTGTTAATGTTAACTTCTAATTCACTGTAAGTGATGATGCAGCGTGTTTTTTATCATCACCTCATAAAAATAAAAACAATGAAACTTAAATTATATCAACTGTTATTAATCCTGATTCCGGCACTTGGCTTTGTTGCTTGTTCAGATGATTTTTTAGAAAACGAGAAATTTGGTGCACCATCTACCGAGAACTTTTGGCAAACCGAAGGAGATGCCATGGCAGCGGTAAATGCTTTGTACACCTATTTTTCTGAAGACGACATTGTAGGTCGAGGATTTATGTGGTACGTATGTGCCGGTGATGACATGGTGGTTGGGCGTGATAAAGCCCAGTCGGTGAACATGAAGAATTTTATCGACGACGGTTCGAATGGGTATACTGCTAAAAACTGGCGTTACATGTACCGTATTATCGGACGTGCGAACGACATTATTGTAAATGTTCCGTCAATGAGTATCGATAAAGATTTGAAGGATTTTATTTTGGGACAGGCTTATTTTCTTCGTGGATGGGCTTATCTGTGGTTGGCTCCACGTTATGGCGATGACCGTGCGGGTATTCCTATCGTTAAAGAAGGAACTGCATTGTCGGAACTGGATGTTCCTCGTGCAAAAAATGTAAGTGAAAACTATAAACAGTGTGTAAGCGATTTTGACAAAGCCGCGAAGCTGTTACCTTATTTTGATGAATTGCCTGCCGATGACTATGGTCGTGCTCATAAAACGGCTTGTTGGGCTTACGCTGCAAAAGCACATTTATACAATGCCGAATACGATGCAACAAGTTATGCCAAAGTGGTAGAATATGCCGATAAGGTGATAACATCGGGCAAACACGGTTTATTGGACAATTATACCGATGTGTTTAAAGTGGAGAACAACTGGAGTAAAGAATACATCTGGTCTTTTGTGAGCAGTAGCGATAAAGGATGCATTACCCCATCGGTGTTTTTAGAAAACAAAGGTTGGGGTAAATACAACGGATGGGGTTACTGGCATGCTACCAACGAATTATACGAAGCTTACGAAGAGGGCGACCCTCGTCGTGAAGCCACCATTCTAAAATTTGGGGATGAGTTTCAGTATTTTGGCGAAACCATGCGCTATTATTCGAGCAACAACCGCACCGGAATGCAGTTCCGTAAATTTATGGACCCTTTTACTTCGAAAGACCCGGTGGCAGACGGTACCATTAATGCCAATGGCGATTACCCGGCAACGGATTTAAATATGCCGCTGATACGTTATGCCGAAGTTCTGTTGTTTAAAGCCGAAGCGTTAATTATGCAAGGAAAATCGGGTGACGGCCCCTTAAACGAAGTGCGACACAGAGCCGGTTTAGACCCTCTTACAGGTGCTACTATGGACGATTTAAAACACGAACGCCGGGTAGAATTAGCCGCCGAGTGGAGCGACCGTCATCAGGATTTGGTTCGTTGGCACGATGCTCAGGCTACCTATTCAAAACCATTGCATGGCCGTATTCACAGTAATTTATTGGAGCCGGATTCGCCATACGAAATCAAAGAAGTGTGGCCGGCTCGCAAATTCGACCCTGTTGTAAACCATGTGTGGCCAATCCCTCCGCAAGAAATCGAGCAAAGCGAGGTGTTGGTTCAAAACAAAGGTTATTAATCATTTTAATTTGTCCTATTGTAATTCTGTTACTTACTCGCTCGGCAACGGCCGGGGGGTAAGTATATATCTAACATTTTTAAGTTATGGTTTATAAGAATTTTATTTTTCCATATTTGTTAAGTATCATTTTTCTTATATCTGCTTGTGAGAATGAAAATGAGGTTTTACCGGAATCTGTATTGCCGGAAAATACACAATTAAAAGCTGCTCAATCAGCTCCTAATTATCAACTGTACAATTGGATGAGTAGTATCAACGGAAATACTTCTCTTTCCTTATTATCCATTCCCGGAACACATGATTCCGGAGCAATGCACGAGCCTTTTTACAGTGTGGCAAAATGCCAAAATCTTAATTTAAAGGAACAATTGGAAATTGGGGTGAGGTATTTAGATATCCGTTGCCGTCATTTTCATAATACTTTTGAGATTCATCACGGTTCTATATACCAAAAAATAAATTTTGACCAAGTACTGGAACAGTGTTTTACTTTTCTTAATAATCATCCGTCTGAAACGATTATTATGAGTGTTAAAGAAGAATATAATCCCGAAGGAAACAGTCGTTCCTTTGAGGCCACTTTTAATGCATATGTATCTAAAAATGCCAATAGGTGGTATTTAAATCAAAAGATTCCGGACTTAGATGAGGTGAGAAATAAAATAGTGTTATTGCGACGTTTCAATGTTGCATCCGGTAAAGGTATTGCTGCAATAAATTGGAAAGATAATGCTTTGTTTACTATCAATAACCCGTATTCTACAATTAAAATACAGGATGTATACAAAGTTTCAAACAACTCCAAAAAATGGGATTACATTGTGAGTTGTTTAAATACGGCAAAAAGTGACCCTTCTGCAAATTTATATTTAAACTATTCAAGTGCTTACCGCCCCAAGATATTTGGAATACCGGATATTAGAACCGTTGCTAATACCATTAATCCAAAATTACTCACTTATTTTAATGGAGCACCTAAAGGTAAATACGGAGTTGTTATTTCCGATTTTACTTCGTCAGAATTAACGGGAGCAATAGTGGCCTCCAATTTTTAAATGCGTTTATTTTCTTTAGTTTATATGCAATCAAATCATCAAATACACAGAAGGCTTAATTGTTTTCTACCGTTATTGTTTCTAGTGTTTCATTTAACGGCTCAAATTAGTATGAGAGGCGGCCATTCGCATAACGATTATTGCCATAATCGGCCCTTGGCAGATGCACTTGAAAATGGAATGAAATCCGTTGAAGCCGATGTGTTTTTGGTGGATTGCAACTTGTTGGTAGGGCATTCGAAAGATGAATTAACTTCCGGTAGAACCTTAAAGAGCTTATATTTAGAGCCTTTGTATAAATTATATCAAGCAAACCGCTTGGATACCATTGTTTTAATGATTGATATCAAACAAAACGGTGAAGAGTGTTACAAGGTTTTAAAAGACTGCTTACTTCCTTACCGCAACATGCTTACTCACTATCAAAACTGTGAAATAAAACAAGGTCTTGTTACCGTAATCCTATCCGGTGAGCGGCCTTGGTCTTTGTTAGTGGAAAAGGAGCGTTTGATGGCCTTAGATGGTCGCATCGATAGTATTAGTTTTGCACACCATGCAAGTTTTTTTCCGCTAATTAGCGACGACTGGAAAAAACATTTCGAATGGGAGGGAGAAGGGGAAATTTCTTCCAGTGAACTTTTAAAGCTAAGGAAATACGTTAAGCGTTGTCATCAAGAAAATAAGTTAATACGTTTTTGGAATATTCCCGGCCACTTGCCTCAAAGTACTATGTTTTGGGAACTTTTTCTAAAGGAAAGAATCGACCTTATTGGCGTGGACAGCCCTTTACAGTTCAAAAAGTTTTGTGAGTCATCGGATAATTGAATCTTCAAATTTGCACATCCTCAAATTCTACAGCTTCAATCTTTTTTTAATCTATAAAAATATGATAAACAAAATAATTGCCATGCTTATCTTCATGGTTAACTTCTATTGTATTGCCTATGCTCAGGATAATAAATCTGATTCATTGGCCATGTATCACCCTGAATCATCCATTTGGTATCCGCATTCAACCCCCTTTTACTTGTTTAAAGGCGCGGTTTATTCACAAAGTCAGGTGGTGTGGGCTACCTCTTTCCACACAGCAACTCCCGTGCCGCTGGGTTGTGTAGGGCCGGAAAAATATACCCGAATGCTAAAAAGCGTTAACCCCAATACGCGAGTGGCAGAAGTGATGAAAGAAGCGCTAAGCGATAAAGTAAATGTAATTTTGGTGATTGGCGACGGAATGGGACCGGGGCATTTTTCATTACCTGTTTATATGCGACTGGCCAAGGGAGATACCCTACCTACCATGTTCGAGAAAATTATGCACGAAGGTGATTGCGGATATCTTCTAACCAATCCGGCCGGAGGGCTGGTAACCGGTTCAGCTGCTGCAGGAACGGCATTGGCCACCGGAACCAAAACCCGGATGGATATGGTGGGGGTCGATACCCTTGGGAATCCGGTGAAAAGTGCCCTCGATGTAGCGGTATCTCTTGGAATGAAAACGGCCTTGGTCACCGATGCCGCCATTACCGATGCCACTCCGGCTGCTTTTTATGCCCATGTCATACAACGGAACTTGCAACCCGAAATTGCCCGTCAATTGGCCGAAGAAAATTTCATTGATGTACTTTTGGGTGGAGGGGCCTCAAATTTTATTCCTCAAAACACCACATTTGGCCATTGCAAGGATTTTGAAGATTGCGGCTTTGCCAATGATTCGTCCTCTCGAAAAGACGATATCAATCCGATTGATACCTTTAAGTCACATGGTTACAGGCTTATTCATAATGAAATGCAATTGCAAAGTGTAAATAATGCAGAAAAAGTATTGGGTTTATTTTCACCGGGCGGACTTCCGGCACCTATCGACCGTAATGAATCTAATAAGGAAATACCCACGGTGGCTCAAATGAGTAAAAAGGCCTTGGAGCTGATAGGTGATAACCCCAAAGGATTTTTTATCATGACCGAATGTGCCCGCATCGATTGGGAAGCCCATGCCAACGACATAGGGGCTGTTTATAAAGCGGTGGAAGAAATGAATGAGGTATTAAAAAATGCTTACCGCGTGTATGCAAAGAATCCCCAAAAGACACTGCTTATTTTTTGTGCCGACCACGAAACAGGCGGATTAGGAATTGCTTACCGCAAAGTGGATGATAACGAGAAAGAAACGTTTAGGTGTGCCAATGGTCAAATGTGGGAAACCAAAACCAAGGCTTTATCTTTTTATGAGTTTAAAAAGCTGGCCGCGCAAGATGCATCATTGGCAAGTATCTTTAAAAAATCCGGCTCGGCCGAAGAATTACAACAAAACATCGAAAAGCATACGGCTTATACCGTTTCTTTGTATCAAGCTCAAAAAATATTTGAAGCCGCTTACCAAAGTCCGGATATGCCCAAGTATAAAAAATAGTTTTTAGGAAAGTGAATGCTAATGTTAACTAATTAGCTTTATGTTTGTGAATAATTTAGAACTTATTTTTAGTCACGTCTATGAAGTCTTTTAGTGCATTAGCTTTTCTTTTAGTGTTGAATTGGATTGTATTATCCGCCCAATAAGAAATTTTTGTCTCTCCTTCCGGTGACGATACTAATCCCGGAACCATCGAATTACCTCTAAAAACACTAACAGGAGCACGTGATAAAGTGCGAACCCTAAAGTCTTCGGGAGTGCCTTCAGGGGGTATTGTGGTCAATTTTCGCGAAGGTTATTATCCGGTAAGCACAACTTGCGTGTTTGATAATCAGGATTCCGGTGAAGCCGGTAGTCCGGTTGTATATACCGGATATGAAGATGAACAGGCTGTTTTTGACGGCAACGTTAATCTTAACAGCTCAGCTTTTATAGCTACAACATCCACCGATGCTGAAATATTACATGCCAATGCGGTAGGTAAAGTATATGTGCAAACCATTAGCGATAAGAGTTTAATTACAGCGCTAAAATCTGGTGCTTCCTTAGTGATGGATAACAAATTGATGACCTTGTCGCGATTTCCCAATATTGGTTTTGCTACCATCGATAACTCAACTGTTAATTCATCCATCGAAACTGTTGGGACAAAAGGCAGCATGACGAGTCCTTTCGGCGCCTCCTTTAAGCTCATTGATAAAATAGATGCAAAAAAATGGTCAAACGAAATTGCAAGAACTCAAAACGTAGTAACTAAAGGTTATGTTTCTGCCGACTGGTTAATTGAAGGTAATCGCATCTACAGTGTGAGTGATGATGGTACAATGCGTGTAACTAATGGTTCAGCCTACGGTATGGCAGGTCGTGATCGTGCCAATCGTATTTATGCCTACCGAATATTATGCGAATTAGATCAACCCGGTGAATGGTTTTTCGATGCTACTGATAACCGGCTTTTCATTTATCCGTATTCATCTCTAACCCCCGAAACAAAAATTGGTGTTGCCCTTGGAGCCGGTTTAGCCACAGTTAGCAATGCGCAATATATTAATTTCGAAAAAATGACCATTCAAAATATAGGAAAGGGTGCAAGCGGAATTGCTGCCTTAAATTTCGAATCAGGCAATAACTATAAAGTAGCCGGTGTTACTTTCAAAAATATTCTTCAGATTGTGGCATGTAGTTTCAAGGAAAACGTATTTAACTCCACCATATTAAGTTGCGATTTCTTCGACAACAACAATTGCACCTCATTGTACGGTGGTTCTTTTACTTCTACCGGAACCATTGTTGAAGGAAACAACAGCATTGAAAACTGTCACTTTACTCAAATCTATTCCATTGGCCTTTACGGGAAAGTGTGTAATATGAAAGGGGTACATAATACCTTTAAGAACAACCTGGTACATAACAGTAACGGTCAGCCGATAACCTTTAGCGGTATAGACCATATTCTGGAACTTAACGAAGCCTTTAATGTGGGCATTGAAGAAGGAGATGGTGGTGCTTTTTATACCGATGCCGATATTATGAGTTACGGTAACCGTTTGCGATACAATTTTGTGCACCACATCATGTGTGTCCCTCAATTGGTGGGGCGTGCGGCATTCTTTTCCGACGATTTTGATGGTGGCGAATTATATCACGAGAACGTATTTTATAAAGGCGGTAGTGTAGCCGTTAAAATGAATAAGGGAGCCGGACACACCATCTCCAAAAATGTGATGCTCGATGGTTATCACGGAATCCGTGAAAACCTTGGAAATAGCAGCCACTACAATTTATGCATGGAGTATATTAATAGTACCAACGGTAGAGTTCCTACATCTAAGGATAAGGAAAACTATATGGGTAGAATGCTTCAAAATGCAGGTGTCGCAAATTGGGAAGATGGTTTAAGTGAGGAAAACTGGTACTCAAAAATTGAACCTTTTTGGTTAAGCCGCTACCCATATTTCGATTTGGTGATGAAAGCTTACAGCAATAACAACGAAATGAATGCCTACCAATGTCGATTTTACGATAACCTATTTTACGGTAATGATAAGGAGGTAGTAACAAGCGGCAGTGTAGCAGCAGTAAAAGGAAGTATTGCTATTGATGGTTTGGATATTTTTGAAAACCCACAAAATCTAAATTTCAAATTTAAGAACCCGGCCGCTTTTGAAGCTAAAATACCTTTTGAAAACATTGGTTTGTATCTCGATAAGTACCGATGTGCCATCCCTAACAAAGATGATTACCGAAGAACCGTAAAGCAACATTTCGAACACTTGGCAAGTTATACCAACGATCCCTTTGATCCAGCCACCATTAACGGCCGTTTATATTACAATACCGGTAAAATGGTGATGTCAATGGTACCTTGTTCTAATGCTGAAGTTTACAAACAAACGGATTACTTTTTTGACCTGGGCACTACTACCTCGGCATTATGGCCCGGTGCCGACCGAATATCGAATATCACAACTCGTGGAACGTATGGCTGGACCAACACAGACGGTTTAATGGCTGTTGACAGAGGAACAGCCGGAGGTGCAAATACTATAAACCGCGATTTAGTTTACAGTTCTCTAGCCAAAACTTTTGCTGTTTCTGTTCCAAACGGAACTTATAAGGTGCTTATAACCTTTGGTGATGCAACCGTTAATCACGACAAAATGCTTGTAAAAGCAGAAGGGCAAACCATGCTGTCAGACATCAACACAACCGCCGGTGAATTTTTTAATAAAACATTTGAAGTAGATGTGCAAGATAATGAGCTAAGCCTTGAATTTAGCGATGCCGGAGGAGCTGAGCCAAACTGGGCAATCACACGTCTTAAAGTTGATTTGATAAAATTGGCTCCGGCACCCCGGGCTCCGGAAGTTAGGTTTGTAAGTCCTCAATCCGGCGATGAGTTTCCTTATCCGTCTGATATATCTGTCACCGTACACGCAAGCGATATCGACGGCACCATTGCAAATGTGAAGTTGTATATTAATGACCAATTTGTACGCCAAGAGAATGTGGCTCCTTATGAGTGGGGGATGACGAATCAAAACGATCCTTTACTGCAAAATTTAGCTCCAGGTTCTTATACATTAAAAGCCTTAGCAGAAGATAACAGCGGCTTAACTTCCGCTTCATCACTAGTAATTACTGTAAAGGAAAATCCAAGTACATTTATTAATAATCAAAGCGAAATGTCAGGTTTAAAGATATTTCCAAATCCGGTGGAGGATATCTTGTACATAGAATCCATCGAAGAAATAAAATACATCAAGCTATCAACAACCAAAGGTTTAACTGTTTTATCAATACCCGTGGCCGCTAAAGCTTATTCTTTAAACACCTCAACTCTAAATCCGGGAATTTATATTTTAGGCATCGAGTTAACAGATGGAAGGCAAAACGTTGTTAAATTGTTTAAGTAAACGATATTAGATCATTTCATGTTTCGGGAGAGAACTAATTAAAAAATGGAGTTTTATGCTTTAATTAAAAGATTAAGTACGCCTGGCGACAAGTTTTTTCTCTTTTATAAAATGTTTTTTAGAAATAATGTAAGTAATTACTTTGAAATAACTGAATATGACTTTTCAAGAGCTTTTAAAATCAAATGAATGGCTAAGCGTCAAACTTACGATGGAAAAATTATTTCCGGATCAGAATGATCTTATGGATGATTATGAAAAGGTTTTTCATGAATTAAAAACGATGAGGTCTGTTAAAAGCAATGTTACCATTAATGTTCAATGGGTACATGATGATTTTGATGATATAGACTATGTGGATGTATCCGGTTATTACACTGATCCGGCTGATAGAAATGATGAATATTCCAATTCTTTAGGCATTGAATTTACTCCTTGGGAAGAATGGTTAACTATGCCGATCGATGAAAAATCCCTGAAAGAGTTTAGTCAGTTAGAGCTAATAACTCATTGTCTTTATGAAATAACCTTTGTCGGCTTTGATCAGGAAGAGATTCAGGAAGAATTGGATAAATTAAATGAAATAGCAGATGATTATTCTAACTCATCTCCAGAGGACAAGGTAAATAGAACTTATTCTCTGGATGACATAAGAAACATGTTTAATGATGATGATGAGAATGAAGATACAGCAGATGAAGAAGGATAATTTTGAAAACTCATATCTAAAAAAAAAAGAAAAAGTCATAAAGCAAAAGCTATCGGCTATGATCAGCGACCAGTTTTTGGAGATACTTATAAGGTTATTTTTTTATGATGATTTTCTACGCAGTTATCTCGACCATCGAAATATTTCATACAAAGTAAATTGCAGATGCAAATGAAGCAAGATTGTTAGGGTATATATTAATCACATGGTTAATTCTATAAAAATAACTCTCAGTTATTGTCCTCAGTACCCCAACTGAGTTATATTAGATTTCCTTCAATTAGAGAGCTGAGCACCGCAGTTGAAAGAACTGATGAAACTCAAGTAATTCTAAAAAAGCAAATTTATAATTTTGGACCACAGGCTTCCAACTTATATAATCGAGTTGATAAATATCATTCTGTAATATAGTGGTTAATATATTAGCTGTATTATAGGAATATGGTGATATTTGTCTAATATATTGGCTATATGTACTTCAATTAATCCAACGCCCCATGAAATAGGTAAGGAACTGGCCAAACGCCACAAAGCCTTGCGAAAACAATTAAAGTTATCTCAATCAGATATGGCCGAGAGATCTGGTGTCTCTTTAGGAAGCTTAAAACGTTTTGAAGCTACCGGACAAATATCTTTGGAATCATTGCTTAAGTTAGCTCACCTTCTTGATAGGCTGGAAGATTTTAAACTAGTTTTCCAATCCAAAGAAAACATAAGCAATATTGAGGATCATTTTTCGACTAAATAGTAGGTAAAGAAACTGTTATGGAAAACATTAAAAATATTTTAGTGTCTTTGGAGCTTGAAGGCTAAAGTTATGAGGTAGGAGAAATGGTAAGGAATAATTTAACAATCAACTTTCGCTATAATGCTGATTTATTAGAATGAAACTTAACAATAGTCTTAATCATAATCTTCCAGAAATCCACCATAAAACTGTTTTTTTTTCTTTTTGCAAAATATTGAGCATTAAAAAACCCTGTAAGTGTTGACTTACAGGGTTTTACTTTAAATTGCTTTCACTGTCAGCGGAGAGAGAGGCTCTCTAACTTATAGTATTATTTAGTTTAGTAAACTATCTAAAATCCCTAAATATAAAGGAATATGCCAATTGTTTATTTATTATAATTTATGTAGTATTTTTTGATTTATCTAAAAATGCGTGTAAATATAATTATGCGTGTAAACTATGAGATATAAATTTTCATTGGAGAGAAGAAAGAAGGGGTAGTTGTTGAAAAGAATATGCCTATCAGGATAACTGTATATCATAAAGGACAACGTATTATAGATAGTGGGGGGAATGCTTTTCGATTAATGCGAGTGTTTAACTTAAAATTTCCACAAGTGAATAATGTATTCGACATTGGTAAGGGAATTAAAGTAGATAAACATAAGAATCCAAGGAATTATGTAGATACACCTTTGGATAATTTCTTCAAAGAGAAGTATGAGACGTTTTTTAAGGAAAACCCTAGTAATCTATTCTCATTTAATTATTTTTTACCCAAAAAGTGACCCGTTTTTTGGAGTGGGGCTTTAAGTTGTTGATTTATAGGTGATCGATAGCTGGTTGGTATTTTAGCCCCACCATTTTTTTGTAAACTCCCATCTGACTCCCTTGGGTTAAGTAATTGGTATGTAGTTGTTTGTGTTTGTTGATTCTTTTTATCTATTGTAGTTTAGTACTGTCAAATTTGATAGATACAGTATACCGGTATGCTATTTTATTAATTTAAACTAGTACAAAAATGGATCACAAAGATGACACTCCAATGTTTGCTTTAACAGTAGGGGAGTTTAGAGAATTGATGAGGGAGGAAGGAAAGCAGGAGTTGAATCATGCAGATGTTCCTCAGAAAGAAGAAAAAAGCTATGTATATGGCCTTGCGGGTATACGAAAGCTTTTTAATGTATCGCATGCTACGGCGCAGCGGTATAAAGATACAATTATTAAAGACGCTGTAGTTCAGTGTGGGCGAAAAATAATTGTGGATAGAGATAAGGCAATTGAAATGTTCAATCAAAACAAGAAGTAGTTATGGATGCAAAGTTGGTGATTGAACAAATAAATGGAGATATTCATAACGTTATCTCAAATTATGTAGACCTAAAAAAGTCGGGTAGTAGACACTCGAGCTAACACTCCAGCCAAAATTTGTAAAAGAGTTGTTTTTTGCCACCTCACAACTGCATCATTTGTATGTTTGTTGGGCAAATATTTTAATAAAACTACTTCATCACATACTCACTCGGCGTAATTCCAAACTCCTTCTTAAAATTAATTCTAAAGCGACTGATGCTGTTAAATCCTACAGCAAAACACGCCTCAGAAATTCCTGAACGATTTGTTCTTATTAGTTCAGCCGCTTTATACAGGCGGTATTTTCGAATGTGTTCACCAATGGTAAAAGAAGTCAGATGTTTAAACTTTTGGATAAAACTACCTTTTCCCATCTTCATAAGCTCGCATAATTTATCGGTATCAAAATCCGGGTTAGAATAATGAGTTTCGAGCAGCTCATTAATGTTATTTAAAAAGGCTTTATCTTTTGGTGTTAATGCAATTTCATCTATGTTTTTTCGAGTATCTATTTTTCTTAGAGTTAGTTGTGCTTGTTTTCTGTTGTTAATTAAAGCGGTGATTCTTGCTATTAACACACGATTGTCAAAAGGTTTTTCGATAAAGTCATCAATACCTAAGGTAAAACCTTCAATTTTAGTATCTGCATCAGTTTTAGCTGTGAGCAAAATAAAAGGAATATGAGAATAGCTGATATTGTTCTTAATTTTTTCAAACAGGCTAAGGCCATCCATCACCGGCATCATTAAATCAGAGATAATAAGGTCAGGTGTATAGTTTAAAAGTATATCCAAGGCTTCTTTGCCGTTCGGGGCTATTTCAATTATAAACTTACCTCGCAAAAGTTCGCATAAGTAATTGCGTAAATCAAGATTATCTTCAACCAGCAATAATTTTGCTTCTGTTGGTATTGTCATTGCCGGAAGCGTATTGTCGATGACTTCAATATCTCGAATGTCGGAAGTTGTACTGTCTTTCTCAATTTCTTCCTTATCGAAATGTTCATTGCCTTTTAGAAAGGTAATTGTAAAGCAAGTACCTTTGTTAAGAGTACTTTCAACCCTAATATCACCTTTCATCACTTCGGTGAGAATTTTTGTATAGGTAAGGCCTATTCCATGACCACTTTCATTGGTGTTTGAAGAGCGGTAGAATTGTTCAAAAATGTGTTTTTGCTCATCTTCTCTAATGCCTATACCTGTATCTTTTACCGAAAGTATAAAGTGCTTATCATTTTCAGAAATTTTGACATCGATGTTGTTGTTTTCGGGCGTGTATTTAACCGCATTGGAGATTAAATTATAAAGGATTTTTTGGAGCTTGTCCTGATCCAGCCAAACATTTAACTTCGGGTTTTCTGCGCTAAATGTAAGTTCAATACTTTTGTCTATGGCCAAAGCCTTAAAGGCTTCAACAATTTTCTGGGTAAATGAGGCTATATTAAATCGACTTACTTTTAACTCCTGTTCGCCTCTGTCTGCTTTTCTGATTTCAATTAGTTGGTCTACCAAATCTAATAAGCGAAAAGAATTGTTTTTGATGATGCTTGCAGGTCGTTTATTTTCATTTCCCTTAATCATGTTCAAATGTCCTAAAATAATTGTAATTGGGGTACGAAACTCATGAGAAATATTGGTGAAAATACGCAACTTCTCTTTGCTGGTTTCTTCCAGCTTTTGAGAAATGGTTTTTATGTGTCGGTTTTGCTCTAGTATTTCTTCCTTTTGCTTTTCAAGCTCAACAGTACGTCTTTGAACTTTCTTTTCCAACACAATTTGTTGTAAACGCATTGTTTTTATCCGGTACCAATAAATGCCCAACAATAAGCTTATAATTAAAAGAATAGAGACGGTTCTAAACCAAATAGTTTTATACCATGGTGGAAGAATGTGTACCTGTATTGATGTTTCGTTAGTATTCCATATTCCGGCATTGTTGGTGGCTTTTACCCGAAAAGTATAGGTGCCGGGAGGTAAGTTTGTATAGGTTGCGGTACGTTGGTTGCCTACATAATTCCAACCTTTCTCAAATCCAAGCATTTGATAAGCATACTCAATTTTGTTTTGAGCGGTATAATTGAGCGCTGCCCATGAGAAACTAAATATATTTTGTTCATGAGTTAAGCTGATTTGCTTACTGCATGATATTTCTTTTATTAAAGGAGAGGTGGGGTGATTCTCACTTCGAGGAAAAACGGTTTGGTTAAAAAGTTTGAAATCCACAAAGTGAAGCGGTTCATGCTTTTGATTTAAAACTATTTCCTCCGGTTTAAAATAGGTAATGCCGTTAATTCCTCCAAAGTACATGGTACCGTCTTGGGCTCTTAATGCCGCTTCGGTAAACTGACTGTTTTTAATACCATCTTCCTCATTAAAGTTTCTGAAATACATAAAGTCTTCCGGGATGGAATCTAAATATTTCATGTCTTTTTTAATCGTATGTACCATGGCAGGTAAGCGAAACTGACTGATGCCGGAGTAGGTGCCAAGCCATAAATTTCCTTTCTTATCTTCTAATATGGAACGGACTTCCTGGTTTTTCAATCCTTGTTCCTCACCAAAATTAATAAAATCATCATCTTCCGGATTATATAAACTAATACCGGAAGTAGAGGTTATCCAAACTCTATTTTTACTGTCGCATAGTCCGTTATAAATAAATCCTTTGCTTAGAGAATTCGGATTGTCATTTTTATATTGATATATTTTAGAAGTTCTCTCTGATTTATTGTAAGCATATAAATCTTTCCAGGAGCATAACCAAATATTATCGCCCCCGTCAATTATCTTTGTCACATTTAACAGGTCATACATAAAATGGTCTTTAGAATACGGAGACCGGCTTTCTAATGAGTAGTCCGACAGGTTTAATATTGCAAAGCCACCGGGTATGTCATAGTTTCCTGCAATCCATAGTTTTTCATGGTTGATTCTTTGTAAATCATACACGCCATAGGTGTCATCAAGCAGTTGTGAGAAGTGCTTGCTACGGATATTAAAATTGAACAGTCCACTATGGTAACCAACTAATAAATTTTCTTCGTCACGACCTTGGGTAATGCATAATATATCAGAGTCTTGTTTTCCTCTGTTTATCGGATAAGAGTTGAATTTACCGCTTTGAGGATTGTAACTTTGCAAATTACCCTTGGTCGCAGTAGAGCCAATCCAAATAGTTCCACTAATATCTTCAAAAATCGCATTTACATTGTTACTTAGGGCCTTATTTGTTTGTTTGTTAGTTTGTTGAATATTCCTAAACGGCAGATGATTAAAATTATGAAAGATTAAATTATTCCACCCATAAACCCACATTATTCCGGAGCCATCGTTGTAGATACCTCTAAAAAAGTATTCTTGTACTTCATGTGTGTCAATGTTTTTGGGAAAATGGACCTCTACTTCTTCTGTGTTGGGATTGTAAATACTTATACCTTTTGCTCCAATCCATATATTACCCTCAGGGTCTTCATCTATACAAGTTGCAAATTTAGCACCCTCAATTTTATCGGTTATGTTTTTTTGTTGACCGGTTTGCGGGTTAATGTAAAGTACCATGTCGGGACCAACTACCCAAATTTTGTTTTTTGAATCCCGGAACAATTCAAATATGCCTTCTTTTAGATGTTTTCTGTCATTGAAGAAGCCTTCTTTATAGCGTCGTTTTGTTTTGTTTAAAAGATTGTAGCAATAAATATTGCCCATTCGGGTTCCCATCCATATAACCCCCTTATCATCTAAAATCATGGTTCTAATAATTTCAGGTTGATTTTCAGTAGGGTTTATCGTTAGAATTTCTTCAAATACATTTTTGTCTGTGTTGTAGCGGTTTAGTTTATTGGCTGTTGATGCGTAGATATTGCCTTCCTTATCTTTTAATATGGAATAAGATAAATAGGACTTGTAGTTAACTCCTTCTATTTGAATACTGTCGTAATAAATAAAACGATCTTGTTTTCTCACGTATTTAGCTATGCCTTCTTCGCAAGCAAACCATAAGTTATTGTGGGAATCTTCTAGTATATGATGACTGTCATATTTTTTATAGTAATCGGGATTAGCTTTGCTTTTGTTGTAATTTTTAATTTCGTAGCCATCGTACCTGCTAAGACCGGTAGAGCTAATCCATAAAAAACCTTTACTGTCTTTTTTAACATGAAAAGTGTTTTTTAAATTATAAGCTTCAATCTTTTGAAAACTAATTTCTTTACCGTAGGCAATTATAGTAAAGAAGGTGAGGACTATCACCAATGAATTATGACGGAATTTGTATAGCATGAGAATGTGTTGTGTGTGCGTGCAAGATAATAAATTATCGGCTAAATTATTGAGAAAGTATCAGTAGACGGTGTTAAGACAAGAGGTAAAGAAGGTCTTATGATACAACACAATATTGAGTGGTTGATTAAGCAAAAGGAGCGTGAGTTTATGAATGAGGGGCACTATGTAAAGTCTATTTACAACCTAAGTTTATCATTAACAATAGGTGTGTCATTGAGTTTACAAGAACTACAAGTAGTCACAAGGATTTAAAAAACGCTCTCTTTTTTTAAAAAAACGCTCTCTCATAAATGCCTGTAAATTATTTCTTTGTATTGATGATAAAAGGTTTTAATCCTTATGTCATTATACTCTTCTAACATCATTATTGGTACAACTGTTTTTCTTGACTAAGAAGAACAAATGGTTTTTCATTGGTTCTTATCTCCGGCATTATGGGAGCATAAATACTATACCAGTTATCATGATGATATAAACTAAAACAATACCACATTACATACTTGGTAACCATTGGATGTAAATATCCAATGGTTAGAATTTTATATGAAATTAAAACTAACAATCACATATAATTATGCGAATACTTAAGAAAATCCCTCTTGTTATTTTACTCATTTCCTTTGTAAGCATAACAAACGCAACTACTTATTACGTAGCCACAAACGGAAACGATGGTAATAACGGCTCCGAACAAACACCGTGGAAAACTATTCAAAAGGCTGCTAATACAGCCAAAGCCGGCGACCATGTTTATATCAAACACGGTACCTATTATAACAACGTTAGAATCGCTAATAGTGGAACGGCTGATAATTGGATTGTTTTCGAAGCCTATCCCGGCGATAAGCATCTGGCTATTTTGGAGGGTGGTCAAATTGATATTTTTCAAAAAAGCTACATCCGCATTTCGGGCTTGAAAATTCAGAATGCCGGTAAAGGTTTCCACATTGTAGGACCGGGTATTACCGATATTACCATTTCTGATAATCATACCTATAATACCGAAGGTTCGGGTATTGTAGCCTGGGGAGTTGAATATTCCAAAGATCCGGGTGATTTTATGAATATCAAGAACCTGAAAATCCTTAATAATAAAGTGCAAAAAGCTTGTAACGGTGGTTGGAATGAGTGCATTACGCTGGCTAACGGCTGTTATGATTTCGAAGTGAGTTACAACGAAGTATTCGACGGAGGTGACCCAATCAGAGGAGGCGAAGGTATCGATATTAAAGAAGGCTGCCACGATGGAATTATTCACGGGAACCATGTACATGACTTAACCCGAAGAGGTTTATACATTGATGCAGGAGGCGTACCCGGCATCGGTTTCGATAAACCTTTGGTGTATAATATTACCGTTTCCAACAACATCGTTCATGATAACGATGGACATGGTTTAGCCATTATGACAGAAGGTTACGGTGATGTTTACGATGTAAAAGTCATCAACAACTTATTTTATAACAGTAATAAGGACGATGGTATTATGTTTTATGAACACCCTACAGGTTCCGGTAATGTTTATGATATTACCATTGCCAACAATACCATAGTCAATAATGCCAGAAACGGTATTTTGGTAGCTTTTCCGAGTGCTTATGGTTTGGTTATCAGAAATAACATTGCCTACGGTTCTGCTTCAAAAGATTATAACTTATCGGGTGGGAATGTAAGTGCGCTTACCAACAATCTTTTTAATACAGACCCTAAGTTTGTAGATATTAACAATAACGATTTTCACCTTACCGCCAATTCACCTGCCGTAAATGCCGGAATTTCTACGGATGCCCCAAGTTATGATATGGACGGTATGGCTCGTGTAGGAGCTGTAGATATTGGTGCATTCGAATTTGGGGTTAGTACCGGAGATATTAAAGTTTCTGATGTGAGTTTGAGTTCGTCTTCCCTAACACTTTCAGAAGTGGGGCAAAGTTCTCAATTAACAGCAACCATATACCCAAGTGGTGCAACTAACCAAACAGTAAGCTGGGATTCGAGCGATAAAACCGTAGCAACTGTTAGTTCAAGCGGTTTAGTAAGAGCAGTAGGTGAGGGTACAACCATTATTACAGTTACCACAGAAGATGGTGGAAAAACTGCCACAGCCACAGTTAATGTGCAATTAGGTGGGGCTGTAGGTTCAGATGCCATTCATGCACATACCCTACCAACCATCTTTAATGTGAACGGTTCAATTACTTTCACTGTTGATTACGAAACTACTGTGCCACGAGATATTCATGTAGACCTTCAAAGTACATCACCCGACTATTCAGGCTTTGGAAATGCCGTTAAAACAGTAAATGGTAAAGGAACAGCATCCATCACCTTTACTCCTGCTAATAATCCTACAACCGACAGAACTTATCGTTGGTTATTGTACCTGACCGAAGAAGGTAAAAATTGGGAGTATACCATCGAAGGTACCAACTACGAACAAGTGGTAACCGTAACTACCAATGATACTCCAACAAGCGTTAATGTTTCAGAGGATGTTAGTTTAGTGCTTGCCCCTAATCCGGTACAAGATTTTGTGAGCATCCAAGCTGCAAAAGATATTCAGTCAGTTGAGGTTTACGCTGCTAACGGTAGCTTACTGGTGCACAAAAGCATTAATTCGTCACAAAGTTCAATTAATACATCTTCCTTATTACCCGGCGTTTATTTAATGGTTGTTGAAATGAAGGATGGTACGAAATCATCAATGAAGATTATAAAATAACACACACACACACTTAAATTTAGGCAGTAGGCAGTAGGCAGTAGGCTGAAGGGAAACGTCAGTAGATAAAAAGATGCTAGTACAGAGTATTTAGTATCAAGACTGATTTACATAGGTATCATATTTCCAAAACTAACTTTTCGTTGAACGGTAAAATAGATGTGATCAAAACCACTTCTGCATTCTGCCTCATTTCCTGCCTACTGCCTATAATAACACATACACACACACACACATACACACATACACACACACACAATAATCATGAAAAATCTATCCAAAAAACTTCTGGTGTTTAGCCTGCTATTGGGCTTTTACCAAATACAAGTAGCAGCAGCCACATTAGAGGAACAAGCCCGTGCAAAAATCAGCACATTAACGAATTTGATGAACACCGCCAAAAATAAGGGGCTGGATGTTACCAAAGAAGAAATGACCATTCATACAGCCGAGTTATTTCTAGACTATGCTCAGTGGGACGAGAATAATATCAGTTTCAATACCGAGCAATTTGCCAAGCACGATACCTATAAAAATCAGGCATCGGAAATGGCAAAGGCTTTGCCCGATTACGAAAGGGAAGAGGTAATAAAAATTCTCGATAAACAAATTGCTGAAGTGGAACAGGTGCTTTCAGGCGAAATTAAACGCCCGACTGCAATGAATCCCGATTGGGATAAGGTAGTGGTCGAAAGCGATCAGATAACACAAGACGGAAAACCTGTGTTTCTGGCCGATTATGTTTGGAAACCACGTGTCGATCGATTAACAAAATATTATGGCGACTCCGATATCGAAGGTCTTCGTGGTGTACATATTACCAATGCCAATGGAGATTATAATCAAAGTGCGTATAATTTCATGGCAAATCGAGAGAATAACTCTATTGGTCAAATCTGGATTGATGCCTTATTACCGGGGTGGATAAAATCGAAATACCCGGAAATTGAAGATGGTGGCCGACACTTTGGACCATACGATCCCGATCATCCTGCCATGCGCGATTTATACGGAGCAATGTTCAAAAACTACGTGCCGGCTTTGGCAGGAAAAAGAGTAACGCATCTCGGATACCAGTTATTTAATGAACCAAGCTATTTTACCCAGGCCAATACCTGGAATAATACCGACAAGAACGGAAAATGTGTTTCAGACTACACGATTGCCAAATTCAAAAATTGGTTACAAGATTTACATGGCGACATTGGAACCCTGAATCGCTTATGGGGAACGAATTTCAATAGTTTCAATAATGTGAATGTACCCCTTCCAATGCCAAAAACAAACCAGGGTGGTGCCATGTGGTACGACTGGATGACCTTCAATGAATATCGGATTACCGATTGGTTTCGTTTTATGGATACGGAAATAAAAAAATATGATCCGCAAGGAAAATCGCAGGTGAAAGTGATGCCCTGGACTTTTACAACCAACCAAAGGGATCAGGGACTGAATTTTGAAGCAATTACAGAGTTGAGCGACATTATTGGTTGCGATGCCGGTATGCGCTACGATCATGCCTGGGATAAAAATGCCAGTTGGCGTAAGAACTATGCTGCAGAATGGAGGCCGGCTATTATGACCTTCGATTTTATGAAGTCGGTAAAACCCAATGCCTTTATTTTCGATACCGAAAATCACTTTTTAATGCATACCGGGTTTAATTTGCAAGAAATAAATCAGGATTATGCTCGCATGTCTTATTGGCTGGCAGCAATGCATGGATTAGTAACAAAGGCAACCTGGGTATGGACCCGTAATGGCGACGGTTCCCAATCTACGCGTGCCGGAGAAAGTAGTATGACCGACATGTCGCATCAACCACAAAACCTGCATACCGTTACGTCCACCTTTATGGATTTAACCAGCTTCGGAAGCGAGATGGTACAGATTCAGCGATTGCCAAAAACAATACGGGTATTTTATTCAGAAACATCAGCAATTAACGATGGCGGATACCTCGATAAAGTTTTTGAAGTTTACGAATCGGTTTTTTTCGAAGGTATCCCAATTGGTTTCGCCACCGAGAATATCTTAAAGCGCGGTTTCGAAGGCGAAGTTGTGATTGTGCATAACACCGAGTTTGTAACTGCTGCTGAATTACAAGCTTTACAAAATTATTTAAATGCCGGTGGTACTGTAATTCTTGGTGCTAACAGCTTAAAGAAAAATGAATACAGCAAAGCACTCCCTGCGTTAACAAAAGGTAACGGTACAATAATAAATGCTAACACAATTGGTGCGATTAAAACACAAGCACTATCAGTTATAGAATCACGCGGTTTAAGTCCCGAGTTGAGCATTACCGAAAGCAATGCCAACAATGCTAAAGGTTGTACCTGGAAATACATCAAACGAGCAAACGGAAACTATGTATTGTCCATTATCAACATAGGTAACAAAACAGCCAACATTAACATTTCTGCTAAAAATGACCCCAATGCCACACTAACCGACTTGTTTACCGGAAAACAAGTAAATAAGTCTCAGGTTTTAGAGCCATTCGGAATGTTGTTTTTAGAGGTGGGTACAGATGGTACTCCTGTTAATTCAGCACCCAATGTGTCCATCGAAACGCCTACAAACCAACAAACCTTTGCAAATGGTTCAAGCATTTCGGTAAAAGCAACAGCGAGCGATGCCGATGGTATTGCCAACTTAAAACTGTATGTGAACAATGCCTTGGTACGTGAAGATGATACAGCTCCTTACGAATGGGGAGTGGCAGGTACAAACGATGCCGCTTTAGCCAAATTGGATAAAGGCACCTATACATTAAAGGTTGAGGCCGAAGACAAAACCGGAAAGACCGCAAGCAAAAGCATCATCATTTATGTGAGCGACCCGGCTGCAATGGTTATCGAAGCAGAATCATTCTCAAAAACCGATGGTACCTATACCGACCCTCATGGAAACGGTGTAGTAATCGAAGATGGTACCAACATAGGCTGGGTAAACAAAGACGATTATGCGGAGTATATGGTGAATATCCCTGAAACCGGTAACTACAACATCACCTACCTGATAGGTTCGCCAAACGACAATACTCAAATCTTATTCTTGGTAGATGATGTATTAAAAGCAACCGATAATGTACCAAATAACGGTAATTACAAAAACTTCGAGGAGCTTACTTCCGGTACGAAAGTGTTATTAACAGCAGGGGAGCATAAAATTACCATAAAAGGAGACCCGACAAATGTTTGGCAATGGAACTTAGATAAATTTACCCTAAGTACTGATGGTGATACTGCTACTCTTATAGAAAGCTCTACACAAGCCAATATTAAGCTATCTCCAAATCCCTTTGATAACACACTTCAAATTGTAGGGAATACACAAATTGCTTCTGTAAGAGTAACAGCCATAAATGGTATACAAGCTATTTCAACTGCCGTTAATGCAACTTCAACTGTATTAAACACAAGCGATTTAACCCCGGGAATTTACCTGATTCACCTAAGCTTCGAAAACGGAGAACAAAGCGTTAAGAAGGTGATTAAGTTGTAGAAGTATTAAAAGTAAGGCTGAAAGCCTTTTAGATAAAAGCATAGGGCATCGCCCTATGTTTTTTGAATACCGAACAACAATAGCCCTGTAGGGGCGAAAGCATAGAGTTTAAAAGAATTTGCCCTTGCTTGTAACATGCAGGCCTGTATTAAATCAAAACTTTCAAATTATGAAACGAACCTATTACATAACATTACTCATCAGTTTGTTGTGCTTCAATGCATCAACATTCGCCCAAAAAACACTCATTGATTATTTTCTTCCGGCCGAACCAATAGCTCCATTGGTATCAAACGGTACTTGGGGCGATAATGCTGTGCTTCCGCGCGATATTAAAAATGGATTAGAAGATTCAGATATGAGCAACTGGTGCTACTGGGATGGCTCTATAGTTAAAGATGATGCCGGAAAATACCACATGTATGCCAGTCGCTGGGACCAAAAGAACCATCATCATGTCGGTTGGACTCAAGAGTCAAAAGGAACACATGCCGTAAGTGATAACCTTTATGGCCCATACATCGACCAAGGGGAAACATGGCATAATTGGAACAATGGCAAAGGCCACAATGTAATTGGCCTTCGTATGCACGATGGACGCTATGCCATGGTGAGCAGCGAAATTACACAGGGTGATGTTTTTGTATCCGATACGCCCAATGGGCCATTTGAACACTTAGGTGAAATTCAGGTCGACTATAGTGGTTATCATCCCGGATTAGCACACTATACCGATGCGGCACAACGCATGGCCAATGTGATGATATTCATTCGCCCTGATGGCCGTTATATGCTCATGGGACGAAACTGTGCCCCAATGATTAGTGAAGCCGGTATTTTAGGGCCTTATCGTATGCTTGGTGCGCAAGCCTGGGTAGGTATTGATGGGGTACCTCAATCTGAAATGGAAGACCCGACCATTTGGTACAGCGATGGTTTGTACCACATTGTGGTTAATCATCATGCCGAAGACCATTCGTATCATTTAACATCTTTAGATGGGGTTCATAACTGGAAAAATCGCGGATTGGCAATTGCTCGCGGCAGCGGTGTTTTTCGTTACACCAACGGTGTGGTAAATAACTGGTACACCATTCAGCGACCAACAGTTTACACCGAAGATGAACAGGTAAAGTGCTTTAATTTTTCGGTGATTGATGTTCATAAAGGTAGCGATGGAGGGAATGATAAACATGGTAGTAAAATTATTGTTGTACCCTTCGATGGTGAAAATTTTGGAAAGGATATGCGTGCCATCACCGCACAAGAAGAAGCGCTTGTTGATGCAACACCACTACCGGCTCCTTGGAAATTTACCGATGTTGGAGCAGTTAATTCAGCAGGTAAATCGGGTTACGATACCGATGGAGAGGTATTTAAAATTTCAGCATCCGGCGCTGATATTGGCGGTACACAAGATGCCTTTGGTTTTGCCTATCAGAAGTTGAGTGGCGATATGACCGTTATTGCACAGGTGATGATGCAAGACCATACCGACCCATGGGCAAAATCGGGTGTGATGATTCGCGAGAACCTCAATGCCAATGCCAAATATGCCGCCATGATGCTAACACCCGAAAACGGGGCTGTGTTTCAAACACGCACCAATGCAGGCGGAACTACTAACACGGAAAACCTTTGGGGAGTACGTATACCTTATTGGGTACGTTTAGTCAAGAAAGGCAATGTGATTACGGCTTCTATTTCTGCAAGCAACATGAATAATTTCGAAACTGTAAAGGAAATAACCCTTAATGTTGGCAGTGAATATTACATCGGTGTGGCTGTTAGTTCGCACAGTAGCGCAGCTCTTAATACCACTCGTTTCAGAAAAGTAAATGTGTATTCTCCAAATTACAAAGCCATAGACGATATACTTTCGCACAACATGCCCAATGTGGTGCCTGCTTCAGGAAAGGTATCTGTTGAAGTGGAGTACATGGCCAATGGAGAACGCGATATCATCGTTTCGTTGCGAGATATTACCAATTGGGTTGGTATGGGTGATGCCAAAGCAACCGTTTCCGGTATGGGCAAAGTCACCATTAACTACCAAGCCTCTAAAGCTATTGAAGATGGTGTGCGTTACCAATGGGAAATAAACATGCGTCCTAAAGGAGCATCATGGCAAAATAGCCTGTTTGAAACACAAGGTATTTGGGCTTATAAAGCCAATTCGCTGGTTATTGCCGACGGTATTTCTTTGTCACCACAAAGCTTGTCGCTGGATGCCGGTCAATCTAAAGTTGTTACTGCCACTTTGTCTCCGGCTAATGTGACCGACAAAAGCATTCGTTGGAGTTCTGATAATTCTTTTGTAGCACAGGTGGATATTAACGGCAAAGTGACCGCTTTGTCATCGGGTACGGCTACAATCACAGCAAAATCCATCTCCGGTAAAGTACAAAAAACGGTAAATGTGACTGTTTCCGGTGCAAATTTGGTTGATGCCATTCCTTCTCATACATTACCGGCAGAAATTTCACCGGCAGGTTCTGCTAACTTTAAAGTGGATTATGTGGCCACTACCAACCGTGATATTTATGTGGAGTTACAAGCGAATAAAAATGGTAGTTGGGTAAGTATCGGACAGTTGAAGCAATCGGTAGTGGAAGGAATAGGCAGTGTTTCTATGAATTTTAAATCAACTGAGACTTTATCTGCTTTAAATACTTATCGCTGGAACATATACATGACTGAGAAAGATAAAAGCAAGGATTTCACCATTGCCAATACCAACATCTCTAAAAGTGTTAGTGTAATTGATAAGTCAATTCTTATCCCCGGTGTTATCGAAGCAGAGAAATTCACCAATACAGGAGGTTTAATTTCTGATAATGTTGCCGGTTTAGGTGTATTACGCGAAACCAATGCCATCTCTTATGTAAACGAAGGCGATTGGGTAGAGTACGACATCAATGTTACTGAAGACGGAATGTATGGTATTACTTACAGTATTTCATCTTACAAAAACGGGGCTCAAATACAGTTTTTGTTAGACGGCAAAGTCATCTCAACCGACGATGTTAACAATAACGGCAGTTGGAATGCATGGTACGATTTAGAAGCCTCCAACTCTGCTACGCTTTACAAAGGACTACATACCCTTCGCATTAAAGGAGTAGGAGCTAATAACGATTTCCAGTGGAACTTAGATAAGATTACTTTAGTGAAAGCAAGTGATATCCCCACCGGATTAAATAATCATGAAGAAGTAAATGTTACCCTTTCACCAAATCCTTTTGATAACACCCTTCAAATTGTTGGTGATACACAAATTGCTTCTTTAAAAATGACATCAATAAATGGTGTATCACTTATTTCTACCGTAGTTAATGCTACATCAATCCAATTAAACACAAGTGATTTAACGTCGGGAATATACCTGGTGCAATTAATCTTCGATAACGGAGAGCAAAGCGTTAAGAAGGTGATTAAGTTGTAGAAGTATTAAAAGTAAGGCTGAAAGCCTTTTAGATAAAAGCATAGGGCATCGCCCTATGCTTTTTGAATACCGAACAACAATAGCCCTGTAGGGGCGAAAGCATAGAATTTAAAAAGAATTTGCCCTTGCTTGAAACATGCAGGCCTGTCTTAAATCAAAACTTTCAAATTATGAATAGAACCTTTAACATATCATTACTCATCAGTTTGTTGTGCTTCAACGCATCAATATTCGCTCAAAAAACACTCATCGACTACTTTCAACCCATGGAACCAATCGGTCCACTGGTATCAAACGGAATTTGGGGCGATAAGGCTGTGCTTCCGCGCGATATTAAGAATGGATTGGAAGATTCTGATATGAGCGACTGGTGCTACTGGGACGGTTCCATCGTTAAAGACGATGCCGGGAAATACCACATGTATGCCTGTCGTTGGACGCAAAGTGTGCATCATCAAATAGGGTGGACAGAAGAATCAAAAGGTATGCATGCCACCAGCGATAACCTTTTCGGACCATATATCGACCAAGGCGAAACCTGGCACCATTGGAACAACGGTAAAGGCAGCAATGTAATCGGGTTGCGTATGCACGATGGCCGTTATGCCTTGGTGAGTAGTGAAATTACACCCGGTGATATTTTTGTGTCGGATAATCCCAATGGCCCATGGGAACATCTGGGGGAAATACAGGTAGATTACAATGGTTACAAAGCCAACTTAGCCCATTATTTTACAGAAGGCATGCACATGGCCAATGTGATGATTTTTATCCGTCCCGATGGTCGTTACATGCTTTTGGCTCGTAATTGTGCCCCTATGATTAGCGAAACCGGTATAATAGGACCTTACCGTATGTTGGGAGAGCAAGCCTGGAAAGATGTGGAAGGCGTACCGCAAGATTACATGGAAGACCCCACTATTTGGTATAGCGATGGTTTGTATCACATTGTAGTCAATCATCATAGCGAAGACCATTCTTACCACTTAACATCACTCGATGGTATTCATAACTGGAAAAATCGCGGATTGGCCATGGCACGAGGAAGTGGTGTTTTCCGTTACACCGATGGTACCGTTAATAATTGGTACACCATACAGCGCCAAACGGTGTATATCGAAGATGACCAAGTGCAATGCTTTAACCTTTCGGTGATAGATGTGCATAAAGGTAGTGATGGAGCCAATGATGAAAATGGTAGTAAAATTATAGTCGTGCCCTTCGATGGAGAAAATTTTGGGAAAGATATGCGTGCCATGGCCGCTGCCGAAGAAGCTGTGGTGGATGCAACACCTTTGCCGTCACCATGGAAGACTACCGATGTGGGTGCTGTAAATATAGCCGGTAAGGCCGGTTATGACGAAGCCGGAAGTGTATTTAAAATGAGTGCATCCGGTGCCTATATAGGTAGTACAACCGATGAGTTTGGTTTTACTTACCAAAAACTAAGTGGTGATATGGCCATAATGGCACAGGTAATGATGATGGATGATACAGACCCAATGGCCAAATCCGGTGTAATGATTCGCGAGAATTTGAATGCCGATGCCAAGTATGCCGCTATGTTGCTTACACCAAAAGATGGTGCTTTTTGTCAGAGCAGAACCACTACTGGTGGAGCATCTCAGGTGGAAAGCATGGCCGGACCTCGAACTCCCTACTGGGTACGTTTGGTTAAAAAAGGCAACCGCATCACCAGCTATATTTCATCGAGTAATTTGAGTAATTGGAAACAAGTGAAAGAAATTACGCTTGATTTAGGAACAGAGTATTACATCGGTGTTGCCGTTTCTTCGCATAATGCCAATGTACTAAATACCACACGCTTCAGAAAAGTAGAAGTATATTCTCCCAATCATAATGCTACCGACAAGTTATTGTCGCATAATATGACGGATGTCGTACCTATGTCGGGACAAATGGAAATTGAGGTAGAGTATGCTACAAATGGCGAGCGCGATATTATTGTGTCGCTCAGAGACCTTACCAATTGGAAGGGTATGGGAGAAGCAAAAGCCACCGTAAGTGGTATGGGAAAAGTTACCATTCCTTACAAAGCAGTGAGTGCCATTCAGGCAGGCAATATGTACCAGTGGGAAATCAACATGCGTCCCAAAGGTGCATCATGGCAACAGAGTCTGTTTGAAACATTTCAGATAGTTGCCTATCCGGTGGCTGAAATTGTAAAAGCCACAGCCATCAATTTATCACCTCAAAGTTTGTCGCTTGATGCCGGTCAAACGAAAACTGTGACAGCAATCTTATCTCCGGCCAATGTTACTAATACGCAATTGCAATGGCGTTCTGCCAATCCGTATATAGCGATGGTTGATGCAGTCGGAAAAGTCACTGCAATTTCAGCAGGTACTACCACCATAACTGCATTAGCTAACGATGGTAAAGTGCAAGCCTCTATCAGTGTTATTGTTTCAGGCGAGCAATTGCCCGATAAGGCAATAAACATCCCTGGTGTTATCGAAGCAGAGAAATTCACCAATACCGGTGGTTTAATTTCCGATAATGCAGCCGGTTTAGGCGTATTCCGCGAAACCAATGCTATCTCTTATGTGAACGAAGGCGACTGGGCTGAGTACGATATCAACGTAACTGAAGACGGTGTTTACGGCATCAGCTACAGTATTTCATCTAACAAAAACGGGGCTCAAATACAGTTTTTATTGGACGGCAAAGTCATCTCAACCGACGATGTTAACAATAACGGTAGTTGGAATACGTGGTATTCTTTAGAAGCATCCAACTCTGCTAAACTTTACAAAGGATTACATACTGTTCGCATAAAAGGAGTTGGTGATAATAATGATTTTCAGTGGAATTTAGATAAGATTTCATTAAGTAAAGCAAGTGATATTCCCACCGGATTGAATAACCAAGCAGAAGTAACTGTTTCCATATCGCCCAATCCGTTTGACAATACCCTTCAAATTGTAGGTGATGAGGTAATTGCTTTTGTGAAAGTAACAGCTATAAACGGGGTGCCGGCTATTTCGACGAATCTAAATGCATCATCATTAACCTTAAATACGAGCGAATTAAAACCCGGAATTTACCTGGTTCAGTTATTCTTCGGAAATGGCGATCAGCGTATTAAGAAGGTGATTAAGTTGTAAGCTTTTTGCTTATTACAATGGTTAATGTCGTTACAGAATCACAGATTGATTTTTTATCAACCTGTGATTCGTAATCGGTTTTAGAAACGTCATGCAATCGCACTTGTAAATAATGATAATGCCCTTTAACGATGAGGTTTATCATCTTCTTTTGTTAACCATTTTAAGATTACTTTGTAAGTAATTCACACACACACACATACACACAATAAAATGAAAAAAACATTAAACGTTCTAATACTAACCATTTTAGTACTTGCCGGCTTTAGTCCTAAAAGCATGGCAATAAACACCGGCGAAGCTAAAGTAAGCGGTGAATTAAAAAAATGGCATAAGGTTACCATCTCCTTTGGTGGGCCTTCTGTAAGTGAAACAGACGCCTCCAATCCCTTTTTAAATTATCGTTTAGATGTTACTTTTACCAACGGAAGTAAATCCTTTGTAGTACCGGGGTATTTTGCTGCTGATGGAAATGCAGCAGAAACCAGTGCCGAATCAGGTAATGTTTGGCGTGTACATTTTGCGCCTGATGAAATCGGAACCTGGACATATACTGCATCTTTTAAAACCGGGAATAACATTGCTGTGGCTGATAATGCAAACGGAGGCAGTGCAGTTAGTTCCATTCACGGTAAAACCGGTACTTTCAACATTTCGCCCAGTGATAAGACCGGACGCGATAACCGTTCTCGCGGCTGTTTAAAATATGTGAATGAGCGTTATTTAAAATGGCCTGAAACAGGCCGGCCTTTTATTAAAGCAGGTGCCGATTCTCCGGAGAACTTCTTAGCTTACGAAGATTTTGACAATACTCCTAACGCAGGTGGACGTAGAAAATCGTGGGCGCCTCACCAAAAGGATTATCGTGCCGGTGATCCTACCTGGAAAAACGGAAAAGGGAGTGAAATAATTGGAGCTATTAATTATTTGGCATCTGAAGGTTTAAATGTGTTCTCATTCTTAACCATGAATATTAACGGGGATGATAAAAATGTATTCCCATACATTGCTGATAACAAACGTACTCAATTCGATTGTTCGAAATTAGACCAGTGGGAAATTGTATTTGATTATGCCGACAGAAACGGTTTTTACTTGCATTTTAAAACTCAGGAAACCGAAAATGAACAGTTGTTAGATGGTGGTAATGTAGGAGTAGAACGTAAAGTTTATTACCGTGAATTAATTGCCCGTTTTGGTCATCATTTAGCATTGAACTGGAATATGGGTGAAGAAAATGGGGAAATGGGTGCCGTTAATCAAAATGATGAACAGCGTCGTCAGATGGCTCAGTATTTTTGGGATAATGACCCTTATCGTCATTTAGTGGTTATTCATAGTCCTCCGGGAACACAGGAAAGTCTATATCGTCCATTACTCGGGGATAAATCCAAGTATACCGGTATTTCTATTCAAAAAGGCTGGTGGACTATTCATGCCGAAACAGCTAAGTGGGTGAAAGAATCAGAGGCAGCCGGTAAACCTTGGGTAGTTGCCAATGATGAACAAAATAGCCCGCAAATTGGTGTGCCTCATGATTCCTATACCGGAGACCAGGATAAGCATGATATTCGTCAGAAAACGCTTTGGGGAAACCTGATGGCCGGTGGCGGTGGTGTTGAATATTATTTCGGATCAAAAACACAGGGAACGGATTTAGATTGTCAGGATTATAGAACGCGTGATCAATCATGGGATTACTGTCGATATGCCTTAGAATTTTTATCGTCTAAGCCATTGGATAAAATGACACCGAATGATAATTTAGCTTCAGGTAATAACAATTGGTGTTTGGCTGATGAAGGACGCGAATACATTGTTTTTCTTTCAGAAGGAGGTACCTCAAGTTTAAATATCACTAAAGACGGTACTTACGATGTACGTTGGTACGATCCTCGTAACGGAGGTTCATTACAAAGTGGTTCTGTAACTACCATTTCGGGTACCGGAAATAAAGCCTTAGGTAATGCACCTAATAACGGTAATCAAGATTGGGTGGTTTATATCAAAAACAATGATGGTAACAGTTATCCGGTTCCTGTGATTGAATCAGCCGTTAATAACAGTGACCCTAAAAGCTTTAGTTTCTCCGGAGCTAAATCAACAGATGCCAACGGAACCATTGTTTCTTATAAGTGGAATTTTGGTGATGGTCAAACTGCAACCGGTGCTAATGTGACTCACACTTATGCCAAAGGCGGAACTTACACTGTAGAGTTAACCGTAGTTGATAATGGTGGTGCTAGTTCTACAGCAACGGAAAGTGTAACGGCTGTAGTGGCTGTAACGGGTATATCTTTAGGTAGTCCAATTACTATTGATCAGGGAGAAACCGAAACCATTGAAGTGATATTTGAACCTGCGGATGCAAGCAACAGACAAATAAGCTGGAAGTCGGCTGACGAATCGATTGTTACTATTAGTGAAGCCGGTGCCATAAAAGGTATTGGAGTAGGTACAACAACAATTACAGCCACAAGTGCAGATGGTGGCCATAAAGCTACAGTAGATGTAAAAGTAAATCCATCAACTTCTTTTACATTAAGCCCAATACACGATGCATATCTTCAAGGCACATCGCCATTTAATAGTGCTGATTTACGTGTAGAAGCAGGGAAAAGAACGACTTATTTAATGTTTGATTTATCGGCCATAAGCGGAGATATAACAAGTGCTCAACTAACCCTTGGTGTTGGTAGTGATGGCGGATCGGGTGATGTGGCCATTAACTTGGGTACTTCAAATAACTGGACTGAGACAACTATAAGTACATCTAACGCACCGGCTAAAGGAGCAGAGTTGGGTAAAATAGCATCAGGAACTTATGCTGTAGGCAAAACCTACAATTGGGATTTAGATGGGGCTTTAATTACCGGAGGCGGAATGCTAAGTTTAGTTGTTGAGCATTTATTGGGTAACGATGTGTCTTTTGCTTCAAAAGAGAATGGTTCGAGTGCGCTTCATCCGGTATTAACGGTTAAGTTGGCCGGAGAGGCTTTTGTGCCGATAACAGGATTAAGTATATCTTCCTCTGAGGCTAGTATGAGTTCTGGTGGCTGTATTCAGTTTGATGCAATTGTTGAACCAGGTAATGCAACAGCTACAGATTTAGTTTGGGAGGTTGTTGGTGATGATGGTATTATTTCTGTTAATCAAAGTGGTTACGTTTGTGCTGAATCTTCCGGTGTTGTAGAATTAGTAGTGTCTACCAAAGATAAAATGTACAGTGCTAAAGCTACCATTACAGTAGATAATGCGACGGATGTTAAAGATAATGTTCTTGATGGATTTTTAATCTATCCAAATCCGCTACAAGATAATCTTCATATAGTAAGCGATGTTGAGATAAAACAAGTTAAGATTTACAATACCTGTGGTCGATTAGTTAAAGCAGAAGTCGGGAATAGTGATGTTTTCTCAGTTTCTACAGTAGATTTGCCCAAAGGATTATATGTTGTGAAATTAGAAATAGAAAATAATAGGATTATCACTAAAAAGGTATCGAAGTTATAAGTTTTAAGGTATGATTAGAAAGCTGGAAAGAGTGTAATCTGCCGGCTTTTTTTCATTTGCTTTTGTAATTGGGATTGGTATGCTGTCATAACAAACAGTTTTATATGTATATAACACAATGGAAAACAGACAATTAAAGAGTTTGATTAGCTGGATCTTATTTCTGGTTACTACAATGAGTTTTGCTCATAACGAAAAAGAATTCACTTCAGGTAATACCGACCCCTATAATACCGAAGTGCGTAATATGCTGTTGGCAATGCATAAACAACCACAACCCGGTATCGATTTGCCCGATGGTGGCTATAGCAAAGGACGTATTGCTATTGACAGTGATGGTAATGTGTTTGCTCCTGATGATTTAGGTGCTATTCCTTGGGGAATTGGCATATTGTGGAGTACCAATCATTTAAATGATGTTGTGCACATTAGCTATAATAATAACCCCAATCCCGACAGGCATGCCAATGTAGCAAAAGATGATCCTAACTTAACCCAAACTGAGGAGTATCGCCATATCATGAAAAAAACGGCTGAAATTTTTAAATTGGATGAAAGCATTATTTACGATTTTACTATCGACGATCAAAAAACAAAAGCCATTAATTCTTTGGTTACAGAAATAAATAAGAGTACTGCTAGCGATCCGTTATATATTGTAGAGGCAGGATCGTATTACTATTTATACCTTGCATTTGCAGCCTCTGATGCAAGTAAGCATGAGTTTGTAACTGTAATAAGCCATTCGATGTGGAACGATTTGGAATGTCACGACAGTAATGCCAATGAAAATATTTTGGATGTGCTTCGAGATTTTCCCAATGTTAAGATTGACGGGATTGTTGATCAGAACTACGGTTCTAACCCACAAGGAGGAACCGGCTTGCGTGAAAACAGAAACGATAGTTGGGGGCAAATTGCCTGGATGAAAACATCTACTGTGCCGGAAATAAACTGGATGCATACCTGTGCCGAAAAACAAGACCCATACCGTTGGGGATTTTTCAATAATCGTTCGCAGGTTGATGTATCCGATGCCGGTATGTATTATTATTTGGTAACGGGTCGTGAAGATGCCGGTTTTGGAACCGTTAAAGAATTGTTGTTAGCATCACCTGTCGAAGGTAAAAACGCACTTTATTCTCATACTTTACCAACAACGATTCCAATCACCGGTACTTATACTTTTGGTATTGAGTTTGAAACGAACGGTCAGCCAATGGATATTCATGTTGATTTAAAGTTAATTGACCCCTGGACAAGCATACAGAATTCCGTTCAAACCGTTTCCGGAAAAGGGATAGCGACCATATCTGTAAAGTTAGAAAATGATTTAATTGATGGTGAACAGTACAAGCAGATTATTTACATGACACCAGTAGGCAAAAGTTGGCAGGAAACAGTAGAAGGAAGTGAGTACAAGGTCGATGCCTTTGCGAGTTCGGCGTTAAATGCCATACCTACAAGTGCGTTCGATAAGGCTCAGAAAGATGAAGTGAAAATCTACCCCAATCCTGTTGAAGATGTATTAACTATTGAAACAGCTCAAACAATGCGCAGTATTCAGGTCGTTTCAGCTAACGGGAGTATTATGTTTTCAGAAGCGTTAAACGCCTCAATTTCTACTGTTAATACCGCTTCATTATTACCCGGTATTTACTTTTTAATCATTCAAACCGAAGAAGGAGAGGAGATTACAAGCAAGGTTGTCAAGTTGTAAACGATTGAGTGATTAGATTTTCTAAAACCGGTAGAATTTATATTCTGCCGGTTTGCTAACCCGTCAGTGTACTTGTACCTGACGGTGTTGGTGAAGAAATAATTATATTTTTTAGGTCCCTTGTCGCACATTGTGTATTGTGTTCGTATAGTATGGTAATACTAAATTCACACACACAATGAAAATTTACACACTAATCCCGGCAATAATGCTATTGACCGGTTTCAATTTAATGTCTCAAAGGCAGACTATTCTTAATCAGGCCGAACTTAAAAGTACCAGTGCTAATATTTTGGTTCATAATGATGAAGCGCTAAAATACGATGTGATCTATCACCGTGCCGAATGGGAGGTAAATCCCGAATTGGCTGAAATAAAGGGAGCTGTTACGACTTATTTTAAAGCGGTAGATGCAAGTGGACTTAACAGTGTTTCCTTTGATCTATCTGATGCCTTAACGGTAGATAGTGTCAAGTACCAATCACAAAAAAAAGATTTTGTACACAGCGGGGAAAAATTGAAAATCAGTTTAGATGTAACAGTACCTCAGGCAACACTCGATTCTGTTAGTGTTTATTATCACGGCACACCGGAGAATAATGGTTATGGGTCGTTTGCTAAACACCCTGATTTGCCTCGTCTTCATACTTTATCATCACCCTACTGGTCAAAAGACTGGTGGCCATGCAAAATGTCGCTTCACGATAAGGTTGACTCTTTAGACATTCATATTACCACGCCCGAAAAATATACAGGTATCGGTAATGGACGGTTGGTTTCAGAAACCATTACTAATGGAAAGAAAACATCGGTTTGGAAACACCGTTACCCGGTGTCGTATTACTTAATTGCCATTGCTGTTGCCGAATACGAAAACTTTACCCAGTCCATTGAATTGCCCGATGGTTCTAATATGGACATCACTAATTATTTATATCCACAAGACATTAATTCCTATCGCTCAACTGTCGCACATGCCGCAGATGTAATGACCTATTTTAATGACCTATTTGGTGTATATCCTTTTTATAAAGAAGGTTACAGGCAGGTTCAGATTAGTTGGCAAGGTGGTATGGAAAATCAAACCGTTTCGCACATTGGTGGTTATTTACAATATTTTTTGATGGAGCATGAGTTGGCTCACCAATGGTTTGGTAATTATGTTGGCACCAGCAGTTGGAGTCATGTAGCTTTAAAAGAAGGACTGGCGGTTTTTTGTGAGTATTTAACTTATGCGAAATACCGTCCACAAGAATATCCCGAATGGAAACAATTAGAAGTAGAAAGCGTTTCGTGGTTCGACACTTACGGTTCGTTATATGTAGAAGATACCACCAATACGCAGCGTATGTACGATACTTACCTGACTTACAATAAAGGCGGTGCGTTTATGAATTTACTGCGTAACCAATTGGGCGAAGAGGTGTTTTTTGATGGTTTAAGAAGCTTTCTGGATAAGAATGCTTTTGGTGTCGCATCCATCGAAGATTTAAGAGACGAACTGGAACATTCATCAGGTAAAGAGTTGGATACTTTTTTTGATAATTGGTATTACAAAGAAGGATTTCCGGAGTATACCATTAATGTGACTCATCAGGACAATAGCGATATCACTTTTACAATCAATCAAACGACCAGTCATGAATCGGTAGATTTCTTTGCTTTAAATTTACCCATACTCTTTAAAGGAGCATCCGGAGAAAGTAAGCTTGGACATTTTCACAACACCACAGACGGTGAAGAATTTACTTTTAATGCAGGTTTTGAAGTAAGTGAAATAGTACTCGACCCGGACTTCGATATTATCACTAGCCATCCGGCAACCGTAATGATGGCTTCCGGAGCAACAAACGTGAATGAACAAAATGTAGTGGAATTGTGTGTTCCCCGCATAGCACCTAACCCGGTAAAAGATATTTGTAACATCACTACCTGTGAGAACCAAATTATTAAGCGCGTACATGTGTACGATATGAGTGGTCATAAATTGCTGGTTCAAACTTTTGATACGTCTCAGGCTAAGCTTAATCTTTCACATTTAGCACCCGGAAAATATTTGGTGACAATGATGATTGACGGCGAAGTGCACAATAAATTGATTATTAAGGATTAAATAACTCGAAAATGAAAAAAGATAAACTTATTATATTATTGTTTCTGAGCTTGCAGCTTTTATTGAAGGCGCAAGGCAATGGTTATTTTATTGGTTTTACCGATAAAGAGGGAACCAACTATTCGATTAATAAACCGGAAGAGTTTCTTTCTGCTCGCGCACTGGAAAGAAGGCAAAAACAAAACATTGCAATTACAGTAGAAGATCTTCCGGTGAGTCAGGTTTATGTTGATAGTTTAAAGCAGTTAGGTATAAGCGTTAAATATAAAGTGAAGTGGCTAAACGGGGTTATTGCCTTTTCAGATGATGTAGATTTAATGGATACTTTAGCGCGCGTCTCATTTGTTAATTTAGTTGATTTTACCCTGCCGGATATAAGGCTTAAAAGTGCTTATAACAAATTTAATTTGCAGCAAAGTCATGAAGCAAATGAGCTTAGTGTTAATAGTGACTATGGAGAAGCAAAACTTCAAATTTATTCCTCCAACACCCACAAGCTGCATCAGGAAGGATATAAGGGGGAAGGTTTGCATATTGCAGTTATTGATGCCGGTTTTACAGGAATAAATGATGTGGATTATTTGCATAAGCTCCATGAAGAAGGGCGGATTTTAGGAACCTACAATTTCCCGGATGGTACTGATAATGTTGATTTGGATGGAACGCATGGAACAAGAGTCCTATCTGTGATGGCGGGTGACATCGAAGGCGAATACATTGGGGCAGCACCTAAAGCTTCTTATTGGCTTTTAAAAACTGAAGTTACTAACTACGAATACCCCATTGAACCCGATTATTGGATGGTGGCTGCGGAGTATGCAGATAGTGTTGGGGCTGATGTTATTAATACCTCTTTAGGGTATACCCGTTTTGATAACGAGCAACTAAACTACACTTATTCCGATATGACCGGTGAAAATACACGCATTAGCCGGGCGGCTCAACTGGCAAGTAATAAGGGGATGCTTGTTTCTGTTGCTGCCGGTAATGAAGGCCTTTGGGATTGGAAATACATTGTTGCGCCAGCCGATGCAAAAGATGTTTTAACGGTAGGAGGTGCAGATATGCTAATTGACACCGTACAATTTTTGTTTTCATCCTGGGGGCCTACTTTTGATCAACGTTTAAAACCCGAAGTTTGTGCACTGGGGGAAAATGTCGCAGTGCCTGTGGATAATCATACTATTGGCTATGATTCAGGTACCTCCTTAGCTACTCCTTTAATTGCAGGAGCAGCGGCTTGCTTGTGGCAAAAGTTTCCGGAGTTAACGGCGTTGGAGTTGAAAGATATGATTGTTAAAAGTGGTCATCATTACGATAATCCTACTTTTGATATGGGTTATGGCATTCCTAATTTCGATTTTTCATCTTCAACAGGTTTGTATTCTCATGAGATGAATCGTGCAGAAGTGAATGCTGTTTTTTCCGGTAATGAGCTGTATGTAAAGGCCGGCCAAACGATTAAAGCCATCGCTATTCACGATGCCGGAGGAAGGTTAGTTTATAATGAAAAGCTATTGGTTGAAGCAAGCGAACTGCACCTGAAAGCTTGCAATAGATTATATCCGGGCGTTTACATTCTGAGCTGTGAATATGAAAACGGAGTGTCTTCTTGTAAAGTTTTGAAATATTAATAAAAATATCAGGCATCTATTTTTTGAAAGAAAAATTGTAAAACGGCGAAATAATTCTTGTTAGAATGATGAAATAATTACCCGGAATGCCTTTGCAATGCGCCATCAAAGTATACATAACTTTGATGGCGTTTTTATCCAAATGACCTTAAGCAATAATCCCAAATTAACGATACTTACCTGGAGTTTACTGGTAATAATGAAAATGGTGGTGCTGCAAATTCTCCTTTAGAGTATACATTTACAGCTCCAAAATCAGGAAACTACAGAATTGTTGCACGTATGCTACAAAACCTTGAAGGTGCAGCGTGGGATAAGTGTAACGATGTATACCTGAAAATGAAAGGTGACTTTACGTCTGGAAGTGGTTTAGTTAAAAGTGATCTTGAGCACGATCATAAGATGTACGGACGTGGTAAAAATAACTGGGGTAGCCTACATAAATTAGAAGTACATGGTAAAGGTCACAAAGATGCTGTTTATGGACTGAAAGCCGGAGAAGCCTATACGTTCATATGTTCAGGTAGAGCTCAGCGTACATGTATTGATTACTGGTTAGTTTACGAAACAACTATCAATATCAGTACCGGTGAGCAGATTGATATAGCCACTGAGAATCCTGCTGAGTACCTACCAGGTAACGGTTCTCGATAAGGTGAAACTAAGAGAATTTGTGAAACTATTTGTGATAATGATCCTGATGATCCAAATCCAACAGGTTCAGATTTTAGTCCTATACACGATGCTTATTTACAAGGATCAACAACTGATCTTACTTCCGGACTATATATTGTGAAGATTGTTTCTGCCAAAGGAGACGTTGTTACACAAGTAATAGTCAAAGAATAACCTACGTTAAAGATAAAAGTTTTAGTGAATTAGATCCCCTGTATTGACCAATGTCGATACAGGGGATTTTACTTTTTTAGCTTATGGATTTAAGCATAACAATATCTTTTTTGAACTCAGCCAACCGTCTTTCCCCTTCCCTGTTAACCATTTCAATATTCATTTGTAACTAGTGTAACTACCTCATTTTTTTAAGACATACTTATAACATATGAAAAAAGTAATTACGCTTATTTTACTTTCATGGGCCTATTTAATTAATCTTAGCGCCCAGCAAGAACTTTTTGTTTCTCCCAACGGAGATGACAGTAACCCCGGAACCAAAGAGTTACCGCTGAAAACCCTAATTGGAGCACGAGATAAGGCTCGTGAGGTAAAAAGCGGAGGTCTACCACCAGGAGGTCTAGTTGTTAATTTTCGAGAAGGACGCTACCCGGTTACCCAAACCTGTAAGCTAACTCAAGAAGACAGTGGAGAATCCGCTAGTCCTATTGTTTATAAAGGTTATCAAGATGAAAAAGTGATCTTTGATGGCAGTGTTTTTGTCGATAACACAGCCTTTCAAAAAACAACGTCTAATCAGTCCTCTATCTTACATAAAAATGCCGTTGGTAAAGTATACTATCAGCTTATTAAGGATGCTAATTTGATAAATGTATTAAAGGAAAGCTCGGCTCAAATGAGTATGAATGATCGGATGATGATTGTTGCACGCTTTCCGAACATTGGTTATGCCCACGTTAAAAATGAAACTTTTGTATCTGGTAGTGAAACGGTAAAAGCAGAAGGAACATACTCACAACCCCAGGGTGCTAAGTTTCAAATGTACGAAAGCATGGACTTTGATAAGCTAGATGCAGAAATTAAGCGAACTCAAAGTGTACAAGCAAATGGATACATTTCGGCTCATTGGCATAAGGAGCATAATTTTGTTGCTTCTGCAAGCGGTGGAAATATCCAATTTAAAGATGGTTCTTCTTATGGCTTACAACCCTTAATAGAAAAAAATAGCCCAATTCGATTTTTCGTTTCTCATGCCTTATGCGAATTGGATGAAGCCGGCGAATGGTTTTTCGATCCTACAAACAATACGCTATACTTGTGGCCCACCGAAGAAATTACACCCGATTCTAAGATTGGTGTCTGGGCCGGTCCTGAAATGGTGCGCGTAGAGAATGCCCAAAACATTCAATTCAAAAATATGATTATCCAGTGCCTGGGTAAAGGAAAGAATGGTGATGGGGCAATTAATTTCCGTTCAGGTGATAACTTCTTGGTAGCCGGAGTTACCTTTCGAAACATTGGAGAACCTTTATTAGCTTGTAATTTTTGGGATGATGTGACGAATTCAAAAATGTTAAGCTGCGATTTCTTTGATAATTGGAATAATACTCGCTTGTATGGAGGTTCTTTTACTTCAAAGGGTGAAATTAAGCAAGGTAATAACAGAATTGAAAACTGTCATTTTACCCAAATCTATTCGAAAGATTATTACGGTAAAGCCAGTGGTATTAGTGGGGTGGGGAATGTGTTTAAGAATAACCTTATTCATAATACCAATGGGCAACCGGTTACTTATGCCGGATTAGATCATACCCTATATTTAAACGAAGTATTTAACGTGGCCGTAGAAGAAGGTGATGGTGGCGCTTTTTATACAGGTAATGATGTTGTTAGTTATGGTAATTTATTGAAGCATAATTTTATGCATCACATTATGAGTGTGCCACAATTAATTGGTCGTGCCTCTTTCCATTGCGACGACATGGACTCGGGTGATAAAATAGAAGAAAACGTATTTTATAAAGGTGGGTGGAAAACGGTGAAATTTGGCCGTGGAGCCGGTCATACCGTTCAGAAAAACGTGTTTGTAAAGAGCTATCAAGGTATTGCAACCGGACAAGCAGGTGAGGCAAAATACCTTAAATGTATGGATTACCTGAACAGTGTTGATGGTAAAAAGCCAACTGATGGTATCAAAGAAAATTACTTGGGTCGTATGCTTCAAAAAGTAGGGGTTGATGGATGGGAAACTCAGGTTAACTCAAGCAATTGGTACAATCTTATTGAGCCATTTTGGAAAGAGCGTTACCCATATTTTAATACGGTAATGAAGAAGTACTTTGATAATAGTACCATGGATGCCTGGGAGTGTCGTTTCTATAACAATTATTTTAATAATAGTCTTAATAAAGATATTGAAACAGAGGTAAGTACTGCACCTTCTATTAAAGGTAGTGTGCAAATAGCAGACAATGTGTTTAGCGATCTTTCGACTCTTAATCTTCAGTTTAATGGCAATCAGCCTGCCGATGCTCCAGTTATTCCTTTTGATAATATAGGTTTGTATTTAGACGAATACCGTTGTGCCATACCAAATAAAAACGAATACCGGCAAGCCATTAAAAACCATTTCGAAAATCAGGAGTGCCATAACAGTGATGCTTACGATTATTCAACCATAAATCAGCGTATCTATTACAATACCGGAAAAATTGTAATGGCAACCGCTCCTTGTGCCGGCGCTTATGTGCAAACCGATTTTTGGTTTGATTTAGGCACAACATCATCTACAGTATTTGACGGGTATGAACGTTTATCAAACCAAACTACTCCGGGAATTTATGGTTGGACAGATACAAATGGTTTAAATGCCATTGATCGTGGAACTTCAGGTGGAGCAAATTACTTAAATCGCGATCTAATCTACAGCTCTCAGGCTAAAACATTTGTTGTTGCTGTTCCTAATGGTAAATATAAAGTGCTGATTACTTTTGGCGATGCTTCTTCAAATCACGATAAAATGGTGGTGAAGGCTGAAGGGCAAACCAAGTTAACCGACATCAATTCAATCGCCGGTGTCTTTTTTAACGAAACCTTTGAAGTAGACGTGAATGATGAAGAACTGACTCTTGAGTTTAGTGATGCAGGAGGTGCAGATCCGAACTGGGTTGCTACACGTGTAATTATTAACCTGCTAGAGTTAGGGACAGTACCTCAGGCACCTATAGTTTCGTTTGCTAGTCTTCAAAGCGGTATAGAGTTACCTTATCAATCTGATCTATCTGTTACTGTAAATGCCACAGATGCCGATGGAACAATTGCCAATGTTAAGTTGTACTTAAATAGCCAGTTGGTTCGTCAAGAGAATGTGGCTCCTTATGAGTGGGGAATGAATAATCAAAATGATCCTTTATTAAAAGGCTTACAGGCCGGATCGTACACATTGTTAGCAGTGGCTGAGGATAATAGTGGCTTAACTTCTTCGGCAACTATTGTGGTTAAGGTTCAGGAAGATTTAAGTACATCAATAATTGATAATTCCGGGATGGATGGATTAATAGTATATCCAAATCCATTTAATAGTTTTATTACTATCTCTTCAATTGAATATTTCGTTAGGGCTTTTATCTCCGATATAACCGGGAAAACATTCATGTCACAAGAGCTAAGCGGTTCTGAAATACAATTATCAACTTCTGATTTACCATCAGGAATGTACATTCTTAGAATTCAAACCGAAACAAGAGAGTGGGTAATCAAGAAAATGATTAAGTTGTAAATGTAGATAATAGAATTTTTGAAAGTAGATAGTAGAAAAAAGTGTTTAAGATTCAATTGATATAATATGAAACGACCATGTAAATTCAATCATTTAAGTTCCACACAGGAGAATGATTGAATTTATTTGAGAGTTCCCCGCCTGCGTTCATAGCCGTCAAGCTAAGAAATATATAGAGCATTAAGTCTTTGATTATGTGATAGTGCCCCCTTTTTAGAGTCTCGTTTTAATTTTGAAGTGGAGATATCTAACAATGTAGATAGCCACTCAGCTATTTTAAGTTGAGATTT
>QKJP01000034.1 GCA_003249255.1 Bacteroidales bacterium
TTTTAAATGATAAAAATGCAAAAATAGTACTTTTTGAGCCAGTAATTCAACATTTTGCACTATTTAGAAACGACGAATCAAATATTAAACCAACTTTTAACAAAAAAATTGTAACACAATGAAAAATGCAGCCATATTTCTAGCTAATGGATTTGAAGAAATTGAAGCGATTACCATAGTTGACGTGTTAAGACGCGCCAATATAACAACAGAAATAGTATCGATAGACGATAACTTAGATGTTAGTGGATCTCATCATATAAGCGTAAGAGCAGATCAGATAATCAGCGAATTAGACCCCTCAACATTAGACATAATTATATTACCTGGTGGTATGCCAGGAAGCACAAATTTAAATAACTGCAAACCTTTAAAGAAACTTCTTCTGGAATTCTCAGATAAAAATAAAATCATTGGAGCAATATGTGCAGCACCTCTAGTTTTAGGCGAATTAGGTATTTTAAACAACCGTAAAGCAACTTGTTATCCTGGTTTTGAGAAACACTTAAAAGGTGCATCTTACTCCAACACTCCTGTTGAAGAGGATGGAAATATTATAACAGGCAATGGACCTGGGGCTAGCTTGAGCTTTGCATTAGCTTTAGTAAAAAAGGTTGTTGATGAAAAAACGGCAGAGCGTTTAGCCAAGCAAATGATGGTATTATCGTAAAAAAGGGTGTTTGACGAATCAAACACCCTTCCAACTAACCCTAACCTAATCTATGAAAAAACCCAATATGTAAACAACAAGTTCTATGCCAACTACATTCTTAAATAGTTACAAATGATTAATATTCGTTAAAACAACCCCTACCTATTAACGAACCTCACAAAAAAACAGACACACATATCTTAATACGGATTTAGTTTTTATATTTGCGTGTTATTGGTAATAAGTACAATTGAACTATTTTAAATAAACGTCATAAGATGAAGAAAATTATTATTACACTCGCAGTCGCTTTAATAAGCCTAAGTGGAATAGCACAGATTAACCAGCAAGCTCTTGGTTTACGCTTTGGTGGTGGTACTACTTTAGGTGGAGAAATTAGTTACCAACATGCATTATCTAATGAAAATAGATTAGAAGCAGACCTTGGACTTTACTCTCATTCAGATGGCAATGGATTTAGCTTAACTGGTATTTATCAGTGGGTTTGGGCTTTAGAAGGCGGATTTAACTGGTATGCAGGACCTGGCGCTGTAATAGGGTCATGGCATCACAATAATGATTACAAAGGCTCTGATGGTGTTTATTTAGGAATAGGTGGACAAGTAGGTGCTGAATACAACTTTAGCGAAATACCTTTTATGATAAGTCTTGATGTTAGGCCAATGTGGGGTTTTGGAAATGTATACAACTCCTACAACCTAGGTCTAGGATTAGGCGTGAGATATGTGTTTTAACCCCGTGCTGTAACACTATATGCATCCCTGCTACTCGAAATAGCAGGGATGTTTTTTTAAAACACTTTACGTCAAAGAAACTACATAAAAACCTTGCTGCTTATGAACAAATCAAACAAATACGTCACAAAAAACACCAACAAATGTTTTGTCTGTCATACTGACTTTAACCAAGCGGACTTAACCCTAAATCATAAGGTTCTTTTATTTGTGTGCACAAACTGTAAGGGCACCGAAAATGAAAATAAAGAAATAGAAGTGTTACTTAAAAGCTTAGCCGATGATTTTATTTGCGGATGCATATAAAACGAACTAAATTGCCTTGAATACCAACCCCCTCTTTGATATGAATAAAAAACACATCATTTATTTACTACTATTGGTTAGTGTTTGTTTGCCCCAAAACAGTAATGCACAAAGCACAACTCCTCTTAAAGACAGACTTTACACAGGTGGTTCTTTTGGCCTTACTTTTGGCACTTACACTAACGTAATGATTAGTCCTTTGCTAGGATTAATGGTATCAGATCGCTTTTACACAGGTGTGGGACTAGAGTACAACTACACCAAAGACAAGCGATACACACCTGCATTATCTTACAATCAATATGGAGGACGTATATATGGCCAATACAATTTCTTACCCAACTTTTTTACTCACATAGAGTTTAATGGCTTAAGCTTTGAAAGCTACACTACCACATTAAGTAAAACCAGACAGTTTGTACCTTTCGTTTATGTGGGTGGTGGATATCAACAAATGTTATCAAGCCGAAGTTTTATGTCGATGCGAGTGTTATTTGATGTTTTACAAGATAAAAATAGCCCTTACAAACCATGGGAACCCATCTTCAGTGTAGGTTTTGGGGTGAGGTTATAATCTGTGATGAAGAAATGTTAAACCCACTGAAATCAACCTTTTCTATAAAAAGCCTTTCCAGCGATAAATCATTAAGCCCACCCATTCGCGAAGCATAATATTCCAATCGTTTAGCACACTTAAGGAAGGAATTACCATCTCGCCAATAGTAAGAGGCTGAGTACTTTTAAGGGGTTGGGTGGTAAGAGGGAAGACAACAAATCCTTGCTTCTGAAAACAACGTTTAGCGCGTGGCATATGAAACGCCGAGGTAACAAGAATGATGTGTTTTGGAGCCTGAATAGAATCAAACAAGAGGGATGTATAATATGCATTTTCGAAGGTATTTCGTGATTTTGCTTCGATTAAAAAAGATGAATCAGCAATAACACCAAATAAGAACTCTTTTAAATAAATAGCTTCTGCCATTTGCTGATGAATAATTGCTGCTGAACCACCCGAAAACACCAACTTCTTAACATATCCTTTTTGATGTAAATGCAAAGCTTGCCAAAGACGATCTGACGCTTGAGAAAAACAAACTCTACCCGAGGCCTCATGCTGAGATGATAAACCACCCAAAACCACACAATAATCAGTTTTACCATCAAAAGAAGAGAGAGGCACTAAATCACCTTCCCACCATCCGATTACGCTTCTAAACACAAATCCATTGGAGAAAAAAAAGAAAAAAGATATAGCTAAAATAAGAAATAGCCTTTTACACCTTTCTGATTTTAGAAATACAGCAAAAGCTATACTAATCACAATCCATAAAAATGGTGAAATTAGTATGGATAGAATTTTTGATAGGATGAAAAACATAAAACCTTATTAACATGGTGGTATAAAAAAGCCTCGTCCTACAGGAAGACGAGGCCAAATTTCATCACTACAAATTATCTAAAGTTAAGCCCTAAACCAACAGTCACAGCAGAATAATCCCCCACTGTATAATCGGCATGAAGAGCGATTACACCTAAGCGCACTCTCATACCAGCGTTAAAATCGAATTGACCAGTGGAATAACTTAAGTCAATCGGATGAGAGGCATCATCAAAACCAGTTACCTTATAATCACCCGTTAAATCAAAATCGGTATTTGCATTACCATACCCAAAACCTGTATAAAAACACACCACTGGAAAATTAGCTCCAACTAAAACACGACCTGTATAAGCGTTAGACATAGTAGCTAAACTCCCTTTACCTGATGCGCTTTCAACAGCCAAGCTGCCATCAAAATGCGTATAGGCAGCTAATAGCGAAAGCTCTAAGAAAGGCACACGTTTGACAAAGGGAATATAGTCTTTCAAAGAGTGTTTGGCACCCACACCCCACATATATGCCTTACCTAAATCGCCATATTCAACTTCTGGCATAAAACGCGCCATTATTTCAGTATGAAAAGGCAAACCTACAGCTCCCTGTATCATAGGTGTCACAAAAGAGTTTTGATCTGAACCCTTTAGAGTAAAAGCCTTTTGGCCTCCCACAGAAAAATCGGTGCTGGCCGAACCTGGTCCAGCCATTGTAGGAGCAGAACTCGATTGAGGCACAGTAACAG
>QKJP01000024.1 GCA_003249255.1 Bacteroidales bacterium
AGTCAGTAACAGAGGAGATGATACATTTTTTATCTGCTTGGCTGTTGGATCATTTTGCTGTTAAAGATCAACAATATAAATCGTGTATTTAGATTTCTAAGTCTATATTCAATTATCAAACCCCATATTATGATAAAAAATATTGCCTGGAGTGAGGCTATTAGTGTGAATAACAAAAAAATTGATGATCAGCATAAACATCTTATAGAACTTACAAATAACTTGATTGATCATTCCAACGAGAAAGCTGATTCGGCCTTAATAAGCGAAAGTTTAGATGAGCTGGTTAAGTACACCCGTACTCACTTTAGAGATGAAGAACAGCTTTTGGAAGCTTGTAATTACCCTAAGCTTAATGACCATAAAGAGGAGCATGAACTTTTTATTCTTAAAGTATCTAACTTTTGTATGGATGTGATGGATAAAAAAGCGACTGTCACTCAAGAAATAATTACTTTTCTGGTAGAATGGCTACTTAACCATACCAGTAAAGATGATTTAGATTATAAACATTATTTAGCTTAGTGATGCTTTAATATATTCCTGTTTTTTTGTTGTTTAGTTAAAATTAAGTACTTACTCTCTTAGGTGGGAACCTTCAAGTATGTTTTTTTTTCTTCAATGATAGAAATCAGATTTATGCTGTGATCTTAATTGTTTAAGCCAATTTAGCTCGAGTTTTCACAGTAGTAAAAGTTTTGTATATTGGTTTATATGCATATTTAAAAAGCTTTTCTTCACTCTTGACAATCTTTAATATTAAGCACTCTTATATACTCCTACATTTATACTATCTTTGTGCCTTCAATTAATTTAGTAAATTATGAGTCATAAAGCTGGTTTTGTAAATATTCTGGGCAACCCGAATGTTGGTAAATCAACATTATCCAATGAATTAGTGGGTGAGCGCCTTTCTATTATTACCTCAAAGGCACAAACCACTCGACATAGAATCTTTGGTATTGTGAATACCGAAGAATATCAAATTATTTTTTCGGATACACCTGGTGTTTTAAAGCCCAATTATAAGCTTCAAGAATCGATGCTTAAATTCTCCAAGTCGGCTTTAAATGATGCGGATGTAATTATTTATCAGACCGATCCATACGAGAAACCTGATAAAAATGATGAGTTTCTGTCGGCAGTTAAAAAAACAGATACGCCTATTTTGTTGGTTATAAACAAGATAGATTTGATAGAACAAGCTCGTTTAGATGAGTTAGTCGATTTTTGGAGAAATGAAGTGCCTGGCGCTGAGATATTCCCCATGTCGGCTTTGCATAAATTCAATGTTCAAAACTTGATGAATCGCATTGTTGAGTTATTGCCCGAGTCGCCTCCGTATTTTGATAAAGACGCATTAACAGATCGACCAGAGCGATTCTTTATTGCTGAAATCATTCGCGAAAAAATATTGATGCATTACAAAAAAGAAATCCCTTATTCTGTAGAAGTAGAAATTGAGGAGTTTCTCGAAAGTGAAGATCGTGTAGAGATACGCGCCTTAATTCACGTAGCGCGCGAATCACAAAAAGGTATTATCATAGGCCATAAAGGCACCAAACTAAAATGGGTAGGTACCGAAAGTCGTAAGGATATAGAGGCTTTTATTAAAAAGAAAGTTCACCTTACTACCTTCGTGAAAGTTTCGAAAGACTGGCGCGATCAAGATAACTTCTTGCGTGGTCATGGTTACGAATTAAAATAGGCCTAATACATCCATTTATCTTTTATTAAACGTTCACCGTTCAAATATCGTTTGTTAGAACTGTGTGTGTTGCAAATTAAAACAAAACAAAAATCGTTATGGGAAATATAGTTGCAATTGTTGGACGTCCAAATGTGGGTAAATCAACTCTTTTTAATCGCCTAACAGAAACGCGACAAGCTATTGTAGATGAGTCGTCTGGAGTAACTCGCGATCGTCTGTATGGTAAAGCAACATGGAATGGGGTTGATTTTTCTATTATTGACACAGGAGGTTATGCAACCAACTCTGACGATGTTTTTGAAGAAGAGATTAGAAAACAAGTGCTTATCGCCATTGAAGAATCAGACATTATTCTTTTTGTGGTTGACGTAACCACAGGTATCACCGATTATGATGAAGGGGTGGCCGAGATTTTGCGTCGTTCACGTAAGAAAGTGATGGTGATCGTTAATAAAGTTGATAATAACGAACGTATTGCAGAGGCTAGTTACTTTTATGCCATGGGCTTAGAGTCTCTTTATCCTATATCATCAATTAATGGTTCTGGAACGGGTGATTTCTTAGACGATTTAGTTAAGTTGATGCCTGAGAAGTATGAGGAAGAAGATACCTTGAATATACCAAGACTTACTGTTGTGGGTCGCCCAAATGCTGGTAAATCATCCATTATTAATGCGTTTATTGGTGAGGATAGAAATATTGTAACTCCTATTTCGGGGACTACACGTGATTCAATCTACACACGTTACAATAAGTTTGGCCATGATTTTTATTTGGTTGATACAGCAGGAATTCGCAAAAAATCTAAGGTAAACGAAGATCTTGAGTTTTATTCTGTGATGCGTGCCATTAGAGCGATTGAAAATTCAGATGTGTGTTTATTGATGATCGACGCCACACGTGGTATTGAAAGTCAGGATCAAAAAATAAGTCAACTTATTCAGCGCAATAAAAAGGGAATGGTTGTTTTGGTTAACAAGTGGGATTTGATTGATAAAGACACCAATAGTACCAAAGAATTTGAAGAGTTAATTCGATCTGAGTTGGCTCCTTTTACCGATTTTCCAATTGTGTTTACATCAGCTATCACCAAACAAAGGATTCATAAAGCTTTAGAAACGGCCGTTGAAGTTTTTCAAAATAAGCAGCTTAAAATATCTACATCGGTACTTAATGATGAGTTGTTGCCGCTTATCGAAAACTATCCTCCGCCAGCTATTAAAGGTAAATATATTAAAATTAAGTATGTGACTCAGTTGCCAACGTCAACACCGTCGTTTGCTTTTTTCTGTAACTTACCTCAATATATCAAAGAGCCTTATAAGCGTTTCCTTGAAAACAAAATACGTGAGAAATGGAACTTTAAAGGTGTGCAGATAAACATCTTTATCCGTCAGAAATAGTCAGTCAAGCCGCTCCTTATCAGGAGCGGCTTCTTGATTTGTGAGAGTTACCCCATACCTATTATCACTCTGCATTGTTGGCATCTGCAAAATCTCAAAATAAATGAATTGATTTTGTTTATCTTTGAACTGTAAAATGATGTTTAAAGCATGTGAATGCTTGACTTTGCACAATTAATCATTGGTTTTAAGCATGAAAATTACCTTATCCTACTTCAAAATTATTGGACTTGTTTTGTTTGTGTCTTTTGAGGCTAATATATTTGCTCAAAGTCAAAGAAACTCAGTGAATAATGATGTTGACCAAGAAGAAGTAAAGAATAAAGCCATTCCTCCCAGTGTAAAAACATGGTTGCTGCGTGATGATTTTACCTTTTGCGACACGGTAGCTGTCGATACCTTATCTACCGGATTTCAGATCTACAATTCCGTCTACAAAACAAGCATCTCAAATGCTTATTTGGGCAATACTGGGAGTGCTTATATCTCTAACATCTATGATGATAGAGTGGAATATAATGGGTTTTTGTTCTACAATACCTTGATGGCTTATATGCATCAGCCAGAAAAATTTAATTTTTACAACACCAAAACACCTTATGTCAATTTGGGATATCACTCTGGTAGTCCTAAACGAAGATCAGAAGAGGCTGTAAGA
>QKJP01000016.1 GCA_003249255.1 Bacteroidales bacterium
TTTAGTGTTGCAGACATTAGTGCCCTTCATTTTATTTACATAATAATATTACAAAAATGGGGAAAAATACTGACAATTCCTCTATATGGGGAATTACACCCTGTAAGTAAATGAAAAATAAAACTTTACAATATTAGCTTGACGACTATGGCCCGACGCAGGTCTGTGTTGATATCCTTATTCGTAAAAACGGATATACATATAAAAAAATAATAGTTATCCAGACAATAAACTACAATTCAACAGGGATTCGCCTTTAACATTTTTGAAGGAAACAGAGTTTAACCACATGTTTTGTTGACAGGATTGACACGATTAACAGGCTTGCTTTAAAGAGATTTCCCTGTACAATTCAATTTTTATAGCAAGGGTTTGGGAGTATCTTCCCAGATACCAATCCATTCATATTCAAGTTCAGAATCGTAAAATAAAATCCATGATTTTTTAGTTATGTTCCCCTCTTTAAGAACCTCTTTAACCAGCTCAACACCTTTGTTTAAATCAGTTAAAGCCAAATCAATATACGAATATTTCAATCCGGTTCCACCGCCTATAAGGCATCCAACTTGTTCTTTTATCAAAAGGCTATCCAAAGCATCTTCAAGCGCAGCTTTATCCTCAAACTTCGACTCTTCCAAACCTTCAGATCCATCAATTTTGATATAACAAAAAGTTTCTCCAAATTTTGAAAAACGCTCTGAATAAAATAGTTGACTGGAATGTGCAGTTTGCCACAACGGAAAATTCATGGTTTTCGCTATGAAAATATCACTTTGCCTAGGATAATCCTTTTGCTCCTGCGGTTTTAATTCCAACATTGACCAAGATGCAGTGGTTGATGTTTTGTAAACAGGTTCTTGAGGTTGATAATAGTTTATTTCATGAAGTTTTTTTGTGAATAAATCATTCAATTCATTAATTGGTTTAACGTCCAATGAATCCTTAACTTTTTGATCTACTTCAATTGCACCTACCCACTTATCCAAATTTTCTTCCCCAAGAATAGTTTCAATCGCTACAAAAGCATCATTAAATGCCTGATTATAATCTTGCTTTGTTTTACAAGTTTCATGAGTCAAGTATATATTAATCTGATTTAGCTCGTTTATTTCTAATTGCACTTTAAAATCAACTATTTGCCCACCGGTTCTCGACTTTACAGTTGCAATGGCATCATTGTAACTTTCGGCCAATCGATATCCATAAAACTCCCATCCTTTAAGCCTAGGAGCTCGTTTCAAAATCTCATTAACTAAAGGTCTTAATGGTTTATTTGATTCCGAAGTAAGGATTAATCGATGCCCATTCCCATGTATGGCGGATCCAAATTCCCAAGAAATGTTTTCATGAATACAATTTAAGTTAGTATTCATAAATTTTACAATGTCGAAAGTTGAGCCTTTTGTAAATGCCTCATCAATCTTTTGTTGGTTTCTGAAAAACTCTTGCCACCAATTATCAATTAATTGATCAACTTGAGCATGAACTAATTTTTCATCTTCAGTTAAATCGGCTGTACAAATCCATCTTGTATCGAGCGGATTTATTTGCTGTGCTTTCTTCTTTTTCCAAAACATATTGTTGTCATTACATCCGATTAAGATCATCAAAGGAATAATCAGAAATACAAATACTACTTTTCTTTGATACACAATTCGTCGTTATTACTTAAACTCAACTGATACGTTTTAACATTTAAACATTGGATAAAACACTACAAATGTGCATTATGCGCAATGCGTTATCACCTATTCCAAAAATTAAACATTAACCTAAATCACTCTAAGGATTATAATCATCCACTTTTTTAAGCTCTCCGTCGAAGGTAAAATATTTCCATTTACCCACAGGTTTATCATCTTTAAAATGGCCTTTGATCTTTATCTTTTCATCAGGATAATAGCTTTTAAAAGTTCCATGTTTAAGTCCATCCTTTAGTTGAACACTAAGTTTTAGGTTGCCATTTTCATAGAATTCCTCATGCTTTCGACCATCAAGATTAAAAATGATAATCTGAGGAATGGTATCTAATCTTTCAACAACTTTCTGGTTTTCACGCTCTTTAAACAAAGCATAAATATCTGCCGAATTATAAACCTTCTTTTTAACTTGCTTATCCTCCGGCTTAAAATGAGCTTTCATTTCAAATTTTAATAATCCATCAACCGATCTCATTTGAAAACCTAAATGATCAAAACAGCTTATATAGCTTTTATTTTTATGCACATCCTGCCAAGCAGAAGCCGTTAAAAATCCTTTTAGATTATGATATAAAACGGGAGGTGCAGCATAAAATTCCAAAGCTGCTTTAGGGGCAAACAAATCATTAAAAGTATGATAACCAAGTGAATGAGCTAAAGTATTTTGTGAATGATAATCATCTATGATGTTTTTGAGGGTTTGAGGATGATTACTTAATACAACATACTTACCCAACTGAGTTACATAAGGTTTTTCAATCTTTTCTAAAACACCTCCAAACAATGCTTTTATCAAACCCGGGAACGCAACATAATCAATGTTGTAACCTTGGTATCTAACCGATTTTATTTTAACTGGAGTTTTACTTTTAATTTGCTTCCATAAAATCTGCAAATTATCGGCTGCTTTTAATGAATCGTTGGCCTGCAACACAAGCGCAAACTCATTATCTCGTCCCAAATTGGAGGGTTGCGTTTGAATTAATACAATTTCGTGATCAATCCAATCAAATACATTTTTTGAAACATCAATATCCAGTTTTTTCTCGATACTTGATAATGTCTTTTCATAATTCGCATATGCTTTAGAATCAAAACTCTTTACTGAGTGAGACAACATATCGTCGATCTTTTCAAACTTAAATTTCAAAAACGAAGCAATTCTATTCGGAACTACAAAGGATGAACCAGCCGTGTTTTCAAGTGGGTTTAATAAAGAAACAAACTCTTCAGGCGTATTATTTTTTAAGCTTGTGTAGCCCTCCATACTAAGCAAACTATCTTCTACTGCCGATACTACCAATCCTGAATACTCAAAGAAACGCGTATACTCCTTTAGTGATTTCACAGATTCAGGAGATAATAAGGGAGAAATAACTTCTAAGTTTTTATAATTGATGTAAATAGACATCAAGCCTTTATCTGCAATGCGGGCATTAACTTCCAAAAATTTCAAATCGTTTCCAATTATCTTTTTAGAAACAGCTAAAATGGATTTTTCGATTAACTGAGGCACATAAGAAAACAGCAACTTTCCTTTATCTAAAGCTATGAAGTAATGCTCATACTCTGCTTTATCAAGAATTTCAAAAATGGTTACACCCTCATATTCACGGTTGGTTACTTGATAATTTTTACCCAATAAGGTCTTTAAATAATCCGCATGATTTATAGTTTGAGCAACTTTACCAACATCGGTTATGTACAAACAATCAAATTGATTATTTCCAATGGGGTGTAAGGAAAAAGTTAACGATTTCTCCCCCACAATTTTATAAAGCAGTCGATTGGATGAAACCAAAGAATCGTAGCTTTCAATTTCTTGGTTTAAGTCACTAAATGCGCTATTGCTTTTATAATAATTCCAGATCTTACCTTCAATTATTTCTTCCCAGGCTTTTAAAGGATCTTTGGTTTCAAAAATGACAATCGCATCTTCCGGAACAAAATAAATAGACTTAAAGGATGATGTTGATCTTAATAAACTAAAAACAGAAATTACGATAAGCGATAAAACAATACCGAATACAATTAGTTTTTTACGCATTTGAATATGGGCTAAAAATTAATGGCTCTAAAAGTACATTATTTAACTTAAGTTTTATCAACAATGAGCATTAGACTTTGGCTCCTATGCACCCATTAGTTATAAGGAAAAATCAAAATACATTAAAAGCCATCTCTTCATCCAAACTAGCTCATAAAAAACACCTCTACTGCTATCTTTATAGCCTTGTAGAGGTGCTTAAAAATTTTTTAACCGGGAATAAAATGCAAGGGTAATGATTTATTTCACCAGTAAAAAAACATACTAACAATCATCAAATCCAATTCATAATTAAAGCATTCACTTTTTAAAGAAAAAATAAGTTACGACGAAATGAATTAAAAAGGCAAATCTTAAACGGATAATTTTAACCAAATCCGTAATTATTCTTAATGGCTTAATTATAAACTCGCTACACATACACCAACTAATTCATAGTGCAATATTTGTGTTGGAAATGATGGCCTAATGGGGAGAAAAAATCAGCATTATGAAGGGAGTAATCCGCTAATCATATACTGATTTAAAAGAATAATATGCTCTGAAGTTTTTTACCTAAAGAGATTAATTTCTTTCAGATCTATTTTAACACCACCTAAAATGGTAATGGTTTCTTGAGGCATATAATTGGTGACTCCTTTAGTCGCATATTTATGATTGGTAATGTTTTTAATTCGGGTATAAACCGAAAAATACTTCCCTAGTTTATAGCTGGCAAATAAATTAATTTCATAAGGGTTTTTATACTGATCTGTTAAATTAACCGGATCTATTGCATTATCGGGAGTACTTTTAAACCAAACACTTGGAGTTACAATTAAGCGCTTATCAAATCCCTCGTAAGTAACACCTAGTCGTACATTATGATTAGATAACATGGGCAAACCCTCCAGGTTTGAAATGCTTTTGGTCTTATCCACTATTCTACTATCTGCATAAGAATAAGAGGCCCACCCCCATATCGATTTGAATTTATACCTCACATAGAAATCCACACCATAAATATGGCTTTCTCCGGTATCGTAATTATAATGAATAAAAGGGCTGTCTGCAAAGGGCAAATAATCATAAGGCCCCACATTTCCATCTAACTTATCTTCTGAAACGTAACCTATCCGACTGGCACCGGCTGTTAATATGGTTGCATATTGACTATAATAAGGACTTACAGATAACATAAGTTTTGGATTGGTGTATACATAATTACCTTGCACCAACATTACTCTTTCGGCCAGGTTACTTTGTGACGAATTATCTAGATAAGAATCATTACTATAAACCAGGTTATCAATGGTCGTATTGGGCACTACATAAGACTGGGTAACAATCACTTTTGCCAGCATCTTTTCATTAATTGTAAACACTGTTGCCAGTCGTGGCATTAATTGCACATCAGCTATTTTTGAATAACGCTCCAGTCGTAAGCCGCCAACCATCTTCATTTTTCCGGTTGTCATGTGAGCCTCCACAAAACCGCCAAACAAATAATAATCACCTGTTACAATGGGAGATAAAACCTGATTAAAAGGAGAAGGTGAATTTTGATTATTTAATAAACCCAAATTCTCATCAAACACCCCACCTTTAGATACCATATTTCGATAAGAAAATGATAAACCGGTAATAACTGAAAATTCATCCTCTCCAAAAAACTTTAAATTTTCTTCGATGGTAATGCCATTACTAACGCCATGTTTAAATTCATACAAGATGGGTGATCCGCCTTCTGGTTCAAAAACAGGCGACAAATAATTCAACCCTTTATCCATATCAAACCAATTGTATTGAATGGATGATTCAAATTCTAATCGATCAGAAGGGCGAATCGCATTTCTTAGATCCGCTACAAAAGTACGGTCTTGCCAATATGATTTTTCGTCAGGAAGTAACTCACCATACCAGGCACCTTCAGCCGCACTTTGCTTAGACTCACGATAAAATAATGACAAGGAGGCATGTTCACTCGAAATTCTTATGTGGCTGTTATAATTATTATTTATGCGTACCGGTTCGATCGGCATATCATAAGCTTCCAATGACGATTTATAAGGTTGATACCAATCCGGAAAGGTCTCACTCCAGTTATCGGGTGTTGATTGTAAGCCATGAAACAAACCACTTAAAGACAGTACATCTCTATCTTCCATTCCAAAAAATGTTTTAAAAGATACGGTGCCTTCTTTAGTGTTATTCGTTCCATAACCACCCCAGGCTTTAAAATCCTGAATATGATAATTATGTTGAGTAATAATATTTATAACCGCACTAACTGCATTTTTTCCATACATGATGGCTCCTGTTCCATAAACAATTTCTATTTGAACAGCATCCCTGATACTGATATCATCACGCAAAACCATATTACCGGATGAAGGCTCATTAATAGCCATTCCATTTATCATTAACAACACGAATGCATTTCCTTGAAAACCCCGAACAGCAACCTGACTGCCTTGCTCACTGTAAAACCAATCATTTACCTCCCAGCCTGGTAAATCTTTTAAAACGTCCTTTAAAGTAACATAGCCGCGCGTTTTAATGTCATGCTGAGTAATCACAACCACATGAGAAGGAGCTTCTCCACTCTCTTCGAGCATGCGTGAAACCGTATTTACTTTTATGGTCTGAAGCTGTTCCACCGGTATTTGTTTGCCAACTTTATAATACCTATCCGGATAGGCAGCATTTAGCATCATACTACTTAAAAAAGCAAATATCAACGGATTAAAGAGAAGTTTTGCCATCACAATATGTTTATTTTAGACTTAACAGCCACAAGGCCAACTCCTTAAGCCTTCAAAACATTCAAATGTGATAAGCGTAAATTAGGTACTGAAAAATTACGACAGAATGCTAGCCTCAACAAGATGAATCGTGAATTATACACCCTAAAAAAGGTGGCATTCATCAATTATGAGAAGTTACAGATCGCCTTACTTGTAACTTAATGGACCAATTCAAAAACGTAATGATTTAAAGTGTGCAGTGGAACAAATACCAAAATATGCCAATTCAAAAAAGTGCAAATCGAAGATTATGACAGAATTGATATTTGTTTTTGTAACTTGCGCCGAATTAATAAGGAGGAAAGAAATTGAATTTACTGATTAAAACATTTCATGGCCTTGAGCAGGTTTTGGCCGATGAATTAAAAGCTCTGAATGCAAAGGAAATAAAAGTCTTAAAAAGGGCAGTTTCATGTGAGGCAGATAAAGAATTGTTGTATAAAGCGAACTTACACTTGCGCACAGCTTTGAGAGTTTTAGTGCCCATTGAAACTTTTACAGCAACCAATGAAGATGAGCTGTATAAGGGCATTTACAACATTGACTGGTCAAAATACATGAAAGTCGACAACACTTTTGCCATTGATGCAGTAACCTTTTCTGACTTATTTAAACACTCCAAATTTTTGGCCTTAAAAACAAAAGATGCCATTGCTGATCAGTTTAGAGAAAAATACGATCGAAGACCGGATGTAAACGTAGAAAATCCGGATTTATCCATTAACGTGCATGTTGCGCGTGATAAATTTACCATTTCCTTAGACAGTTCAGGTGAATCATTACACCGTAGAGGCTATCGTTCGCCGGGCCACAAAGCGCCTCTAAACGAAGTATTGGCGGCCGGACTTCTTAAACTGGCTGAATGGAACAAAGATATCCCTTTGGTTGACCCAATGTGTGGAACCGGTACTATTTTGATGGAAGCTGCTATGATGGCCTGCTCCATCCCTCCGGGACGTAACCGTAAATCCTTTGGCTTTATGAACTGGGCTGATTTTGATGCGACACTTTGGAAACAAATTAAGGATGATGCTGAAAAGCAAATCAGCCATCCGAAAACAAACATTGTCGGTGCAGACATTAACCCTAAAGCGGTAGATTTAGCTAAAACAGCTTCACTTAATGCCCGTTTAAATCGCCAGATTAGAATCATGAGAGCCGATGTAAAAGATCATGAACCAACTGCCAAAAAAGGAATGATTATAACCAATCCTCCTTATGGCGAACGTTTACAAAAATCAGACATTGTTAAATTCTACAAAACTTTAGGCGATACTTTTAAAAACAATTTCCCCGGTTACGATGTTTGGGTAATTACATCAAATGAATCTGCATTGAAACACATCGGTTTGAAACCGTCCAAAAAACTCACATTATTTAACGGACCGCTGGAATGTAAATTTGCTAAGTACGAATTATTTGATGGTTTTTATATAGACTATAAAACTTTGAAAAACAAAGAACGACGTAAAAATTATGAGTAACTCGATTACAAAACTTTTTAACATTAAATATCCCATCATTCAGGGTGGAATGGTTTGGTGCAGTGGTTGGAAATTGGCTTCGGCTGTAAGTAACAACGGAGGTTTAGGATTGCTTGGAGCAGGATCGATGCGACCACACATTTTAGCAGAACACATTCAAAAAATGAAAACTGCAACTAATCAACCATGGGGTATTAATGTGCCCTTGTTATATCCTGACATTGAAGAATTGATGGATATTATCATTCAAGAAAAAGTTAAAATCGTATTTACGTCGGCAGGTAATCCTGCTAAATGGACTGGTACGCTAAAAGAGCATGGTATCACAGTTGTTCATGTTATTGCCAATGCCAAGTTTGCACAAAAATGTGAGGAAGCAGGTGTAGATGCAATTGTTGCCGAAGGTTTTGAAGCTGGTGGTCACAATGGCCGTGAAGAGACTACTACACTTACACTAATTCCACATATTCGAAAAGCAACCTCTTTGCCTTTAATCGCTGCAGGCGGTATCGGTTCCGGTCAGGCAATGGCGGCGGCAATGGCTTTAGGTGCAGATGGTGTTCAGATAGGCTCATTGTTCGCAGCAGCAGAAGAATCATCAGCTCACCAAGATTTTAAAAAATATGTGGTGGACAGTCGTGAAGGCGACACCCATCTCACACTAAAGAAAATTGGAGCAGTACGCCTGATGAAAAACAACTTCTTTCATCAGGTTATTGCGGCCGAAAACAATGGTGCCAACGCCGAAGAATTAAAAGAACTATTGGGCAAAGGGCGCGCTAAAAAAGGCATGTTCGAAGGGGACCTTAAAGAAGGTGAATTAGAAATAGGACAAGTAGCCATGATGATTAATGAGATCAAACCGGTATCGAAAATCATTTCAGATCTGTTAGATGAATATCATCAAACCCTTCAAGCCTTTTCAACTTCAAGATTTCATTTTTAATCGAAGAGATAATTTAAGAAGGAAAGCATTTAGCTTTCCTTTTTTTCTTGAACAAATAAAAGAAATCCCGACTTGAGAATGAAAGTTCTTTTTTAAAGACAGTGGGGAACATAATTCAAGTAACTTCATGCTTTATAGCATTGTTTCAATAAAAGTAAATATCTAATTTTAGCCCCTCTAAAAGTAGGCCGCATGACAAATCAGGAAATCGAGAAGGAAGAACAACAAATAAGAGAACAATACGAAGCATTAATTAATGGCTGTCCGCGCTGCTCTATACCCGAAAACAAAGAATTAGTAGATAAAGCATTTAACCTGTCATTTAATGCGCATAAAGGCATGCGTAGAAAATCAGGTGAACCATACATAATCCATCCCATTGAAGTAGCACGTATTGTAACTGAAGAGATCGGCCTGGGTACCAAAAGTGTCATCGCTGCTTTATTACATGACGTTGTTGAAGACACCGATTATACTGTTGAAGACATCAAAAACATGTTTGGTGAAAAAGTCGCTTCTATTGTTGACGGATTAACCAAATTAGAAGGGGCTTTTGATCAAACTTCTTCCATTCAAGCCGAGAATTTCCGAAAACTTCTACTTACCATGGTAGAAGATGTACGTGTGATCCTGATTAAGCTTGCCGATCGCCTGCACAACATGCGTACCCTTGGCTCTATGCCAGACCACAAACGCTTAAAAATTGCCGGTGAAACCTTATATTTCTATGCGCCTCTAGCTCATCGCCTGGGACTTTATGCCATCAAATCTGAATTGGAAGACTTAAGTTTAAAGTATGAGCATCCGCAAGTACACAAAAACTTAAGCCAAAAAATCAGAGAGAGTGAAGAAAAACATGAAGAGTTCATCAACAACTTCAAAGCTCCTATTGAAGAACGGCTATCCAATGAAGGTTATAAATTTACAGTCTTAGGGCGACATAAATCCATCTATTCGATATGGAATAAAATGAAAGCCAAAGACTTGCCTTTCGAAGAGATTTATGATGTATTGGCCATCCGGATTATTTTTGAACCCAAGATGCAGCTTCCGGAAAAAACTCAGTGTTGGGCCATCTACGCCATGATCACTGATTTATATCAACCCAAACCGGAACGTCTACGCGATTGGGTATCTACCCCCAAGGCCAATGGTTATGAAGCTCTGCACAGTACCGTTATGGGTCCAAGTGGCAAATGGGTAGAAGTTCAGATTCGCACCGAGCGAATGGACGAAATTGCCGAACGAGGTTTTGCTGCCCATTGGAAATATAAAGGTCAGAAAGAAAAAGAATCTGAACTGGACAAATGGCTTGAAATGATTCGTGAGCTGTTGGACAACCCAGATTCAGACACGCTAGAATTTTTGGATGATTTTAAGCTAAACCTCTTTTCATCAGAAATGATGATTTTCACACCAAAAGGTGATGTAAAGGTAATGCCTAAAGGAGCAACAGCGCTTGACTTTGCTTTTGACATTCACACTGAAGTGGGTTATAAATGCATTGGTGCTAAAGTTAATTTTAAACTCGTTCCACTTAGTTATGAGCTAAAAAGTGGAGATCAGGTTGAAATCATCACTTCCAACAAACAGCAACCTAAATACGAATGGCTCACATTTGTAACTACTGCAAAAGCAAAAGCCCGCATCAAAGATGCCTTTAAAGAGGAACGAAAAAAGTTGGTTAATAAAGGGGAGTTTATTCTTGAAGACTTACTGAAAAAGAAAAGGCTCACCGTAAACTCACGCATCCTAAAAAAACTACTGGATCATTACAACATTTCGAAGAGGGATGAATTCTATTTCGCATTAGGAAAGGGAAATATCATCATTGACAACCTAAGTAAAATCCTGAGTACCAAAAGTAAGAATAAATGGGTTAGATACTGGAAACTTAACTTTTCAAAATCAGATGAAAAGAAAGACGAACCCCAAAAAAAATCTTTGATTTTAACTGATCAGGAGGATGAAATTCCGTTTACCATAAGCGAATGTTGTAATCCCATTCCGGGAGATGATATCATTGGCTACAGAGATGAACAGGATAAATTAATCATTCACAGTAGAAAGTGCCCGCATGCCATCAGATTAATGTCGCACCAAGGAGACCGCATCGTGTCGGCCGAATGGGAATCACATAAAATACTTGCCTATTTAGCTATCATCAACATTTCGGGTATTGATCAAGTGGGTATTCTTAACAAAATCACCAAAGTTATTTCGGATGAATTAACCATGAACATGAGATCCATTCGCATCGATAGTCATGATGGGGTATTCGAAGGAACCATCCATTTTTACGTACACAATACCGCCGATGTTAATAACCTAATAGCCAAACTTGTAAAAATAAAAGGAATCCATAATGTAACAAGACAAGAAAGAATTAATCAATGATTTATATTTAATCTAAATTAAGTTTTAATTTCATTGGATTTTATCTATTTTTGGATCACTATTTTAATTAAGATCGAATATGAATAAGGTAAATACGAAAGAAGAAGTAAAACAGCTTTTCACGGAGTATCTTCAACGCAATGGCCACCGCAAAACACCGGAGCGTTATGCCATTCTCGATGAAATTTATAGCCGCGATGGTCACTTCGACATCGAATCGCTTTACATTTTTATGAAAAATAAAAATTACCGAGTTAGCCGAGCTACGCTTTATAATACCATCGATCTTCTACTTGACTGCAAACTGGTTATCAAGCATCAATTTGGAAAAAACATTGCCCAGTTTGAAAAAACCTATGAATCCAAACAGCACGACCATTTAATATGTTCCTCTTGTGGTTCTGTTACAGAATTTTGCGATCCCGGATTACAAATGGTGCTAAATAATGCCTCAAACTTCAATGACTTTTCGGTATCTCACCATTCGTTGTACATTTATGGTACTTGTAATGAGTGTAAGGAGAAGACAAATTAATCTTCCCCAGAGAGATTTTGCATTTAGCGAAATGATTATTCCCTAACCACTAAAATCACTTTTTCTCAACCACGAAAGTCACTAAAAACCACGAAAAAATTAAAAATCAACGAAGCTAAATTAGCACCCAATTTTACTTTTCGTGTATTTTAGTGTTTTTCGCAGTTAAAAATAAATTGTTTTGTTTAAAAGCAATTCCCCTGATCTCCCCCCTTTTTTAGTATATTACTCAAATCCACTACACCAATACGTTCCGACAAGCTGTTAATTATTTTTAACCACCATCGGTCAAAATAATGTTAATTCACACTTAACATTACGAGGATAATGCTTACTTTTACGCATCGGAATTTCGACCTGTTCGGAACTCCGATTTTTAATGTAAAAACCTTTGCTCCACACACGTTAAGAAACTACCAATAAGAGACTTAACTGCAAAGAAGTAAAAAACTGGCTTAACGCCATTATAAATAATAATACTAAAAAGACATGAAGGTTGATGTATTACTAGGACTCCAATGGGGTGACGAAGGAAAAGGAAAAGTCGTTGATGTACTAACTCCCAAATACGATGTAATCACACGATTTCAAGGAGGTCCTAATGCCGGGCACACACTAGAGTTCGACAACTTCAAACACGTATTGCACAATATTCCATCCGGAATATTTCACTCAGATAAAGTTAACATCATAGGTAACGGGGTTGTATTAGATCCAATTACTTTCAAGAAAGAAATTGATGGTTTAAAAGAAAAAGGATTTGACATCCTTAAAAACCTCCATATCTCCAAAAAAGCACATTTAATTCTACCAACTCATCGTATTTTAGATGCTGCTTCTGAAGCTAGTAAAGGAAAAACCAAAATTGGCTCGACTCTAAAAGGAATTGGTCCAACTTACATGGATAAAACAGGACGTAACGGCCTAAGAGTGGGTGATGTTTTAACTAATTTCGAAGAAAAATACGAAGCTTTAAAAGCAAAGCATGTCGAAATGTTAAAAATGTATGACTTCGAATACAACATTGAAGAATTTGAAGCCGGTTTACAAGAAGGTATTGAGTGCTTAAGAAACTGCATTTTGATCGACAGCGAACATGCCATCAATAAATATATCAAAGAAGAAAAAACCATATTAGCAGAAGGTGCACAAGGTACTTTACTGGATATTGACTTTGGATCTTATCCATTTGTAACATCCTCAAATACAATTTGTGCCGGTGCATGTACCGGTATGGGAGTAGCTCCAAATAAAATTGGTGAAGTATACGGAATCTTCAAAGCATATTGCACCCGTGTAGGTAGTGGCCCATTCCCTACTGAGCTATTTGATGAAACCGGTGAAGAGATCCGTAAGGCAGGTCATGAGTTTGGTTCCACAACTGGTCGTCCTAGACGTTGTGGATGGATCGATTTAGTCGCCTTAAAATATGCAGTAATGATTAATGGTGTTACGCAATTAATCATGACTAAAGGTGATGTACTAAGCGACTTTGACACAATAAAAGTAGCTACTGCTTATAAAATTGATGGCGTTGTTACTGAAGAATTCCCTTACGACATCAACGATTGTGAGGTTGAACCTGTTTACACTGATTTACCGGGCTGGAAAAAAGATTTAACCGGACTTAAATCCGAAAGCGAATTCCCACAAGAACTTTCTGATTACATTTCTTTCTTAGAAAAAGAACTGGAAGTACCTATTAAAATTGTATCAGTTGGTCCGGATAGAGACCAAACTATTGTACGATAACAAAGAATAAAAATTACATAGAGCCGGCCTTTAACTAAAAGCCGGTTTTTTTATACCCTTAATCAAGTATCCTGACATAATCATGGAAGTTTTCATCAAATAATTTAGGCTATATTCTAAGTTAGATATGATTTAGGGGTATATTCTTAAATAGTTCCCACGCACTAGTTGACACTAGTGCAGCTACTGCAAACTCCTTGACTTTATCAGTCTTTCCTTTGACTTGCTCAAGCACCATGAACCAGCTTA
>QKJP01000029.1 GCA_003249255.1 Bacteroidales bacterium
GTGCCCTTCATTTTATTTACATAATAATATTACAAAAATGGGGAAAAATACTGACAATTCCTCTATATGGGGAATTACACCCTGTAAGTAAATGAAAAATAAAACTTTACAATATTAGCTTGACGGCTATGGCATCGGGCAGGTTTGCGTCTGTGTTGATGTTTTTTGGCGTTATATTAATAGCTTTTGCATTATGCATAATTGCGGACGTTCAAAATGTTTAATGAGTTTTTGCAATAAAACGATCGGCTGAAAATTTTTGCCGTGAAAGATTTTCTTTCGCCGAGACTCATCCCATAACACCTGATAAATTAACCGGGGCATTCTCTTAGTTGAATTAGAAATCAGTTTTGATTTTTTGGGAATACTATTTGTATAAGCAGAAAGAGTTTTTCTCAATGGGCAAAATACTTACTCATGCTATTTTAACAATATGATCAGAGTATTTTGTCTTAAATAATAGATATTTATTTATATTTGAGAATCTGAACCTTAAAAATAGAAAAGGAAATGAGTGAATATTTTAATAAAGTAAAGTCTTACTTGCTTGATCTTGAATATACCATCCTTCACGAAGATGCTGCAGAAGAATTGGTGGTAGTAGAAAAAGAAGATGCCGGTATTACCAATTTGGTTATCGATTGTGAAGATCCGATTTTAATTATTGAAGGAATCCTTTTTGAAGTGAAAAGCACTTCAGAAGATATGTTAAAGCAATTATTGATGAAAAACCGTGAGATTATTCATGGGGCTTTTACATTAGATGAAACCGGAACCAAAGTTATTTTCCGTGATACACTTCAGTTAGAAAACCTTGATTTAAATGAATTGCAAGGTACACTTAACTCGTTAGAGTTATTGTTATCAGAATACAGTTCTGAAATTATTGAATTTTCAAAAAACTAATTGACAAAAATACTACTATGGGAGTTTTTAAACGTCTTTTTACAGTCGGAAAAGCAGAAGCTCATGCTGCAATTGATAAATTGGAAGATCCAATTAAAATGACTGAGCAAGGAATTAGAGATTTAAAGTTAGATTTAGATAAAAGTTTACAGGCATTAGCCGAAGTAAAAGCTTTAGCTATTAGAAGTAAAAAAGATTTTTCGGATTATACTGCCAAAGCTAAAAATTACGAGGAAAAAGCTGTTTTATTAATTCAAAAGGCAGAACGTGGTGAACTCGATGTTGCCGAAGCAGACCGTTTGGCAACAGAGGCATTAACCATGAAAGCATCTGCTGATGAAAATGCAGCAAGGTCAGGTGAAGAAGTGAAACGCTTTGATACTAACATTGCTCAGTTGGATGCCAATGTGAAAAAATTAAAATCAGCCATTACTAACTATGAAAATGAGTTACGGACTTTAAAAGCGCGTGCTCGTGTGAGTAAAGCAACTGAAAAAATTAACAAGCAACTATCCGGCATAGATAGCTCTGGAACTGTGGGAATGCTTGAAAAAATGAAAGATAAAGTAGCTCAACAAGAGGCTATGGCAGAAGCTTACGGTGAAATTGCAGTTGAGAACAAAAGTTTGGACGATGAAATTGATTCAGTATTAGATGATAAAAAGTTTAAAGCATCTCTTTCATTAGAAGAATTAAAAGCAAAGATGAAACAATAATCTTGGTAATTTAAAATATGGGATTTTTTGATAAGTTTTTTAACAAAAAAGAAGAACCAAGTTACGATAGCACCAACATTAGGGTACAAGACCTTAATGTTGGTTTTGTTTTTGATTACGACATGTCAACTTGGGAAGTTCAGGCAGCTTATGAATACGATTGGGGAGATAATTATTTTTCCAAAGAATATAAAATATTCAACGGTGCAGAAACCTGGTTCCTATCTGTAGAGGAAGATGATGAACTTGAATTGGCACTCACTAAAAAAGTAAAAGTGCGTCAACTGGGAAATGATATCATGAGTGTACTGCTTACTACTCAAAAACCTCCTGCCAAAATTACCTTCGAAGGCAAGGAGTTCTTTTTAGATGGAGAAGCTCCCGGGTATTTTCACGACCCTTTAAAAGGTAATGATTCCTGGGAAGAATTTATCTCGTGGAACTATGAAGATGACTCCGAGAATCTTTTAATAACCCTTGAGCAATGGGACGAGCAGGAGTTTGAAGCCTCTGTCGGAAAGTTTATTGAAGAATATGAAATTTCCAATATTTTACCTGCATAATTTATTAACCCTCTATAATCTCCTTTTTTATGAATAATGGATTTGTAAAAGTAATAATTGTTGTAATTATTGGCTTTTTTGTAATAAAAACCTGTTCCAATAGTGGTTCGTCTCGTATCTCAAATTGGGAAAAATCTCCGCTCGATACTTTTATTCGGGATATGTCGTCCGATTCAAATTATGTGGTAATACTTTATGATATGGACGTTGAAGATCCAACTTTTGGATCAACAAAATATAAGCACAAATACCGTGTTATTAGAGAACTAAGCGGTGAGCCTCAAGAAAAAATTACCGATTGGTACACGGTGTCAGATGTATTTTTTAATAAAAATGTGGATAACCTTGGGATGGAACTACTCTCTAAAAAGGATGGTGTTCTTCATAAAAATGTGGCTCCTGCCGGTTATTCAAACTACATTGGAAACGAGAGGTATGGTCAATGGGTTGAGCGTAATGGAAGTTCATTTTGGGAATTCTATGGACAATATGCCTTTATGTCATCCATGTTTAATTTAATGGCTTATCCTGCACGTTATTCGTACTGGAATGATTACCATCACGGAGGTTATTACAATACCGGCCGTTCGTATTATGGTCCCGGAGGCTCGCGTATGTATGGAACTAAATCTTATGCCAATACAGATGTCGGAAAAAAAACCAGTTGGGGGGCAAAACCATCGTCTTTTAAGCAAACTGTGCGCAACAAAGTTCAGAGGTCATCTTACGATACAAAATCATCTAGTCGCACAACCAGAAGTTCTTCTAGGTGGGGATCTTCATCCTCCTCCTCATCTTCTTCCAGATCTCGTAGTGGTGGATTTGGTAAATAGTGAAGAACACGTTTTGTTGAATGTTAGACACAAACCTTTAATGTGCTGATGTGCAAATTTGAACATAGCTAGATGTGCAATACTTTGTTGAGATTTAACGCACAATATAAGAGAGACTAACAAAATTTGTTAGATAGAAGAATCTGTTAACCCAAAGTAAAAGAAAAAATTATGACATCATTTGAATTTTCATATATGGTTTATGATGCCATTGCTTACATCGTATTGGCCTTCATAATATTTTTTATTGGTAAAATAGTTTATCAATTCTTACATCGCGATATTGATGTCAAAGAAGAATTGGTAAAAAAAGACAATTTGGCCTTTAGTTTATCTCATGTTGGTTATTTTGTGGGCTTGCTTTTGGCCATTGGTAGTGCGATTGTTGGACCTACCAATGGCTTGATTTCCGATATTATTGATATTTCAGTTTACGGTTTATTAGCTGTGGTCTTGTTAAATATTTCAGTATTTGTGACTGATAAATTTATCTTACGTCGTTTTTCGATGAAGAAAGAGATTTGTGAAGATCAAAATGCAGGAGCTGGAATTGTTGAAGGCGCTGTTTCTGTGGCATCCGGGTTAATTATTTTTGGAGCAGTTAGCGGTGAAAGTAATGGTTGTATGGAAGGATTAATTTCAGCAACTGTTTTTTGGTTATTAGGTCAGATCGTTTTGATTTTTACAGCCCAGTTCTACAACTGGATTACACCTTATAGCATTCATGATCATATTGAAAAAGACAATGTGGCAGTAGGTGTTGGATTTGCCGGTGCTATTATTGCGATGGCCAATTTAATTCGTTTTGGTATCACAGGCGATTTCCAAGGCTGGGGAGATACTCTTATGGAAGCTGGTTTAGAAGTTGCAGTGGGAGTCCTGTTATTACCGGTGATGCGTTTCTTTACCGATAAAATTTTATTGCCGGGAGAAAAGCTGGTGGACGAATTAATTAACCAGGAGAAACCCAATGTTGGCGCAGGTATTATTGAAGCATTTGCATACATCGGTGGTTCAGTGTTGATTACCTGGTGTTTGTAATAAGAAATTTGTGGGAGGCATTAGACTAACAGTAATTAGAGTCTAATGTCTTTGTTTTTTAGAGCAAAAGTAAGTTTTTGTTAAACCTATCTTTACGTTATTAAGTGATTCTTAAGAAGTCGAGCCTGTTAAAGGCAGCTATCTTTGCTACCGGATTCTCCGGAGTTGTAGCAGAGTATATTTTATCTACATTAGCAACCTATTTTCTGGGAGATTCCATTTTTCAATGGATCATGATTGTATCGCTCATGTTGTTTTCTATGGGCTTGGGAAGCCGCATTAGTAAATCGTTTAACACAAACCTTCTAAAGAAATTTTTGCTTTTAGAGTTTAGCCTTTCTGTATTAGTTTCATTCTCACCTTTACTCGTATACACTGTTGCTGCATTTAGCCAGGGATACGGATTGTTGATTTACACTTTAGCCATAGCCATAGGTATACTCATCGGTATGGAGATTCCTTTGGTCATTCGTATTAATGATGAATTTGAAGAATTGAAGTATAACATTTCCAATATTCTTGAAAATGATTATTATGGAAGTTTATTAGGAGGCGTTTTTTATGCTTTTTTGGGTCTTCCTTTTTTAGGTTTGATGTATACGCCTTTTGTATTAGGGCTTATTAATTTGCTGGTAGCTTTTGCTTTATTGCTAAGTCTTTGGAAGGTAATGGAAGTGAAAGAACGGAAATTTATTTTGCCCTTGGGAGTTCTTATTAAAGTCGCTTTGATTTCCGGTTTCTTTATTGCTAAACCAATCATTTTGTTCGGCGAGCAGGAGAAGTATAAGGATAAAGTAATTTATACTGAGCAAACTAAGTATCAGCGCATTGTAATGACTCAGTGGGGTAAGGATTATTGGTTGTACCTAAATGGTAATCAGCAGTTGAGTACCAGGGATGAAATCATGTACCATGAACCCATCGTACATACTCCATTACAGTTGCATGGATATCCTCAAAATATCTTGGTATTAGGAGGAGGAGATGGTTGTGCTGTACGTGAAATATTAAAATATCCTTCCGTTAAAAGTATCAGGTTGGTTGATTTAGATCCGGCAATGACACGTTTAGCTATGGAGCATCCCATATTAACAGAACTTAATAAAAATTCATTGACCCATGAAAAGGTAGAGGTTTTAAATGCAGATGGGTATAATTATATTTTAGAAGATGAAGATTTCTACGATGTAATAATTATTGATTTGCCCGATCCTCGAACCGTTGAGTTAGGGCGTTTATATAGTTATGAGTTTTATCGAAGTTGTTATAAGCGATTACGACCTAAAGGTGTGATTATCACTCAAGGGGGTAGTCCATACTTTGCAACACGATCCTTTTTATGTATAAACGAGACCATGAAAGAGGCTGGCTTTGTAACCGGAATGATCCACAATCAAATACTTACGATGGGAGAATGGGGTTGGATTATCGGTCAGAAAGATGTGAGTTATGCTAATTTAAAACCTGTATTGCAGAAGCTCGATTTTAAGAATGTTGAAACCTCTTGGATAAATAATGAAGCCATGCAATTAATGACTTCATTTGGAAAAGATATTTATCTGTGGAATAAAGATACAGTAAAGGTTAATCGAATTCATGATCCTGTATTGTATAAGTATTATTTAAAAGGAAACTGGGACTTATATTAAAGACTATGGAGAAAACAGTTGAGTCAAAAATAGTACCGGCCAAAATAGTAAATTATAAATGTTGGATTCAATGTGTTGATCCGGCAGTTATGAAACATGCTTTTCAGGATATCTTAGAGCATTCCGAGTTTACTGTATTATGTTTTAATGAGCATCATTTTCCGGTGCAAGGTTACACGGCTTTTTGGTTATTGGCCGAATCTCATTTGGCAATACATACCTTTCCTCAGGAAAACTGGAGTTATGTTGAATTAAGTAGTTGCAATAAGCATAAAGCTCAACTATTTGAAGGTTTAATTGCGGAATTACCTTTTGAGTTAAGGAATGATTCAATAGCACAATCTTCCCCTCAATAACTCTTTGGTTAATCCGAATTGCTTTTAGTGATAATTATCAAAGACTATTTAATTTGGTGAGATCTAAAATCTAATTGTATTAAACGACAATGCAAAAGGCTTTACTTACAGGAGATTAAATATCCTTATTCGTCTTGGTATCTTTGCGTTAAAATAATAAGCACATGAAAAAATGGAAATATCTGATTGGTGGTTTAGTGGTGTATTTGTTGGCCATTTTCATCATCAGTTTTGTTGAAAAAGGAGCCGAAGGCAGTAATATTAACAGTTTTACCGATGCACTGTGGTATGCCATTGTAACTCTTACAACAGTAGGGTATGGCGATTTCTTTCCGGTAACAACTGTTGGAAGGATGGTTGGATTACTTTTAATAATTGGTAGTATAGGCGTATTAGGATTTGTAATAAGTGAGATAACCGTAAGATTTAACAACTATATGGAAAAGAAGAAAAACGGATTTTGGGGTACTGATTTTGAAAGTCATTACCTGATTATTGGATGGAATGAATTTAGTAAGCAGGTGGCCATGCAAATTTTTAATACCGGCCATAAAGTTGCTTTTGTTATTAATGATAAAAATCATTTAGAACTAATCAAAGACCTCTTTCCGGATGACAATTGTTTTTGCTTGTTTGCAGAATTTACCAACATGGAGGCTTACGAAAAGGTAAACATTTCAAAATGTAAAGGTGTTTTTGTGAATTTTGAAGAAGATACCGATACCTTGGTGTTTGTTCTCAATATGAAGAAAGCTTATCCGGATGCAGATATTGTGGTAACTTGTAAAAACTCAGCTTTAAAGGCAACCTTCAAAAATGCAGGGATTAATCATGTTGTAGCTCAATCTGAAGTAGCTTCTCGTCTTGTGGCAAGTTATATTTTTGAACCACAAGTGGCCTCGTATACCGAAGACTTAATTTCGACAAGTGAAAGCGAACATGATTTTGATATCCAGCAATACCGTTTAACTGATAAACATAAAATGACCAGTAAGTCGTTTTTGGATTTCTTTTGGGAGATGAAGGAGAAATACAATGCAACAGTTATTGGGATGGTTGTGGATGGAAAAGTGATTAAAAATCCGGATAATAAATATGAACCCAAAATTGGTGATTATTTAATGCTTATTTCAGATGGTAAATCTAAAAGAGGATTAGAGGTTGCTTTTGGCTGTAAAGAAGGCGAATAAGTGTAAAGAAAATGGCAGTATATCATTTTAAAAATCGTCCAGATCGGGAGATAAAAGATAAAGCAGAACTCAACGGCATACTTCAGAATGGGAGGTATGCCGTTCTTTCTTTATGTAGAGGTAACGAACCTTATGTTGTAAGTTTAAGCTATGGTTATGATCCCGATGAACAGTGTTTGTATTTTCATTGTGCATCGCAAGGCCTGAAAATGGATTTTATCAAAGTAAATCCCAACGTTTGCGCAACTATTATTGAAGATGGGGGATATGTATCGGGAGAATGTGGGCATCATTACCGTTCTGTTGTTATTTGGGGAGAAATTGAAATTATTCCAGATGAACATAGAAAGAAGGAGGGTATGCGTGTTCTATTAAATCATTTAGAAAGTGATCCATTGGTAATCAAGGAGAAGTTGAAGAAATTACCCTCGTTTGATTCGAAAATGACCCTGCTTAAATTAAGATTTAAAGAAATTACAGGTAAGGTAGGACGATAGAAGTATCCCATATGCTGAACGTGCTAATGAATTAATGTATGATTGAGAATAAAGCTGCTAGAGGCTGTTGTTATAGCGGATAGGATGTCTGTAAAATGATCATTAAAGCAGGGGGATTGTTTTTATTGTCAAAATATTATAACTCTTTGGGATATGTCCCGTAAAGGGGAGTGTTGTTTAGTTTAGCTTTAATATTTTTAATAAAGACGTATGCGGGTGTTGAATAATATAAAAATCGGCAATCGACTGAATCTAATTTTAGGTTCAGTAATTGTACTATGCATCATGGCGATGGGCTTTTACATCGTTTCAGTGCAAAAACAGCAAACCATTGAATCTAATTTCCATCAAATGAACCAAGAGACTGCGAATGCAATGTTTATTATTGATGGTCCGGCTCTTGAAAATCAATACCGCTTAAGTACAACTTTTCAGTTGGCGGTGGGGATGATGAATAAAGATGTTAACAAGTCAATTGATTCAAAGGAGATTGATGAGCTTGAAGTGAAAAATCGTGATACCAATGAAAAAATAAAGGTATCACTGCCCCAATTGTTATTTGACGGTCGCCCTGCACTTAGAGATACCCTGTTTTCGAAAATTGTTTTTGGGATGACATTTGGTTATACACAAATTTTTCAGCTTACTGAAGAAGGATTTGTGTGTATTACAAGTAACATTAAAGATGAGGCGGGTAATGATATTATGGATTATTATTTGCCTAGAGATTCTAAAGTGTCAGAAGTTGTATTGAGTGGAAATTATATTGGAAATCGAGAGCAGTATGCAGGAGCTTGGTATTTAACCGCATATTATCCGATATATGTTGATGGTGCGATTGAAGGGATGATTTGTTCGGCTTTTAAAGAAAAGAACATTCAACAGATTCATTTTCAATTTATGAACAGAAAGTACTTGTCAACCGGTTTTGCTTCGTATTTAGACTCTGATGGTACATATTTGGTGCATCCTACTGAAAAAGGTAAAAATATAGCTGATTCTGAATTGTATAAAAAGCTTAGAGAACAAACCATAGAATATGGGGAAATCAAGATTGATGAAGGAGATGAAACTGCTTTGTATTATTATCGGTATTCACAATATTCCAAAGGGTATGTAATCATAAAATTAAAAGAAAGTGAACTGATGGCGATGGTAAATAAGGTGAGGAATACCATGATAGTCGCCTTATCGATTACTGTATTGTTAATTTTATTAGCCAATACCTTTATTAGCCGTTCCATCATTCAATCGTTGAATAAAAGTGTTGCTTTTGCAAAACGAGTTGCAAAGGGAGATTTACAACAAACCATTGATATTAATCAAAAAGATGAAATTGGCCAACTGGTGAAAGCTTTGAATTCGATGGTGATGAACCTTAGGCCGGTGGTGAAAGAAATTATCAATAAATCCAATGAATTTGTGACTTCCAGCCAAGAGTTGAGTCGTACCTCTAATAATTTATCGAGAGGAGCCACCGATCAGGCAAGCTCGGTAGAGGAAGTCGCATCAACCATGGAACAGATTGTGGCAAACATTAAAAACAACAATGACAATGCTAAAACAACCAAGCTTATTTCGGAAGAGTCCCACCAAAATATGCTGAAAGTAAATGAACAAGCTTCCATTGCTGCAACTGCGACAAAAGATATTACAGACAAAATTGCGGTCATTAATGACATTGCGTTTCAAACCAATATTTTAGCCTTAAATGCCTCAGTAGAAGCAGCGAGAGCCGGTGAGCATGGAAAAGGATTTGCGGTTGTAGCCGGAGAGGTGCGGAAGTTAGCTGACTTAAGTAAGGCCGCAGGTGTGGAGATTAGAGAGTTATCTGAGAGTAGTATGGAGCTTTCTGAGCGAACCGGAGTTCAGGTTAATGGGATGTTGGATGGTGTAATAAAAACCACTGAGTTAGTTGCCGAAATCTCTGTTTCAAGTGAAGAACAGCTTAATGGAGCAGAGCAGGTAAATAATGCACTTCAAGGCTTAAATAACATTACACAAAAGACGGCAGCTTCAAGTGAACATTTGGCCAATAGTGCAGAGAAGTTATCTTCAAAGGCAGAAGAGCTTAAACAATTAATCGCCTATTTTAAACTCGATCAAGCATAGTTTTTCGATTCATAATTTTAGTTAGTAATGCTTATTAAGCCCGGAATTTCCGGGCTTTTTGCATTAAAACCCAAACTCAAGACCTAGTTTAAATGCCCAATTGTCAATTTCCTTCGATAAAGAATAGTGCCCATAGCGATAATGAATGGAAAATCCATACCTGAAGAGCAGGTTACTCATGAGGTTTCTGAAATATATTCCGGATTCGTAATATCCTTTTTGTAAGCTGTTAATCCCTCGTGGAGCCTGACCAAAAGCCATATTGGTGTTGAACTCAACATGTGGCTTAAAACTTTGATTTTTGTTTTGAAACAAAGGAATGTCATGCGATAAAAAACAGGCTGTATATTGGTCTGCTGCAAATTCATTTACACGCATGGTGGCAAAAGTATGAGGTACAAAAATGGTAAATGATTTATAGGTTCCTAAAGCGCTGTAAAGAAGTGTGTTGTTATAGGTTCCCCAAAGTTGTCCACCTGTCAAACGTATGCGTGTTTGCATGGCTGAAGGGTAGTTAAAGGTTTGCTCAACTTGAGCATCTATTCTTTGATAAGTTGCTTGATGATCAGTTTCTCCATAAGTGCCATTGATCCATACTTTGGGCCATTTTGATCCGTTCGAAATCTTGCCTAAAGGTGAATCGGAGAAGGTTTCTTTATGCTGCCATTTTAATTTTAAGCCATATTCATTTTGTTGGAAGCTCTGGTCTGTTTCAGACGATGAGCTAAAGCGATAAACTTTTTGAGGACTTACATCGGCCCATTTGTAATACAAACCTGATTTAAAATATTTCAAAAACCTAAATTCACTCCCCATTATATTTGACTTAACAGCCTCCATGTTTTCTGTCATGAAACGTCCAAAAAGTTCTGCTGATCGCTTGTTGATTCCATCCATAAAAGTGACCGATCCACTTGCTATAACATCATTTTTATGTGAAAAGTACAGCTGGTTTTCTTTGTTTTTAAAGGGCATTAAAGCTCCCATAAAACCATATTTATAGCTCTTATCAGTAAACCCATAAGCAATGTAACCACCTGTTTTAAAGGTTTCAGATAATTTCGGACTGGTATATATTCCTAATCCTGCTTTAAAACCTTCAAAATCGTTATAATCTAATAAGCGGTTTAAATCCAATTGGAGTTTTCCCATGGGTAGTTTTCCTTTTGCAACAGCTAATTGGGTGTTAATCATGGCATCCATGTAATGCCGTTTGCCTAGGCTATCCAAGATGTGATAGGTTAGCGAATCTTTGGCAGAAAGAGGTAGGTAGCGGTAATTGCTTATAACAGGCGCATCTTTTTCATTGCTCTTATCTTCAAAAGTGATGTTGTCAAACTCTTTGGGCTCAAAAGTAGGAGAGGTGTTAATGGCTGTTACGTAGCTTTTACCTATACCGATTAAAGGAAAAGGGCTGTTTTTGTTTTTAACGGATTCGCCAAAGTGTAAGGTGCTTTCGAGTTGAAGCGGAAACCATAGGTCTGAATTGTTGTCCTTTTGGTAATTCTGTTTGATACTTAATTGTACCCCTTGGTTATTAATAGCTGTGTTGGCAATGGCAGTATTAATCGAAAAGTCGTTGCCATTAATATGGAATGAACCATTAAGGCCATGAAAGTTTTTATCTGCTTTAGGTTGATAACTGATGTAGAATAGGGTGTCACCTGTGGTGTTGATTAAAGTGTCTTTGATGCTGAAGTTATAATGGTCTAAGCCCGGTTTTGAAACCGGATTAAGGTAGGTGAATTCAAGCAGGTTGATGTACTTGTTGTAAAAAGAAAAAGGTTGAATAAGAGCCGGAAACGACGCTAACTTTGGATCTTTTAATCCGCTGACACGACCCGAAATTACTGTTTCTTTTTCGTTGTCTTGATTGAGGTGTTTTTTCTCTGAGATGGATTCGAAAAGCATCAGGTAACTATCCGAACTGATCGATGCATTGGGAATTAAGGATGGTAAATTTATATCAGACAGATTTTGGGGTAAATCATATTCAATGACCATTTTATGGTAAATGATGCATGAAAAAGGCAGGTAGTTTTTGGGGTTATGTAATGAACTATTATCAACTACTTGACGCATGATCTTAGTTGCCGGATTTTCACCCGGAGTAACACTTATTTCTTGCAAGGAAATAGCCTGGGGACTCATGTAAATGCTTTGGCCATTTTTACAGGTGTCTAATGCTATTTGCAGTTTTTGATACCCAATGCAACTGAATGAAATTATTTCGTCATTGGTAAGGCTTTGAATGGTAAAAGTTCCATTTATATCCGAAATGGTTCCACGCCCTCCGTTCAGGGTGATGTTTACAAAAGGTAAAGCCTCATTTGTTTCACGATCTTTTATTTCCCCATAAAAAGATTGAGAAAATGATACTGCAATGAAATTAATCCAGAATAACAGGACTAGGAAAAATCTAAATAATACAGTGTTTAGGATTAATTTCATAGTTAGGGAAAGGGAATTTTATCGCCAGAAACCTGCTTTTAAGCGTGAAATTTCTTTGTCTGTTAATAAACGGTAACGGCCACGAGGAATGTTTTGCTTGGTTAAGCCTGCAAAATACACACGGTCTAGTTTTGTGACTTCATAACCTAAATGGGCAAACATGCGACGCACAATTTGGTTTTTTCCGGATTGGATTTCAATGCCTATTTGGGTTTTGTCTTCTTTTTCAACAAAGCTTACGGCCTCTGCATTTACGAAGCCATCTTCCAGGGTAATACCTTCGGCCAGTTCTTCAAGGTGCTTGGTAGTAACTGCTTTATCGGTGATGACATGATAGATTTTTCGGGCTTTACTTTTCGGATTTGAAAGCTTGGTTGCTAATTCTCCGTCGTTGGTAAAAAGTAATAATCCGGTAGATTTTTTATCTAAGCGGCCAATTGGATATACTCTTTCAGAACACGCATCTTTAATGATGTCCATAGCTGTTAATTTGTCGCTCGGGTCATCCTTGGAAGAAGCTACATTTTTGGGTTTGTTTAGAAGAATGTAAACTTTCTGTTCTGCATTTAAACGTTTGCCATTGTACTCAACCACATCAGAATGTTTAACGTTGAAACCCATTTGAGTAACGGCTTTTCCATTTACTTTAATTTCACCGGCTTCAATTAATTTATCGGCTTCTCGGCGTGAGCAAACCCCGGCATTGGCCACATATTTATTCAGGCGCATTCCTTCTTTGGCCAGCTCTTTTGCCGGTGTATTTTCTTTCGGACTTTTTTCTTCTTTTTTAGAATGTTGGCTAAAGTCAGGTACGTTATCTCCTGCTGTGTGGTCCAAGCCACTCTTTTTTTTACGTTTGAAGTCTTTGTTTTTGCTACCAAAATCCTTCTTACCTGATTCTTTATGTGTACGCCCCTTATGCATGTTTCTATCCTCTTAGTTTTATGATGGTGCAAAGTTGCTAAATTTATGTGATAATAAATTGAATCCATGGTCTTTTTGTATTTGCGAATAAGTAGATTGATTCAATTCTGATAATTAGCAGAAAAAATGCCGTGAGAAAAGCAGTGAATCTTTAGTTAAAAAAATAGCCCACATGAATTGGATTTTGGGACTGATGAGTAGGAATGGATTCAAAATTGAGTTTTGGGATCATGGGGAGTTTATTGTTTCTAAATGGAAGTCTTCAAGCATTTTCGAGGTAATGCTAATATTCTTTTTCTTTTGATGAATTAATAATGGAGTTCAAATGTGATCTAGGATGTCTTCCTTTTTGAAAAGTAAAAAATGATTATAAAATTCATCAAGCCCATTCCTAAAACTACCGGAAATAAAAAAAGAGAGCCTATAAGACCTGTAATTAATGAGGCGATTATAAAATATCCAAATTCACACATGACCTTATCCAAATTTGGATTGCCTCTTAACTTCTCTATGATCATAGCAAAAGAATTTCCTAGGATGATAATAAGACTACAGAGAAGAATAGATAAGAAAAGGACCGGGAGCATTTTTTTTCGAGTTACATCCACTATCCCGAAAAATAGTGTGTAAACTAAAATGCACGCTAAAGTCATTCCCAGCGCTAAAGAAATATTCCAATTATCGTGGATTAATATTATGTTACCTACAATAATATTTGCAACAATTACAGTTAATGCCGGTTGAATTTTTCTATTCATCACAAAAATATTTGAGTTTTCTTTTGGAACTCTAAACTTTAAAATCAATGAAAGCATTGACGTGGCTAATGTATATCAAATTTACCTCATTCATGTTTTCCAAAAATAGAATAGAGAATTGCTCTTTCTGTATGTCCGCAATTATGTATAATGCAAAAGTGATTGGCATAATGTAAAAAAACACAGAGACCCAAAGGTTTATATTTTTACTTTATGAAACTCTGTGTTTTTATGATAAAATCATTATGCGTAAAAACTGATATATGCATTACTCTTTTTTGAGGTCAGTAGATAAGTACATATATTTCGGTATAAATCTAAAAAAGCCCCAAAGTGGGCGATATCACAAAGATATTCATAGCTCTTCAGGCTATGCTTAATGTCACGGCATCTTTGATGCTACCGTAAGCTTTCTATTGATAAGTATTTAACTGCTTACGTCTAACTCTTTTAATTCACTGAATGAAAATTGTGTTTTTTTTGTTTAGTTTATTTCTATTCTGGCAATCGCTTTTAAGACAAGATTAACAGGATTTACAAGATTTTAAAAAAATCATCTCAGTAATCCTGTCCAAATAACATGTGGTTAAACTCTGTCTCATACAAGATATGTTAACGGCGAAATCCCTGTCATTTTTATGTCTCATAACTAAAAACTAAGGATTTATTTTACATTATATTTTTTGTTTCACCCAAAAAATAAAATCATTTTTGTGCATCAAGAATCGAAATTAAAAGAATTATGACATTAATAAAATCAATATCAGGTATTCGTGGAACGATTGGAGGTAAGCCCGGTGAAGGACTTTCTCCTTTAGATGTAGTTAAATTTACATCGGCTTATGGTGAGTGGCTAAAGAAACAACACCGTGGAAAAGTTCGCGTTGTGGTGGGACGAGATGCCCGTATTTCCGGTGAGATGGTGAAGAATTTAGTCATCGGCAGTTTGCAGGGCTTAGGTATTGATGTGGTACACATTGGGCTGGCAACAACGCCTACTACCGAGATTGCTGTTACGGCTGAAAAAGCCCAAGGAGGTATCATATTAACTGCTTCTCATAACCCAAAACAATGGAATGCCTTAAAGTTATTAAACGAAAAAGGTGAATTCTTAACGGCTGCAAATGGAGCTGAAGTATTGGAAATAGCCGAAAATGAAGCCTTCGATTTTGCTGAGGTGGATGATTTGGGAAAAGTAACCGAGAAGGAAAACTATACTGATTATCACATTCAGCATGTATTAGATCTGAAAATGGTGAACGTAGAAGCCATTAAAGCAGCTAATTTCACTGTTGCCATTGACTGCGTAAACAGTGTTGGAGGTGTGGTGCTTCCTCCATTGTTAAAAGCCTTAGGGGTAAATACTGTGATTGAATTGTACACCGAGCCAAATGGTGAATTTCCTCACAACCCGGAACCATTACCTGAACATTTAGCCGAAATTTCTTCAGTTATCAAAGAAAAGAAAGCCGATTGTGGTTTTGTGGTAGATCCGGATGTAGACCGTTTGGCCATCATCAACGAAGATGGTAGCATGTTTGGCGAAGAATATACCTTGGTGGCTGTGGCTGATTATATTTTGAGTAAGCAAGTAGGAAATACCGTTTCTAACTTGTCTTCATCACGAGCGTTGGCTGATGTGACTGTGGAGTTTGGTGGATCATACTCACCGGCTGCTGTGGGTGAGGTGAATGTGGTTGCCAAAATGAAAGAAACCAATGCGATCATTGGTGGAGAAGGAAATGGAGGAGTGATTTATCCGGAGAGTCATTATGGCCGTGATTCTTTAGTTGGAATTGGCTTGTTCCTTTCTCATTTAGCCGAGAGTAAAATGAAGTGTTCGGAGTTAAGAGCTAAATATCCGGCTTATTTCATTTCAAAAAACAAGATGGAATTAACTCCTGATATTGATGTGGATGGTATTTTAGAAAGCATCAAGCAAAAATACAGTCACGAAAACATTAATGATATTGATGGATTAAAAATTGATTTTCCGGAGAAGTGGGTGCAGTTGCGCAAGTCAAACACAGAACCGATTATCCGTATTTATGCCGAGGCAAAAAGTGAGGCCGATGCAGCCGCTTTAGCCGAAACGATTATTGGTGATATTAAGGCGTTGATATAAGAAGTTCCTTTTTAAAGATTTAAAAGCTCGCTTATGCGGGCTTTTTTTATGTTCTTTTAGTAGAGTTTAGGGGTTGAGGATGCAATCAAATATTAAAATCACTTTCAATGCTTAACAAAATAATTATCTTTATATCTAACCAAACCAATAAAACCTAAGATCTTGCTGCAAATACGATTAAAAGTAGTTCCTGTTTCTTCTGCTGTTAAAGGGGATGAGTTGAACGAAACAACTACTGAGCTATCATCAAATATTTATTACCTCACCGGAACTCCTGACAAGCCATCATCAAACGATATTTACTTCCCCGGAATTGCAGGCAAGCCATCATCAAATGATATTTACCTCACCGGAACTCCGGAGAATGAATCATCAAATATTAATTGCTTCCCCGAAACAGCGGGCAGTGAATCATCAAATGTTAAATGCTTCCCCGGAATTCCAGACAGGTTATCATCAAACATTAATTGCTTCCCCGGATCAGAGGGCAGCCAATCATCAAATATTAATAGTTGTCCGGCCAAGCGGAAGCGAATCATCAAATGTTAATTAGCGTCCGGAGTTCCGGACGGAAAAAATAAAATATTTTAAATCATTCAAACCAAAAACAAAATGAAGAAGATCGAAAAAGTAATGGTGAACACCTTCACCACCGAATTAGCAACCTTATTTCAAGCTGTGTTGAAGTCTGCAGAAACCTCAGCATGGGAAAACGATCGGTTTTTAAATGCCACATTAAGTACTTTAAAGGAAAAAGTAAGTCTCTTGACCGGCGCCATTAACCGTAGTAAAAACATCTCACAATTAGAGACGATTGATCGCAAGCGAGATCAAAACATTCGTTCTATTTATTATTTAAATAAAGGGTATACCTACTATCATGTTACCGAAGTGGTAGAGGCAGCCGAGCAGATCGATAAGATTTTAGATAAATACTCCTTAAAAATTATCGAAGAAAGCTATGCCAAAGAGTCTGCACTTATCGAATCTCTTTTAAAAGATTTGCAAACGAATGAAAACATGAGTGTAGTTTCTAAATTACCCGGACTGTTAGAGGGTGTTCAATCTTTAGAAAGCGTGCAAAAGGAGTTTGTAGATAACTATGTGGCTTATGCCGAAGTGAAATCCCAAGAGAACGAGTATGTAAGTGCCACCGAAATGAAGAAAGAACTCTTGGAGCTTTTTAATACCAAGCTGGTGGTATATCTACGTGCCATGCAGCAAGCCATGCCCGAGCAATATGGCGTTTTTGCCAATTCTGTAGCCCAATTAATAGAAGATAACAATGCCGCTGTAAGAAGAAGGAAATAAATGCGTTGCTCCTGATGAATAGCTCCTGACTTCAGTCAGGAGCCTATAAAATAATATCACCCCAAACAATCATCCTGAATTCTCTCAAACCCATGAATCTCCAAAAAATCATTTAGTTCATCACGATAAGGTTTTGCCGCATGATGTATCTTTTGCCTTTTTATATACTCCCGGGTTTTGTTAAGTATTGATTCAGATACCGATGCCGCAAAATAATCATTTTGCCATTTAAATTTTTCATTACAAAACCCTTGTTGATTAATCCAATGTGCGGATTCACCTTTTATGAGTTGCATAATATCCTGTATCCTTTGTCCGGTTCCTAAAGATACCAGGCAATGGCAATGGTCTGAGTAGCCATTAATAAAATCAATATGGATATCTTTCTTGAGGGCATTTTCTCTTATGTGCTTCCATACCAGATCTTGCATATTATGGGTTGATAAAAAACGGTATCGGTGTTTGGTACTCCATACAAAGTGGATGTATACTTTTACAAAGGGCATAGTGCTTGGTTTTGGTTTGATGTTTAAGATATGGGATTCAATACTTAAAATCAATCTTTGGCTAAAGCCGATGAGGATAACTTAAAGATGCCTTGACTGAAGTCAGGGACATTTCATCAGGGGAATGCTATTAGGTGCACAGCAATAGGATTATGTCATTTATTTACAAAAAACAATAAAGGGTATTCGATTAATTTTGAACACCCTTTATTAGCTCTATTTGTCTAGCTCTATTGATCATTTTTAGGATAAATGAGTTCTAGTATGTCTGTTACAGGAATATTAAAGGTTTTTGAAATGTACTCTTTCTTAAAAAGCAAAAACAGTTTTCATAATAGAACCAGTAATACCATTTTAAGTAAGGCATGACACTTGGTATAAGTATCGTGGGAATTTTCCTAAGCTAATGAATTGTCATCATCCCGTGTTGTTTTTAGGATGAACCGTTTGTAATACGAAATGATTAAAGTGGTTAAAGGAAGAGCCAGTAACATTCCGATTAAGCCCATTAAACTTCCCCAAATGGATAAAGCAAGAAGTACAAAAGCCGGACTTAGGCCATAAGCTTTTCCTAATATTTTGGGGATAAGTACAATCTCCTGAATAAGCTGAACTACCGCTAAAACGATAATCACTAATAAAGCCATCTGCCAAAAACTTCCCTGAGTTTCCATGGCTTTAAGTAGGGCCAGTAATAGGGCAGGGACGATACCTGCAATCTGTAAGTAAGGTACAATGTTTAAGGCTCCTATAAAAAGCCCCATGATGATAGGCATTGGTAAGCCTATTATGCTAAAGCCAATGGCTAATAATATGCCTACAATCAGTGCAATTAAGCCTTGGGAGCGAAAATACAAGTTCATCGCTTCTGATAGATCTTTAATGACCTCAGTGGTGTAGATGTGGTAACGTTCAGGAATTAAGTCTGAAGCGGTGTTTTTTAAGCCTTCAAAATCAGTTAAGATAAATACCGTGTATAAAACAATAATGAGTAAGCTCATGGCTCCCAGTAATAGCTGCATCGATCCGGAAAAGATGTTCCAAAAACCGGGTAAAATCTTTTTTAAGGCTGATGTGATGTTTTGAATGTTAAAGTAGTCTGCGACGTTGGCCTCCTTGATGTAGGTTCTTATTATTGTTTCAATGTGTGCAGGTAATATATCGTGGTAGTCAGTGTTTGACATGTAAATTTTAATTAGGCTGGCCATTTTGTTCATTTCTTTAACGAATGCCGGAACTAAAAAGGCAGTGCCTATCGCCAATATGATCATCACCAATATCACCGTAATGATTACAGAAAGTCCACGGTGTTTAACTTTCAGTTTTTCCTGAATAAAAACGACCATTGGGTTTAGAAAGTAACTGGCAAAAAGCGCAATAAAGAAAGGCGTAAGCACCGATTTTAGTTGGTTTATGGTAAATAAAATACCGATGATAACAAGTGTGCTTAAAACCATTCTGACTACCCGGTCAAAGGTGTAAGGTCGTTGTATGTTAGGATTCATAATGTAGTTTTGATTTTTAATGGCGAATATAGTGAAATAAGGCGAGGTAGAGTTATGATAGTTGCTACAGGGAATGGATTTAAATTGTGCAAAAAAAAGCCGTGCAATACGAAATTGCACGGCTTCCCAACTTAATTATAAATGAAAAAAAAACTACTTCTTGATAAACTTCTTGATGGCAAGGGTTTCTCCATCGTTGGTAATACTAATGAAATAAATACCACTGGATAAGTGACTGATGTTGATGCTTCTTTCAGAGCTTTCTGCAACAACAAGACCTTGTGCATTCAGAATCTTGATTTGTCCTTCACCCGCAGATGATACAGTGATGTAATCAATGGCCGGATTAGGGTAGAATCTTAACTTATAAGCTGATTTATTTTCAACCGAAGTTGGTAAATCATTTGGCTCATTCTCATGCATGATGAAGTACGAATCGTTGTTCTTATTATCAAATCTAAGATCCCCGTTTTCATCAATGTGAACCTGGTAGCTTCCATTTAAATTTGGAATTTCAGTAATGCCGCTTAAGGTACAAGCGTCATTGGTATTCCAGGTTTGCGATATGTTTGCTAAGCATTCTTTGTAATGAGGCGCTTCTTTGAAATTTACACTAAACGAGTATAAGCCATTATTAGTAGCATCCCAGTTGATGTTAAAGGTGTTTACCTTACTAAAATCAGGAGCTTCTTTACCAACAGATGTGAAATATGCAAATTGCTTGTTGCTCACAGATGCTAATGGGCCATAGTCATCCGCAACCGGAGCAGTTCCCACAGTGGCTTTAAAGATGAATGGAGCCGAGTAGTTGGTGCCATCAAACACTTTAATTTCAATGTTTAATTGACCGTTAAAACCTTTTTTAGGAGTGATTTCTGTGCCATTTACCGAGTAGTTTGTGCCGTCCATAATTTCTAATGAAAGTGCGTCATTCTCAGCATCTGTTACAGTGATGTCATTTATTGAAATGGTGAAGCTTTCATTCTCATCCACTTTTACTTTGGTAGTCTGCCCAGTTATAACAGGAGGTCTGTTTTCGGTAGCTAGTTTCATAAAGTTGGCAAAGTTACCAGATAATGATAAGCGATAAATAATATCTAAAGCTCCTCCAAAATATTCGTTCGTAATAGCATATTCCTGACCTTCCAGATTGGTGTAATAATCGGTTAGTTTCGCACTGTACGATGAGGATCTTAAGAAAATAGATCCGATACCACCCACAAAAGTAGCATTGTTCCAAGTGCTGGTTGCCGGGCTAGGAGGTGTGATATTACCCTCAGGGTACGAAATTTTGTCTGATATAGAAGTAGAAGCATTGTTTCCAAAATGCCCAATCGCTTTATCAAGATATGCTTCGGCCTTGCTACCTCCCCACCAGGCATAACCTAAACCAATACGCCAAGGTGTTCTGATTGCATCGTAGCTCATGTTGGTTAGAGTGCCTTGAGTTCCTGTATTATCTTTTGGGTTTCCTGGTACATACCAGTCTGAGGATACTCCATTTGCACTTTGGTTTTCCAATACTTCATCAAAGCTGGCATCGGTAACTGAGTTCCAAAAAGCAGTATTTTCTGTGTCAAATTCTGCAAATAACTTAAGTGCGAAATAGGAAAAGTACGATGGGTTTTTATAATCATCCCAAGCATCTCCCGGCTTTAAGATGTATTTGTCATCAACCTCAAATTCTTTAATTTTATGAATTAAACTTAAGGCATCCTTTTTATATTTTTCATCCCCAAACTGGTAATAAGCCATAATTAATGCATGAGCTGCATCCAGTTCGGCATCAGTAGCGGCATAGGTCGAATGTTTTTGTGTGCTCACACCGGTAAATCCTTCAATACGCCAGTTCATTAAGCCGTATTCGTCCAAGAAAGCATTGTAGTACGCCCAAAGTTTGTCAAATTCAGCCTGATAGCTTTTTTCGTTGTTACTCATGTATACCGAAATTAACAATCCATAACCAATTCCTTCTGAAACGGTTAAGTTTCGTTGGTCATATTTAATTCGACCTAAAGTTTTGTCGTCATTTTCAACATAAAAATTTCCCCACCAGGTTTCAAAATCACTTTTCAATTTAGCAGTGTTGACGTTTGTAAGGTTATGTCCATGCGGATAAGCTACGTTTTGTGGAAATGGAAAGTTTACTTCTGCAAAAATCCCTTGCCATAAAAAGACAATAGGTAATAAGGCGACTAATTTTTTCATCGTTTAATAAATAATTATTTTAAAAATAACGTAAGTATGTTATGTTAGAAAATTGTTTTCCCTTTTTCTACGTTTAGGACATTGTTGCTTTAGAATACCCTACATTAGTCTGCTGTTTTTTTGCTGAGTTGAGTAATTAAAGTGCAAATGGTTTTATATGCTGCTAGCTATGCTTTGTTTATTGTTGCTCTTTTAAGTAATTTTCTCGCTTGAAATTAAAATAGGATGAGGCTTTCGGCGTTTTATTTATCAGAAGTCTTTAAAAAATTGGATTAATGAAGAAGAGTTATCTGTTTGTTCTGAGTGTAGTAGGCTTAGTGTTGTTTTTCTCGTGCGAGAAGAAATTTGATTTTCGGGGCAATAGTGAAGGTGTTTATTTTTCGAGTGACACGGTTAGTTTCGATACCATCTTTTCAACTTTTGGCTCCACTACCTATCAGTTAAAGGTTTATAATCCAACGGATGAAGATATGATTATTGGTCAAATTGCTTTGGCAGGAGGTGAACAGTCTGTTTTTCGTTTGAATATTAATGGGAATAAAGCGAATCGTTTGCAAGAAGTTCGTCTGCATGCAAGCGATAGTTTATACATATTTGTCGAATTAACGACAAAGGACAGTAACAGTGATGCACCCATTATTATGAAAGATTCCATCTTGTTTCAAACCGAGTTGGTGCAGCAGTATGTTCAATTAATCGCTCATAGCCAGGATGTAATCGTTTTGCGCAATCAAGTATTGACGACTCAAACCTTAAAACGAAACCGGCCTTACGTTATATACGATTCCTTAATTGTGGATAAAGATCAGGTAGTAACCGTCGAACCCGGCTCACGCTTGTATTTTTATAAAGGTGCCGGATTGTACGTAAAGGGAACTCTTCTTGCAGAAGGAACCTTTGGAGATTCAATTGTATTTGCCAGTACTCGGATTGATGATTATGGCGAGGGGTATTTGTCAGACAAGCCCGGCCAGTGGAACGGCATTGAACTGATGCCAAATTCAGGAGCCTCAAAGTTTAATCATGTGAATTTAATGCATGGGATTTATGGTTTAGTGGTTGATTCGGTAGGTGTGGATTTCGATGAGTTTGTGGAGATTCATAATTCAATTATTCAGCATCATAGTACACATGGTTTAGCAGCAATAAATTCATCCATTAAATCAAGTAATTGTGTTTTTGCCAGATCGGGTAATAGTTTGGTGGCATTAACAGCTGGAGGTAATTACGAGTTTACGCATTGTACTTTTACCAATGAACCAAGTTGGGATAAAGCCGCTGGAGCAATTTCAAATGAAGTTTATTTGAGTAATTATTATACCGATATGGAAAATAATTTTGAAAAGGTTCATGTTCCTTTAAAGAAAGCCCATTTTAAGAATTGCATACTTTGGGGAAGAACTGATGATGCTGCAACTTTTGATTTGATGGGCGAAGAGGATGGTGTTGCCGAATCAGAAAGTCAGTACTTGTTTGACCATTGTTTAATGAGGGTTTCTGATGAGGTGGATGTTACGAATGAAAGTCATTATAAAGCCATTATTACAGAGGGCGAACCAAACTTTAAAAAGAAAGATTATTTAAATCATATTTATAATTACCGGTTAGATACCTTGTCGACCGCAAAAGATGCCGGATATAAAGAATATGCCGAAGATGTGCCAATGGATATTCTTCAAATAAGTAGGTTGGATGATGCTGCACCAGATTTAGGAGCTTATGAGCGAATTGAGGAAGTTGCCAAGGAATAAGTTTTTCTTACTCTTTGTGATGAGTTGTTTTGTTGGAAAAGTTCTAATTGCTCAAGAAAACAACTTTTCGCTCATGTTTTATAATGTAGAAAACCTCTTTGATTGTAAAGATGATTCGTTGAAAAACGATGCGGAGTATCTTCCTGAAGCCAAGAAAAGATGGGACAATTATAAGTATCAGCAAAAAGTAAAATACCTTGCCAAAGTAATTTTAGCAGCCAACGGATGGAATTTGCCCGACGTAATTGGCTTGTGCGAAGTCGAAAATGAAGACTGTATAAAATCTCTTTTATTTACTACAAACCTTTTTAAATTGGGCTATCGATACATACATTACGAAAGTCCTGATAGACGCGGAGTGGATGTTGCTTTATTGTACCGCAAAGATCGGTTTCAGCCATTAAATAGCCAAGCCTTGGATATGTCGTCCGACTCATTGCGCCTGATTACCCGCGATGTATTGTATGTAAAAGGATTGTTGGCTCAGAACGATACGCTTCATTTTTTTGTGAATCATTGGCCATCCAAGTATGGAGGAGCCACCAAGTCGCGTCCCAAGCGTATTTATGTTGCTCATCAGGTCAAAGCAAAGACAGATTCTATTTTAAAAACAAATAATCAAGCCTCAATAGTGGTTATGGGAGATTTGAATGCTGAGATAGAGGAGCCTTCGGTAAAAATTCTGATGGAAAATCCACCTCGCCTACATGCAGCTCATAATTATAATCGCATTGGAAATAAGATTGGAGGAACACATAAATACAAAGGTCAATGGGCGATAATAGATCATGTATTTGTGTCTGAAAGCCTTCATCATCAACTTCAACAGCGTCAGGTGAAATGTGAAATTGTTGATTTGCCATTTATTTTGGAAGAAGATAAGACTTATAGTGGCGTAAAGCCTTTTCGAACTTATTATGGCCCACGATATAACGGTGGTGTTAGTGATCATTTACCAGTTTTGTTGAGCTGGTAATACTATATTCTGATTTGAAGTTGTCATTTGTATTAGCTCATTTCATTTGTAATCTGATACTGTTCGGTATTACATTAGAATTTTTTGAACACTCCAGTAATTTTTATCTTTGGATCAAAAAAATAGAAAAATGGCACACAATAGCGATAATACAGATTTTCAGGTAACAAATAATCCTGATCTTTTTGATAAACAATATGGAATAACGCCAGAATTAAAGAACCAGTTAGATGACCTACGAATATTAGCTAATTCGGGAAAGAAATCAGGAATTAAAAAGTTGGAAAGCCTGATAGAAAAGCACCCTCAAAACCCACAACTAAAAAACTTTTTAGTGGTTTTGTATTCGAAAATGGGACAGTACAAGAAGGCTTATGAGGTTAATCGGCAAATAGTCGATGAGCATCCGGATTATTTTTTCGGTTTGGCTAATTTAGTCGCGGAGTATTTGGGAGCTGGCGAGCCTGAAAAGGTAAAAGAAGTGTTTGGAGAATCACTTACTTTAAAAGGTATGTATCCAAATCGCGACATGTTTCATATTAGTGAGGTGCTGTTCTTCTTTTTTCTTTTGGTCAAGTACTATGTTGCCATAGATGAGTTAGACATAGCAGAATCTTATTGCGAAAAAATGAATATGCTCGATCCGGATCATTCGCACACCAAAAATGCCTATGATATTCTTAGGTTCGAACAGATGGAGAGTTCAGGTCTATTTTGGGATGAAGATGAGGGTGATTATCCTATGGTAAAGGATATTTCAGAAGCTATCGATAGTACCGAGACAAATCCACCTGTGTTTACCCACAAAGAAATTGAAGAGCTTTATAAATATGATTTGAATATTGATAAGGATTTGCTGCGAAATATCCTTCAGTTACCAAGAGAAACGGTCATCAAAGATTTAGAATTGGTTCTTTCCGATAGTATTCGTCGCTTTAATTGGTTTAATGATGTATATAACGCTCCAAATGATTCTTATGATTTTGTGCTTCATGCACTTTTCCTACTATCGGAATTAAAGTCTTATGGCAGCTTGCCGGTATTTTTAAAGGTCTTATCGCAACATAATGAGTATTACGATTTGTTTTTTGGTGATATAATAACAGATCTTACTTGGCCGGCTTATTATGTAATTGCCACTAATCAGTTGGAAGTACTTAAGGATTATATGATGAAGCCCGGGGTGTATACTTTTTCAAAGGAGGTGGTTAATCATGTTGTTGAACAACTGGCACTACACCAGCCCGAACGGAAGGAAGAAGTGGTGCAATGGTACCGTGATGTGTTGTCTTTTTACAATTCGGCATCGCTTGAAGATAATGTTATTGATGGGACTTTACTTGCATTTATGGCCGGTTCATTGGTAAAGGTATGTGGTGAAGAGACTGAGTCCATTATTAAGCCTCTTTTCGATAAAGGATATGTTAATTTGTCGGTATCGGGTGATTTAAAGTCTACCATTAAGTATTTAAAGAATGGCGAGCCGGAAGTTTTAAACAATATGTTTGACCACTATGATTACTATAGCACTATGTGGCAGGATGATTCTTGGGATGATGAAGATGAGGATTCTTTCTTAGATGAAGAATTCGATGATTATCCGTTTTACTATAAGCAGCAACAACCGGTTGTTAATGGACCTAAAATTGAGCGTAATGACCCTTGTCCCTGTGGAAGTGGAAAGAAGTATAAAAAGTGCTGTTTGAAATAGCCATAACGTTTATTTCAAAACTTAAATACTAAGGGCTGTTTTATGCCCAAATGCCTATTAAGCTGATAGCGACAAGTAGTCCTGTCAGCTTTTTTGATAAAAACGCTATTCCCGCCATGTAATAGATCGTGTCCATATTTTGTCTGGAGTGCCTTTTGCAGTCGTATTTCAAGTTAAAAGAGAGGGGGGAAATGGTTATCAACTGATAAAATAAATCTTTATTATGGTTGAATGGTTCATTTAAATAACTTTGTATTCCATTGTAAAATAGCTTCTGATAATTATGAAACACATCTTAGTATCATTATTCATGTTTTTTGCATTTGCAGGTGTAAATGCACAGCTTCTTTCAAAGCCGCTTCGGGTTGGATTAACTTCCCCGGTTGAATTAGACTACGCGGTCAAAGGCTCTTTAATAAAAAAGCTAATTGTAGCCGTAAATCTTGAAGGAGATTATGCCAACCTTAGTTTATATGCTAACGAGCAATTGTTGGTAGATAATGTTGATGTGCCAAGTGCAGGTGATCACATTTTAAATTTATTGGTAAAGTTTAGGGCTAATGAAGCTATAAAGCTAAAGTTAGTAGCAATGAATAATGACCTTGTTATTAAAGATATTAAACTGGAGGATGTTACTGATATAGAATATCCAATCTTTAAAGATATTTCTGAAAAAGCCGGATTAGATCGTGTCAACTCCATTAAATATGGTGGCCCATGTGTGGCAGATTTAGATCAGGATGGAGATTATGACTTCATTGTTATTAATCATAATGCCGAAACCAATAAATTGTATTGGAATAACGGAGATGGAACTGTAACAAAGCATAATCAGAATTTATCGCGTTGGTTTATGCAGGATTTGCATGGCGCTTCATGTGCTGATTATGATGGTGATGGCGATTTGGATATCATGCAAACCAAAGGTGGTGGAAATGGTAAGGCTCCATCCTTACCTGATTTTTACCGTAACGATAATGGAAAACTTACATTGGTCACTTTAGATGCCGGAATTACTGTTGGTGCTCGTGGTCGAGGAGCCAAGTGGTCTGATATGGATAAAGATGGCGATTTAGATTTGATGCTAGTCAATGCCAAAGGTATTAATGGAGAAACGCCACAGCATAATTTTTACCGTAACAATGGTGATGGAACTTTTGATACCATTCGAGTTGCAGGTATCGAAAATGCAGATGCACAACGCGCATTAATAACTGATCTTAATAATGATAACATTGATGATTTAGTCATGTATGATCCTACCAATACAATTTGGTTGGGTAATGGTGATTTTACCTTTACAAATATTACCGATCGCTTGCCGGAAGGATTTATGGACATCAATCGCATGATGGGAGTAACTGATATAGATATTGATAACGATGGTGATTTAGATCTTTATTATGCCAGAGGTAATGCCTTTGGAGTTGGCGTAAAACCATCTTTTGATTTCTGTCCGGTACACATGCGTATGGATATTAAAATCAGGAATAAAGGAAGTTTTGAATTGGCTTTAGAGTCTGAAAAAGATATCGATTTACATGATTATGATTTTACCGGTCGTAATGGATTTAAGGGTGAAGAGTTTCCAATTTATTTAGGGCAGAAAAAGGTAACTAGTTTCTTGAATAAAGGCGGTCGTATGCTAATTTCACAGGCTGATGCCAATGGGTGGCCAAAGGATATTTCGGGTAACGGAATTTATTTCGGACATATTGGTGATGGCAATTGGCGATCAGCAGTTGTCATCAATGGAGATATATTTTGGAACGTTGGGTTTTCATTAATTGGTATCAAGAATGCCACACCAGAGTTTATCCGATTGAACAAAAATCCTAAAGATGTTTTGTTAAGAAATGATGGAGGTACTTTTGTAGATGTTTCGGATGAGTGGAATATTCCTACAGGTGGAAATCATTCGGGAGTTGCTGTTGGAGATTTTAATAACGATGGTTGGAATGATTTATTTATTCATCGTTATGGGCAAATCCGATCAAAAGATTCTGATCTGATGTTGATTAATAATGGTAAAGGAAGTTTTGAGACCATTACCGCTCATGGTGCCAACGATATGGAAGATAAAGGCAATGGTGACATGGGGCAGGTGTTCGATTTTGATTTGGATGGCGATGTAGACATGCTCAACGGAAGCGAAGAAAACGGTATGTGGTACCTCTACGAAAACCAATACTCAGCCCATAATAATTATGCTTTGGTAAAAGTTGGTTATGCCCCGGAATCTAAAATGGATGCAATTTCAGCCACTGTGGTATTAGAAACGCCAAGTAAAATTTACCGCAAGCGAGTTGGTTCATCCGGTGAGATTTTCTCTCAAAGCTTATTAAATATTGTGCACTTCGGTTTAGGTGAAGATGAGGAGATTAAAAAAATAACCGTTGAATGGCGCAATGGTGAGAAAGTGATTATCACAGATAAGAAAGCCAACCGTGTTTTTGATACCGACAATGTTGATCCAACATCAATCACATTTATTGATGCAGAGTCTGAAGTTCGAAAAGGAACAAAAATTCAGCTTAGTGCACAGATTCTACCAATTAATGCTAATCAGGAATTAGTATGGACTTCTTCCGACGAAAATGTGTTAAAAGTTGATCAGAATGGAATTGTAACCGCTGTTGGTAAAGCTGGAAAAAGTGCTATTGTAACCGCTAAATCTAAGCTAAATGAGGTTGTAGCCAATGTCAAGCTAAAGGTTGTAAAGAATTATAAAATTGATGTGAATAAAATTGATCTTTCAGCTGAAAAGAACATGGTATATACCAATCATCAACTTCAACTAATCGCAACCGTATTGCCAAAGTATGCTGATAATCAATCGGTAGTTTGGAGTAGTAGTGATGCTGCCATTGCAACTGTGAATGAAAGTGGGGTAGTCACTGGTATGGCGGCCGGCAATGTTGTTATAACAGCCGTTTCTCAGGATAATAAAACTATTGTTGGAAGTTTCAACTTAAATGTGCAGGCTTATGTTGAGCCGGGGATCTTTATTCAGGATTCAATAAAGTTTACCACTCAGGAATTTGCCATTGGAGATACCATGGAAGTAGTTGTGAATTATTCTGCAGGATCAGGAAATGTAGTAGCGGCTCAAGATCTGGGAGGGGTTAAAATATGGTTTCGCCAGATGAATAACCGTTGGATGGCATCGGGAAATTACGATTGTATTGTAGATGCAGATGCTTTAGGAAAAGAGTCAGGTGTAACAAAAGCTTATGTAACCATTGATGAGCTAACACCTTCTGCGGAGTTACCTGAAGGTTATTTATATTACCTATATGTTGGTATGGCATCGAGTAATGGTAATATTTACACCAAAGAGTTTTATCCAATTAAGATAGTTGCCAAGAAGAAGTAAGAAGTGATAAAGAAATGATAGAAAGCATCAGGATAATTGATTGATCCTGATGCTTTTTTTGTTGATGTTATTGATGTTTAACTTTAATTTTGTGGCATGGAGAAAGGTAAGAAGTGGATACGAAATCTTGGAGGAGTGATTCGGATATCGCCCACTTTGGGGCTTTTTTAGATTTATGCAGAAATGTATGTACTTATCTACTGACCTCAAAAAGATTATTTAAAAAAGTTGCTGGTATTAATAATTGCGGATGTTGGTTGTTGATCATGAACAGGAAGTGTTTGATTTGCACTACGCCTTAATATAATGGGCTTGAACCACGCTGATTTCATAGTCATTTGGGTTATTTGCAGTGGATGTTGCCTAAAACATTAGTCAAGTATTCATGATCTATGGATTTAATTGAGTATATTCAGAATAAAAACCAACTATGACCTTGAGAAAAAAATCAGCTTACTACCTCTTAATAGGACTCTCTATTCTTTTAACTGTGGTTTATTTAGCGGGACAAACTTTAAGTATGATAGATTGCGAATTGGCAACCTCATTTGGCCTTAATGAACCCAAAGAGCAATTAACGAAGTTGGGATTAGCATTAAACAAAGAATTTGGTTTTGCGGATGTTTTTGTATACCTCCCTCTGCTCATTGTAGGTATCATTTTTTTAATTAAAAAAAGTACCATGGGATTTTTTGCAATGTGTGCAGCCATGGCTATTACAATTTATTGGCCGGTGGTTAGTATGTCAACTTTGTTTTATGCCAAAGGAGCTCCCGGTTTTACCTTTGATGATTTCTTATCGTATTCGATTTTTCTATCGATTATCGCGTTTTTTGGTTTATGGGGCTTCGTGTTTTTATATCGAAATCGGAAGTATTGGATGGGATAGTATCCCAATCACTCACCACTGATTTAGTGTTAATCGGTAAAGTGGTCACTCCACCATTTGAATAAACAAACGGCAGCTGCATGGCTTACATTCATGCTTTGTATACTTCCCGGCATGGGGATGTATACGAATTGCGTACATAGGTTTATTATTTCAGGCGTTATTCCAAGTTTTTCATTACCCAATACTAAAGCCATATTTTGAGGTAGGGGTTGGGCATATACACTGGTGGCTCCCTGGTGGGTTTCTAATCCTATTAAGGAGTAATCTTTAGGGATGTGCATTTGAAATTCATCAACATTTGTCCAAACTATTTCTAGATGATTATAAGCTGCCCCTGCAGTCTTTTTAACTTTAGTTGTTCGAAATTGTTGGTCAACTAAATTAATAATCTTCTTTGCCCCAATATTAGCTCCAAGGCGAACGATACTGCCAATGTTTTCCGGTGTGTTAAAATGATCTGTGATAAGGATTGGTTTAAACTCTTCGGGTACAGGAGTTTGTTGGTGTTGCTCAAAGAATTGTTGGGAATGTGTATTGGGTTTGTTCATTATTAACAGATCTGGAATTGGATATTGATGAGGTAATTTTGCTTGCGCCCCTTCAGGGCTTGATTTGCAAATTGTTTTAACCTAGGGCTGCACCCTAGGCTATTGATGTCGCACCTTTGGTGCTTTTTTATAAGAACGGAAGTATGTATGACGTTGTTCAATATGATTTGTACATCATTAATAATTAACCATTATTCATTATTCATTATTATTTAGAGTAAGCCCCATTTCTTTTCCAAGCTTCAGCATGTACTCAAAGGCCGGTTCATATTCATTCGGGATTTTTCCATCGAGAATTGCATCTTTAATGGCTGTTTTAATATCACCAATGGCTTTGCAAGGATCAAGTTTAAATGTTTCAATGATTAATTCGCCGGAAATAGGAGGTTGGAAGTTACGAACCCGGTCTTTTTCTTCTATCTCTTTCAGCTTTTGTCGAACTAATTTAAAGTTGCGCATGTAGCGTTTTACTTTATCTTCGTTTTTCGAAGTAATATCAGCTTCGCAAAGTGTCATTAAATCATCAATGTCGTCACCTGCTTCAAAGAGAAGACGGCGAACAGCAGAGTCTGTTACGATTTCCTGGCTGAGTACAATTGGCCGCATGTGTAATCCAACCATTTTTTGAACGAATTTTAGTTTTTCATTCATCGGTAGTTTCATGCGTCGAAAAATACCCGGTATCATTTTCTCGCCAATAAAGTTGTGGTTGTGGAAAGTCCATCCTTGACCTTTTTCGAATTTCTTGGTGCGTGGCTTGGCAATGTCATGCAAAATGGCAGACCAACGAAGCCATAAATTATCGGTGTTGGGCACAATCCTGTCGAGTACTTCTAGGGTGTGGTAAAAATTGTCTTTGTGAGCACGACCGTTAACTTTATCCACACCTTTCATTTCTTGTAATTCGGGGAAGATAATGTTTAGCAATCCTGTTTTATCCAATAGCTTAAAGCCAATGGATGGTTTTGCTGCCAGTACAATTTTATTTAGTTCGTCGGCAATGCGCTCTCCACTTACAATTTCGATGCGGTCTTTGTTGTTGATGATGCCTTCAAAAGTTTTTTCTTCAATTTTAAAACCTAGTTGAGTGGCAAAGCGTATTGCTCTCATCATTCGAAGTGGGTCATCAGAGAAAGTTACATCAGGATCCATAGGAGTGCGGATGGTCTGAGTTTCTAAATCTGCCATTCCACCAAATGGATCGAGTAAATCACCAAAATTTTCTTTTTTCAAACTAAGAGCGAGTGCATTGATGGTAAAGTCGCGCCTGTTCTGGTCATCTTCTAAGGTGCCATTTTCTACAATGGGTTTACGAGAATCACGTTGATACGATTCTTTTCGGGCACCAACAAATTCAACTTCCAAATCGCGGTAGCGTAACATGGCCGTGCCAAAGTTTTTAAAGACGTTTAATCTGAGGTTTCCTAATTTGATCGCCACCTTTTCGGCTAATTCAATGCCGCTTCCAATAACAACTACATCGATGTCTTTAGAAGGTCGTTTTAAAAACAAATCTCTTACAAATCCTCCAATCACGTAGGCTTCTAAATTATCTTCACTGCAAATGTCGCTAATGGTTTTAAAAACGATGTGGTCTAAATGTTTTTTCATTCCCGTGTAAACTTCTGGTGTATTTTGCTGCAAAATTAGCTAAATTTTAATGTTTTGTCAGGTTAATCTGGCTTAAAGGCGTTAATGCTAAACATTGATTCTGTCAGTTTGTTTTAATTTTAGGATCTAAATAGCGAGAATTAACTGTCTAATTGGCAGTTTTTGTAAGAGAAATCATTTGGCACAAAAGTTGACATCTAAATATCTAAATATGTAACTTTAAGTTTATAGGATTGTATAACAGAGTATCAAACTCATAAAATAGAAAAACTATGGTAGAGCATTTAACGAACACCTCTTTCAAGGAAAAAGTGTTTAACTACGAAGCAAATAAGGAATGGAAATTTGAAGGTGATAAGCCTTGTATTATAGATTTTTATGCCGATTGGTGTGGGCCTTGTAAAATGGTAGCGCCTGTATTGGAAGAATTAGCCAAAGAGTACGCAGGCAAAATTGATATTTATAAAGTAGATACTGAAAAAGAACGTGAGCTATCTGGCGTATTTGGAATTCAGAGTATTCCTTCATTATTATTCGTACCTAAAGGTGCTCAGCCTCAAATGGCTCAAGGCGCATTACCAAAAGATTCATTTGAGCGTGCCTTTAAAGAAGTATTAGGGGTGGAGAAATAATGAATAATTTTGTATTAGGTATCTACACAATTGTTCTCTATTATTTATACATTATTCATTTTCTTTGTAAGGAATCACATCTTCTTGCGACAAAACAGTTAGAAAATGTATCTTTCATTTCTTTTTTTCGTTATGGAAGTCAGAAGGGGAAAGATTTTTTGTTAGAGTGGAAACATTCAATATTTTTGTTGGATTCAAATCAGATTAAAAATGAAGAAATTACTTATAGTATTAGGATTTGCAGGATTCTTTTTTTCAACTGTTTCTTGTGCAAATAATGGTGAAGCGAAAGCGGTTGAGGAAAATTCAGCCGCAGTTGAAGCTAACCCGGAAGGCGTGATACACCTTACAAAAGAAACCTTCAAGCAACAGGTTTTTGATTACGAAAAAAATCAACAATGGGCTTATGCCGGAAAAGTTCCTGCTATTTTAGATTTTTATGCCGATTGGTGCGGGCCATGTAAAATGTTGTCGCCGGTATTAGAAAAAATGCAAAAGGAGTATGGTGGTAAAATTCAGGTGTTTAAAGTAAATACAGATAAGGAAAAAGAATTAGCGGCTACTTTTGGGATTCGCAGTTTGCCAACCGTTGTATTTATTCCGGTAGACGGTGAACCGCAAGCTGTTATGGGCTTCAGACCTCAGGAGGAAATGGAAAAAATGGTGACAGAAGTGCTTAAGGTTCAGAAGTAAATAGATAATATCATTATGACACCTGATAAGATTAAAATATTAAAAGATTTAAAGCGAGATTTGCAAAATAACCTGCATGGTAATATAAAGGAGCTTGTGTTGTTTGGGTCTCAATTAAAGGATGAAACAACTTTTGAATCAGATTATGATGTTTTGATCATTGTGAAGGGTGAAAAAGATTGGAAATTAGAACGTGAAATATCAGATGTTTGCTATGGTATTGATCTAAGGTATAATATAATTACAGATGCTCATGTTCTTGCAGAATCTGAATTGGAATCTCCAAGAGGACAGCAGCCTGTGTTTGTTAATGCCATTAAGCAGGGTTATCACGTATGATAAACGAACAGGATCGAACATCATTAATTGAATATCGTTTTGTACAGGCCAAAGAAACTATTGATTTGGTGAGGTTTTTAATCGAGTCGGGACGATTTGCTGTAGCTGTAAATCGCATTTATTATGGAATGTATTATGCAGTTACTTCGTTGCGATAAAAAATCGATTTGAAACATCTAAGCATGCACAACTTATTGGATGGTTTAATAAGGAGTTTATAGCAAAGGGTATCGTTGAAGTTCGATATGGAAAGATGTTACGAAATGCTTTTCAGATTAGAACTAAGGGAGATTATGATGCCTTTGTGGAGTTTAAATGTGATGAAGTTGAATTGATGTTTCAAGAAATGATATTGTTTATTGATGAGATAGGAGAAATCTTAAAAAATAATTTTGCTCAAAACACAAGCCGAAGATCAATTCTTCGGCTTTTTTATTTCTCTTTTCCGATTTTCCGTTAACTTTGACATGGAAAAATTTTGGGGGTGCCTAAAACATACAGGCTGAGATCATACCCTTTGAACCTGAAACAGGTAATGCTGCACAGGGAAGAAGTTTGATGGAATAACTGCCTCTTTTTATTTTGTAACACTCAAAGAGTAATATTATGGTCGTATTTGTTAACGGACAGGAAGAGTCTGTTGAAGTAAATGCAAACATCCAGACTTTGTTGGCTAAAATTGGTCAGGAGGGAAAAGGAGGAATTGCTGTAGCTATTAATGAAGTTGTAGTGCCAAAAGGAGAGTGGGGTTCTGCTCAACTTCAAGAAAATGATAAAGTGTTAATCATTAAAGCCAGCCAGGGTGGTTGATAATTAATGTGCTGATGTGTTAATGTGCAGATTATTTAAAGAAATTATGACAAAATCAACAAAAATAAATCAAGCCGGTATTACAACCGGTCCGTTCCCATCATCACGTAAGGTGTATGAAAAGGGATCTATATACGATATAAAAGTCGCTCATCGTGAAATCATTTTGAGCGATACTAAAACAACGGATGGAGAATTGTTAAAGAATCCTCCGGTTACCGTTTACGATACGAGTGGGCCTTACACTGATCCTGATTATCAAGTTGATTTGGAAAAAGGTCTTCCTGCTATTCGTCAGGAGTGGATTGAAGAACGTGGTGATGTTCAGCAATTAGATGACCTAAGTTCTGAATATGGCCGTATGCGTTTGGCTGATGAAAGTCTTGATCATTTACGTTTTGAACATGCTAGTCGTAAGCCTTTAAAGGCCAAAGACGGGAAGGTGGTTTCACAATATTATTATGCTTGTCAGGGCATGATAACCCCGGAGATGGAGTATGTAGCCATTCGAGAAAATCAGAAGATTCAAGAGATTAAAGAAAAGTACCGGGAACATCGAGGGAACTGTTATGGGGCTAACATTCCGGATAAAGAAGTGACTGCAGAATTTGTGCGTGACGAAATCGCCGCAGGTCGTGCCATGATTCCTGCAAATATTAATCACCCTGAGATTGAACCAATGATTATTGGTCGTAATTTCTTAGTGAAGATTAATGCAAACATAGGAAACTCTCCTACCACATCATCCATTGAAGAAGAGGTCGAAAAAGCTGTTTGGGCGTTCCGCTGGGGAGCAGATACCATTATGGATTTATCTACCGGTGCTAATATCCACGAGACGCGAGAATGGATTGTACGTAACTCTCCGGTTCCTGTGGGTACGGTGCCATTGTATCAAGCCTTAGAAAAGGTAAAAGGAAAGGTTGAGGAACTAAGCTGGGAAATTTATCGTGACACTTTAATTGAGCAAGCAGAGCAGGGAGTTGATTATTTTACCATCCACTCCGGTTTGTTAATGCGACATATTCCGGCGACTATTCATCGTGTTACAGGTATTGTTTCGCGAGGTGGTTCGATCATGGCAAAGTGGATGTTGCATCACCATAAAGAAAACTTTTTGTATACCCATTTTGATGAGATTTGTGACATTTTGGCTGCTTATGATGTGGGTGTGTCATTGGGAGATGGTTTGCGTCCGGGATCGATTGCTGATGCCAACGACAGAGCGCAGTTTGGAGAGTTGGATGTGTTAGGTGAATTAACTGAAGTTGCTCGTAAGAAATATGTTCAGGTGTTGATCGAAGGACCGGGTCACGTTCCAATGCAAGGAATTAAAGAAAACATGGATCTTCAGTTAGATAAGTGTCACGAGGCACCATTTTACACATTAGGACCATTAACAACCGATATTGCACCGGGGTACGATCACATTACCTCTGCTATTGGAGGTGCCATGATTGCCTGGCAAGGAACATCTATGCTGTGTTATGTAACCCCTAAAGAACACTTGGGTTTACCGGATAAGCACGATGTAAAAACAGGAGTGATAACTTATAAATTAGCGGCTCATGCTGCGGATATCGCAAAAGGATTTCCGGGAGCACAGTTTAGAGATTATGCCATGAGTAAAGCGCGTTTTGAGTTCCGTTGGAAAGATCAATTTGCATTAGCTCTTGACCCGGAGACAGCAATGTCGTATCATGATAAAACCTTACCGGAAGAAGGTTATAAATCTTCGCATTTCTGTTCGATGTGCGGAGAACATTTTTGTTCGATGCGTGCCACCATGGAAGTACGTGAATTGGCCAAGAAATTGGAGGAGCGGAGTGCCGAGTTTAAAGAATCGGGAGGAGAGCTTTACCTTTAATGATGTGTAAATGAATCAATGTGCAAATGTGCTGATGATAGAGCTTAATGCTGTGGACTTCCCACGATAATTATCGTGGCTGAGGTTTTCAGATTTTAATGATTTATCAAGAAAAACAAAATAGAGCCTGAGATTTTAGCTATTTTTAATAGAACAAAAATATACTTTATGAAACCAGTTGTTATTTGCCATCCGGAACGTCCAAGGAAAGAATTGGAAGCTGTTAATGCATTATTTGCAGCAGGTTTAGAGATTTTTCATCTACGTAAACCGGGTTGGACAGAGGAAGAACTTAGAGCGTGGATTGAGGGTGTGGATACTCAGTATCGAAACCGTCTTATGGTTCACAGTCATTTAGGTTTGGCCGAAGAGTTGAATTTAAGAGGGGTTCATTTTACGACTTATAACCGTCATTTAATGGAAGATTATCTCAAAACAAGTGTGCCTAAAAGTATTGCGGTTCATTCCATGGAAGAATTAACTTATTTGGATGATGCTTTTTCCTATGCTTTTTTAAGTCCTGTTTTTGAAAGTATTTCAAAAGCCGGTTATGGTCCTCAGATTGATCACGGCGAATTAAAAGAGTTTTTAAAGACTTTTAATAAACTTCAGGTTTTAGCTTTAGGTGGAATTGATGGAGATAACATTGATATAGCCAAAGACTTAGGTTTTGATAGCGTGGCTTTGCATGGTGCACTTTGGGTACAATTTGCAAAGGATGCTAAAGTTGATGCCTTGGTAACAAAGTACAAGTCCATCGCCGAAAAATGGTAATGAAGAAATGAATCAAATACCTTATGTATTGTCAATTGCCGGTTTTGATCCCTCGGGAGGTGCCGGTGTTTTAGCAGATGTTAAGACCTTTGAAGCCCATAAGGTGTTTGGTTTAGGCGTGGTGAGTGCATTAACCTATCAGCATGAATCTCATTTTGCAAGTGTGAATTGGGTTGCTTTTGATGAGATCGCAAAGCAGATTGAAGTACTGGCTCAAAAATATCGCATTGGTTTTGTAAAGATCGGTCTTATCGAATCGGGTGAATGTTTACAGCAATTGGTAAACTTGTTAAAATCTTTTTGGCCGGATTGCTTTATTATTTGGGATCCGATCTTAAAAGCTTCTTCCGGATTTGATTTTCACGAATCAGCTGGTTTGGAAATTGCACAGTTGGTGAAAGGGAAGATTAACCTGATAACGCCTAATATACCGGAATACGAGTTTTTATTTGGAACAGAACAGGCACAAGCGATTGTCAATGATTTAGAATGTGCAATTCTTGTTAAAGGCGGTCATTCTGATAAGGATGTGGTTTGTGATCAGCTTTATCAAATGAACAAAGATTGTGTTTCTGTTGTAAGTAAAAAGGTAGAAGGCGATTGGCAAAAGCACGGAACCGGTTGTGTGTTGTCCGCGGCTATCTGTGCACACCTCGCCAACGGCTATGACTTAAAAAAAGCTTGTACCAATGCTCATTTTTACGTTAAAAAGTTCATTGCCTCACATGAAAGTCTGTTAGGGTTTCATGGATAAGCATAATAACAGGATGGAAATTATTGATGTGCTAATTTGCTAATGTGACAATGTACTAATTAGGGAATTTGGAAATTGAGTTTTGATACTTGATACCTGCCTCACCAGTCAGGCAGGCTCACATCTTAATACTACTAAAATGAATAAAGATATCGCACGCTTACAGTTTATCACTTCACCGGAAACGAAGTTGAGCTACCAAGAACAAATTCGTTTGTTTACTTTGGGTGGTGGTAACTGGGTGCAACTTAGAATGAAAGATGAAACTCCTGAAGAGATCGAAAAGGAAGCGATTCGATGCTTTTCTTACTGTATGGATAATGGAGTGAAGTTTATTTTAAATGATCACGTTGAGATTGCCGCCAGGATTGGTGCAGACGGTGTGCATTTAGGAAAAAATGATATGGCCCCATCAAAAGCCCGCCAGATCTTAGGCGAGCAAACCATTATTGGTGGTACTGCAAATACCTTTGAAGACATCAAACGTTTGGTTGCCGAAGGTGTTGATTACATTGGTTTAGGGCCATTCCGTTTTACATCTACCAAAAAGAACCTGAGTCCGATATTAGGCCTTGAGGGTTATGAAAAGATATTTGCTCAATGTAAAGAAGCCGGGATTAATATCCCCATTATTGCCATTGGCGGATTAACCGAAGATGATTTTAAGGGCTTATTTGATACCGGAGTGCATGGTGTGGCTTTAAGTTCAAACATCACAGAAAGTGATCAGCCCGGCGCTAAAACATTGGAGTTGTTAACTGAAATTGGGAAGTTGACTTCGATGCAGTATAATCAGAAAATAAAATAAATTATTAATGATTAATGATGAATTATAAATGCAGGGTAATCACCTCATTAATAACTAATCATTAACAATTAAACATTATATGAGCGTATTAAATTTAGGCGATCGTGAGTTTAAATCACGTTTGTTTACCGGAACAGGGAAATTTGCTTCCAATCAATTGATGGAAGATGCGATTTTGGCAAGTGAGTCGGAGTTAGTGACGGTAGCCTTACGTCGTGTTGATTTAAAGAGTAATGTAGATGATATTCTTAAACATTTAAATCATCCGCATATTCAGTTATTGCCCAATACCAGTGGGGTACGTAATGCGAAAGAGGCGGTTTTTGCGGCTCAGTTAGCGCGTGAAGCTTTGCAAACAAATTGGTTGAAATTAGAGATTCATCCGGACCCAAAATATTTATTACCTGATCCAGTAGAGACATTAAAAGCTGCTGAAGAATTAGTGAAGCTTGGTTTTATTGTGTTGCCTTACATCCAGGCTGATCCTGTATTGTGTAAGCGTTTAGAAGAAGTTGGTACAGCCGCAGTTATGCCACTTGGAGCGCCTATTGGATCCAATCAAGGTTTGCAAACTAAAGAAATGTTGCGCATTATCATCGAACAAAGTAACGTGCCTGTTGTGGTAGATGCCGGTATTGGTGCACCATCTCATGCCGCTGATGCTATGGAAATGGGAGCCGATGCAGTATTGGTAAATACGGCCATTGCTGTTTCTCCTAATCCGGTTGAGATGGGACGAGCTTTTAAAATGGCTGTTGAGGCCGGACGAATGGCTCATGAAGCTCAATTGGCTCAAACTGGAACGGTAGCCGAAGCAAGTAGTCCTTTGACGGCGTTTTTGGATGAGCTTTAGAGTCCGAAGCCCGAAGTCCGGAGTCCGAAAGTACAAGACTTTTAAACTCCGAACCCCGAACTCCGAACTAAAATCTATTGTCTAACCCCGATAGCTATCGGGACTAATGTCTAAATAATGACCTTCGAATCAAAGCATTCTTCCTATAACTGGGATGAAGTAAAAGAATCAATTTACAACAAAACGGCTGCTGATGTAGAACGTGCTTTGTTGGCAACACGAGCTAATCTGGAAGATTTTAAAGCTTTGATTTCGCCTGCTGCCCAGCCATATTTGGAGCAGATGGCTGCTAAGAGTCGTGCATTGACTTTAAAGCGTTTTGGAAAGGTGATGCAGATGTACATTCCATTATATCTTTCTAACGCTTGTGCTAATGCTTGTGTTTATTGTGGGTTTAATCACAGCAACGATATTCAGCGGATAACTTTAACTCTGGATCAGGTAAAGCAAGAAATAGCAGTTATTAAAAGCATGGGTTTTGATCACTTGCTTTTAGTAACGGGTGAGCATCCTAAAGATTGTGGCTTTTCTTATTTAAAAGATGTGATAGAATTGGTTAAACCTCATTTCTCACAGGTGTCTATCGAGGTGCAACCCATGAAGACGGAAGAGTATAAGGAGTTAGTAGATGCTGGTTTGAATACGGTTTATATCTATCAGGAAACTTATCACAAAGAGCGTTATGCGGTTTATCATCCGGCCGGGAAGAAATCTAATTTTTCATTTCGCTTAGAAACCCCTGATCGCTTAGGTGAAGCTGGCGTGCATAAAGTTGGCTTGGGGTGTTTGCTTGGTCTGGAAGACTGGCGCACTGATTCTTTTTTTACTGCAGCTCATTTAGACTATTTAGAAAAAAACTATTGGCGTACGCGCTATTCCATATCATTCCCGCGATTAAGGCCTCATGCTGGTTCTTTTGAGCCTAACTCACCGGCATCAGATCGTGATTTGGCTCAATTGATCATGGCTTACCGTATTTTTAATCCGGATGTTGATTTGTCGCTATCCACTCGCGAAAGCGTGAAGTTTAGAGATAATATGATGCAATTGGGCATAACGGCCATGAGTGCAGGTTCAAAAACCGAACCGGGTGGTTATGCAGTTTACAATAAAGCCTTGGAGCAGTTTAAAGTGGCTGACGATCGTTCACCGGAAGTAGTCTGCGACATGATCAAAGCAAAAGGTTACGAACCGGTTTGGAAAGACTGGGACGATTGTTTGCAGTAGGTGCTAGAATATAGATAGTGAACGTTGACCTTAGATGATTTGCAAGGTGTTTATGTTTAACTATGGAAGGCACGGGGAATCACGGAAAAGTAAATAATGATAAACTAAGAAAAGCACGAAAGATCACGAAAATGATTTTCGTGCTTTTTCTTTGGTGGCTGTTTTAATTAATACGAAAAAATAAATCCATTTTTATGTTCCGGACTGAAGAAGACATAATTCTGGTTGGTAGAGTCTGGGGTAAATTCAATAATTTGGCAATGTATACGAGATGGATCGTTTTGTGTGATGAAAGTACTTTGGGTAGGGTGTGAAGCTTCTTCCGGATTTAGAAATGAAGTGTATTTATAATCAACCGTGCAAATGAATCCATAATCCCCTTTTTGTTTGAATAAGTGATCATAACTAGTATCAAATAATATAAATCGAAGAGGTGTTTCTGTATTTTTGTCAATTTTAAATATTGGGGCATTGGGTGAGTAGTAATACTTGTTGATGTTGTAATGGTGATTACCTCCCCATAAAATTTTACCAGTTTTTTCTTCAGAATCATAATGTAATTTAACCTTGGGGATAGCGATGTATTTATCTGAAGCTAATAGGTAAATTCCTTTTCTGTTTGATATTTGTACCAAAGTGATGTTTTTTTGAAGCTGTTTGGTTCGAGGACGGATATCAATATGAGTTAAAGAATGATTGTAATTTAGTCTGTTAAAGGATATTGTGCATTTGTTTTTATGAAACTTGAAATTTCCTTCCTTATCCGAGGTGCAATTAAAAATGCTATCTGTCAGGCTTACTTTTGCATTTTGTAAAGGTTTTCCGAATTCATTACATACTTTTCCTGAAAAACTCATTTGTTTAGGAAAGGGATTTGAGACCTTTGGCTGGAGGATGAGAAGGTCATTGGTCTTAATCTCAGACTTTGTTAAAACGATGGTGTCAAATTCATAGTTTGCATATTCTGAAAAGTTTATAAGTTTTATACGTTTAGGTTGGTAATCTTTTTTTGAGATTTCAATCCACAATGAGTTGGGATAGTATAGTGTGTATTGACCTAATGAATCTGTGGTGGTTGATGTACACGAGTCCTTAAAAGAGATGGTTGCGCTATCAAGTGGAGAGTGAGTTTCATCGGTAATGATACCAGAGATTTCGTAGTTGTAGATTGGAGTATCGGATGAGTTTTCACAGGAATGTAATACGTATAATGAGATAATGGTAAAAATGAAAAGGATAGATAAAATTACGATTCCAATTATTTTTAAAATTGCACTTAGAAATCTAAAGATTGGGTGACGTTGCATGCTTTATATTGATTTGAAGTAAAAACAAAGATAAACTACAAAAAGCCCGAAAGTTCACGAAAAGAACTTTTTATAAATTGAAAGTATAATTTTGTTGAATTCTTTTTATGGAAAATATTCCTTCCATGCATCTTTTAGAGAGAACTGAAAAAAATAAGGTATGAAACAGCTTACATGTATTCTAATTTTATCATTGTTTATGACCTGTATCCATGCAAAGCAAAAATACAAGAGGCTAAAAAAATCAGATGTAACAGAAGTTGATGGGCAACTTTTTCATCAAGAAGAAGCGTTAGAAGGCCATTATCGAATCAAATATAAGAGAAAGACGTTTGAAGAATCAGAATTTGAAAATGGAAAGCGAAAAGGTTTTTCTAAATCTGTAAATCATGGTTTTGTTACGCAGCTAAATTATGAAGACGGATTAAAACATGGTGAGCAAGTAGATTATTATCGTGATAGTGATACCTCCAGTGTTTTTCATTACAATAAAGGTGTGTTAGATGGCTGGCGTACTTTTTATAGTATCATTTCTCCCATAAAAGATTCTACGCTCTATAAACAAGGATGTAAAATTCGGTCTGTAAAAACTCAATTAGACGGTAAAGTTTTAGAAAGGTGTGTGTATAAAGGGAAGGATAAAAGCTGTATTCAATTTCAGGAAGATAAGGATGTGCATAAAGATTATGAGATTATTGATAGCTTGTTTTATAGTCATGAAATTTTGACTAAACGATGTTCTTATGTGAATGATCAATTGGATTTTGAGATGACTATTAATTCACGAATAGACAGTTTGAATTCTGATCATGACGAAATGATAAAGGTGTCATTTATTAAGCAAGGGGAGGTTCTAAAAGAGTATGAAATCCATTTAGAGCCCTATAATTTTTTTTACCAAGGTGATGTACTTATACGTTATTTGCAATATGGATACAATACTTATTTTTCTGAGCAAGAGTCTAAAATAGTGAATCGATTTACCGATGCTTGTTTTATTTTTCGAGAGATTGCTCTCATGGAGGCTCATGAGTACACCAGGTTTTTTGTTACGGAGAACGGGAAGACCAAAGAGTTAGGGTTTCAACCTGATGATAACTATTTTATTGGCTATTGTTACAATAAATGATATGTTTACAGTCATTAATCTAAATTAAAATAAATATGAAATTCACATTTTTAAAAGTTTTCCTTGTGATTTGCTGTTTGGGACTATTGACATCATGTGACAAAGACGAAACCGAAGAGCCGGAAGATAAACCTGGAGAAATAGAGAATAATGGCTCTGATAACGAAACAGAAGGTTCTGATAATGAATCAAGGATTACATCCACCTTTTATTTTCATGCTACCATTGATGGTAAAGAAGTGCTGATTCAGGATGGAAAGTTTGTTGGTTCCGGAATTTCAAGTTCTGCTGGCATAGTGGAAGGTGGATATGTTGCGGTTGAGTCAACCATTTTAATAAATCCTGTTGAACAAAAAAATCATGCAGGCTTTGGTATCATCAAATACTTTCCGAATAATTCCGTCTCATCAAAGGATAAAGAGGCAATGTTTACAGAAAGGGCTTATGTTTTTGGAAAAAAAACCAATTCTTATCATACCGGTTTTGATGGTGCTTATGTGCATTACCTGGATGAAAATGGTGTAAACTGGCGATCCGACTATGGTAGTGGAGATCAGAGGGGAAGCTCTTTTGAAATTACTGAGCACAAAGCAGTTCAGGATTTTAATGCCAAGTATTATACTACAGCTAAGTTTGATTGTGTTTTATACGATTCATCCGGAAATTCTATCAAATTGGAAAATGGAGTCTGCAAGAGCCGAACATTAGCGCATTGATGGTTTTGATGGAATAAAGATCTTTAAGAACTGAAATGTTTCATAACCTCCGCTACCGCACGATTAATGTCATTAAGTTAAGGCTGAAAGCCTTGTTTAAATTAGCGTAGAGCATAGCCCTACGTCAATTGGTTCGGTTTTAAATAGCTCTGTAAGAGCGAAATATTTCTTAAGTTAATGACATTGGCAGCGCGGCAGCCGGGGAAATACACGCATAAACAAGGAGTTGAAGCGTTTACCAAAACCTCAACTCCTTCTACCTTTGCTAATTGATTCATCATTCACGTAAAGATTATTTGAGTTCCTTCGCCACCGCACATGGCATAAAATTCGCCCACAGTAAGTATCGCGCTTACTTCTTCGTGCAAATCGCTTTTATCCAGTTTAAACATATCCATGGCCAGTTTGCAAGCATATATTTCCCCGCCTCCGGCGGTTATCATTTCCAGAAATTCATCCACCGGCGGAATATCCAGTTTATCCATTTGACTGCGCATCATGGCAGAAACACCTGCTTCTACCCCCGGTATCATCCCTAAAAATGTTGGGAATGCTAACCCTCCGGGCATTCGCATAGCAGGGTTACCCACAGTTGCCGTATGTAATTTCTTCATTTGCTTTTTGGTAATGGCATCAAGGCCAAAAAATGTAAAGAAAACCTTCGCTTCAATGCCTTCCATTACCGCTCCGTTGGCCATTACCAACGTCGCATACACATCTTCAATTGTACCCTTGGCACATATTATACAGACTTTTTTTAATGGTTTATCAGTGTCGCTCATTTCGATTGCTTTTTATTAAACTTTTACACTTATTACACGCAACTTACCGGTTTTGGAATTCCTGCTATTTTAGAAGAATACTTTAAAGGACCTCCCGGGAAAAGGGCATAAAATTCTTTAATATCTACAATTCCGGATTTACCTACTTTACGGATGGTAAGCGGTTCCCCGGCCTCTTTTTTCTCACGTAAAAAGGCAAGGACTTCAAAGTGTTTATCGGTGAGTTCAATGCCGATTTCTTTTGCTATTTCCACAGCAATTTCTTTATCCCATTGTGAAGCGTCTAATAAATAGCCTTCATCGTTTACCTGTACAGTTTTACCTGCTATTACTTTATCTGCCATGATGATATAGTTTTAAGTTAATGCTCTTGTTTATGCTTTATCCATTTCTTTCATAAAAGTGATGGCAAAACCGAATGCGCGTTTCATTTCGGGCTTGTTTAATTGCCGCATCATTTTAAATAATGAGTACTCCGGTATTTCTTGTGATTGAATGCTTTCGAAAACGGCGAGTGCATTATTAGCCGGTTTAAGTAATTCCGGTGAAGTCAGTTTTTTTGCAAGCTCAATCAGTATTCCAATATTTCCGGCTAATTGTTTAATATCCTCCACCGAAATCTGACTAACGGCAAGGTCTATGACCTTTGCTAACTCCGAAAGCTTATCGAAATACCCTTTTTCATCGAATTGATTGAGTGTTTTGGTTAAGTCCAGAATGGCATCGTGAACAATTGGCTCGGCATCCTTGGCAAAGTCGTTAACACTCTCAAACAAGGCGATGGCTTTATTGAAGTTTTTAATGTTTCGAAGAAATCCCGTTCCTAACTCAATCAAATCTTCGGGTTGCAACTCAATCTTTTGATTATCGAGTTCTTCCACGGCCGAATCATAAATATCTTTCCCTACTATTGCCAAATCATCCGCTAAATCATTTAGCTCTTCAGTTTTCATTTTTTGATGACTGACAATTTCGAGAATCATATCCATTTTACGGTCGAGCTCATCCATTCTATTGTTTAATTTTAATGTATCCATGACCATAAAATTTTAGAAACTAACTTTTTTCTTTCCGGCCATCGTCATGTCGGCTTCAACTGGTAACTCTTTGCCTTTTAGTAAGATGTGCCAATAAATCCAGCGGAACATGATTTTTCCGTAATGGTTTATCTTGGTGTTTTTCAATAAGCCGAATGGGCCTAAACCCGGTAGTGGAAAGGTTCCCGGAAGCGGTTCGGTATCGTAATTAAAATCTATCAATGCCCCTTTACCAAAACCGGTTTCGATGTAACAATTGGCATGTCCGTCAAATTTGGCTGATAAAGGTCGGCCTTCGATGGCATCCATAATGTTATCAAACAATATTTCGGAAGCGAAGTGAGCTACCGACCCTGCTTTCGAGGTAGGAATGTTGGAAGCATCTCCCAGTACAAAAATATTCTCGTATTTTTCACTTTGAAGTGTGTGCTTGTTAGTTGGTACAAAGTTTAAATCGTCGCCCATTTCGCTTCGGGCAATCATTGGGTCGCCCATGTTTACCGGAACTATGGTAAGCAGGTCGAAGGGGACTTCCTTATTGTCGTAAGAAACTAGTTTCTTTTCATCGTTGTTAATGCTCTCGATGTAAAATTCACTTTCTACATTGATGTTCTTATCTTTCAGTAACTCGCTTAACATCTTAGTGGCTACGGGCTTTGTAAATGCACCGGGAAGAGGAGTTACCAAGGTAATATCCACTTTATCGCGAATTCCTTTTTTGGTAAAATAATCATCGGCCAAAAAAACAAATTCAAGGGGAGCTACCGGACATTTGTAAGGCAATTCGGTAATGGCCATCACTAACTTACCACCTTCCCATTGCTTAAATTTACGCTGTAAAGCACAGGCTCCTTCGACGGTATAAAAATCAAAAATATCTTTGTACCAAAGCTTCTCTTTTAAGCCGGGGGTTTCTTCCGGAACTGTTTTGGTACCGGTTGCAATGATTAAATAGTTATAATGTAAAACGCGGCCGTCTTCTAAAAGTACTTTGTTTTCGTCGGGCTCAATTTTATTCACATCACTAAAAATGACTTTTACGCCGGGAGGGAAGAAATTGGCTTTGGGCTTTTCGACGTCTTTCCGGTTATAAATGCCGAAAGGGATAAATAAAAATCCCGGTTGATAATAATGGGTTTTGTACTTATCAACTATCGTAATTTCCCATTCTTCGTTATCTAAGGCTTTTACAAGCTTGTTAGCCATCATGGTACCGGCTGTACCTCCGCCTAATATGAGTAGTTTTTGCATGGCTGTATGTTTTAGTTATTTCTTTTATTAATTTTACGAATAAGCCTCTGCAAGTGTGACATTTGAAGCAATGACAATTATCATTTACTGATATTTATCATATTTTGTCACTTAATAACATTTGAATGAAACTTGTACGAAATCTGCTTTAATATGTGGGATTAGCTTGCTGATGTGAGAAATGAGATGTGAGTAGTGAGGAATGAGCTGATGTTTTTGCCGGCTAAAAGGTTTCGATGAATAAAATAGACGAGGAACTATGGAGAAATGTAATTGTAGCAACTGCGAATTAAAAGCTATGTTTTTCGAAAATATTTCGAAAGATGATATTAACTCGATATGTTCCCGTAAGATTGAAAAGTCGTTTGACAAAGGAGACTACATCTTATCCCAGGGCGATGAAATTATGGATTTTTTATACTTAAAAAGTGGCCTCGTAAAACTATTTATTCACAACGAAAACGATAAAGAGCAAATCATAGCCTTTGCCAAACCCTTTGATTTTTTAAGTATTTTAAGTGTGTTTTCGGGCAAATACTATTCGTACTCAATTAAGGCGATTGAAAAGTCGGTAACCTGTAATATTAAGATGGAAGAAATTAGAAAATTAGCTGCCGAAAATGGTGCATTCTCTTTTGATTTATTACAGCGCATGAGTCTTATTTCTGATAAAATTATTCTCGAATCGCTCGAAATACGTAAGCGAAATCTCAAAGGACGCGTGGCCTATATTCTGCTGTTTTTTAAAAATCACATTTACCAAGCTGCCGAATTTGAGTTACCCATTTCGAGAAAGGAAATTGCCGAATACATTGGCATGACAACCGAAAATGTAATACGAGCTTTAACCGAATTCAGAAAAGACAATATTATTAAAATCTACGGTAAAGTAATTGAAATAACTGATATTAAGAGGCTGGAGAGCATATCAAAGCATGGTTGATTTCAGATAATTTATTTTAAGTTAAACCTGGCTTATGGATTACTTTTTTTTCTTTTAGATTCATGTGTTTAAAATTTTCACGCCAAGACGCTAAGACGCCAAGATGCAGAAGGTAGTTTATTTCCCCCGTAGCTATCCGAACTTCAATGAGTAAGGTTTTTACATGGTCGTTTTAGTTTAATAATAACGAATGTTTAAACATCCAAGGCAACAATGCCTCATCCTTATAACATGCGCCTGCACTATGCCCCATGCCGGTATACTCGCTATACTTAAACATTTCGCGCTCCTGTCTGCTTAAAGTAATTGTGGTTCGGTCGTAACCGGTAATATTGTCCGAAACACTCGTTTCGATAGCGGTTTTATTGCAATCGTAATTGCGCATATTATCCATGGCATCGCGTGCTACCTGAACTCTAACAGGCTCATCGTTTAATCCTATATGGTACCAAACTGCTGTTTTCGTTGCGATATCGTTTCCTAAATCGGACTGACTTTGGCCGGCTACACGAATAATGGCTGCAAAGTACATTCCTTCTTGATGTAATCCTTGGGCTAAGGGATAAGAACTTGAGCCTCCCCACGAAAAGCCGGTTAAATAGATGCGGTTGGGATCTATGCGGTAACCCTCGCTTACGGCACTTTGTATCCATTGCCCCAGGGCTTGACCATCGCCGGAAGAAGTTTTCTGATAATCAATTACGAATGCAGGGTAGTCTTGCTCTACGTTTTTATAGTAGTTTGCTCCTTCGCCCCATTTACCAACTACAACAATTGGGTAATTTCGGGTTGAATTAGCACTTTTGTTGTATCCCCAAGGTCCAGTGAAATTCAGGTTTTCGTGGGTGAAGTTTTCAGGAGCATCGCTTTCTGCAAATGTTTCAGTAGGATTTAAGTCAATGGTATTTTCAGGATTGGTGCTATCCTTTTTGCATGAAATTGTTAGGATAGATAATATGCCGATAAGTGTAAATGTGATGTTTGTTTTCATTTCTCGGGTTTTGGTTGTTATTGTTAATGTTAAAGGCGACCGATTTATTTTATCGTTCAGAGTCTATTTCGTTTTGTTAGTACGCCCTTTCAGGACTATTCCTCATTCCTATAGCAAAATAGGGCGATGCCCTATGCTGAATTACGGATGGCTTTCAGCCTTTACTTTTTCTCGCAAATGTATTTATGCACTAAGTTTTCTACCATTTTCATAGGAAATCGTCCGTATTTTAATTGCATCGTGGAAATCACGAATATAATAATTATCGACCAATTCCTTCTCAACCTTCGTTCTAAACTCCAATAACTTAATCATTCCTATTTTATGGTCTGAGATTTTAGAACTCTTCTCCTTGCGGTAATTGATAACTCCTTCTTTGCCTGGGAAAATAGATTAGTTAAAGGAAGAATTTTGTTTTCTTTGTTTTCAATATTTAGAATTCGTTTACAAAGAAAATTTTATGAAGCTTAACCTTTTGATACCATCACCTGTGGTATCTGCCTTTCTACTTGTATTTGTAACTGTTGCCAGTTGTCAAACCTCCTCCAGAAAAGCCACACAGCCAATTGAAGAGGTGAAATTACCTCAAGCGGATACCGTTTTAGAAATAGACCCGGTACAGCTTGCTGAAGTTCAGAAAAAGAACATTTCAAATAGTTCAAGCATTCAGCAGATTGAGTTTAAAGAAGTGCCAAACGTGTATCACGAAGATTCATCTTATCACATTTCAAGATATTTAACGGAAATTACCCCGGATGTTTTTCTGGAAGTTAAAAATAGGCAATTGAATCTACTTGATACGAGTGAACTAATTCTGCCCATTGATCATGTTATCAGTATTCCTACTCAAACAGGCAAGAAGCAATATGAGATTCATACGTTTGAAGAATATGGGTACGAAGGCGTAGAGTATAAGTATGTTGGTTATTGTCCGAATGTAAAAGCACATATTCTAAGCGTTTCTTTTGCTGAAGGTTTTGGATACCGTATGGTATTTGAAGATACAGGAAAGGAGATTGTGTTAATGGAATTTCCTTATTTATCTAATGATAATCAGTTAATTGTTACGTGTCGCATTGATGGTGAAAACATTGTAATGGGTAGTTTGGAGCTAAAAAGTACTAACCCGGAAGAGCCAGATGAATTATGGGCTGCCTGGTCTGATTACACGTTTTTACCCATTGAGGCTGTTTGGGAAACGGATAGTACTTTTTTAGTTAAAGCTGAAGAGTATGAGTCTGAAGCTGCTTATTATGAGCGTGAAAAACCGGTATATAAATATGGGCGATTGTCAATCAAATTACCTTCCGCTTATGAAGTAAAGCATCAAGTAAATACTGATAATACTAAACATGCAAAGGATAGAACTTTTAACCATGTACAAGCACTCACTCTCCCTACATGTGAAGGTGTACTGGATGCACATATTAATTTTGATAAAACGTTTTGTTATCAAAATATAAAGATTGCAGTTGGTTATTATAAACCTATAGAGGGGCAAATGTCAGCCTTTGATTCTGAGTTAGATTATGGTTGGAGGTTGTTTCTTTACGATGCTCAAAATCAATTAATCACTAAATCGAAAGGAGCAATGGGTACTTATAGTTTTAAACCATTGTTCTATACCTTAGCCGAATCTGAAGATTTATTGTGCGTGGTGCAAATGGCTTCTGAATATGATGATGGCTTAGTCTTGTATTTGTTAAATAGCAATGACTTACGTTATATAGGTGACATTGATGAGGTGGGCACCACAGATGAAAATTTATACTTGTCTGAAGTTTTAGAAATAAATCAACAATCAGAAAGCTTGGTGTTTACTTTTAATACGGAAAAACTACTGTATTGGGAAGAGGGAAAAGGTGATGACATGGATGAAGTTAATAGTTGTGATGTTAGTTATGTGTATGAAAATGGCAAGTTTAGATTCGTAAGTGCTTTTTAAAATACAAGTTGGTATTACTAGAAGAAATAAAGTTTCAGACCTTACTGATTAAATTTATTAGGCTTTTGTTTTAACAGTAAATAGAGAGACTGTTTTTTAAGCAATGCTTCGTTAAACTTTTAAGCAGCAATAGTGCCATAATATAATAGCTCCCTTGCCTTCTTCTGATATTTAGGTAAGTGTGGGTTTGTGCCGAACTTATCAAAAAAACAAATTCAACTGTAAGGCATTGTGGTTTATTGTTTTAACATCCGTCATTGAAAATGACTTTCTTTCTTGTTTTGGAATACTCAACCAATGTGTGCTTTTGCAATATTAATGGCAGTCAGAGAAGCGTTAAAGTGAAAGTCCAATTTTTTTTCACTTCTGGCTTGACAATCATTTAGACCTGTATGTTGCTTTCCATCGCGATATAGAAATTCAATCTGAAAACGACTTTGATAAAACTTCAGAATATCCGAAGCATTCAGGTTAATATCTGTTGAGAAATACAACTTGCAAGTCTGATTCCCCTTTTTATTGCAGTAAAGGACATGCACAACCTTTATGCAACGCTTTAAAGATATGGAATACACAATAGCACTATTAATGATGGTCTGATCATCCTTTGATACTAATTCAAAGTGTTTGCTGTCGATATTGTTATTATCAACTTTACCGTCATATTTTTTGGGTCTTCCTCTTTTACCTGTCGGCTCACCTTGATGCAAGTATCGTAGATTTGCATCATCTCTCAATCGGTTTATCAAATGCATTTCGGCATTAATTACTCGGTCAACAAATGTGCATTTTGCAAACCATGCATCAGCAACTAAATATGAAGATACCTCAAGTAATTGTGTTTTTCGTTCAGTTATAATATCTGCATACCAATCAGAAAGAGATTGTTCTTTATTGACCATTGTCTGTATAGCCTCTAAATGAAAGGCTGTATGATTATCTATATCAATTGCGGCAAGTCCTCCAATTTCTAGTCCCCATTTTGCGCGACTTGCACATCCTGACCAGAAATAACCGATTCCTGGTGTATGTTTGCCGGATTTGCTGATGTATGAAGGGTCGAAAGCAATTACATATTTACCACTACCATGAGCCAAGATAAATTCTTTATTGAAAGTTAAAAAGTCAAATGGTTTTTCAAATTGTTGTCGACATCTTTGTTCCTTGTACAAGCCAAAGCGCCCTAATTGTAAAAAGTTAATACGGCCTTTGATGCATAAAAATAGGATAAGAGTCTCTGTTACAAACTCTTTTCTCCATTTGTTGATATTTGGCATTTTCCCTAACGCGCTATGTATGTGTGTTTTATAAATAATATTTCCCTTGATAGTCACCCTTAATGAAGTTGTCGAAATTCTCCATTAAGATACTGATTTTCAGGGGTTTAATCAAGTTTTCGAGCGATTTATTTGGTTGATTTTCAGCTATTTAAACCTGAATATAACGGACTGTTGTTGAGTTAACTGATAAATATTTGTAGTTTAGTTTATTGTTAAACCACGCGAAGCATTCGCGCGGTAGCCGGGAAACAACAATTTCTGATATAGTTGAATATCGTTTAGAGATTAGTTTTCGTCAATTTCTTGATGATGCAGAACAATTAAAGTTTGAAGTATATTATTATAAAAATGGTGTAGCATCATGTAATGGTGAGAAGATTGATGTTAATGTCATTAGTAAGGTTTTAAGGGTAGGGAATCAGCAAAAGAAAATTATTCCTACGCTACAATTGGATTTTGGGATTGATCCATCTGTGATGGAAAATAACATTGCAAGTCAATTACTGTTTGTTTGTTGGTTGGATATTAGAGATAGTGATAGCTATCCATTTTCTATAAACAAGAATAGACGATATATAGGTGGAAAGTTTACTACTACAGAGAATGTAACCGTTGGGAAAAAAGGTTTGTTAAGTAAAGAAATTTATAAGAAAAGTGATTTTGTTCAATCGATAAAAATAGCAACAAAAGATGACTTGAAAAGTAATAAGGCTTGGCATAAAGCAAATTAAAAGAATTGGTATGAGCCAAATACAAAAGATTAAGGTAAAGGATAGATTTAGAAAAAAACGTCTTAAGCTAGAAGTTAGCAAAATAGACAAATTGTCATTTGTAAATTTAGGTGAAAAATATAGTAGAGTAAAGGTTGATGAAGAGGGGGGGAGGTTAATATTAAATCAGAATTATTACGCTTGGGTATATGTAGGGATGACCTTTTTTGTGTTCTTATTATTGATTCTGTTAGGGCGTAATGATGAAGGTTTTTTAAAATGTCTTATTCCTACAGGTGTTGGTGCTTTAGTTATTTCATTATTTTGGTTATTTACTAAGCCAAGCCAAATTATAATATTTGATAGAATTAATGGAACAATTACTTATCCTGGCTTTTGGTGGTCTAGTCCTATTTATACAAAATTTGATGATGTGGTTGCTATTATTTCAAATACAGGAAAAGGACAGTCTTTAAAGTTGTGTCATCCAAATTTATTCACAAATTGTATCGTTGGTTCAAATGGAGCCAGTTTGAGGGCCCAATGGTCATATTATGTATGGTATATGGATAAGAATAGACCATTACCTCCAGGAAGTGCATTTGATTCTTATAGAGATAAGGATTTTGAGAGAAGAAAATCTTTAGGATTTCCAGATCCATTGTATTTAAGTGTAATAGAGACTCCAGAAGCAAATAGCTATCAGCAACATGAGCGAGATCAGTATTGGAAAGAATCACCATTTAGTAATGAAAGTGAAAGAGGAGTTGTTATTCAAAAAAATCATCACTCACACAAGCAATATAGTGATGAGGTTAAGGCAAAAGTAAAAAAGATGAATTCTAATGTTGAGCTTTTTGATATAAAAGTACATGTGGATTGGACAAGAACTAGATGTATTGATGAGGGTGTTAATCAACCAATGATTAATACTTATTTTATTTATAAAATGAAAAATGGTGTGGATGTATTGGTGAAATCAGATATTAATGGGAATTCTTATAGACCACCATTGGGTACATATAATAGTGTGAAAATAATTAATAAAGATAATTATACAAATTAAGTTTTAATGCGAATCAAGGGTTGAAAAAATATAAAAAAAGAGTGCTAATTAGTTGATAATCAATCACTATAATTTGTTTAAATCCCCGCTACCGCACGATTTTATCGTGTGGTATAAGCAGATTACCTCGGGTCTTACAGATTTTAATTTGTAAGGCTTTTTTTGTAGTAGAATGGAGCGGCCATTATTAAGTTAAGTAATAAATATTAGTTAGTTTAGATGTTGTTAAACCATGCAAAGGATTCGCGCGGTAGCGGGGAAAATTTACCTCAGCTTGATATGGAAGGATTAAAAATAACAAAAGAGAAGGTGGTTATCGATAAATTAGATAAATTTTATAAAGATGAATTTAAATCATAGTATTGGGTTTCTGACAAGTGTTTTTTTTATTGTCATATTTGTACAGTGTAATTCTAAACCAGTAAAGAAAAAAAAGGAAGTCAAGGAGGTTGTTAAAGAAGTGGTTTTTTCGGTTAAAGAAAAAGCTGTTACAGATATAGATGGCAATGTGTATAGTTCTGTAGTTATAGATGGCAATGAATGGATGACTTCAAATTTAAAAGTTACTAAGTTTAACGATGGGACTCCAATTGAATATGCTGAAAGTAATGAAAATTGGAATGAAAATAGGAGAGGCCGTTTTTATTGTTGGGTAAATAATGATATAACATTAAAGGATGAATATGGAGCTTATTATAATTATTATTCTGTTGAATCTGGAAAGTTATGTCCTGAAGGTTGGCATGTCCCTTCAAAAGAAGAATGGGTGAATGGAGTTTTAGATTATACATGTGATGTCCTTAAGGATGAGCGATATGCTCAAAATCTTAGATCCCCAAAGGATTGGGATCAGTATTTGCGTGGAACTGATAAGTATAAATTGAATGTATTACCTAGTGGATATAGAGAGGTTGATGGTAAGATTGAGTATTTTAAGAGAGGAGGCGGTTTTTGGACAAGTACACAAAAAGGAGGGCCTCGAGCTATAGTGTTTTTAGATGACGGTACTACTGGGATTCGATTTGCAGGAGTTAGGCGTATTGGTCAGGCAGTGCGATGTGTGAAAGATAAATGATCTATTTAATTAGCCTGCGATTACATGGTGTTGTAAATACTTATTCTCAGGATAAAGTAATGTTCTAGGCCTTACAGATTCAATGCTGTAAGGTTTTTGTTTTTAGCGAGTAATATAGAGCTGGGTAGATTTTATATCATTCGAATCGAAAATGCATCGTGAGTGGTTATTATTTAGCTTATTTAATAAAAGACATGAGTCGAAATTATAAGTTTAAATTGGTTGATTTTCAATTCGTAATCTTGAAGAAGTTTATTTTGTAAGTTTTGCAGTTGTTGAATGGTTAGATGTAATTTACACAAAAAGAGTACAAGTTTATTTTATTGGGGCAGATGTTAGTAAATATCAATTTTGGAGTAATAAAGACTCGGATGAAAAGATAAGGGATAATCATAATAATCCGGAAGAATATGTATATAGTAGTGCAAAAGATTAGAGTGGTGAATTGGGTATTAAATAATAGTTAGCTTAGTTGTTGTTGGCCATGCGAAAAGTTCGTGCGGTAGCGGGGAAAGATAAGTTTTAAAGCAAGAGTAAGAAGAATAATGAGTATAAAACATTGATAGATGGAAATTAGTAAAAAATCCAGGACATATTTAGCTGTTTTGATAGGAATATTATCTTTTGTTTTTAATGTTTCTATAATAATGGGCGCTTTTTTTGTAAACGATTATTTAGAACCGTATTTGAAGACACCTGGATTGTATGAATTGGATAGGAAGATTGCAGCTGAAAAAGATGGAGAAAAAAGAGTTCTATTAGGATATGAATTTAAAAAGTAACAAACAAGAGAATTAAATGTTTTCCAAAAAACATCACTCGGGTTGCTTCAGGCATTTGTATTTCTATTGGGTGTTCTAGTATTGCCTCTTGGTTTAGCATTAATATTTAAAATAAAGCCATCTCGTAAGTTGCTTTCAAAGGCAATTATTAGAAATAATCTGTTTCGGATGGATAGATTTATTCTTAATCAAGCAGAAACGGAGGGGATATATAAATTTCATCGGGTAGACGATGAGTTCATTATTTTTAGTAAGCCTAAGATGAAACGGAAATTAATAAAGACTCTTGTTATTTGGATGGTAATTACAATAGTGGCATTTAATGGTTTGTATGATCCCAAAACAGTTGAGATATTAGGTGTGCCAGTAGCTGCTTTACTTATTACTCTATTAATTTTCTTTCGATTTATATTGCCTGCTCCAAAACTTATTTTTGATCGTTTAAATAATAAAGTAGTTTTTAAAGGGAATTTTGTTAACCCCAGATTTAGTGCAAGTTTTGATGCTATTGATCCTGCTTTATTATATGATGATCTGTTAGCGGTATCACATCCTATTTTTTCCTATAGTGTTTTGGCATTTGGAGAATTTAAGCAAGATACATGGAGTTTTTATGTGCAATATATGGACAGGAATCGTCCTTTGCCGGTTGGTGATGTTTTTGATGACTATCGGGAGAAAGATTATTTGAGAAGAAAAAAAGATGGGTATCATTCGTCACTTTATCCTTCAAGTAGCTATATATGTGAGGCCAATAGTGGCTTTGTTAATGGAACTCCCGAGTTTAAAAAGCAGTTTTCAGCTTTTACCTTAAAAATAGAAGATGCTCACCAAAGAGTGATAAAATATATTGAAAAAGATGGAAATCGGTTGGTTGATATTGATAAATTAAGGTTTACAGGTTTGTATAAGGATAATATGGTGTTTCAGTATCAATCAGAACCAAAATATGATGATTTAAAAGTGTACAAAAGTGAAGATGAATTAAAAGGGTGTTATTTGATTCACAAGAAGAATATGACTATTAAAGTTGTATCGTAGAGGTTTTTGTGATTTATATATGATGCACAGGTTATTGTATTACGCCACTGATGCTTCTGTGAAAAAAAGCACCGGCAGTTATTAAAGATACTGCCGGTTTTTTTGTTTAGATTCTATAATGTAGCTGCCGACACGGTGAAAATACCGTAATCATCAATTAACATTTCCTGCTTGTTTAAACCGGTAGAAGCAAATAGGTTATCCAGCTCATTTTGCGATCTGCGGCGCATTACCCAATCTTTGTTTTGATGGCTTTTAAGCACGTAGGCAATGGTTTTAAGCTGTGGATGCCATGGTTGGCCGGTATAGATTACTGCTGCGTTAGGTTCTGCAATAGTAGTAAGACCATTGATGGCTTTGAGTACTTGCTCGTTGTCTTCAAATAATTCAAAAATACCTGAAACAACCACAATGTTTGGCTTGAAATTTAACTTGGCGTAATTAGCCGAATCAAAACAATCGTAATTGGTAAAACGCATGTTTTTGATGTTGTTGTCAGTCAGGTACTTTTCGCCCACTTCGATGTTTGATTTCACAAAGTCGTTGGCTACCACTTCAACCTGCGGATATTTCTTAATGATGTCGAATAAGTAGTTTCCGGTTCCTGCCGCAATGTCCAGTATTTTTACGGTTTTATTTTCTGCAAGGAGTTTTTCAATTTGAGATTCCAGCAATTGAAGTAAGTGTTGCTTACGCTTTCTGATTCCCTTCCAGCCAATGGCATTCAGGTAGTTTTTATCCATCATCTTACCAAAGCCAATTTTACCCTGCGCTTTGTTTTGGTACACATAATCCAACGAAATGCCGGAATCAAAACCGTATTCTAAGCCAATGCACATGCCTTTACTGAGCTTTCCAATTTTACCTAACGAGAATTTCTGCATGGCAAAATTTACTTTTTCATGCCAGGGGATCATTTTTAAGCTGATGCAGTCATGCTCGTCTTTGGTGAATTTTTCCGGTATGGTACAGATTCCTTCATTCTTTATCTCGAAAGCCTGCTTTGCAAAATTCAGGATGTAATCGTACACCAGGCTTCTGTTCTGCTCAAATAAGATTCCGTGATAGAAGTCTTTTAGTAGAGTCAGTTTTTTATGCGGCGAAGAGAGTTTTAAATAAAAGTTTTTAATCACCGAATTCTTTACCACATAATCTTTTTCGGCTGCCAATATTTGTGTCGGTATGCTGATTGCCGCAGCATCTTCCACAATGCGTTTTCCACCTTCCAGCATATCAATCAGCATACGTCCGTTTATTGATTTGGTAATCAGTTTATCTGCATCATAAGCATCCTGTTGTGTCTTGTCGTGAGTTAACACTTTGGCTTTAACATAACTTGGGACTTCCATGTTTTTGTTAAAAACGGTTCCCATTTTGATAAAGGTTTTGGCCAGAGGTACATACAGGTTAATGTCGAAAGCTGGAGCCAATAAGGTCATTCCGGCAATTTTAGGCGCATAATCGTGAACCCAGGCCGAAACGATCATCCCGGCAATGCTGTTAGCTAATACGAATAAGTTTTGCTGCTTAATCTCGTAGTTTTGATTTAAATAGCGAACAAAAGCTTCCAGGTCACGCACGTAGTCCATAAAAACCGGTGAGATAGGCGTAGGTGTATGGCCATGGCCTCTCATGTCGTAACTAAAAATGTTGTAGGCTGCGAATCTTTGGTCAGTTGCAAATTCTTCTAATCGAGCCGAGTGTTCGTGTCCGCGATGTAAAACAAGTATTGTTTTTTTGTCTGCTTCAAAGCCCCAATGGCGATAAAACATCTCTGAATTGTCGTAGCTAGTAAATGTTCCTGTATTCATTTGTTAAGATTTATTTTATTTGGAATTAGTTTAAAAATTAAAGCGACTAAAATAAGTGCTGATAGGATATCTATTAAATGATGCTGATAAACGGTTAGGGTAGAGATGCATAAAAGCACCAACCAACCTTTTAATAGCGTTGAAATTGTTTTTTGTTTGATAAAAGAAGCGGCCGTCCAATAAGTGCAGGCATAAGCAATGTGTAATGATGGTGCTTGATTAAATGGTGTGTCCCATTCTTTCAATTGCTGAAAAAAGAAGCTTAAACCCAGAGTCGTTACTTCCGGCTTTATAAAACTGTTTTTTAATGGAAAGAGCATGAAAAGTACACCTGATACAATGGTTAATAGGATGATGCGTTTGCTAATGAGCATCAATTGCTCCCTGGTTTCACAAAAGTAAAAAGACAGGAGGAATAAGCAACCACTGCTCATGTAAGGAATTATCATCCAGGAGGTAAATGGTATCAATCGTTCAAAATCAAAAGCAACTGAAGGTACGTCGTTTAAGCCCTGTGCATATTTGCCGGTGTTGTAATAAATTACGGCAAATAACAGGTAGCTAATGGCCAGCCAGATACTTTTTTGAAGTAAAGATGCTTTATTGCTTACTGTTGCCTGCATGCGTGTTGTTTTTGTTTGGACATTATCAAACTCAGAAGCCACTTGGGTAGTACAGAAAGAAAAGTCATCAGGTATTTCATCTTAGGTGGAAAGATGATGACGTCCTTCTTTTTTTCAATGGCGTTGGTAATAATGGCAACAGCTTCATGGCAGCTTAGCAGGAACATCTTTTTCGATAAATCATTATTATTCAGACTTCTCAGTTTAAGCGTGTCTACATAGCCGGGCATAACGGCCGTTACCCAAATGCCAAACGGCGCTAAAGCGGTTCGGTAAGCATCGCACATTTGAACATTTGCCCGTTTTGATTTGGTATAAACCGTTGCTTTGGGATAATCTAGCAGGGATGATACTGAAGCAATTGAAACCAGATGGCCTTTTTTATTGCGATGCATGCATGCTCTTGCAGCTTCAAAGGCATTAATCATCCCAATCATGTTCACCTTTAGCATATTGGTGCACTCTTCATAGTCCGGTCCGTTGGATAATTCATTGTAATAATGTCCGGCAGATGCAATCAATAGATCTAAATGTTCGCCTTGGCAAAAGTTATTTAGAGCAGATTGCAAATCTGTTTTGGTATAGACATCTAATTGATAGGCTTGTAATTGAGCTTCAATAAGAGCGGCGTTTATTTTAGAAATGTCACGTCCGCAAACACCTACTTTATGCCCGTTATTTATATAATACTCAGCCAAGGCGAGTCCAATGCCTGAGGTTCCTCCGGTTATAAATACATTCATGGTTTTAAGCTGTTTTTAACTTTGTTATAGCCATAAGCCCATTGCACTTCCATGTCTTTTTTAAACTTTAGGTGGCTTTGTGGCAATGTGATGTTGACTTTAAACTTTGTCCACTCAATGTATTTTTTGACATAATGATTTTGTAATTCTTTTTCGATTGATCTTGTGTCAATACTATGATTTACAAGTGTATTGTTGATCTCTCCCAAACGCTCGTTTCCACTAAAACCAAATACCGACCTGACCAAAGCCTCTTCAACCCGGCTGTAACTTTGTTTTTGTTCCATAATGATGGTATCACCAAGGGCTTGGCTAAGTTCTAGTGGAACCAAATCAATTGCTCCTCCCAGGTAATGTTGCCCATTATATTGAGCCGGTTGCATGTAAAACATATCTGATATGGATATGCGCATGGCCATTGGTACTGTTATGTCACTTATAATTTTGGTTTGAGGATGAATGGCCGTGTTTTTATAACTTTCAGACTGGATGTTGATTTTTTCTAAGTCAATGTTTGCTGCTGTTTCCGGATCGGTAAATAATACCTTTTGATACAGAGCTTTTCCATTTCTGGCATGGCCAACTTGGTTTTTCGAAAACAATAATTCCGACCCGATAAAGACCGATTTTATATTGGTGTTAAACGACATAGACAGGGAAGGCAGTTGTTTAGATAAGTCATTGGGCATATTCACAATGAAGTTATCAAATACATTTTCAATGGTGGGAGCCTTTTCTTTATTAAAGACCTTCTGTAAGCAATACCAACCTATTTTATCAAGTCTGCTGTGTTGAGTTAATCTTTCAGTTTTTACAAAATTGAAAAATTCATCGGATTGTAAATATGCTTTTCGTTGGGCGTTATTCGAGAAGGAATTGATGATAGCCGTAGAAATGGCTCCTCCACAAGTGGCAATTACCACATCCGGTTTTATGCCAAGGTCTTCCATCGCTGCATACATACCCACATAACTGGCAAAGCGTGTACCACCACCTGAAAAGATGGCTATCGGTTTTTTATTTCCGTTAATCCGACTCATAATAAGGTGTTTAGTAAGATATAGCAAACAGGTAGCACAAAGGTTAAACTGTCAATGCGATCAAGTAATCCACCATGACCGGGTATTAATGATCCAAAATCTTTTACACCAGCATCTCTTTTGATAGATGACAAATAAACATCTCCTGCAAACCCCAATGTACTTATGATTAAACCTAAAAAGGTGTATTGGATGATGTTGTAGCCAGTTAATAAAAAGGGACCTAAGCTATTCGCCAGGATGATACTTAAAAGGATGCCACCCAGTAGGCCTTCCTGTGTTTTATTCGGACTTATTTTGGGGACGATTTGTTTTTTACCAAATAGTTTACCTGATAAATACTGAAATACGTCGTTTAATTGGGTGGTAACAAGTATAAATAAGACCACTTTAATGCCAAACCAAGGGTTAGTTTCGATATTAAAATAGCGAATAAACAATAGGTGGCCAATGGGAAAGGTGCAGAGTATTATCCCGGTAAGGATATTTTTTGACAGTAATCGGTTTTTGTAACGTAAGTGGGTAATGGCAGAAAGTATTATTGCGTATAAAGGTATGGAAACTACAAAGAGCTTATAGTTGTTGAGGTATCCAGTCGATAACAACAATAGTACCGCAGGATAGCATAAATAACTCAGGCTATTTGTCTTTAAATCAATAATTCTAAAATATTCGTGTAACGCCCTGGCAGACATGCTACCAACAAAGAGAAGCGTTAGCAAAGGATGTAAGAGCCCAATGGATAGAATTATGATAATAATCCCCCAGCTTCGAACCCTAATAGGTACATCGGCAAATTTATTGGTGTTTGTTACCTGGGTGTTCATAGCGCCTTTAAGGTCTTAGTAACGCGTACAATGGTACTAAGGATTAGCAAAGTACATAAGATTGAAAAGATCCATGAGGAATAAGTAGAAAGGTTAACGCCTGTATAGCAAAGTATTCCATAAATGCCCAGTAATAAAGCCCGGTCACTTTTGCCCATGGGACCTTCGTAACGCCGTTCGTCGGAAATAACTTTTCCCATGATGCCTGCAAATTCGTTAACAGGGCTAAGTGCAATGAATAAAACAACCGGAAAAATGGCTTCGGGCTGGAATTTTATGAGTGGGAAGAAAACGAATAAATCAGATACAACATCGCCGAGTTCATTGTATAATTCTCCTTTTTTTGAGATTTGGTTAAACTGCCTGGCCATCATTCCATCTAAAGCATTTAAGGCCATCCTTAACAATAAACCAATGGGAAGAGCTAAGTAGAACAAAGGATTTTGATCTGCAAACCAAAATAAAACTCCAATGAGAAATGAAAAGAAAAAAGCACTTATGGTTATTTGGTTGGCAGTAACCTTGTTGCGATTAAGAAAAAGTAGGATAGGGTGTAAAGTCCTCTGAAACCAGGGTTTAATCTTGTAAACTGAGATCATGAATTAAAGGGTTAGTTAACTTTGGATTTTTTCGGTGGGCAAAAATAAGAATTTTTTATTGCCACAGATACACGGATGAAAAAAGAAATCATCTAACCACAAAAATCACTAAAGTACATGAAAAGAGTTTGCGTAAAAAGAAATGAAGAACTACGGAATGCACTGAATTATACGGAAGATAGGCAGTCTAATAAAAGCCTTTGCGGATTCTCTGCGTACTTTGCGGTTAACTTTTTGTAGTTCAATTATTTATAAGTTAAGTAACTCAATTCTCACATTGATACATTAACTAATTTGTTCATTAAAAACTTCCATCTAATAGTATTGTTAGATATTGTATTTTAACCTATCGGTAAATGTTGAATAGTAAATAAATTAATTAGCACATCGACACATTAGCAAATTTATACATCAACTACTTTTATCCGGGTATCTGTAGCTAAATCAGTCTTATAAAAGCTTTATTTTATTAGATTTGCCAGAAATTAAAACTAAACTTAATCTTTATGAAAACGATCAGTATTGTATCCAAGGTTTTCCTTGTAGTTGGAATCCTTATGCTCATTGGTGCTTATTTTACCTATTCAAACACGAGTGATTTTTTAAAAACTGCCGATAAATCCTTTGGGATGGTAATCGATTATCAAGAAAAAGAGTCGAGAGATTCAGATGGTCACTACAGTATGATGTATTATCCGGTAGTGGCTTATGTATTAGAAGATGGTACGCCTTTACAATTTGTTTCATCAACCGGATCCGGAAGACCAACTTACTTATTAAATCAGCAGATTGATATTTATGTGAGCTCTGAAAATCCCGGAGATGCCCGTATTGCTTCTTTCTTTTCGCTTTGGGGTGGAACCACTATTTTGGGTGGCTTAGGACTTGTGTTTGCTTTAATTGGTGGAGGAATGATTTTCTTCTCAAAGAAAGACGAGCGGGACGAAATTAAAGCCGCAACTTATACCATGCAGGTGGAAGCCGACGTAAAAGGGGTTTTTGAAAATACCAACATCGAGGTAAATGGAAGATGCCCATTATACATCGAAGCGCAATGGTTAGACGAAGAGAACAACCAACTGCACATCTTTAAGAGTAAGAAGTTATGGTATGATCCATCAGATTTTGTGCCCGAAACCGTTACTGTAAAGGTGGATCCTAATAACTATAAAAACTACTGGATGGATGTTTCTTTCTTACCCGAGGTAGCTAGTTAATTCTTGAAAAATATTTAAAGCTCAGTGGATTATTTCTATTGAGCTTTTGGTTATCGACTTTGTCTCAATTCGGTATGACGAAAAAAATATCAACACAGAGGACACCGAGTTTTACTCCATAAACTCTGTGCTTTGTGCCTCTGCCTGCATCAGGTAGGTTTGTGTTAAAATCATTATCCGTAAAATCGGATATACATTTTCCCTAACTAATGGAAAGAACAGAACAACTCGAATATTGTAAAGCTTGCAGCAAAAAGAAATTCGATAAATCAAAAGGCTTAATCTGTACCCTTAGCAATGCAAAAGCTGCTTTTGAAGATGAATGTGAGTCTTTTGATGGTTACATTTATAAACCTAGTGAGCAAGAAAAAGCTGAACAGAAGAAAATAGATAAAGTCCTTGAAGAAAAGCTGGATCAGCTTGCAAAAAATAAATTGCCTTTAATCACCTGCGTACCTCCATCAATTGACCAGCTGGGAAAAAAAATACTTCGTGCTGATGAAGAGAAATTGGTGCTGAAATATAGCGGAGATGGAGGGTTTATTGTTTTTGGAGTTGTTTTATTGGCAATTGCCTTTTTTTCTATATTTGCAGAGGAGGATTTTGCAATCTTCTTCACCATCGTTTCCGGGCTTATTGGGCTTTATTTATTGAACCTCTATTTTACAGTGCCAAAGAAAAAATGGGTGTTTGATCGAACAACCCAAATGGTGACTGTTCCCGGTAAATATTACACCCAAAGCCATGAAATGCCCTTTGATGAAATGCGTGTGGAAATGCGATCCAGTGGGAATTCAAATACAGGTGTTACCAGAATGTATCCGGTGGTAGTAGTGCCTACCAATAAATTGGAAGGATGGACTCGAATAAATCATGTGAGTTTAGAAAACTTGGGTGGATCCATAGAACTTGGAGAAACCTGGAGTTTCTTAAGCTGGTACATGGATCAAAACCGACCATTGCCTTCGGGAGAAGTTTTTGATCATTGCCGGGAACGAGAGTTTTTGGCTCGTAAAGAAAAAGGTTTCCCCTTGCCTATGTATTATAGTACAGTGCCTACCCCGGAAGCAAAACCGGAGTTTCAAAAAGAACGGGATAAGGTTTGGACAGATGAACAGTTTTTGCCCGATGAATCTAATTACTGGAAGACCCCTAAGGGCGTTAGAAAACTTAAAATTCCCAAAGGCTCAGTCGAGTATTATCCAAAAAACAATCCCGAGAAATGGGGAAGAGTACCTTTTAAAGATCCCGATAATTTTGTTATTGCTCCACAAGTAAATTGGGTAAGGTATGTTTTTGATGATGGAAGGATTGTTTATACCATGGTTATTTCTAACAAAGTATTAATCCCTCCCAAAGGAGCTAAGTACACAACCGAGTATTTTCGTTCGGAGTATATTGATACTTATGATTATTACATGAAAAAGTTGGGGATTGAGGATTAATAGAAATAACAATAGGCCCTTAGACTTTAGTCCCGAATTATCGTGGAGGTGTTAAGCCAAATTATTTCCATCAAAACCAATAGTCTCAATTGAGTAATTAAGTATTATTAGTTCAATTTCAATTACATACCCCTAGATGAACTGCTAAAAAATATACCTTAAAAAAATGAACAGAATATTTACAATTGCCTTATTGCTTAATCTTTTTTTTAGTTTAATCGCATTAGGACAAACAGACAAAGAGAACATGCGTATGAATGGACCGGTTAGTAAGTTTCGATTTCAAAAATGTATTGATAAACTAGCTGGTTGGAGTCGAGACTCTTTAGTTTCCCGAACAATCCTGATTGACGAATTAACCTGTTTTAATAAAGATGGGTATGTTACTAAAATCTTATGGTATGATGAAAACGAGAACATTATATTACGTAATATTATCACTCGATATGAAGATAACCGCATTCAATCTGATATTTGGAGGAAATTTACAGATGGAGTTGTAACCCAATTGAATAGTAGTGTTTATGATCATGAAAAAAAGACCATCACCTTTAAATTAGAGCTATATGAAGGTGGAAAAGTCTCACAGAGTATGGATGATACATTTGAAATGGATGGAGATGGCAAAAACATTGCGGAAAGTGGAGTTGTATACCCTCCTTACATAGCAAATGTGAACCGAGGAAATGCAAAATCGTATTCCTTTGCGAAATATTGTTTTGATAAATATGATAACTGGACAAAATGCCAGATGCGCGAAGATCGGTTGAAGTACGGTAGAGATGGTATTTTACCTCCTCCTGCAAAATGTCAGGATTATGAAGTCTACAGGCCAAAAATAATCTATTTTGAATAAATTGTTATGTAAAGCGTTGTTAAGGAGTTAAAACATCAAAATATTATCTTTGTCAATCACAATCACCAATAAACAAACAATCAAATCAAATACAAGATGAACGAACAAATTTATTTTAAGGTAAATCCAAAAGAGAAAGTATATTTTTCCATTATGGCCATTATTAGTGCTATTTTTTATATCGGGATATTAGTTTTTATGGCCTTTAGTGCAAGGTTTGGTGGGTTTCCGGTAGTGATTATATTTGCCGTTTATGCCATCATTATTGCGGCATTTATTTTATTTCGAAATGGAATTTTAGTCGGCTACATAAAAGGGAATAGTGTTAAGGTAGGCGAGAAGCAATTTGCAGAAGTGCGCGAGATTGTTGTGCGTCAATCTAAACAATTGGGCTTAGACAAAGTGCCTGATTTGTATATTATTGAATCGGGAGGTCTCTTAAACGCTTTTGCGATTCGTTTATTAGGAAAGGATTACGTTGTGCTTTATTCCGATGTTGTGGATGAAGCCTTAGAAAGTGGCTTACATACTGTAGAGTTTATAGTGGCACACGAGTTAGGGCATATCAAAAGAAAACATGCACAAAAGCAAATGTGGTGTTTCCCCTCTCTTTTTTTTCCATTATTAGCTCCGGCTTATTCCAGAGCTTGTGAATATACTTGCGATAATGTGGGTGCTCAATTTAGTACACAGGGTGCTATTAATGGTTTGGTGATGTTAGCCGCCGGAAAAAGGCTGTATAGAAACGTAAATGTCGATCGCTTTATCTTACAAAAAAGTGAAGATGGCGGATTTTGGGTTTGGGCGGCTGAAAAGTTTTCAACACATCCACACTTAACCAAACGAGTGACTGCTATGAGAAAGATTTTGAAATCAGTATTAGAGGAACACGCACAAGCGCAGACAACAGTCAAAGTACCTACGCAACAAAGCTATTCGGCACCTGTTCAAAACGAAATTCAAACGGAGCCTGTGGTGAAGAAAGAAGCTAAAGTTAAATCCTCCGGGGATGATCACAGTCGATTTATGCCTCAGTTATAGAAATGTATTTTACTGAGTTGTAAGAATGTGATACATAACATCGTGACTCAGTGTTGATTTTTTTGGCCGTTATACAAATCATTTTTCCATTCTGAATATTTAGAAAAATTAATCATAAACCCGAGTTCGGATTGATAATCTAACTCGGGTTTAGAGTTAGGTATCAGCATATTTTATACCTATTTATAAACCCTTTTTTATGAAAAAACTTAAGCACTTACTTATTGGAGTACTAATCATCTTTACAAGTTCTTGTGGCAATTATTCTAAATTAAAACCAAGTGATGTTACAATTGAAGATGGCTACATTGTTAAGTGTGGTAATCTTAAGAAAAAGCGCATCTGGATTCCGGACAGTCTTGGCGGACAAGCAATACATGGTATTGGAGAGGAAGCCTTTATGGACAAGGGACTAACCCATCTGAAACTGTCAGAAGGATTGATATCTATTGGCTTTAAAGCATTTGCCAAAAATCAGCTGATAGAAGTAGACATGCCATCCTCTGTAATGGAAGTCAAAAACCTTGTGTTTAGCGATAATCCGGAATTTAAAACGGTTAATTTTCCGGATACTGCATCCATTATTTACATCGGCCGAAAAGCTTTTTCTTCCTTATCCTATAACGAAAAAATGGATCAAGAGCGGATGGATATTGCAATTTCACGCATGAGTTCGGGGTCTAATTATGATGGCCCTTATTATGTGAATATTGATCCCAACATTAAAATCGATCAAACCTACGTATTACCTCATAATTCTCATCCTGATTTTATTGATTACAGAGATTGCCATGGCCGTATTTATCATCCCGGAGATCGGGTAGTGGATCATTCCAGCGCCATCTTTGCCAATCTTAAACAGACTTTAAGCGAAGAGTGTGTAGAAATTAAAGAGGGGGTTATTACAAGCTATACCGGATTCTTTTCTACTTTAATTGTTCCTGAAGAAATTGGTGGGCAAAAAGTTATTGCTATTGCCGATGGAGCTTTTGAGGATGTTGGTTTAGTTAGTATCACCTTGCCGGCTACCCTGAAACGTATAGGTAATTCGGCTTTTGCATCTAACTTGTTAGATACTATTGGTTTACCTGAGAGTTTAACGGAACTTGGTGAATCTGCATTTGCCTCAAATAATCTAAGAAGTTTACATATTCCTTCGAGCCTAAAGACTATAACGTTTGAATCATTTGCTCATAATAAGTTACAAGAGGTGACTTTTGAAGAAGGGCTTACCTTAATTGAAAAGGATGCTTTTTGCAATAATCACATCTCAAAGCTTCAACTTCCGTCTACTTTAAGTGAAATCAAAACAGGTGCTTTCGAAACTAACGAGTTGGCATCTTTAGCCTTACCACCGAATGTTAAATACATTGAAGGCCATGCTTTTTCGTATAATAAACTGGAAGAAATTTCTATCCCCAAAGGCGTTCGCTTCAACCGTAGAGCTTTTGTAAATAACAGTATAAATGTTATCAATGGAGAAGATACGCGTGGTCTTGCTTACGAAATAAAGAAAGATGGAAGCTTTAATTATTCCAGACTGATTGCTTATTGGGGCGATAATAAAGTAGTTGATTTTATTCCTGAAAGTGTTGTTGAAATAGAAATGCAAGCTTTTGCCGGTATGGAAGTAGAAGAAGTTGTACTACCTCCAAAATTGAAGGTTATCGAAGAAGGTACATTCATGCAAAGCAAGCTTAAGAAAATAAAGTTTCCGGATTCGCTTGAACGCATTGGTATTTCTGCATTTTATGATGTTGAAATGGAAATCGTTGTTTTGCCAAAGAATTTGAAAGTAATAGAAGAAGATGCTTTTGCCGGTGGAAGGTTAGAATATGTGGATTTTAATGATGGCTTAGAAGAAATTCATGTTGTTGCATTTGCTAATAATCGATTGGAGAACATTGAATTGCCACAATCTCTTAAGTTTATAGGGGAGGAGGCTTTTATACATAATGCCTTAAAAAGTGTAGTGATCCCACCAAAGGTAAAGAGCATTGGGTATAGTGCTTTTTCTGATAATGAAATTACAAAAGTGGAACTTCCTAAAACACTTTCTAAGTTAAACGCATCCGTGTTTTCTAACAATAAAATTACCTCCTTAAAAATTCCGGAAGGTATTAAGGTGATTGGTAATAATGCTTTTTATGAGAATGAAATAGCTCATTTAGAATTACCTAAATCTTTACGCGAAATTGAAGAAGGCGCTTTTGCATCTAACAAACTAAGCAAATTAATCATCGGCAACAGTGTAAAATCCATTGGCGAAATGGCCTTTCAATATAATCAACTGGAACATTTAGAAATTGGTGAGAATGTTGAGTTTATTGGCGATGAAGCATTTTGGGGTAATTCGAAGTTAAAGAAGGTTGTTATACATAACAAAGAAACAGGATATTATCATAATACCTTTGATAACGGTGTGAAAATCTATCAAAAAAAATAGTTGGAGAAAAAGCAGAGGTCCATGTTTAACAATTTGTTTCTGAATGTCCGCAATTATGCATAATTCAAAAACACAAAACACACGAAAAGTAAAATTGGGGTGCTAATTTAGCTTCGTTGATTTCTAATTTTTTCGTGTTTTTTCGTGGTTGTAAAAAAGTGATTTTAGTGGTCAGGGATTAATCATTTCGCTAAAAGCGAATCCCTATCTAAGCACCTTTTATTAGTCGCTCCGATATTGTGCTTTAAATTACAGCAAAGTATTGTACAATAGCTATGTTCAAATTTACACATTCGTTAATTTGCACATAGATATCTATCATCTAATATCTAAGCATCTATTATCTTAGTGATGCTAGCATGCCCCCTCTGGATGCTTGGATTTTTTCTGATCTTAAATATTCTTTAATGGGTATTGCTTTCCTATTTTTTCTTCAGGCAAAACACAAAAAGAGTAAAGAATAATCAAAAAGAACCATTCCAATGGTTTCATGATGAGGTAAGTAACATTAGATCGTCTGGGGGTATTTATCCATTTAGAAAGTGGTAGTCCATAAGTATCATAAGCACCACGAATGAGCCGGTGAAATCTCGGACTTAAATCTTGTATTAATTCCTCAAAAGCATTCGCAACCATCAGTTGGCGATTGACAATAATAGCTTGTCCATGCCGCGATCCAATTCTCAGTGGTTTTACCAGTTTTTTGTCACCTCTTGCAGCTACCGTACACAAGTAATGGCCTTGATGAGGTAAATAGTCGGGGTGCGACATTTGTGAAAAGCGCCAACAGGTGGTTTCTGTAAATCCTGTAACTAAACTATGCGGAGCTTGTACCGCCAACAGTAAAATGAGTGTGCTGATGATTAGAACCGGAAATAAGAACAGAACAATGATCAGCGGCTTATCATGAAATGCAAGGGTAAGTTGGTTGAGTCGATTGATATGCTTGTTTTTATATTCTTTATGGATGCTTTGTTTGGCTTCTGTCCGGATGAAACGGAAAATAAAAATGATGGCCAATAAAATGTTAAAAGCCGGATAAATACTAAACATATAATACTTAGACGCATCAAAATACATGCTCCAAGTCATGTTGGGATCATCATAAAAGGTGGTTTGAGCAATGGCAGCCACACTTATGCCTAAACCAATAATTAAAAAGCAGATACTTAGAACTTTAATGAGTGGAGGGAGTTTATTGGTTTTTAACCAGCCCAGGTAACAGGCTACCCAAAACATCAGTTGATAAAAGATAAAGGTCGGTAACTGGTAAATGCCAAAGGGGCTGTAACCACCATCTACCGGATCAATGGCCTGATCGTATGCAGCGCTATTCATGAGAAAAGCAAGCGCAAATACACCAAAACTCAAGAGGTAAATCATAAAAAGCAGCACTTCAAAAAACACCCCAATGCCTTTTCGTTTAGTGGAGCTTTTTATCATCCAAAAAATAAGTACAAAGAAGAAGGCTGCATAAAAAAGTATATTGTAGAGTTCCATAATATTGGTTCGGTTGTTTTTATTGAGCTAAAAATAGTGAAAAATGGAAGTCGTTAATATCTTTTTCGTGTCTTTTATAGTTGGAGGTTTTATCGAATAACTAGAAGATTAATTTGCACATTTTCACATTTGCAAATTAGCACATTGATGTCTATCCTCTAACAAACTACCATCTCTATTTGAAACTCAATATCCCTGTATTTGAGTATTTTTTGAACTGCTGATTATTTATAGCTTTGCTGTCCAGTAAACTAACACATTTTTTTATGAAAAAAATCATCTTATCTACCCTGTTGATTGGCATTAGTACTTTGGGGTTTGCTGAAAAGAAACCGGAGAAAATCACTTATTTACCCCAATTAAAAACAGGCGAAAGCTACAATTATTCCATAACTACTTTATTGAAAAGAATGGAAGGTGACAAGATTGAGTCACTCGATACAATTAAAGGAAAAGCCAATTTAGAATTGCAAAAAGAGAGCAATATAGACTATACTTTTAAATGGGTTGGTGTTAATAACTTTTTGTCTTCCATTGATGAAGAAACAGCCAAGCGGGATAGCATTTTTAAGAAATATGAAGAAATTGAAATTGTTTTTTCGGTTTCTAAAGATGGTAAAAATCTCGAGTTGCAAAATTGGGAAGCTCTCAAAGAAAAAACTCAGAGTTTAGTGAAGGAAATAGAAAACTATATTAGTCAAAATGAAGAACCCTCTAAGGACTATTTAACTTTTATTGAGATTGTTAAATCTCAATTTGGCAATAAGGAGGTCTTTGAGCTACATGCACTAAGAGAGGTTAACCAGCTTTGTAGTGTTATGGGAAAAGAAATTTCACGGGCAGATACTTTAAAATACCAAGAAACTATTCCTAATCCATTTGATGGCACTCCGGTACAAGTAGGGAGTAAACTTTTTTTAGATAAAAAAGCAGGTTCAAAGCAAGATTATATTGTAAAGCGACAGATGGTAGTAGATCCCCAAGTGGCAAAATTCATGATGATAGGCATGCTAAAAGCCATGGGAGCTACACCTAAAGATATTGAAGAAATGGTAGAGAAGTGCCAAGTGCTTGTAAGCGAAAGTGATGAGGTGACGTATGAAAACATCAACTCACTTCCTCAATATAGCCAGCGTAAACAGATTGTTAATATAAATCTGATGGGAAAAATATTTAAATCAGAAACGATTACTACTATAGAGGTTATTGGGGAATAAGGTTAATAGGTCATTAGTAGTGCGTAATGTGCAAATTAGAAAATGTGAGAATGTGAAAATTAACTTGCGCTATTGGTTGATTTGCCTAACTGTTCGATTGTCTAGTAGTGTAATTGCAACTCAGTAACTTAACAATTCTTCAATTAGGCAATTCTACACCTAGCCAACTCAGCAGCTCTTCAACTCAGCAACTCTTCAATTAAGCAATTCTGCACTTAGCCAACTCAGCAACTTTGCAACTCAACAACTCAGCAACTCTTCAATTAGACAATTAATTTAAATCGATGTTTATAAAATTTCTTTCAATTACCCTCCATTGTTTTCACCTGGCATTAATAGTTACTCCTATTTTACCAGGTGAATTTTCAATGACTGGTAAAGTTAATGATGTACCTAGTCCGGTAATGATATTTGGGAGTCTTTATTTTATACCTTAGTGTATTGATAGTTTAGGTCTGCAAATGGTATTAAACCTGTCCTCGTCTGAAATTTAAAAATTGATGAAGCTGTTGAGTGGTGGCCTTCCCCGGTACATTGGGAAATTGGTATAATTTACACAGAAAACAATGATAGAGGTCAGTCGGTTAATACTAATCAATTCGAAGCACATCATAGCATTAAAAATATGGTGTTGTTTAGCATAGATCGCAGGCTATGAATAAAAGGGCAAATGGATATTGTAGCCCCAAAAGGTGCGTAGTAGTATTGAGATTAAAACGACGTACCTTTGGAGCTTATGTAAAGTGCCTAATTAATACCCTTGCCTGTCAGGGCAAGGATATGGCATGTTTTTAGGCTCTTTTTAAGAAAAGTTTAGCCTTTTTTGAAGTTGACTTTCTTTGAATGTTGAGCGTTTCTTCTCGTGTAAGATTAAAATATGACAACAGTTGATTAAGACTATTTGCTTGGGTTGTCAGTTCTTCCGAACTGGCTGCTAATTCTTCCGAGCCGGCTGCATTTTCATTGGTTGCTTCTGATAATTGAAGAATGGTTTCGTTAACCACACGTATGCTATGATTTAACTCTATACCGGCACTAGCAATTTCTTGTACCAGTGTTCCGGTTTCATCAACCGATGGAATAATTGCATCCAAATTATCAGAAGCTTGTTTTGTTGTAAATACGCATTTTTGAGTTAACTCATTAATTTCTTTTGAAGCTACCTGACTCAATTCAGCTAATTTTCTTACTTCAGTAGCCACAACTGCAAAACCTTTTCCATGAATACCCGCTTTGGCTGCTTCGATGGATGCGTTTAAAGCTAATATGTTGGTTTGTTGGGCAATGTCGGTAATCATTTTTACTTTTTCAGCGATGGTTTTATTGGCATTTAAGGCTTCTCGGGTATCAAGGTTAACTTTTTTGATGGCTTCTGTCATCTGTTTCGAAATGTTTGAGGTCGATTCTGCATTGTGCGTGTTTTGAGTAACTTGAGCCAGAATTTCCTCAATCGTACTTGAAAGTTCTTCTATGGATGCAGCTTGTCTGTTTGCATTTTGAGAAATTTCTTGAGAAGTGATGTTGAGTTGCTCACTCGCCGTATTTAAATTGGTTGCTCCCGATGAAATGTCTGTTACAACATTTCTGAGTTTATCAACCATTGTTTGTAGTGACTTTTGCAAAACACCTATTTCATCCTTATGCTTTACTTCAATATTATCGTTTAAATTACCTTGAGCAATTTTTTCTGCTTTTGCCGATACGTAGACAATGTTCTTTATGATTTGATTGATAAACCCCCCGATAATTAAATAAACAATTATGCCTCCCACAATCATCAAACTCACGATTATTTTTAACAATGAATTGAGGTTTTTATACATGTCGTCTTCATAAATAGATGAAGAAATGTAAGCTTTATAGGGTTCAAAATAAGTGTAGTATTGCTGTTTTTTCTCCCCATTCCATAAATAAGTGGAATGACCTTTTTTTGTTTTCTATTATTTGTTTGAAGAAGTTTTCAGAACTAAGGTTCTTTCCTTCGGCGTTTGGGTGAATTAGCATGTTTCCATCTTCTTGTATGATAAATGGATAGCCACTGTCAAAGAATTTTTTTTGAGAAAAAAAACTTTTTACAAATGCATAGTCCATTTCTTTTACACCAACGCAAAGTATACCTTTCACTTCATTGTTTAACACAATGGGTTCATAGGCTGTTAAATACCACTCTCCAACAGCAAAAGCTCTTCCATAATAGGTTTTACCTTCCAATATGGTTTTTGCTACCTCTGATGTATTTGGAATGTAGGTGCCAATTGCTCGTTCACCGTTTTTTGTGGTCACATTCGTAGAGATTCTTAGAAATCCGTCATTTATCTTTTGAAAGATCGTTGCCACTTCTACCGATTCTTTTTTAATTTGATCGACGATCGAGAAGTTATTGTATACTTGAAGGTTATTTATCGACCAAATGGGTATAGTTGCCTGCGATTGAATTTGATTTTCCTGATTAACAACGCTTACATTTATACTGTCTTTTAATTCCTTTAATTCGCCTTTTCCGTAAAAGATGTAACCAGCCAGAGAAAGAGCTGTATTTACCGCATTTTGTCTGGAACTAACATGAGTTGTTAAAATGGTTTTTAAATCATCCAGCTGACTCTCCATGTTTCGTTTCGTTTCGCTTACGATATTGTCCTTGGTGGTTTGGTAAAAAATAGTCGTTAGCACTGAAAAGATTATTATTAAGGCTATCGTTAAGGTGAGGTTTACTTTTGCCTTGAGTGATTTTGAAATCGATCTTTTTAATTTGGTGGTGAGGAGATTAGAAACCTTCATTTTTTAATAAGTTTTTGTGTTTAATTGTCTGCTGGATTTTTTAAAACTTAAGAAGGTTGTTAGCTTTTTGAATAATTGATTGGTATGTACGAATAGTTATGTTAAAAGTTGTTGATTCATTGTGAAATCATGTTAAAGGAGATGATTTATCAGGATAATCAAATTTAATATGGAAGTCGGTACCGTGTATTTCGATCTAATGAGGACAGTATAGGAGATGATCGAGCTTTGTACTATGTCATGATAAACAATCTTTTAGGGCTATTGTTGTAGGTATTCTTTAATTTTCTCCTTAAGTAAAGTAGCCTGAAAAGGTTTGGTTAATATCTCGTCAAACATATTTTGAGTTTTGTCTTTTTCATGAACCAAACTAAAGGATGTATGCGCAAAAATGGGAACTTTCTTATTGGTTTTTCGAATTGCTTTGGCGATACTCATACCATCCATATCCGGCATTTTAATTCCTGTTAATACAAGGTCAATATCCTTATTTTCATTGAATAAGCGGATGGCTTCTGTGCCACTTTTAGCAATGATTAAGATGTAATTTTCATTTTTTAATATCGTATTCAGGTAAAACAGGGAAGTCATATCATCCTCTACCACCAAGATAGAAAGCTTACGGGCTTCAATTATTACTGAAGCCGGGATATTCAATTGCTCTTTGTGTAGGTCATCATACGAGCTTTTGGGTAAAAAGAAGGTAAAGGTAGTGCCTCTGCCTTTTATGGATTGCATGCTCATTTTTCCGTTTAAAAGATCTGAATAGCCCTTTGAAATAGAAAGACCTAAGCCTGCTCCTTCATTGATGTTTGAACTTTGGGGATCAACTTGAACAAAGCGGTCAAACACGGCTTTTTGTTTTTCTTTGGGTATGCCAACGCCTGTATCTTTTACATAAAAAAGAATGCCTTTTAATTCGCTTTTATAACCAAAAGTTACCGAGCCTTTTTCTGTAAATTTGATGGCGTTTTTGATGAGGTTTGTCATGATGGCATAGATTTTTTCTTTATCTGTGAATAGGGTAGCCTCATCAGTTGGTAAGGGACATTCTTTTATGAGCGTTAGGTTTTTATGAGCTGCTTCTGCCGAAAAGAAATCTTCCAAAAACTGGAATTGCTCATTGATGTTGGTTTCCACAATATTAACATCAATTTGACCGGCTTCAATTTTCGAAATGTTTACCAAATCATTGATAATATTGAGCATTCTTTCGCCACTTTTTTCAATTACATTAATAAAGTTTTGTTGATCTTCACCACTTAAGTTAGGCGTTTTTAATAGTTCGGCAAAACCCAAAATGCCGTTCATAGGCGTGCGAATCTCATGGCTCATGTTTGCCAGAAAAGCTGATTTTAAATGGTCGCTTTCTTCAGCTTTTTCTTTGGCTTTTATCAGTTCTTTTTCAATTTCTTTACGTTCAGTTATGTCAATAACAATTCCACGTAATCCAATCGCTTTGTTGTTTTTTAGAATAGGAGTGGAGTAGATAATCACCGGAAATTTCGAGCCGTCTTTTCGCCGAGCAATATATTCATTGCTGCTGATGTGGCCATTATATATTTGTGGCACATTGATCTTCACATCCTCGTGGCATTCCTCGGCGATGCATTGTAACAGGTTAATTCCGGCATTAAGTTCTTCCTTTGTATATCCAAAGCTTATAAATGCTTGTTGATTGGCAAAAGTGAAATTTCCATTAATGTCAGACTCAAACACTATTTGAGGGAGCATATCTACAGTTTCCTTAAATTTTTGTTCGCTTGCCACTAAAGCTTCTTCTGTTTCTTTTCGTTCAGTTATATCTTCATAAGTGCCTAATATTCCAATTACTTCGCCTTCTGAATTAAAAAGGGGAATTTTATTGGTTTCTAACCAGGCTTGTTTACCATTGGCTTGTTGTTGAGATTCTATGATACGGTATTCGCCAATTCCGGATTTCATGATACGTTCATCAACTTCTCTAAAAAACTCTGCTTCTTCTTTTTTCCAGGCTAACTCGTAATCCGTCTTGCCTATGATGTTAAATTGGTAGCCAACACCAGCCACTTCAGCAAATTTTCTATTACAACCCATGTACTCCGACTGTCTGTTTTTCCAAAAGATAAATGAAGGAATGTTATCCATGATCATTTCTTTCATGGCATTGGTTTCGATTAATTCTTCTTCGGTTTTCTTTTGCTCTGAAATGTCTTTGCTATGGATGGATGCACCTATTACTTTATCATCTACACGTATGGGCGACATGATGACTTCAGTGTAGAGTAGGGTATTGTTAATGGGGACTTCATCGGTAAAATTGATGATTTCATTCTTGAAGATCTTTTTTAGTCTTTTCTTCCATAAGGTATTAAAGGGTGACGGAAGGATGTCTATGATGTTGCTTCCAACAGAAATGGTTTGGTTATAGTGTTTTTTGATGTGGTTTTTAAAAACTTTGTTTGTGTAAATGAGCTTGTAATCTAAATCCACAGACCAAATGCTGTCCAATGAATTTTCCAGGATGGCACTCATGTTTGCTTGACTTCTTTGAAGCTCGCGTTTGTGTTTTTCTCGTTCTGTAATATCGACCAGAGAAAACTGTAGAAAAGTGCTATCACAGTGCTTGAAGGTTAGCAGGTGAACTTCTGCATCCCAAATTTCACCATTGGGTTTTTGGTGTTTCCAATCAAAAGTTGCTGAACCTTCTTCAAGTGCCTTGTTGATATAGTATTGTGCTTTTTCCTCCGAAGGAGAGTGGTCGTACTGAAATGGAGCCGAAACATCAAAGGGCGTTTTGCCGATTAATTCTGATTTATCCTTGTAACCATAAATCTTTACGGCTGCTTCATTACAATCAATGAAGTGGTAGTTAATAACATCCATTACAATAATGGGCAAAAGTGAACTTTGAAAAAGAAGTCTTAAAAAGGTTTTACTGTCTGTTATACTGTCGTTTGTTGAACGTTCTTTAGATTTTAAGGCCTTTTTTAAAGCTTCGTTTTCTTTTAATAATTCTTCGTATGTCGGATTTGGGTTGGTCATTCACTTTTGCTTTCTAAATAAACCAATTTCATAAACTTTTGGTTTGTTTTCTTTACAAAGCGAAAAATAACAGTTTACCGAATAATCAAAAAGCGTTAGGTAATCTTTTTGATGAGTTTTGTCTGAAAACCTTCACCTTTCATTTTAACAGGCCTATATCCAATGGCTAAAGATGGATAGATTTCTAAATACTAATTAAGTTTCTGAATGTTGCAATGATGCATAAAACTCAACGCAGAGGCCCGGGGATAAAGAGTTTTAGATTTGAAACACAAAAATTTCGATTCTCCGTGACTCCGTGTTTAATTATGCACAATGACTATTAGGCATTTTAAGTTTTTTTGTGAAACATAAAGATGTTTCTTGTTTTTTTACTACATTAACGTCAATCAATTTTTCAAAGGCATGTTACCCCTGTTCTAAATATGTAGCAAGTTTTTCAATTTCAATTAACCTGATAAAAGTATAATAATAACTTAACAAAATCGTAGCCAGCAACATTAGTGTTAAATTGACTTAGTGTTGATATTACACCATTAAAATCCTTAACTTATGAATAGTTCTATTAAAGATTTTTCCTCAAAACTCTCTAATAAAATTAGCCTGCTTATAATAAGCGTCGAAACGGTTGCCTTATTTTCGCTTGGCTTTTTTTATGTTCAAAGATTTGATGATCAGCTTAATGTGTCTTTGAAAAAGAATTTTGAAACCCCGGCCTTTTTACTTTCCAATGGCATGCTTAATTACGAGTCTGTTGAAGATAGTATTGTACTTGCAACCTTAGTTGGTGAAATGGTTAGTGATTGTAAAATCATTGGAACCAACGGTAAAATTTATTATTCATTATCTTTAGAAGATAAGAACAAAGATGTTGCAACGATTGAAAATTTGAGCAACTATGGATTATTCGACAAAGAACTCTCAGAAGCAATCTTCTTTGATGAAAAATACCAGGGTGAAAAATTTCTTACGATGATTAGTCCTCTGCGGTTAGCCGGAGGAAAGTATTTAGGGTATTTATACATTCATTCGCCCAAAACCATAATTCAGAAACAATCCCGGCAATTAACCTGGTTATTTATCATTGGCTCAGTTTTTTGCATACTGCTTACTTCCATTGTAATTATTTATTATTTCAATAAGCAATTTACTTCAAAAATAAGTCTGTTATTAAAGCGATTGACCAATATGAAAGAAGGCAAGCTAATGTCGAGCCCGATTCAAATAAAGTCGAATGACGAATTAGGATGGTTGGCCGCTTCCATCAACGAATTGAACCTATCGTTAATAAAAATTGTAACAGATATTTTAAAAAGTGCCAATACGGTTGCCGGTACCAGTTCTTCTATTAATCAAACCTCTATTGCCGTAGCAGCCGGCGCGGCAGAACAAGCTTCTTCAGTGGAGCAGGTCTCCTCTTCAGTGGAAGAAATGAATGCTAATATTCAGGAAAATTCGGCCAATGCAACGGTGACAGAAAATATTTCTAAAAATGCAAAAGATGGTATTGCTGAATTGTTGGAAAGGGAAAGTCAAAGTAAGAATTTGATTAATGAAATGGCTGAGAAAATCACCATTATCAACGACATTGCCATTCAAACCAATATCTTATCCTTAAATGCTGCAGTTGAGGCAGCTCGTGCCGGAAGCGAAGGGCGCGGTTTTGCAGTAGTTGCTGCAGAGGTGCGAAAGTTGGCTGAACGATCGCGCTTAGCGGCTGATGAAATATCTGCCAAGGCGATACAAACCGTTGAAATATCCAATTCTAACCATCACTTATTAGTGAATCTTGCGCCACAGATAAATAAAACCACACAATTGTTACAGGAGATAAAAGTTTCGTCTTCGGAGCAATCCAATGGTGCAGCGCAAATTAATCATGCCATTCAAGCTTTAAACTTGGTGGTTCAAAAAAATGCAGCTTCAGCTGATAGCATGTCAGCCAAATCGACCACTATGGAAGATGAAGCTCGCAGATTAAAAAGTGCCATTGAATATTTTACTTTGGAAAATTAGCAGATATGAAAAATTATCAAATTCTAGTTTTTATAGCCTGGCTATTAGTTTTTCCAATGGCCTGTCAACAAACTTCTAATTCAAAAGATGGAGCACATCTTAAGACCATTGAAAAAACTTCAACTACAAAACAAGTCAACTTTATTGGTCAATGGTATCATGAAGGAAATCGAGAACTCTTGGTGCGAAACATTGCGCGGGAATATGAATTTCAAAATCAAAATGTAAAGGTTAATTTAAAATTTCCGGAAGAAATCTATTATCAACGGGAAGACCCGGAAAGCAACGCTAAGTTTGTGGCAAATATCATAACTCAGAAAAACCCGGAGTGGGATATCATTCGAATTATCGATGATTTTGCAGGAGTATACAAGCAAACTAACAATCCCAATTGGGCCAAAGATTATTTGGTCGATTTTAGTGCCATTCAGGAGTTTAGAGATAAAACAAAGCCGGAACTGCTTAACGACTCCATAAAAAGAAAATGGGGAGGCATTATTCCCGGTCCATTTTTGGAAGGACAATACTGGGCTTTATGGTACAACAGTAAAGTAGCTGAAAAAATGGGGATCAAAATCAAAAACAATCAAATGACGGTGGATGATTTTGTATCCTACATCAAAGATGCTCATGCCTACAATCAACATCATCGGGATAGCACTATTACGCCACTTTTTGAAGCGGGTGACTGGCAAACAGCGGGGGGTGTTTTTTTTCAAATGATGGCTTCCTGTTTTGATAATTCTTCCGACTTTTTAGCTCAAAAAGCGAGCAAGGAACGCTTAAATAACTGGCATAAGGTATTAAAGGTTGCTGAAGAATTAGCGGCGTATGATATTCTTAATCCTAATTATAAACAAATTGCATGGGGCGAAAGCATCAGTACTTTGCTTAATGAAGAATGCTTGTTTTATGTTAATGGTTCCTGGATGTATAATATCTGGTTGAGTATCGACAAAGAAAAAACCATGAATTGTGTTCCTGCTGAATTTCCGGTTTTTAAAGAAACAAATATTTACCCGGGAGGCTATCAAATTATGTGGGCGGTTCTTAAAAATGCTCCAAACAAAGAAACTGCCATTGATTTTTTGCTGAAGTTAAACTCCGAAAAAGTAGGGCAGGATTGGGTGCGATATACCAAATGTCCAACCGGAATTAAGACTTCGATGGCCGAAGTAAGTTTTGGCGTGGATCAATTCGAAGATTTCTCAAGTTATATACAACGCCGTTACAGTACCCGGAATTATAAATATACAGAAGATGGAAACCTAATTGCCGGTGAAGATAATTCCAACAAGAAGTTTTATTTGAGAGCGGTATTAACCGGGGAAATGTCTGCTGATGAGGCTATTGGTTTAATGAACTAAGCAATGTTTCATTTAGTTTACATACAATGTTTTACTATCCGCTCATATACAGGGGAATAGGAAACTTTAACAACTCATTTACAAGGAAACCTATCGAAAGCTACTGCAAAGCAAGAGATTGTCTTACCTTTGTGCATCAAAACAAACAAACGAATAATGGGCCGAATTAAAATTCACCACATCATTATCCAGTACCGAATCCTTATTTTAATTAGCATCCTTGGGCTTACTGCTTTTATGGCTTACCAGGCTCAAAAAGTTGAGTTGGATTATAAAATGGCTCAACTCTTACCACAAACCGATCAGGCGTTTATTGATTACAAGGCGTTTAAAAAACAGTTTGGAGAAGATGCCAACCTCATTCTTTTGGGTATTAATGATACTTCGATCTTAAAGCTAAAAACCTTTAATACCTATTATGATCTATCAAACAGTATAGCCGATATTAAGGTTGTTGATGTTAATGATTCAATAATAAAAGGTGCAAAAACGGTTTTTTCTTTGTCGCATTTGTATGAATTAAAGAAGCATCCGGAGGCTTGTAAACTTCAAATACAGTCTTTATTTAAGCAGAAACCTCAAACTCAAAATGAGCTGGATAGTGTTCTGAATCACTTACACGCCTTACCGTTTTACGAAAATTTATTGTTCAAAAAAACGAAATGTAGTTACGTTACTATTCTGGCCGTATCCTTACAAAATGAAATTGTAAACAGTAAAAGCCGTATCGACTTTGTGAATCAAATGTCAGAGCTGGCTGAGCAATTTACCAAGGAGACAGGGGTCGAAATTCATTATTCCGGCTTACCATTCATCCGCACCCACATCATGGCCAAGGTCAAAAAGGAACTTAGTTTATTCATTGGGCTGGCTGCCTTGGTGTTAGCTGTAATTCTTTACCTGTTTTTTAAATCTTTTAGAGCCGTTTTAACAGCTTTGATAATTGTCGGTATTTCAGTGGTTTGGGTATTTGGCTTTATGGGAATCTTTGATTATAAGATTACCATTCTTACCGGTTTAATTCCGCCACTCATTATCGTGATTGGGATACCCAACTCTATTTTTCTGTTGAATAAATATCACCTTGAATGCACCACCCACGGCTCCAAAGAAAAGGCTCTGGAGAAAATGATTAAAAAGATTGGAGGCGTTATTTTCCTTTCGAATTTAACTACGGCTGCCGGTTTTGCCACTTTTGTATTTACCAGCTCCATCATATTGGTTGAATTTGGTATTGTTGCAGCAGCTAATATTTTTGGACTCTTCATCTTATCCATTACTATTTTTCCTATTATTCTCAGCTTTCAGAGCAAACCCAAGGCCAAACATACCAAGCATCTTGAAAGTAAGGTTTTATACAATGCCCTAAAGTGGCTTGTGGTAAGTACTCTTAAGCACAGAAGAAGTATCTATCTGGGTACAGGTGTTCTCATTATCTTTAGTATCATCGGTATTTCGATGATTAAAATTTCGGGTAATGTGGTAGATGATATCCCAAAGGATGACAGCATTTATAAAGATCTGATGTTCTTTGAAGAGCAATATGGTGGTGTCCTTCCTTTTGAGATCATGATTGATACTAAAAAAGGCAATGGGGTATTTACCGATAATGCCACTACCTTATATAAAATGCGTAAGCTCGAAAAAGTTTTAAGCAGAGATTCCATTTACGCACAATACTTTTCAAAACCCATCTCTATTTTAGATGGATTGAGATACATGTATCAGGCTCATAAAGGTGGCGATTCAAAGTATTTTACCGTTCCAACGCCGGCCCAGCTTTCTCAATTAAAAAAGTACCAGTCGAAAGAAACCAAATCGGCCTGGTTAGAGAACAATGCTTTTATCGACTCTACCAGTCAAATTACACGCATGACGGTCGAAATGGCCAACATCAACACCAAGCAGATTCAAATTCTTCAAGATTCTTTAAGATCTGATGTTGACAAGATTTTCCCTATTGAAGATTACAAGGTGAGCTTTACCGGAACAAGCATTGTATTTCTTAAAGGAACCAACTTTTTAATTCGAAACTTATTTATCAGTTTAGCCATTGCCATTGGTTTAATATCACTCTTTATTGCGCTGATGTTTAAATCCTTTCGCATGGTCTTAATTTCGATTTTCCCCAACCTAATTCCGCTTTTGTTTACAGCCGGAATTATGGGGTACTTTGGCATTAACATCAAGCCATCTACCATCCTGGTGTTTAGTATTGCGTTTGGTATATCGGTTGATGATAGCATCCATTATTTAGCCAAATACCGTCAGGAATTGAAATTGTACAATGGGCGTATTAAATTCTCTGTTATAGAGGCTATTAAAGAGTCTGGTGTAAGCATGATATACACCTCTATTGTGCTCTTCTTCGGTTTTTCTATCTTTGCTGCTTCCAGTTTTGGTGGGACAATTGCACTTGGCGTTTTAGTCTCTTTAACTTTACTGGTTGCCATGATCACAAACCTGATCTTATTACCGGCTTTGTTAATGTCTTTAGAGAAAGCTAAAGCAAAGGAAGGAAAGAAAAAGAGAAAGAAGAAATAATGATATTCTACTTACTAAAATATACGATGCCAATAGCCATGAGGCTATTTTTTCGAAAAGCTTATGCCGTAAATAAACATTTTATCCCCCAAAAAGGACCGGTTATTTTTGCGTGCATGCACCCCAATTCGTTTATTGATGATTTTGTATTAGGCACATTCATCAGAAGACACATACGCTTTATTGCGAGAGGTGATGTTTTTAAAACTAAAATTGCTCGTATCCTTTTAAAATCAATGCGTGTGAGTCCCATTTACCGGGCAATGGACAATCCGGGTGATGTGAAGAAAAATCTGGAAGCCTTTAGTTTATTCACGCGCTTTCTCAAAAATAAAGACTTTTTAATTCTTCATGCCGAAGGCGTTTGTGTGCATGAAAAAAGAGTAAGACCCTTGAAAAAAGGGATGTCCCGAATTGCCTTTTCTGCCGAAGAAACCTATGATTTTGAGTTGGGTGTTCAAATTGTTCCGGTTTCATTGAACTATACCAATGCACCCAGGATGAGGCAAGAAATAATGGTGGAATTTTCTGAACCTATTAGGGTTAGCGAATTCAAGGAGCTTTATCTGGAAAACTCATCAAAAGCCATGTTAGCGCTCAATAAAAGAGTACATGCAGCCCTTAGCGATAAAGCTGTGGTGATTAAAGAAAAGGAAGCTGAAGCTTTAACAGAATGGAATTTACGTTTAGCAAGAAACAACTCCAAAACATCTGTTTTTCCAATTTTCAGTACCACTCCGGATCGTTTTAAACTGGAAAAACGCATTGCTGATCAAATCAATCACTTATATGAAAACTCAAAAGATACTTTTGAGCAATTAAACGATAAAGCAGCCGGTTATTTTAACAAGCTTAAGCAATACCAACTGAAAGATAAAAACATCGCTCAATCCAATAATCTGTTTTGGAAAGGCTTGTTTTTAACCTTGCTGAGTCCTGTTTTTGCAATTGGATATCTGACTCATTTTCTTCCTGTGTTTATTGGGAAAAAAGTGGCTGGCAAGATTGTGAAAACCATTGAGTTTTATGCCTCTATTTATTTTGCTACAAGTTGGTTGTTGTTTGTTTTAGGCTATCCGGTAATGATACTAATAACGAGTCTTATTTGGGGATATTTAGGAGTTTTGGCTTTAATAATTCTTAGCGTATTTGGCTTTTTCAGTGTTTTGCTTCGGGATCAATACCTTCTGTTGGGAAATAGAATCCATTTCCATCGGGTCAAAAGAAAACATCCTGAATTAATTATTCAACTCAAACAAGAGAGAAAAGAGCTTGTTGATCTGCTACATATATCTGAATAATTCAAAAAACGATTCAATATTTTTATTAACTTCGGTAACCGATTGTTAAGGTACTAAAATGAAACACCTGAAAAATAAGACAGTTTGGATTACCGGAGCCTCCAGTGGAATTGGTGAAGCTTTGGCTTATGCTTTTGCCAAACAGGGGGCGAAATTGATCTTAACCGCCAGAAATGTTGGTCGGCTTGAAGAGGTTCAAAACAAATGCCTTCAACATACTGATTTTTGTAAAGTACACGCGGCAGACTTATCAAATGCTGATTTGGCTCAGGAATTTGCCCAAAGGGTGGTTAAGCAAGAAGGCAAAATTGACATTCTCATAAATAATGCCGGAAGAAGTACCCGTTCATTGGCAAAGGAGACACCCTTAGAGAATGACCGTCAAATAATGGAGCTTAACTACTTTTCACCAATTGCCCTTACAAAAGCTGTTTTACCCGGAATGATTGCCGAACAAAACGGACACATTGTTGCCATCAGTAGCATTGTTGGTAAATTTGGTTTTCCTTTACGTTCTTCTTATTCGGCATCTAAGCACGCCATTCAAGGCTATTTCGAATCTTTACGTGCAGAGTTGGCAAATGATCAGGTTAAGGTTTCCATCATTCTTCCGGGAAGAATTCAAACGGATGTTTCAAAAAATGCATTAACTTCAAGTGGGCAAGCTCATGGAAAATTAGACGATGGTCAAGCCAATGGCATGGATGCTGCAACTTGTGCCCATCAAATTATAAAGGCCATTAAGGCTGATAAACGCGAAGTACTAGTGGGTAGAAAGGAATTACTGATGGTTTATATTCATAAATTTTTTCCATTTTTGTACCGCAGGATTGTAACTAAGATTAAACATACATAAACTCCTATTCATATAATGGCTAAAAATATTTCGGGAATTCAACAGATTGGTGTTGGCGTAAAAGATGTTAAAGATGCTTGGAAATGGTACATTGACCAATTTGGAATGGACATTAATGTTTTTGAAGATACTGCTGTTGCAGAATTAATGCTACCACACACCGATGGTAAAACCCGGGAACGTTATGCTGCTTTGGCCCTGAATATGGAAGGTGGTGGTGGCTTTGAAATATGGCAACACACCGGTTTTGAACCGCAAGCTCCTGCTTTTGATGTGCAATTGGGTGATTTAGGGATTTTTATTACCAAAATGAAATGCCGCGACATCAATAAAGCTTATGCTACCCATAAAGAAAGAGGTTTAAATATTTTAGGTGAATTGGTTAAGGATCCCGGCGGTAATGCGCATTATTTTATCAAAGATCCGTACAACAATATTTTTCAAATTGTTAGCGAAGAAAATCATTATAAGAAACAAAAATCGCTAACCGGAGGTGCCTTTGGTTGCATCATTGGAGTATCTGATATTGATGCAGCTAAAAAAGTATATGCTGATATCTTACAATACGATGAAGTCGTTTACGATGAAGAAGGTGCTTTTGATGACTTTGCTCAATTGCCCGGAGGTGATCATACTTTCAGACGTGTGCTGTTAAAACATTCAAAACCGCGTACAGGCGCATTTAGCCCAATATTAGGTCCAACTCAAATAGAATTGGTACAGGTTAAAGGGCGCGATGCGCGTAAAATTTTCGAAAACCGTATTTGGGGAGAATTAGGCTACATTCATTTGTGTTTCGATATTCAGGGAATGGATGAGCTCAGAGAAGAGTGCAAACGGAAAGGTTTTCCATTCACCGTAGATAGTGCTGATAGTTTTGACATGGGTGTCGCAGCAGGGCATTTTTCATACATCGAAGATCCGGATGGCACTTTAATCGAATTTGTTGAAACTCATAAGCTTCCAATTATCGAAAAACTAGGTTGGTACATGAAACTTAAAGGAAGAGATCCTAAAAAGAGTTTGCCAAAATGGATGTTAAATACCATGGCTTGGAGTAGGATTAAAAATTAGTTCTACCCAATTGTATCAAAATACAATCGACTGAAACTATGAAAGTTGAATTAAGATATTTTACTGGTACAGGAAACTCAGTTAAAGTGCTTAATACATGTAAAGAAGTATTCGACCGGAATAATCATGAGACAACAATTTCAGAAATTGATATTAACCATACAAACCTTGGTAATTCAGAGATTATTGGTTTTTGTTTTCCGGTTTATGCCTTTGGAATACCTCGTATTTGTCGAAAATATCTAAAATCAATTCCTAAGTTTAATCATAGACAAAAGGTGTTTGTATTAATCACAGCAGGTGATTCTAATGAAGCAGGATTTTCGATTTCTGAATGCGAAAAGATATTAAAAAAGAAAAATTGTGAAATAATTTATTCAGGCGTAATTCAGATGCCAATCAATTGGACGACTTCATCTGTACCTCCATTTCCACCTTCCAGGGACGAGGCTTCTGTGGTAATTAATAACGGCGTTGAGCAAGCCAAACTTATGACTTATGATATTATAAATGGGATTCGTAAACAGCACATTTTTAATTATCCCAAAAGATATTCTAAGTTTCGTTTTTATACCGATTATTGGTTATTTAAAAACATGGGGTTGCAAAATCTATGGAGAACATTTAGGGTTTATGATACTTGTAATGGATGTCACTTATGTTCAAAAATATGCCCAACAAATAGTATTGGTATTAAAAATAAAAGACCGGTATGGACTTCATCCTGCGAGCAATGTATGAGATGTGTTAATTTTTGTCCAAACGAATCGATTTATCAAACAATGGGAGGTGATACAAAAGGAAAAAATAGATATTATGAACCAACTTTTAAACCTAAGGTCAATGCTAACAGGGCACATCACGTGGTATAGGATTGCAGGTTTTAGTGTTTTTTGAGCGTTTGTGCTTCGTAATAAAAGTTGGTTTAATCTGATGGGAAATCGCCTCGCAGTCCCGCGCAATTCATGCAATAAACCGTTTGCTGATAGTAAGAACAGATTAGAAATGAATATATTTTTAAATTAGAATGTCAATGTTTACCCAAAAAAAGAAAGGTTTGCAAATAAGGACTTTGTTAATTTGTTTAGGTATTTTGTTGTTGTTCAGTGGTTTCTTTGTGCCGGAATCTGAATTGACCCAAATTGCATATTGCTATGGGCAAGGCGGATTAGTAATTAGAAATTCTCCAAATTCGGATGGTGAAAGAATAGGAAAAATTAATTATTTGGATAGCTTAAAAGTAAGTTCAGACTTTACCAATCACACTGAGGACGATAAAATGGTAGTGGATGGTTTCAAAAGTCATTGGGTAAAAGTAAATTATAAAGACACTGTGGGATATGTATTTTCGGGTTTTCTTTTGCCATTTAACCTGCAAAGCCTGCAACCGGACACCTTGGAAAATATCGAAGAAGGAATGGAGGAAGGTTATAGAGAATACCTGAAGATATCTTATAATAACATCTTATTCTATGAATATAGTGCTTATTATGAAGGTGGGACAGATAAATACACTATTCCGAATTTTACTTTTCAGGAAGGGTTTCTGTTTCTTAGAGAATATCTTAGAATGACCAGATCAGGTGAGAAGAATGTTGATTTTTTGAGAATGGGAACCAAAAATGCCTATGACCAACATGTCGGAAGCAATCTACCTCAAAAGCCGATGAATCTTAATTTAATGAATAATGAAGATTCTTCTCAGGAAGAAGGTGTAGAAGTCAATGTTATACCCAATGAACGAATCTATGTTCATTTTATAGATGGTTGTGTTAGTGAATTGCTCTTAGAATATGACAAAGCTAACCAGAGTATAACCATTGACGACTTTAGTGGCTGTTAGAATAGTATTCATTATACAGAGGTAAGTAGTTAAATACTTATCAGTAGTAAGCTTACGTTAGCATCAAAGACGCGGTGTCATAAAGCATAGCCTGAAGGGCTATGGGATATTGCCCACATTGGGGCTTTTTTAGATTTATGCAGAAATTTATGTGCTTATCCAATGACCTCAAAAATATATCTAAGGGCCTATTATTTTAATAGCTTGTCTACCTGATTTTTAACGACCTAAAAATACTTATAACCCAGGTGCCAATCAACCTAAAACAAGATCGTCCACCCTTCTTTTTGAGCTTGTTCTTTTGAATAAGATACACCATGGGCTTTAAGATCTTCAGGGTCAAGTAGTGTAAGTAATCCCCCTTGGTTGCTTAAGCTCATTTCTTTACTTGTTAATTCTATTTTGTAGGAATCTCCCGGAAAAATGTTGGTTTCAGGTAGATGTAAGATATCCTTGTTTTGATTAAGGAGTTTCCACCCTTTAAGATTAATTTCTTTATCGCTGATGTTGAGAAGTGTAACGGTTTCATAGCCTTCATCCTTTCCATCGGGATTGGCTAAGGCAGCAACTATTCTTAGGCCTTCTTCAGCACTGGCTTGCTCAATAAGATCTTCTTGCTCAACCAAGGCCGGTTTCTTCTTTTTAGTGATTGGATGTCCTGTTTGATTATGTGTATGAATCGTTTGAGATTGAAACGCTAAAAATGTACCCACCCATTGCTCATCTTCAGGAAAATAGAATAATAATCCACCATCTTGGTAAATGCCATTATCATCTAAAAGAAAATCACTGTTTCCCTGATTCATATGGATATCATGAAGCCCCTGAGCCGGATAAAATCCGAAATATCGGTCTCTTTCTTCAGTTATCGGCCAGCATTCCCCAAATACATAAACTTTTGCACCTTCTTGTCTAATGGCCTTATGGGTATAGAATATAAGTAAATCGTTTAAATCGTTCTTAGGACCTTTTTTATGGTGGGGAATTAATTGCATGTCGTTAATGTCGAATAGATTACCTCGAATGTAATCCAGTGCCAATGTATCCTTTTCTGAGGGGAGGTAATGTAAGCCATCTTCTAACTGATTTAGACCGGATATCAGATAATGATCAAAATCAGTTACTACTTTATATTTTAAATCTGGTGAATTAGATGCCGATTGCACACTAACTGCCGCACGGTAGTAATTGTTGTTTTCTTCAATGTTAATTTGAAAATGGGGGGTGTGATTACCCCGTCCTTCTTTGTAGGCAATCACATTTCCTTTTAGGACAGCATAATTATGTAAAGGCATTTAATGTTATTTTAGGTTGATGAATTGCTAAGATAATAAAAACAGCACATATTATATCATATGAATTTCTTACAATTTCAGTTAGGCGAAACAAAAAACACAATTAGCTGTTCCACTAAATATTTTATATTTTTGCACTCATGTTAAAAAGTTATCCCAATATAAACATTAATCAGAGAGCTCTGGTATTTAAACATTGGAGTAGAAAGAGCTATGCTGTTTTTAGTTCTTTGGGAAAACTTGTGCATATAGGTAATTTATCTGCTGCTGTATTACAGTGGGTGAGTCAATTGGTTGATGTCTTGCAAGAGTTGGAATGGCCTCAATTGAAGTGCTTTGGTGAAGAGGATAGTGAGGATAAATTGACTTTGGAGTTAGTTCCGGTATTTGTGAAAAATGATGATTGTTATGCTGCTGTGCATGATAATGTTATGATATAACCGTTATGGTGTCGTTGTGCACTATAACGGTTTTTTTATGGATAAGAATTCGAAAAAAAATAAATGATGATAGAGCAATTAAAAGAGAAGGTTTTAAATGGTGTCGCAATTACAGAAGCTGAAGCTTTGCAACTAATAAATACCGGCAACAAAGAAGAGCTTTATGCGGCAGCTGATGAAATTCGGAAGGCTTTTAAAGGGAATGAAATGGAAATGTGTTCCATTTTAAATGCCAAATCAGGTAAATGTACTCAAGATTGTAAATGGTGTTCGCAGTCGATGTTTCACAATTCGAATATTGAAGAATATGAATTGGTAGATTTGAAATTGGCTGAGCAGCAGGCGCAAGAGAACATGGAAAAAGGGGTGTATCGTTTTTCTTTAGTAACCAGTGGGCGTTCTATTTCAAATAAAAATCTGGAGCAGTTATGTTCTGTTTATAAGAATATTAAAAAGAAAAACCCAATTCACTTATGTGCCTCCATGGGCTTGTTAAACCGTTCTCAGTTAGAAAAATTGGTCGAGTCAGGTGTAGAGCATTACCATTGTAACATTGAAACGGCCCCATCTTTTTTTCCTCAGGTGGTGAGTTCTCATACCGTTGAAGAAAAGATTAGAACCATTCGTTTTGCTCAGGAATTGGGAATGGGAGTGTGTTCGGGAGGAATTATTGGTATGGGAGAATCAGCAGAACAGCGTGTTGAGATGGCTCTAACCTTACGTGACTTAGAGGTTGTTTCGATTCCGATAAACATCCTCACACCTGTAGAGGGAACTAAAATGGAAGGGGCTAAACAGTTAAGTGATGAGGAAATTCTAACTACTTTTGCAGTATTCCGTTTTATCAATCCTACGGCAAATATCCGTTTAGCAGGTGGTCGAAATCTTATCTCACACATCCAGGAAAAGGCTCTTAAAGCAGGAGTTAGTGCAGCTTTGGTTGGTGATTATTTAACTACCATTGGGACTAATATCGATCAGGATAAAAAGATTTTCACCAATGCAGGCTTTAAGCTCACCCAATTGGAATTAGCTCCAGAAGCTAAGTAAGCAATTTATACAGACAAAATAATGGGGTGAACCGATTGGAGATCCTCTAATGAACAAACTTTAAATAATATAGGATTATCTGCAAATACGCATTAAGAATAGATGCATGGTTTTGCATCATCAATTCTTAACACCAAGACGCTGCATTATCTGAGTGAAAAAACTCTCTTCCTTAGTGTTCCCGCCTGCATTGGGCAGGTCTGTGTAAAGGTGTTTAAGTCGTATGTGGGTAATCGTAATAATAAAAAAGGTGGAAGTAAATCCCAAGCTTGTGCCGAATATTTTATGACAAACTTAGAATTTGACAAGGAGCACATTTGGCACCCTTATACTTCAATGGTAAATCCATTACCGGTTTACGAAGTTGAGAGTGCTCACGGATGCAAACTAAAATTAAAAGACGGAAGAGAATTAATAGATGGCATGTCTTCATGGTGGGCAGTCATTCATGGATACAATCATCCGTTATTAAATAATGCTATTACACAGCAGTTAGGAAAAATGGCGCATGTGATGTTTGGAGGTCTCACACATGAACCTGCTGTAGAACTAGCCCGCAAGTTGGTGAAGTTAACACCGGAGCCTTTACAAAAAGTCTTTTTTTCAGATTCCGGATCTGTTTCTGTTGAAGTGGCTATGAAAATGGCATTGCAATATTGGTCTTCAAAAGGAGAAGAAAAGAAAGTGAAGTTTGCTACTGTTCGCTCAGGTTATCATGGTGATACCTGGCATGCCATGTCGGTATGTGATCCTGAAACAGGGATGCACAATATTTTTAATGGTTCTTTGCCCATTCATTATTTTGCAGATAAACCTCAGGTTAAGTTTCATGAGAAGTGGCAAGAGGATGATATTCTTTCCATGAAAGTATTGTTAAAAAAGCATCATTCTGAAATTGCCGCCATTATAATTGAACCCATCGTTCAGGGTGCCGGCGGTATGCGTTTTTATTCTCCTCAGTATTTAAAAGAGCTTCGTAATTTATGCGATCAATATAGTGTGTTATTGATAGCTGATGAAATTGCAACCGGATTTGGACGAAGTGGAGAGTTGTTTGCGTGTAATTATGCCGGCATTTCTCCGGATATTCTATGTTTAGGAAAGGCGCTAACCGGAGGCTACATGAGTTTTGCAGCAACTTTAGCTACTCAGGATGTAGCCACCGTCATCAGCAATGGCTATCCCGGTGTTTTTATGCATGGACCTACTTTTATGGCGAATCCTTTGGCGTGTGCTGTGGCCAATGCAAGTCTTGATTTATTACTGAGTAGTAACTGGCAGGAAAAGGTGAAGACGATCGAAGGGGAGTTAATTAGCGGATTAAAACCATGTTCAGACTTACCGAATGTATCCGATGTTCGTTGTTTGGGAGCTATCGGGGTGGTTGAGTTAAAAGAAGCCGTCGATATGGAAACGATCCAAAAGAACTTTGTAGAACAGGGCGTTTGGGTACGGCCATTTGGTAAATTGGTTTATGTGATGCCCCCCTATATAATATCCAAAGAAGAATTGCGAACTTTGTGCAAAGCAATTATCGAGGTCGTGAAGAATTGCTGATTTACATTCTGATATAAAATGAAACACTACCGGGATATTATTTCTTCTATTGAAGATAAGGGTTTGAATCGTGAATTGCGTGCAATAGAATCACTTGCCGATGGTTATTGCAGGTTTAACGGGAATAAGTTGGTGAATTTTTCGTCTAACGATTATTTAGGGATTTTAGATAATGAACAAATAAACCATAGTTTTTGGAAGGAGTTACAAAATCGTTCTGATTGGAAAATTATGGGAGCCGGGTCTTCGCGTTTGTTAACCGGAAACACAAGTTTATACGACGAGACAGAAGCCTTGCTGGCAAAGTTGTACGAAGCTCAATCAGCCATATTTTTTAACAGTGGCTACCATGCGAATGTTGGAATCCTATCTGCTTTAACCGAAAAAAAAGATTTAATTCTTTCTGATAAACTTTGTCATGCAAGTATCATTGATGGCATTCGTTTAAGTTCGGCTGACCACATACGTTATCGTCATTTGGATTATGCTCAAATCGAGACTTTGTTAGAACAGAAAAGGCATTTATATCGGTCTGTTTTTATCGTTACCGAGTCAGTTTTTAGCATGGATGGAGACGAAGCAAATCTTCAGAAATTAGTTTCGATTAAAGAAAAATATGATGTCTATTTGTATGTAGATGAGGCACATGCAGTAGGAGTTAAAGGAGAGAAAGGATTAGGATCCTGCGAAGAGCAAAATGTCATAAACCGGATAGATATTTTGGTTGGAACCATGGGGAAAGCTTTGGCATCAGTTGGTGCCTATGCTGTTTTTAGTCAATTGTTTCGAAAGGTATTAGTCAATAAAGCAAGAACCTTACTGTTTACAACGGCCTTGCCATCCATTAATATGGCTTGGTCTAAGCATGTGATCGAACAAATACCAACATTACATACCCAAAGAAAGAAATTAAATGACTTATCATTATTAATGAGCAAATCATTTACCGAGTTGGGTTATGACGCACATCATTCTCATATTATACCATTAATTGTAGGAAGTAATGAAGCGGCAGTTCAATTGTCTTTACATTTGCAGCAAAAAGGCTTTTTAGTATTTCCAATTCGTCCACCCACAGTACCGGTGAATACATCAAGATTACGTTTTTCTTTAACCTCCAGTATTAAAGAAGAGTACATTCATCAATTGGTACAAGTTATTAAAGAGTCTAAAGCAAAGGCGTAGTATGAAATTTCAATGGATGCATAAAGCAGGACATGAAAAGTTGATCTTGTTTTTTAATGGGTGGGGCTGTGATGCAGAACCTTTTAAGTTTTTAAATAGTAAAACTTATGATGTTTTAATGTTTTATGATTACCGTGAGGTGCTTTTGCCTGAAGAGCTTTTAAATGAAATTAAGAACTATAAAACCATTGAATTGGTAGCCTGGTCTTATGGTGTATGGGTGGCGCAATACGTATTGCAAGATGCTGAGGTAAGACTAAATCATTGTCTTGCAATTAATGGAACAGCCATGCCGGTGGATGATGAGTTTGGTATTTCCGAAGCTCTTGTGTTGGCAACTTTGAGGAACTTGTCGGAGCGAAATGTGATGAAATTTCAGCGACGTATGTTTCTTTTAAAAGAAGATTGGCAGCGATTTCAAGATTTTTATCCAAAGAGAGAATTTGTTGATCAAAAAGTGGAACTTGAACGGTTGGTTGAAAAGTTCAAAGTTGCTACTTTAGCAGCAGATTTTTACGATACAGCTCTCATTGGAATGCAGGATTTAATATTTAATCCGGAAAATCAAATCAATTATTGGCATGAGAAAGTAAAAATTATTAAATTGGAAATACCACATTTCTGTTTTTTTCGTTTTGTTTTTTGGGATGAGGTAGTAGCTTTGTAAAAAAATAATGTCGCTAGAAGTATTAGAAAATATAATGGAGAAGAAAAATCTTCAGCAATTAATTGATAAGCAGGTTGTTCGTCATCGATTTCGCAATGCTTCATCGACCTATGATGCACATGCAACTGTGCAGGGGGAGATGGCTTATCAGTTGGTGGATATGGCTCATAAGTATGTTTCTAATAATCAAAACAGCATGTTAGAACTTGGTTGTGGAACAGGAGTTTTAACACGGGAAATCATTAAAAGCTTTACTTCCAATTATTTTATTGTGAATGATCTGGTGCAGGAAGTTTTTCCAACGGTCTTTCAAATTGTTCTCAATAGTTCCATGCCCCATTCTTTTTTTCTTCCAGGCGATATTGAAAGCATAGCCCTTCCTGATGAGCAAGATGTCATTTGGTCTGGAGCAACTATTCAATGGATTAATGATCTTGAAATGTTTTTTTCTTATGCCGCCGAGGCATTAACCGAGGAGGGCTTTCTAGTGGTTTCTACTTTTCTCGAACATAACTTTCAAGAGGTAAAGACGGCAACCGACCGCGGTATTTCTTACAAAACAAAAGAAGAACTAATTAATTTAGTAAACACAAAGTTTGAAGTATTAGATATGAAGGATTGGGAGGAGCAAGTGTGGTTTGATACTCCAATGGAAGTCCTTCGTCACATGCGTTATACAGGCGTAAATGCCTTAACCGGTGGAACATGGACGCGTGCTGATATCCGTGAGTTTGAATCTAAATACCAAGCCTTTAAAGGCGAAAAAGGTTATCCGTTAACGTATCACCCGGTTCTTTTGGTGTTGCAAAAAAAATCCATTTATTCCGAAGATGAGGAATAGAGTTCTTAAGCAATAGATCAAATTTTCATGTCAACTTATTTTATAACTGCAATCGATACAGATGCAGGTAAAAGTATTATTACCGGGTATTTAGCCCGTTATTTTAAAGCGTGTCAGAAAGGTATTATTACCATGAAGTTAGCCCAAACCGGGTGCAATCATCTATCTGAAGATATTGAAACTCACCGAAACATAATGGGTGAAGATTTGAGGGTGGAAGACCTTGAGGGAAAGACATGCTCCTATATTTTTAAGTTTCCGGCTTCCCCTCATTTAGCCGCCGAAATGGAGGAGAGGGCGATTGATCCTCAAAAGCTAATCAATGATATTTTGCGTATTCAAAAAAGCTACTCCAATGTATTAGTCGAAGGAGTAGGCGGATTAATGGTGCCCATAACTCGAAAATATTTAGTGGCTGATTTTTTACAGGATAATCCTCTGCCGGTTATATTGGTCACTTCCGGAAGATTGGGTTCGATTAATCACACGCTGCTTACGTTGGAAGTTTTAAAAAGTAGAGGGATTGATCTCTATGGCGTGGTTTATAATTGTTTTCCGGTTACAGCTGAGGAAATTACACACGATTCAAAAAAAGTTATTCGTCAAGCTCTGGATGGCTATTTCCCCCAGTCGCTATGGGCTGAATTTCCCATTGTAGAAGCCGGAAAAGATGTTGATTTGAAAGCCTGTTTTAAAGGTTGGTTTGAAAAGTAAAAATCTACTGTTTTTGTGGAAAAGTTCAGGCCGATTTATTAAATTAAAACTTCAATGTCTAAACCCTAAGCTGCGAAACAATTTTAAGCATTCAATAAGTCGCATTCGTTGCATGAATTGAATGATCGAAGTTTTTATCCGGCTTTCAAAAATATGAAACGTATGAAAGGTGGAAGTATAAATATGGTAGATCTTGACTTTGAGTATAAGATTTGGAAAAACAGATTGGTCTTATTTGAGAATGAAATTGAGATTTTAAAAAATCGCAATGATGAAATCAAAACTCTTCCGGGTTTTGCACCATTAAATTCGGTTGAGTTAATGGTGCTGGATGAACACTTAGATCAATTGCAAAATCTCTTGAATTTAATTAATGGACAAGAGAATGAATTTAAATTCTACAATAAAGATTTTCCGATTACTCGCGAACATCAATATTTTACCGAGCATGAGAAGTTGCGAAAGAAAATGGAAAGCATTTCGAAAGTACACTTAAATAGGGTTGAGGATTTAATTACTGCTTTAGGAATTTAATGAAAATTCTAATTTGTTTTGAATGACTGATCCCCGCTGAAAATCGGGGATTTTTAGTTAGTTTTGCAGCTCATTTAAACATCCAAAAGAATAGGCATGAAAGATTTTAAAACCCGCGTAAAGATAAAAGCAGAAATGGAAGATGTTTTTGCCGCTTTTACAAACCCATTTACAATAGAATTGTGGAGTGGATACCCGGCAGTAATGTCTTTAGAGCCTGGCGCTGAGTTTTCACTTTGGGAAGGAGATATCTGTGGCTGCATTCTTGAAGCTGAAGAAAATGTGAAAGTGGTTCAGGAGTGGTTTTTTGGCGAGCAGGAAGAAGCTTCAATTGTGACCATTAAATTCTTTAAAGATGGCGGGAAAATTCAGGTGGACGTTAATCATACCAATATTCCGGATGAAGCTTATGAAGATATTTGCGAAGGATGGGAAGAGTATTTTTTAGGTGCCATTAAAACCTTCCTTGAGATCGAGTAGTGTTCCTGTGCTTTTCAGTGGTGTGAATTGGGATTTATATTTTTGGGGATCTAAAAATTTAACTTAAATAATATGGTAATAAGGTGTGTGTAATACAACTTATTCAATAACCACTAAGGTGGCTAAAGCCTATAGAAATAAGGTTGTTAAAAACCTTACTGAATATCCGCAAATATGCATAATTCAAAAAAACATAAATATTACGCAAAAAAACTCAACACAGGGGCACAGAGGTTTATGGAAAAAAATAAAAATCTTTGTGTCTCCGTGTCTCTGTATTGAAATAATTATGAGTATTAACGGATATACGTAAAACCTTATTTCAATTTTTTACCTTAGTACCCCTCAAAATAAAAAAAAATAACCGTATTGTTTTTTTATTGATCCCCAACTTTTCGGCTTGATCCGTTTAATGTCTCCCCGGTATTTATCGGGGCTAAAGTCTAAAAATCTCATCCTGAAATAAGAGATTAGTCTTTCCAATACTTTTCTCTTTCTTTCTGCTGTTTTGGTGTGGCTTCGGGTGTTTTTATGTAGGAAATAGATAAAGGCTTTGGAAAACCTTCTGCTTTCCGTCTCTCAAAATCGCGTTGCCTGTATTGATCAAATGCCGTGCCTGGAGGTAATGGGCGGTTTTTATCCATGTACCACACCATGAAAACCCAAAATGCCTCAATATCATTTTCTTCGGGAATGCTTTTTATAGAAATGTGTTTATTGGTGTCAAGGCTTTTAACGAGGCATCTGAAAGTCTCATATTTATCTGTAATGTATAATTTTAGAACCGTATCACCACCACCATAATCATCCGGAACTCCCATTTTTTTAATGATGGCCTCTACGTGATTAAATTTTAATGTTCTTGATTTATAATAAAATGTAGCAGGTAGTGTGATCTTGCCATTGAGCCTATCGAGTACAATATTTTTCTTTGAAGAAAAGAAATATTCATTTGTATAATATACCGTCATTATTGAGGTGAAAGCTGCAATTGAAATTAGCCATATTTTTACAAAAGTATCGCTCGGTTCAGAACTTGTTAAGTAGTGATAGGAGAAGGTTAAAAAGGCATAACCCAGTGTATAAAAGAAGATGTTTAATAAATAATATCCAAATGACTTTTTCTTGTTGCACTTTATGAAAACTTCATCCGATGCAACTTGTATTTCACCTTTTTTATTGGGTTTTATTTTTTCTTTATTAATCTTATCATAATGATATCTGATTTTCTTATCAAGGAATATTGTAGGTAGCATAGGGGGGTTAAGGGTTGTATTATTAATCAGTGTATTCTTTAGACAGTAGTTTAGGTCCAAAAACTTTTATGCCAATCGCTCCAATTGGTGCTGTTACAATAATACTTAATACTGCAATGCTTAATATGGTTTCTCCATAAGGTATGTTTAATTGCGGTAAGGTACCTTCTAGAACCATCGTTAATGGTATGGCTCCAATTGCAGCTTGAACGGTTGCTTTGGGCAGGTAAGATATAATGCAGAAAATCTTTTCTTTAGTGTTGAGGTGAGAGTTTAATAATGAAATCCAAACGCCTATGCTTCGGGCAACTAAACCAATGGCTAATATTAATAAACCTATCCCGATGAGGTTAGCGCTGAGGGCTTCAATTCGTACTTCTGTGCCAATGTATACAAAGAGCAGGATTTCAGAAAGCACCCATACTTTGTTGAATTTTTGAGCTAAACGGTTAGCCAATACATCATACTTTTCAAGAATGACAAACCCAATGGACATGATACCCAATAATCCGGCAATTGGAATGATGTCTTTTATCGTTTGAAACTCTGTTAGTTCGTAAAATAAAACGGCAATAATCATGAAAATGATCACTTTTTTAGTATCTCGAATATGAAATTTTTTGAAGTACGTTACCAGTGCAAAGCCAATGGCAATTCCCAAAGCAGCACCTATAATAATCCCTGCCGGAACGCTTATGGCTAATTGTGCATAGTTAATCGAATTACCGGCTCCTAAGCTAATGAAGACACCAAAAATAGTAATGGCAAAAATATCATCAACGGATGCACCTGCCAAAACAAGAGTAGGGACTTCTTTTTTCTTGCCATAGCCTAAGTCCTTTAGTGCCAACATCGATGGGACTACTACGGCAGGAGATACTGCTGCTATTATAAAACCGAGCATTCCGGCTTGAATAATTGGAAAATCAAGTAAAAAATGTGCCAATGCCAGCACTGTAAATCCTTCTAAAATGCCGGGAATGAAACTCATGAAAATAGCTGGCTTTCCCACTTTAGTTAAAGTCTTTTTATTAATGCCCAATCCTGCTCTGATTAAGATCACAATTAGGGCAGCAGTTTTAAATTCTCTAAGCAGGTGAATGACCTCTGCATCAACGAGGTTAAGGATTGCCGGACCCAGTATAATCCCTGTCAGAATCATACCCAATATACCGGGCAGATTGATCTTGGTTAAAGCATAGTTTAATAATAGGGCTAAAAGAACGATAAGAGCAATGCTAGTTAACATGTTTGTTGGCTTTATTGAATTTAAAATCTTTTAAAAGTGAATGTTAGGTGAGGTTTAAATGTAAAGCTTGTGGTAGTGTATAAAGTTCTGAACCTCAGGAGTCGTAAAGTAGGGTATTTCTTTGTTATTGGCGATCCAGTTTCTTAATTGAGTGGATGAGATATCAATCATTGGAGCTTCAGTAATTTTGCAATTTGTTGGATATTCATTGGTGTCAATTTTAAATCCCGGTCTGGGATAGATCAGAATGCTGAAGTTTTCCAGAATAAAGGCTGCATCTTTCCATTTGTGAATATTTTGAAGATTGTCAGCACCCATGATGATCGAGAACTCGTGGTTGGGGTATTTTGTTTGCAGAGCTTTTAAGGTGTTGCTGGTGTACGACGGGGCGGGTAGTTCCAGCTCAATATTTTCTGTATGTATGGCGGGATGATGCTTCGTCGCAATGGTTGCCATCTGAAGCCGAAGAGAAGCGTCCAATAAATCATCTTTTTTCTTGAAGGGATTTTGAGGACTAACAACAAAACGAACTTCATCCAGATTTTCAAATTCAATCATGTAATTGGCCACAGCTAAGTGACCAATGTGAATGGGATTGAAAGATCCGAAAAACAGACCAGTCTTAATCATGTGAATGGTTCTTTATCGATTCAGAAAGTGGGTAAGTTCACTTGCTGTTTGTTCGATGGCATTATCCAATATGTCATTGATGATAATTTTATCGAACTTAGGTGCAAACGATAATTCGTAATCTGCTTTTTTTAGGCGTTGAATAATTTTTTCAGAACTATCCGTTCCCCGATTGGTCAAGCGTTTCTCTAATTCTTCTATGGATGGAGGTTGTATAAATAGCGACAAGGCTTCTTCTCCATACATTTTTTTGATGTTAACACCACCCACAACATCTACGTCAAAAACAATGTTGTTGCCTTTGCTTGTAATGCGCTCAACCTCACTTTTTAAGGTGCCATAGTAGGTGTCTTGATAGACTTCTTCCCATTCTAAAAAGTTATCCGCATCAATTTCTCGTCTAAACTCTTCCGGTGTTAAGAAATAATAATCTTTGCCATATTTTTCTTCACCTCGAGGGGCTCTGCTTGTGGCAGAAATGGAAAATTCAAGGTTGAAATCTCTTTTCAAAAGTTCCTGAATAATGGTTGATTTCCCGGAGCCGGAAGGGGCTGAGAAGATAATGAGTTTACCTTTTTTATCAGACATGTTACTAACGCTTAAAGTACATTTAGATTTTGTTCTTTAATTTTTTCAAGTTCATCCTTCATTTGAATCACAATCTTTTGAAGATTAACATTATTGGCTTTTGAGCCCAGTGTGTTGATTTCCCGGCCAATTTCTTGAGTGATAAAACCTAGTTTTTTTCCGGCAAACTCAGTTGAATCCATGGTTTCGATAAAGTAGTCCAAGTGGTTTTGTAAACGAACTTTTTCTTCAGTAACATCTAGTTTTTCAAGGTAATAGATCAGTTCTTGTTCAAACCTGTTTTCGTCTACCTTATGCTTTTGTCCGGCTTCTTCAAGATTTTCTCTGATGCGGGTTTTTATTTTATTAATGCGTTCTTCTTCAAACTGAGTGGTTTCTTCCAGTAATGAACCAATGGTGCTTATGCGGCTTTTAATATCTTTTTCTAAAGCAGAACCTTCTTGAGTTCTAAAACTTTCGATATCAGAAATAGCTTCTTTAATGGTATTCATGATGGCTTTCCATTCAGTCTCGTCTAAGGCAACTGCTTCCACTTTTACGGTATCCGGTAAAGGCATAATGATTTTTAAAAAATCAGTGGATGATTCAATATTTAGGTCCGAAGCTATTTTTTGTAACTGGCCATGGTAGTCTTTAATAACGGTCTCATTAATTTTAGTGATTTTATCAGAAGTAGCAGCTTCTACATAAAAGCTCACATCAATTTTTCCTCTCACTAAGCGGCTTGCAACCGTATTTCTAATTTCAATGTCTTTTTCGCGGTACAGATTGGGGATGCGTGTATTTAAGTCTAATTGCTTGCTGTTTAGCGACTTAATTTCTATGCTAATTTTCTTACTGGGAAGTTCGCATATCGCTTTCCCGTAACCTGTCATTGATTGAATCATGTGCTTAATTTTAAATCAGCTCAAAGATAATATTTTTAGTCTAAAGTGTTTGTGTGAGTGCTTTAGTGTTTAGGGCTTTCGCTTTTAGCGAAATGATTATTCCCAGTCCACTAAAATCACTTTTTCTCAATCACAAAAAAAAAACACGGAAAAATTGAAAATCAGCAAAGCTAAATTAGTCCTCCAATTTTACTTTTCGGGTGTTTTCGTAGTTAAAAATACATTGTTTTGTTTAAAAGCAATTTCCCTGCTTTAGTGTTATTGACATAAGTGAATTATATCGCTTTGTAAAAAAAAAGTTTTTTGAACATTCAATTACGAAAGACTGTTTACAGAGTAATCTAATTGAGAAAGTTTATTAAACGCAACAATGGCAACTTATTCTATACGAGATCTGGAGAAAATATCTGGCATTAAGGCTCACACCATCCGAATTTGGGAACGGCGCTACAAATTAATTGAACCGAGTCGGACATCAACTAATATACGTTATTATTCGGATGATGATTTAAAGCTTATTTTGAATGTTTCTATTTTGAATCAAAATGGAGTGAAGATTTCTAAGATTGCTGAATTGTCTGATGAACAGATGAGGCAGCGTGTGTTAGATTTGTGTCTTGATACCAAAAATTCGGATGTTCAAATCGAGAATTTGTTAGTTGCCATGCTAGAAATGGATGAAGTCAAATATTCGAGTGTAATTTCCAATTCTATCCTAAAACTTGGGTTTGAAGCAACTTGTGAGCAGATCATATTTCCCTTTTTAGAGCGTGTAGGTATTCTGTGGCAGGCTGGCACAATTACTCCTTCGCAAGAGCACTTTATAAGTAACCTGATTAGGCAAAAACTTATTGTGGCCATTGATAATGAAATGCAGAATTCAGTAAATCAAACCAATAAATGTATTTTGTTTTTTTTGCCGGAGAATGAGTGGCACGAGTTAGGCTTGCTTTTTTATAGTCTTATCGCACGGAAATTGGGGTATAAAGTTTTGTATCTGGGAGCTGCAGTTCCGATGGAGGATTTGAAAACGGTTACAGAAACCCAGGTCATCCATGTTTTATTTACTTCGTATGTAAGTGCATTAGAAAAAGAAAAGCTTGAAGAATCTCTCCAATTTATCTTAAAAGAAGTGCCCAATTTGCCTTTGTTTATTACAGGGCTACAGTTGCGCATGCTAAACCCAAAGATGCCTCAAGGTACTTATGCCATTTCCAGCATCGGCGTTTTTAAAGAGAAATTGGCGAACTTGTAAATCGCGTTTAAACTCTGAGCTCATTCCTTAATGCTTTGATATTAATTTCAGTGTTTTGTGGAAGAGGTATTGTTAGGTGTGATCTTCTGTAATGCATAGAACCATCATCATAAAACTTTTTTTCTTTTATGAATTTAAGGCATTTTGTGTTCTGCAAAGTGATTTCTTCAATATCAATTAAGTAAAGCGAGTTATTTCTGTTTATGCTTGATCTGTAGGGGTAGTATCTTTCATTGATTGTAAGTCCGTTGAAGAAAATTTTGACAGCGTACCCTGGTTGGTGTAATTGATTTTTATAATCCTTTATGAATTCTCCCAAAGTAAAAGGAATCATAGGGATTGTATTGATAATAATCAGAGTTGAGCTAATGATAGATATAATCGGTTCTGCAACATTGTAAAGGATAAGCATGCATGCAATGATTGGAATCCATATTGCAGCGATTGTTAATGCGTATAGAGTCGTTTTTTTGCGATATTCCTTTGCTTTTGCTTTCTCCCAATAAAACTTGTGGTATGACCAGTGATAAAGCGGAATTGTTTCATGTAATTCCGGTGTGTTATTTATTCTTGTATTCAGGATAGCTTGATAAATAAAGAGGATATATGCAAGTGGACTTATGATGAAAACAAAAAGAAAAGTTGGCTCATACTTGTTTCTAAATTCTTCAAGGCCATTATCAGGTACAAAAAGAATGATTAATGTGAAAAGAAATAATAACTTGGATAAAATGAAAAAGACAGGTAGAAGAGCGATGTAAACCTTGGGCTTTCTTAAATTAGTCATTTTTGTTAGGGGAGTTAGTCAGATTATTTGATATGGTGATTTTATAAAGAGCTTGTTTCCCTACTTCATTTTCCTCATTGGAAATTAAAATAGATTCTCCATCGTAGAAAATACTTTCGGTTTGAAGGCCTCTTAATTCCGGAAGTTTTGCTAAAGTGTAAATTTGTTTTCTTGGTTTAGAAAAGTGATCAATGGTGACGATAAATGGAAAGAAAACCATGTTTATACTTTTATACCCAATTAAAAATAATTTATCCTCCACTGAGGAGTAATCAGCTCCTGTAATTAAGCCATTAATAGGAATAGTTCTGATTTTTTTTGCAACTCCAAATTTGTTGATCTTGTATTGGTTTGAATTATTTGACAACCAGTTTTTCGAAAAAAGAATCATTTCGTTGTTGACGACTGCAAGTGCTTCGCAATCAAAATCATGAGAATAGGGGACTAGTATTTTCGGCTGGTTTTGATAACGGTATTTTAATTCGATGGGGGTTACAGAGCTGGTATTTTGGATTAAATCATTTTTGTAAATGACATAGATGCTGTATGAAGATCGGTTGCCGTAATTATTACCGGTGTCTGAAATGTAAATGAAATCTTCATCCTGAGCTAAATCTTCCCAGTCAATATTTTTAGCATTGTTAATTTTTAGAGTTTTTAATACTCCTCCTGTCGAATCGCTTATTTGATAGATTTCATTTGGTTTATCGCTGTCGTTTATTGTCCAAAGGGTATTGTTGAATTTTATTAATCCTGATGTTTCGTTTACCGTATTATCCAGGTGAGTGATTAATTCGGCCTTAGCCGTTGCATGTACAAATTCAATTGGACGCTCTTTGCAAGCCACAACGATCAAGATCAGACCTATGAGATGAACGTATTTCACAACACACTTATTTGATGATGCTTTTCTTTTTCCATCGACCTAATTTATAATATATATATGAGCCTATCAACCCCATGGACCAACCTATAGGGATGGCCCACCAGATTCCGTTTACTCCAAATTTTGACGACAGGTAAGTGGCAAAAGGGATACGAACGATCCATAGCGAAATTAGAGTGATGAACATTGGGATAAGTGTGTCCCCCGCACCTCTTAGTACGCCGTGGGTAATAAACATGGTGCTAAATACCAAATAAAAAGAGCTCACAATTACCAGGTAGTTGCTGCCATGTTTTAATACTTCAGGATCTTGATTAAAGGCAGAGATAATTTCTTCTCCAAAAAGAAAAACTGCCAACATAACAGTTAGTGATATACTCCATGCCATCACTAGTGTTGCTCTAAAACCTCTTTTGATGCGGTCAATTTTGTTGGCCCCCAGGTTTTGTCCTACAAAAGCAGAGAGAGCACTGGCTAAATTTAATGCCGGCATTGCAGCTAATGAGTCAATTCTACTGGCAATGGTAAAGGCTGCTAAAACGTTTGTGTCAAAGTTGTTTACAATCCTGATAAGCGCCATAATACCTAAGGCTACAAAAGTTTGCTGAAATCCTGTAGGTAATCCTATTTTGATGCTTTGTAGGAAGAGTTCTTGGTTAAACTTTAAGGTGTTGGGCTTGAAAGAAATAAGCTGGTGTCGATGCGTCAGGTATATTGCGCCCGCTAAAAATGCGCATCCCTGAGCAATGATAGTGGCATAAGCCGCCCCTTCTACGCCCCATTTAAATACTACAATAAATAGGAGGTCTAAGCCAATGTTGAGGAGGGTTGATATGATTAAAAACCACAGCGGAGTCATCGAATCTCCCAAGCCTCTTAAAACAGAAGAAGTACCATTAAAACCAAAAAAAGCAATCATCCCTAACATGTACACATTGAAGTAGGATGTTGCCATCGGAATAACGTGCTTTTCTACATGAAGTAGGGTGAAAATTTCTTCACTAAACAAAATTCCTATAAGTGTAATAACTATTGATGCAAAGAATAAAAAGATGAACATGGTATCGATCGTCTTTTTAACTTTATCTTCATTTTTGGCTCCAAAGTATTGGCTGATAACAATGGTTCCTCCACTGCCTATTCCAATCACAAAAGCAATGAGGGTGTAAAAGATGGGAAAGGATGCCCCAATAGCAGCTAAGGCTTCTTTGCCAAGGTAATTTCCCACAATGATACTATCAACCACGTGATAGAGCTGTTGCAACAGATTACCAAATACCATGGGTAATGCAAAGTTGAATATCAGTTTGGCTTCATTCCCCTGGGTTAAATCCTTCATTTATGACTTTGATTATCGACTTTGAATAATAGGTAAGCTTGCAAAATGAAAGGTGAATCGTTTTGGAAGCCGCCACAAAGCAAATCAATTTATCCTTAAAATAAAAGCAAAGACAAGGTGGAATTCATATAGGGGTAAATTGCTTTTTATTTTAGGGATAAATTCGTTGACGACCGAAAAAGTGATTAGTGAGTGAAACATATTTAATTTATTACGTACATCTTTACAACAATTATGGTTTGGAGAGGTCTTGTCTCGATGAGTTTCCTTATGTCAAGAAAATAAAGTGTTTTAGGAAGAATGGTGTGTCGAACATTCAAGTTGTGTAGTTTAATTCTGATTTTGTGGCAATTTTCATGTTTTACTAGTCTTGCCGGTGTAAAGATTAGCGAATATGGTCATGTCAATGTGTTTCCGGATAATGTTTACAAGTATCAAGTTGGTAATTTAAATGTTAAAGATGTGCATTTCCCATTTATTGAAGTGTGCAGATCTGTTTTTAGTACCTCCAAAACACGTAAAGATTTGTATTACCTATTTATTAAACCGCGTAATTATTCAGTCTTAAAACTTGATCTTTTATATCAAACACCGGAGTATTCCGCGATTTTTTATGAACCAATCAATTGGTCTAAGAAGAATCTCGACAAGTATCAGACTCTGATGAGCTCCCGAAAATTCTCTCAGAAGTTCAATCAAATTTTTACTGTTGTTGATCCAATTCGAACCGCTCAACGAAAGTTTGTGTTTTATTCTCCGGAATTTGTTGTGAATTCATGGGATTCAGTACCCGATGCTCCGGATATTACCCGTAGAGGTTTTTTACGAAAAAAGTCGGCTCATGAAGATTTGGCTAAACAATTGAGTAAGTTGTCATTCGAAACGAATCCTACCTTATCCAAATACCAGGAAGTAAAATCTCCCTGGACTTTGGATGGTACTGAACACATCCAGATGTCCCAGTTGCTTTTGGATAATTGGGCTGTAGGCGGAGAAAGTAGTGTTGCCTTGAGTAGTGATTTGCGTTTAAAGTTGAAATACAACAGATACTTATACGCTTGGGAAACTTACGTTATTCATAAGCTTGGTGTAATGCGGACAGACGAGGAGCCAAACAAGGTTAATGATGACATGTTTGAGTTTAATACCAAGCTTGGTCGTAAAGCTTTTGAGGATTGGTTTTATAGCTTTCTCTATAATTTTAAGTCTCAGTTGTTTTATGGGTATGCCAAGGATGATAAAGAACATGATGATCCGGTGTCGGCTTTTATGTCTCCCGGGTACATGACATTTGCATTGGGTTTGGATTACAAAAAAGGGAAAGATTTTACCTTATTAGTTTCTCCGCTTACATCCAAGCTTACGATAGTTGCAGATACGGCAGAGGTTGATGTTTCTAAATATAATATTCCGGAAGGTAAAAAAGTAGATGTGTTGCACGGGATGTCCCTGGTGAATAATTTTAGTTATGTTATCAATCACCAAATGAAAATAAGTTCTAAGTTGGATGCGTTTTATCAATTGTTTCACACCGGAGCTTCAATGCGGCAGATTCAGATCGAGTGGGAGATGATTTTCGAGATGAAGATCAATCAGTTTTTTACCACACGTATTTTAGGACATTTACGATACTATACCAATGAGTCTTTACATGTACAAACACGAGAGAACTTTAATATTGCCTTTAACTACAATTTTTAGCCGTTAATCAAAAAAAAATGAACGTTCGTGTAAAATATTTTGATTTTTATGGCGAAAAAATTTGGAGGGTATTAAAAAAGGTTATACTTTTGCTGAAGTAAAAACAAAGAACATTGAAATAAAAAATCAAAGCGTTCATCAAAAGTAACAAGGAAGTTATAAGAGCAATTTGATAATAAGATATTGAGTAAGTTTTCTCATAGTTTAGGGTTAGGTTTGGTTAAAAGTGGAAAGTCGTTTCGGAATTTATTCTGAAGCGACTTTCTTTTTTGTTAAGTTTGAAATGTTAATATTAATCAATTTATTGTTAATATCGTTAATTTTCTCGTCCTCTTTTTTCATGGTAAATAAAAAGTACCGATTCCTCTGTCTGAAATAGTAGAGTTAACGAATTTTCGAATGACTCGTCGAAAGGAAAATGCATTTGATCATAAAATGCTGCATATGCAGATTTGAAGCCTTGATTTCATAGGCTTTAAGGGGTATATTTATAAAGTTGTTTAATGACGTAGATATGCCTTTGAGAGCTTATATAAAGTATCTTAAAATATTACTGCTACTTATCTTTAGTTTTCTTTTTTGTATTTCTTGCCAAAAGAAACAAGAAGAAATTAAGATCGGTTTTTCTGCACCAAATATAGATGCCGGGTGGAGCGAATTATTGTATCAGGAAATGGAGCAAGAACTACAGCTTTACATTGATGATAATATTCGCTTAATAACGAAATGTTCCGGAAATGATGTTCAAAAACAACGGCAGGATATACTCGATCTGTTTGATCAAGATGAAGTTGATGTTTTGATCGTATATTCATTCGATAATGAGGTAGTTGTGCCTGTTTTAGAGGAAGTTTATGATAAAGGATTGCCAATAATTACCTTAGACCGAAAAATTGATACAGACAAATATACTTGCCGGATTGGGTTTTCAAATTATGATTTTGGGCAACAGGTTGCCCGCTATGCCAATAACCAATTAAAAGATACCATACAGGTCATCGAAATCTTAGGAGAAGCCGGTATGTTGGCTACGGTTTATCGGTCACAAGGTTTTAGAGATGTTGTAAATTCAAATCCCAGATTTAAAATTATTGACCAGTTTTATGGTGGTTGGGTAGATGGTGTTGTAAAGTATAAATTAGACAGTATTCTATCGTCAGGTAAGCATCCCGATTTAATTTTTGCCCATAATGATATAATGGCTTACGCTGCAAAGCAGGTTTGTGAGCGTTATTCAATTAATCCTTTTATCATTGGAATTGATGGTTTGGCCTATCCTGGAGGAGGATTGGAGATGGTGTATAATTCAGGTATTGATGCAACTTTTTACAATCGTCCCGGAGGTGATTTGTGCATTAATACTGCTGTACGTATCATAAAGGGTGAAGAGGTGGAGAAAGATGTGTTGATGAAAACCTTTCCAATTGATAAAAATAATGTAGAAGGATTGCGCTATGGCTTTAAGTTTATTAAACAGCAACGTGAGAAGTTTTCAAATTTATACGGTAAGGTAAGTTCTTTGCAGGAGCGGATATTTTATCAGCGCTTAACCACCTATCTGATTTTAGTTTTAGCATTAATTGTTGCTGTGTTTGCCGGGATTGCTTTTTATTTTTTAAAACAAAAGCAACGCTATATAAAAGTTATTCACGATAAGAATGAGGATATCGAAAATAAAATTGAAGAAGAAAAAGCTTTGTCTGAAGATCTGGCGAGAGCCAATAAGGAGCTAAGAAGGAAACAAGATGAGGTGGGGAGACAAAATAAAGCATTGATAAAATACCACGAGAACCTTGAGGTAACCGTTAGAGAACGAACGAGAGAATTATCAGTTGCTTTAGAAAAAGCCAATGAGTCGGATAAGTTAAAAGAATCTTTTATCCAAAATCTATCCCATGAATTAAGAACTCCAATTAATGCCATTATGGGATTTAGTCCATTTTTGTTTAATTCTGAATTTACCGAAGAAGAGCGTCGGGGATTTCAAAAACTGATTGAAAATGCAAGTGAAGAACTATTGCACATAATGGAGAATATATTAGAAATATCCTTGATTTCTTCCGATCAATATAAAATCACGACTTCAAATTTTAATGTGTTACAGTTCATAAATTCCTTTTACAAGCACGTGATGCAAAAGTATGGAACGCTTTTAAACAATGGAAAAAAGAACATCGAAGTCATATTAAATCCATGTCCCAATGCTTATGTTGAAACCGATAAAGCAAAGATTCAACAGGTGCTTGAACAGTTACTTGATAATGCTATTAAGTTTACAGAAAAAGGCAAGGTTGAAGTGGGAGTAGAAAGAATGGCAGGCAAAGATACTTTGTTGTTTTATGTGATGGATACGGGGATTGGAATAGATAGGGTTTATTTTGATATAATATTTGAGCGGTTTCGAAAGATTGAGGATGATCAACGCATTTTACATAGAGGTAATGGCTTAGGTTTAGCCATATGTAAAAATGTGATTAAAAAATTAGGAGGAGATATTTGGTTGGAATCAGAACGTGGTCTTGGATCTATATTTTATTTTACAATAAATGTAGGTCAAATAAGCTTAGATCAAGATGTTGATTTAAATGGGAATGGAAAATCGAGTTTGTCAGGTTGTCAAGTATTAGTAGCTGAAGATGAAGCTTATAATTATTTATTCCTTAAGGCTGTATTGTCAAAACAAGGCGTGCATACAATTTGGGCGAAGGATGGGCGAGAAGCTGTACAAAAATGTTTAGAGCATAAAAATTTTGATTTGGTTTTGATGGATATTGAAATGCCTCATTTAGATGGAGAAAGCGCTTTTAAAAAAATTAGAATGATGAAGCCTACCTTGCCTGTCATTGCCTTAACTGCTTTTAATCATGAGAAAGATAAAGCGTATTTTCTAAATCTGGGGTTTAATGATTATTTATCAAAGCCTGTAAAATCAGCAACATTGATCGATTCAATTATTTCCACCTTAGTTACGCAATAATACTGAAGGTGTTTGATGTAACACCCAACCTGAGTAAGGCGTATATCCCGAAAATGGTTTAAGGAGAATGGAACTTATCTTATTTAAAAATAAAAGTTAGATGCAAGTTAAGTGTGAAAAGTGTTATGAAAGTTTTAATAAAGAAGATTTGCAAAGAAGTTGTTCAAATTGTTTTTGCTGTACATCTTGTGAAATATATATATGTCCAATGTGCGGAAAGGAGATAGCCGTGAAAGCTCCCGGTAGTGTTATTCGGACTCGGTATGCTCAATAGTTTTATTTATAACTCTTTACATTGAGTATTAATGTTTATAATTTCCATAGATGAAAGAGTATTGTTTAATGAAAAGGAAGAGCTATGAAGAAAGTCTTTTTAATTGTTGGCGTTATTGTTACAGGATCCTTCTTTGTGGGGTGTGATAAAAAAGAAACCATTGATGAAGTAAAAAATGACATTACTAGCACTTCAGATGCCGTTGCAGCTTTGCAAGAGTATGTTGAAGTAAACCGAATCTTTCAGGGCGTGTCGAATAGTGCAGAGGAGTCAGTTATTGAAGTTGGTCTGGAATTAGATGAGCTCAAGTCTTTTAACCTCGCTCCAACTGTTAATATTGAGCCACGAGATTTGCTTACCTGGCCTAAAACGATTACCGTGGACTTTGGATCTGAAGGGATTGAGGGAAAAGATGGGGTGCTGAGAAAGGGTGTATTAATTGTAAATTCCACCGGACGATATGTTACCGAGGGAAGTGTACATACAACTACTTTTGAGGATTATTATCAAAATGGTCATAAAATCGCCGGAACGCATATTACAACAAACGGAGGAGTGATGGATAATCTTTTAACCTTTAATGTTAAAGTGAATGATGGCAAGGTGACTAAACTCAATGGTGATGTGATTCGTTATACTCAAAACACAAGTAGAACTTGGATTACAGGAGATGAGACGCCCTTAAATATTTGGGATGATGAATATGAAATGAGTGGAATTCAAACCGGGGTTAGTTCAAAAGGCGTAAATTACAAACTAGAAATAATCAAACCTTTACATTTTGTAGTGCTCACCAGAGAGATTAAAAGTGGACAATTAAAGGTTATGATTGATGGTATGCAGGATATTACCATTGATTACGAAGCAAGAATTTTATATGTGGCCGGAATGAAATTTCCATTAGGGGCTGAAAGTTAATCGGAAAAACAAAAAAAAGGCTGTGGTTTTATGACAGCCTTTTCTTTTTATCATGTAATTCCATTTTTACGCATAAATGTATTAACACTAAAGCACAAAAGCGCACAGTTTATAAGGAGTAAACAAAAATACTCTGTGTCTCCGCCAGCACCTGGCAAGTCTGCGACTCTGTTTGATAATTTTTTGATGTTAAATCAATAGTTTTTCATGATGCATAATTGAGAATGTTCAGCTTTTTATTCTCAGGATTTAATGGATCATGTTCGATGTTAGGATAATATCAATTCAAAGAAATTGAATGTTGTAATATCTTGCTTAATGTACAGAAGAATTAACTTCTCTTTTGACAGATGTTCTTATTCTCTTTTTAATTGTTGTATTGGTTGAAGACACAAGGGCCTGTATTTGATTATAAATCCCATTGTATTCTTCCGGTTGCGCCTGACTCATGGTTTTGATATAAATAAAGAGTTCTTTATTTAATTGCTCTTTAATGATTTCGCTTAACTTGGTAGCAGGTAGTTCTGCATCAAATTCAATATCTTGCGAAAAACACTCACCATATGTTAAATCAAAATTTCGCTGGGCTAAACTTAGGTTGTCGATAAGGATATGGAATCCTGGTAAATAAGAGGCGGCTTCCATGATGTGATCATTCTTTAAATCTTGAAGGAGTGTCTTTATGTTTGAGCTTTCCATGTGATACGGCAGTTGTAGGATGTCAACTCCGTAGTTATCTAATAACTCCTTTACCGTATACGCAGCCTTGCAGATTTGATCATCCGGCCAATGGATTTTGGATTTAACTTCGTAAAATAAGGCTCTTAAAGCATTTCCTCTTTCTTCATCACATTCTATTAGAGAAGTGCATTTCAACGAGCTTTTAGTAGCCTTTGTTAAGCGCCTTCTATAAGTTTCTATTTTTGATTTTTGTAAAGTTAGAAATGAATCAGGAAGTTCATCTTGCCAGGACTCTAATATTTTTAAAATGGTTTTGGAAACAGAGTTGATTTCCTTTACCGAACAGTTTGAGTTTATTTTTGGCGTCATAGTGTAGGTTTTCGGTTTGGTGTTTTCAGAAATTGAAAATAATTATTGTGTTTACATAATGAAAATCTTTCGCCAATTGCTTGATGATTGGGTGGTTATTTATGGTGAGTGTACTGAAATTTGATGTGAGTGATGTTGATGTAATTACAATAATGGTGATATTTTCGTCATGAAGTTGTGCAATTGTGTGGTTATTAAGGTAAAAGCCGTTGTGAGATTGGCTTAGTAACCATTTTTTTATTGTCGTTTGGGTTAAAATATCCTCATGTGTCTGAAAATATTAAAAATCATCAAAATCAGGGAAATCGCTTATAAGACAAGATTAACAGGATTTACAAGGTTTTTAAAAAAAAAATCATAGCTGTAATCATGTTAATCAGGTAAATCCTGTCAAAAAAAACATGTGGTTAAACACTGTTTCCTACAAGAAATCTTAAAAGCGAATCCCTGTCATCAAAATGAAGAAGGTTGTCATTTTTCTATTCAATTATTATTTTCTCGCCCAGAAATTTAGGTTGTTTGCCAATTAATAAATCCAATATCATTTTTACTCGGGCAAACCTTTCACGTACCATTGTTTTAAATCCAAATCTCTGACCTACATCTTTTGCATTAAAACCAATGGCTTCAATATCATTGTGCTTGGCAATGTAAATGGCACGTTCGTTATGAAACTGTTGAGAGATCACCGTGATTTTTTCCTGACCAAAAATCGCCTTGCAACGAACCGCCGAATCTAAGGTCCTGAATCCGGCATAATCCAATATGATTTTTTGTGCAGGTATGCCTTTTTGAATCAAATCATCCTTAATGGAAGTAGGCTCATCATAGTCCTTTCGGGAGTTGTCTCCACTCACTAAAATGTATTCTACCTTTCCGGCTTTGTATAGTGCCACCGCTGCTTCAATGCGATATTTGTAGTAAAAGTTAATTCTGCCGTTTCGAAGTATTTTTCCGGTTCCCAGAAGAAGTCCTACTTTGTTATAAGGGATATTCTCAGTCGAATGATAAATGTTATCGCGACTTGATTTTTCAACAAGAGCATTGGCTCCCCATAAACTTAGAAATACACTTGTTACTACAAGAAAGCAAACTGGAACAATTCTTTTTATCATTTTCATTATTCAAACAGCTATGTGTTTTAAGTTTTGATGTGATAAAGCTAAACCATTTAATGTAGAACTAAATGTGAAAATTGATTGTTTTAATTTAAATGACAGAAGATTTAATGATGAAATTATTTTTGCTAAGTATATCATTTTTCATAACTTCTCAAGTTTGGTCTCAACAAGTAGAAGTGGTTAAGTATAATAATCTGGAGCAAAGGTGGAAGCTTGAGTCGGATACGCTTTTTGTCATTAATTTTTGGGCAACCTGGTGTAAGCCTTGTGTTGAAGAATTGCCCGATTTTATAAAGTTGGATAAGCAGATGGAGGGAAAACCGTTTAAGATGATTTTGGTTTCATTGGATTTTAGATCCCAAATTACCAAACGAGTAATTCCTTTTCTTAAGAATAAGGATATCAGGCAAGAAGTATTGGTTTTAGACGATGATCCCAATGTGTGGATCAATCAGGTTTCAAAAGATTGGGATGGAGCTATTCCGGCAACCTTATTTGTGAAAAATGGTCAGCAGGCCTTTTATGCTAAGCAAATGGATTATTCAGAGTTAATTGAGATAATTAAAAACTTTAATCGTTAAAATATTAAATGATGAAGAAAATAGTTCTTATAATTAGTTTGCTAATAAGTCTTTCGACTTTTCTTTATTCCCAAGGTTATAATGTTGGAGATGAAGTAGCCGGTTTTTCTTTGATGAACATAGATGATACTAAGGTCTCATTAAGTGACTATTCCGCTCAAAAAGGGGTGGTTGTTATTTTTACCTGCAATCATTGTCCGTACTCGGTTGCTTACGAAGATCGCATCATAGCTCTTGATCAAAAATATAAAAGCAAAGGCTATCCTGTAGTAGCGATCAATCCCAATGATCCCGAATTGTATCCGGCCGATTCTTTTGATGCCATGAAGGCGAGAGCTAAAGAAAAAGGCTTTAGTTTTCCTTATTTGTTTGATGAAGAGCAAAGTGTTTATCCTGTTTTTGGAGCGACTAAAACACCGCATGTTTACTTATTGAATAATACTTCTGGGAAGTTTTCTGTCGAGTACATTGGTGCTATTGATGATAATACTCAGGATGCATCGAAGGTTTCAGAAAGTTATTTAAGCAATGCAATTGAGGCTTTATTAAAAGGAGAAAAGCCAAAAGTAACCTTAACAAAGGCAATAGGCTGTAGTATTAAAACAAAGAAATAAGGGTTGATATGCATCGAGTTAACCGTGAAATACCCTAAAAGCCACCAAAGAAAGTGTATCTTTTACTGTAAACGCTACTGATTCTGTGTAATTTACTGCTTTTCGTAGTTATTTATTTCGGTTGAAGAAGTCTAAATTAATCAAAATCGAAAGTCAATTGTATAGCATCTATGCCTTCATCTGAAGGGAAATTAGAAACGCTTAAGCCCATTAAGCGAATTGGTTTTTCGATGGGTGCTTCACTTAAAAGTGCAAAGGCCGTGTCTGCAATTTTATCGAATGAAAGAATTGGAGAGGTATAGGATTTTGAGCGGGTAATTTGTTCAAAGTCATTGAATTTCAATTTTAATGTAAGCGTTTTTCCTTTTTGGTTTTGTTTATCCATTCGGCGTTTTAATTCTTTAGTAACTGCTTCTAGTTCAGTAGCTAGTTGCTCAAGAGTTTCGATGTCGCGCGAAAAAGTGTGTTCAACTCCTATTGATTTTCGAATTCGATTGGGGTTTACGGGTCTGTCGTCGATTCCTCTGGCAATGTTGTAGAAGTACAGGCCCGCTTTACCAAAATATTGAGTAAAGGATGGTAGGCTGTATTTAAGCAGGTCTTTTCCGGTATGAATATTTAGACGATGCATTTTTTCGGCTGTTTTTTCACCTACGCCAAAAAACTTTTCAATTTTTAATGCTTGAATAAAAGCCTCCACATCATCCGGTTTAATCAAAAATATGCCATCCGGTTTGCGTTGGTCACTGGCTACTTTCGCTAAAAATTTATTTACACTAATGCCTGCCGAAGCTGTAAGTCCTGTAGTTTCCAGGATTTCCTTTTTTATGGCTTGAGCAATTAAAGTTGCCGAAGGAAGGCCTTTTTTATTGCTGGTTACATCCAGGAAAGCTTCATCTAACGAAAGCGGTTCCACAAGATCAGTATACGAACGAAAAATCTCCATGATCTGGGCTGAAACACTTTTATAAACCTCAAATCTTGATTTTGCAAAGATAAGATGTGGGCATTTGCGCTTTGCTGTTACAGAAGGCATTGCAGAATGAATGCCAAACTTTCGGGCTTCATAGCTGGCAGCGGCTATCACCCCGCGTTCTTTGCTGCCACCAACTACAAGTGGTCTGTTTCGATATTCAGGATGATCGCGTTGTTCGATGGATGCAAAAAAAGCATCCATGTCTACGTGTATTATTTTGCGAACCATGCTGCAAAATTACAAATTCAAATGGATGATGAAATAGAAATAAATCTACTTGCAAGTTATTTTGGTTGCTACGAGTTGAAGCATGAAGAAAAAAAGGAGACTACAATTTTTGCAGCCTCCGGATATCGGGATTAGTTTGGTATAATGAAGCGTTGCAGATAGGGTTGTTGGCCACTTTGTGTGTTATGGGGTTGATATTCAATGTATACATCAATGGGTTCATCCATGGTGTAACCTATTGTTTCACCAATGATTGGTTCTTTAAATAATAAGGTTTCATTCTTTGTTTTGATTGTCCATCCATAAGTGTCGGTATTTTTATCGGGGTTAAATGCTGTTACCTGAGCGTTCGCTTCTAGTTTATTCAGATCAGCAATTGTAATTTTTATCATAAATTTTTCTTTATCGCAGTTTTCTTCTAAATCCGGATAAGGCCAAAGGGAATTTAGGCAAATGTTAAAGTTGTTGGTGTTTGTTCCGGTTACCGGGTTGTTATCCGTTCTTAGTTCTATCGCTTGTTCGTCAGAATTATCTGTTGAGATGCTGATTTGTACTGTTGCCCAGCCGGCCTGAACGCATTCTGCACCTTTGGGACATCGGTTGTCTTCCACTATGTTCTTGAAGCAAACTTCGCTTTCTCCAAAAACTGTTTTGCATTCATTGAGCTTAATCGCAATTTCAGTGTTAAATTTCGAGCCATTGAATTTTACATAATGGGTCATGTAAATTGGGATGTGTTCGAGGGTTGAATCCTGAGTATAGCAAGCGTTAAACTCATCTTCTTTTGCTAATCTAAACCGTACGTTTAATAATTGGCCAATTTCAAATTCATCCTTTTTAAGATTAACAGCATTGTATGTGAACGAATTGCTTTCACCCAAAAGTGCAGCTGTTTCAATCGAATCATTGGGGAATTGCAATAAGCAAGTAGAACATTCGGTGTTGTATCCAATCACCTCGGCCAGATAGGTTTGGCTTGTTTTATTGCAAGGGCAGTTTTCTTCGCATGCAATAACTGTGAGTAGAATTAAGGTTGTGGTTAAAAGTTTCTTCATTAGTTTAAGTTTTGAAATTAGATCAATGAAAAGAAGGTATAGAGAAGTGCCTTAAAAGTCTATGTTACTTTTATAGAACGGTTAAAAATTTAAGGGAGTAATACTATGAGAGGGATTAAAGCAATATTCCTTGATGTGAGATGTAGGGTATGTGCTTTGGCACATGTCTCAATTCGAAAATGATCATATTTAATGCTTAAATAACATAATTTATCAAATGAAAATTCAACATCTTTTTCTTGTTAGTTTGCCTTTATTGCTAATGTTTAATTCCTGTAAAAAAGAAAGTTACCGGGTACCCACGAGGTATGATGATGGTATTCAGGAAGGTGAAGTGTTTGTGGTGAACGACGGGCAAATTGGGTACTCTGTCAACGTGGAAGGAGGTATGGTAGAGATTAATGGAAATACTAAAGTGTCTGCCGATATTAATGTTACCGATAGCAGAAGTGATGTTATTATTAAAGGGCATGCCGAAGTTCACCGGATAAATATGGAGGATGGCACCAATGGTGAGATTTATTTAAGTGGTTCTCCGGTGATCAAAACCGATTTTAATGTGAATCAAGGAAGTGTCATCGTTGGAGATGTGAATTTTCCTCATTTAACCGATACGGTAAGGATTCTGAATAATTTAAATTTATATGGAACTTTACATGTGAATGCCGGGGTTTTGATTGTTGAGAATGACCTTAATCATTTTGGAGATATTTTTATAGCTGATGGAGCTGAGTTGATTATTGGGCATCAATGGAATCAAAATGGCGATGTTTATGGATCTAAAAATCTTACTTCGAACGGACACTATAATTATAATTCAGGAGAGAAATACGCAGAACCCTTTGTTGATCAAGAATAAGATAGGATTACGGGGTAGTATAAAAAAAGGTGAGCAAGCTGCGAAAGTGCTTTTAATCAAATAAGTAAAAACAAGATGGTATTTATTTTGTTTTTTCATGTGTTGCTTTTTGATCCTTTTCTACAAATATTGAATGCTGATCGAATAAAAAAATATAGAGGTAAGTAGTTAAATACTTATCAATCGTAAGCTAACGTTAGCATCAAAGATGCGGTGGTATAAAGCATAGTCTGAAGGGCTATGGATATTGTGGCATGAGATTGTTAGCACAAATATAGGTGCGTAGTCGTGTGATTAGACTACGCACCTATAGGGCTTAAATAAAACACCTAATTAGTATTCTGGCACTTACTGGCTAGGCTTTTGGATATCGCCCATTTTAGGGCTTTTTTAGATTTATGCAGAAAGGTATGTACTTATCTACTGACCTCAACGCATATTTACCAATTGCACGAACTTCCTATATCTCAGATTTTTAAAGGAGTTATATCTAGTCTTTGCACTGCAAGTTATTTACGAACAAAAGCGTATTTTACACTCAAAGTATCTTAGTAACTTTGCAACATGGAATTAAAAATAGCACTCATATTATCTGCTGTATTGCAACTTATAGCCTTTGTGATAGCTATTAGTCTTATTCCTAAAACCCGATTCAATGTTGCTTGGATTAGTATTTCAATTGGTTTCTTGTTGATGGGTTTACGACGGGTTTTTGAAGTAGTTTATTATGTAAAAGCAGCAACGGATGATAGCATTTCAGTGCTTAATAGTTGGATAGCCATAGTTATTTCAATGGCCATGTTGGTTTCGTCAATTTATATTCGCAAGATTTTTGAAGTTCTTAGCCGAATCCATCAATTGCGTAAGGAAAATGAAGCAAAGCTTTTATCGGCAATTATCTCAACAGAAGAAAAAGAACGGAAATATTTTGCCAAAGAAATTCACGATGGCTTAGGACCCGTCTTATCATCGGCAAAAATGACTCTTACCGCCATTAAGCGCGATAGTCTTTCTGATTATGATTCCGAAAAGCTTGATCAAGTTGAAAGCCTTGTAGATAATGCTATTGTTGGGATGAGAGAGATTTCTAATCGACTTACACCGCATGTGCTAGAGCGTTATGGGCTGAAAAAGGCAATTGAAGCTTTTATTCGTAATACCATAAGTAGTGAAAGTATTGAGGTGAATTTAAGTACCAATATTGATAAAAATCGATTTGAATATAATGTTGAAGTTATCTTATACCGTATTTGCTGCGAGTTGGTGAATAATTCGCTTAAATATGCACAGGCTAACAGGATAAATATCATGCTAACAGAATTTAACAACAAGCTTGATTTTAAATATGACGATAACGGCATTGGTTTTTGTCTGGAGAAAGTTGAAAACAAAGGAATGGGATTAACTAATATCAAATCGCGTGTTACATCATTAAATGGATCTGTGATCCTTGAAAGTTCACCATTAAAAGGGTTTTATGCTCACATTAATTTGCCAAAATGAAAAAACTCAAAGTACATATTGTCGATGACCATACCCTATTTAGAGAGGGCTTAATGTTTCTCTTAAAAAATAGCGAATATGTCTCTGAAATTAAAGGTGCTGAAAATGGCAAAGAATTCCTTAGTCAGTTAACTGATTTTAAGTCGGATGTGGTTTTGATGGATATTGAAATGCCTGAATTAAATGGTGTTGAAGCTACCAAAGAAGCGTTAAAGCGTTGTCCTGAACTGAAAGTGGTGGCCCTTTCCATGTATTCTGACGAGAGCTTTTATTCAGAAATGATAGAAGCCGGGGCTAAAGGTTTTTTATTAAAGAATTCACAGTTTGAAGATGTTGAGAATGCCATTCTTGAAGCTCATAATGGTAGAAATTTTTTTTCACCCGAAATACTCACATCCATCATTGCTGGATTGAACCGAAAACCTCAGCCGATAAAAAGCGGTGAACTGACCAAAAGAGAGGTTGAAGTTTTACTAAACATTTGTCAGGGGTTATCAAATCAGGAAATTGCAGACGCACTAATTCTTAGCAAACGTACCGTAGATAAACATCGTGAAAATATTCTGTTAAAGACTGGCTCTAAAAATACAGCCGAAATGGTGGTATATGCCATTAAGAAAGGGTATTTTGAAGTGTAGCCCAATAGCTTAAAAAAGCAAATGCGCTTAAAGACGTAAATTTTAAATACGGTTTTAACAGGTGAAATTCAGCGTGTTAATAGGATAGTTTTGTGGCATGTATTAATATCAAATATTTTATCATGGTCACAATTTTTATTATTCCTTTTGTTATCGCAATGTTTCTTGCTGTAAATATGGGTGGTTCAGGAACTGCCCCTGCTTTTTCAGCAGTCTATGGCGCTGATATTCTCAAAAAAAGTCTTATTCCAGGATTATTTGGAATTGCGGTTTTTCTAGGTGCAATTATTGGTGGTGAAGAAACTGCCAAAACAATCGGTAAGGGCTTGCTAGCCCCTGAACTGTTTACTTTTACAACTGTTTCAATTATCCTGCTTTCTGTTTCAATCTCGCTGTTAATGGCCAATGTTGCTGGAATTCCACAATCTACAAGTCAGGCTACCGTATTAGCAGTTATTGGTCCTGCAGTGTATTTCAATGCGTTAAATGCTAATAAGCTGTTTTATGAAATTCTGCCTACTTGGATAATTATGCCCATAGCCTCATTTGTTGTTTCATTCATCATTGGAAAGTATATTTATAAGCCGATGAGAAAAATGGGTTACACGTTTTCCAGACGCTTAAATGAGAGCTATGTGCTAAAAGGTGTCATTATTTTCATGTCTATTTATGTAGCTTTTTCTATTGGGACAAACAATGTTGCAAATGCAGTTGGTCCAATTGCAAGTCTTTCATTTAATGTGTTGGATATACCTGCCAACAACTATCCTGAAGTTTTAATATTGGCCACCTTAATTATTGCACCATGTTTTGGGATTGGAAGTTCAATTTTTGGACATAAATTAGTTAAAAACACAGGTAAAGAAATTGTTCTTTTCGGAAAGATTGAGGCAGTTATCATAGCTTTTGTTTCCTCAAGTTTATTGCTTACGGCTTCGTTAATAAAAGGTATTCCAGCTTCATTGGTGCAGTTAAATGTAAGTGCAATAATCGGTATTGGTGTTGCAAAGCTAGGCTTCAAAAATATCTTTAGAAAAACCGAAGTGAATAAGTTTTTTGTAATGTGGTTCATTGCTCCATTCCTTGCTTTTGGGCTATCACTTTTATTTACCTATCTATCTGATATATGTAATCTGTTAGAGTAGCTCAAGCAAGTTGATCTTAATTTAGATCTTTGCTCTTGAATGATTTGATAGAAGTAGCTCATGATCTTGAAAATAACTCTGATGCAGAAGTGTTATTAAATTTCTGAAAGAAAATAATACACTAGGCGGTTTTGATTCCAACTTTCAGTATGGAAAACTTATTTGAGAAAAACCGTTATTTCCTAACTACCCCTAGGGATTTCGCTTTTAGCGAAATGTTTATTCCCTGACCACTAAAATCATTTTTTATCAACCACGAAAGTCACTAAAAACCACGAAAAAATTGAAAATCAACGAAGCTAAATTAGTACCCTGATTTTAGTTTTCGTGTGTTTTTGTGTTTTTCGTAGTTAAAAATAAATTGTTTTGTTTAAAAGCAATTTCCCTGTGTAACTACCCCAAAGCAGTATTTTTGGTCAAACATTTTTACCCTTTGATTCTCATAAAGAGAGATCTTTGTTTTAAAACGAAATACCAACTTCGGGGTAGTGTATTTTAATTTAATCTGTTAGCAACGTCTTCAATCAGATCAACTTCTCTTCTTAATTCATTAACGAGACTAGCATAATTGTTGGTTACATCAGATATTTCTATTTTGCCAATTTCTAATTTGTTAGAGGTTGATTTTATGCCTTCAACGATCTGATAAATTTCGTGAGCGTGGTCTTTGGTCTCGTTAGACATTTTTACAATTTCTCCTGAAATCACTCTAAAACCTTCGCCAAGTTTACCTACAGCCTGAGCTTCTATCGAAGCATTAAGGCCCATCAATCGAATTTTATCTGATATTTCACGAATTACTTTCACAATTAGATCGGCCTGTTCTGCTTTTGTGGTTGATTCATGAACGCTATCCATTAGTTTGTCAGTCAATGAGGTTAGTTCTGTTTGTCTTAAAGCTAATTGATTGATTTTATTGGTTAGCACTGTGATTCTTTCGACTAAATCATCGCCTGCACCTTTACGTCTGCTAATGTCAGAATCGATTGTGGCCAAATAAATCAAATCTCCATTTTTATTTAAGATCGGATTTAGTGAAGTCTCTGTCCATATTTCTTTGCCCGATAAAGTGATGTTTAAAGCTTCGTAATTGACCGGCTTTTTACTTGTCATGCACCTGTTTAGTCTTTCTTTTATAGCCGGGTCAAAGCTGGTTTGAAGGATGTTACTTCCTTTTGCTTGAATGAACTCCTCATAGGTATATTCGTACATCCGTGTAAAGCCATCGTTAATCCATTCAATGTTTCCTTTGGGATCCATGATCATAATGGCATTGTCGGTTTGAGTCGCCACTATGGATAATAGCTCCATTTCCTTTTGTTGAGCAAGGTTCAGTTGTATGGTCTTGTTTTGGGCTATTTCGATTTTAAGTTCTTTCTGCAAGTCTTGGTTTAGGGCTTGGTACTCTTTTCTTTTTAGCCTTTGAAAATAGGCACACAGCGACAATGCAACAATTGCCGCGCTTAACATCACGTTAATCATTCTACCTCTATTTTTTTATAACAACGCTGCAAAAGTAGTTAAAAATTGCGAGATGGGTTGGTGGTTGTGAGGGAGCTATTTAATAATACTACTAAAATGCTGTTTGTGCTCCCTCCTATAAGGTGGGGGTTGTTTATATTTAGGTATTGTAGGGTGTATTAGTCCTCTAAGTGAAAATAGGTTTTTATTTAGTAAGGCTGTTTTGCATAGTTTTTTCTGTCGGTCGAATAAAAAAATGAGAACTCCTGATCCTATTTAACGGCTGACAACCTCTGATGTTTTTTATATCGGCTCTGTAGAATAATGGTTAATCGATTCAATGTTGAAAAATTGCTAATGATCTAAAAATTATTTTAAACGGATTCTTTTTTAGTATCTAAATAATTGGGAGGATAATTTTTAACTACATAGTACATTGGTTTAAGTAGGGTAAAATGAGCTCGTTGTTAAGAAAATCTCACATTTCCCCTCCTTTGTTGAGTTTCAGCAATTACTTTTTTCACTATATTGCCAACCCTTAATTAAACTGAAATCTTTTATAACCCAATGCAAGAAGTAATTAGTGCCTCTTTTTCGACCATCAACCTGATTCCAACAGTTCTTTTATTACTCGTTTTAGTTTATTGGTTAACTGTTATTGTTGGTGTTTTTAACATCGATACATTTGATTTTGAAACATCTGCCGATGGGGATGTAGACATTGAATTTGGCGAATCTTTTATTTGGCTGAATTCAGCACTGTCTTTTTTTAATCTAGGCCGGGTTCCTATCATGATTATCCTTAGCTTTTTTGCGTTATCGCTTTGGTTTTGTTCCATTCTGGTTAATCATTATTTAGGCATAACCTCCATGGGTTTTGCATTGGTGTTATTAATTCCTGAGATAATTATTAGTGCTTTTGTATCTAAGTTTTTCTCCACTCCTTTTGTAAAGCTTTTTAAGAAAGATTTAAGTGTGATTGAGAGTAATGAGCATCTAACCGGTAAGATGTGCACCGTAACCTTAGAAGCCGATGCTAAAAACTTTGGTCAAGCTGAGATTAAAATTGATGGTACGTCTTTAATCATTAATGTATTAGCTACTGAAGAGGGCATGGTTTTACCCAAAGGGGAAAGTTGCTTGGTGATCGATTACCTTCCTGAAAGAAAGTTATATTTAATAGAATCCTATAAAAATTAGTTACCCTATGTTAGAAAATGTAATTCAAACCTCCATTATTATTGGAGTAATTTTATTCGTTGGAATCATCATCTTGGTGGTTAAAACTTATCGCAAAACCACCCAAGGACAAGCTCTGGTTCGTACCGGACAAGGTGGATCTAAAGTAACCTTCGACGGTTTTTTTGTTATTCCTGTGCTTCATCGCATGGAAGTGATGGATATTACCTTAAAAACTGTAACCATTGCGCGTGAAGGTAAAGAGGGATTGATTTGTAAAGACAACCTTCGTGCAGACATCCGGGTGAATTTCTTTGTGCGTGTGAATAAAACATCTGAAGATGTAATTCAGGTAGCGCAGGCGATTGGTTGTAACCGTGCATCTGATATTACAGCTTTGGTTGATTTATTTGATGCGAAGTTCTCAGAAGCTTTAAAAACAGTTGGTAAGCAATTTGAATTTGTGGAATTATATAATTCACGTGAGAAATTTAAATTAGAAATTCTTCGTACAATTGGTACCGACTTAAATGGTTATGTGCTGGATGACTGTGCCATTGATTTCTTAGAGCAAACTCCGGTTGAGCAACTTTCTCCGGATAATATTTTAGATGTGGAAGGGATCAAGAAGATTACTAAAATCACGTCTGAACAACAAATCTTATCTAATCAGATTAGACGAGATAAAGAGAAAACGATTACTAAGCAGGATGTTGAAGCCAAAGAGACGGTGCTTCAATTAGAAAAACAGTTGGCTGAGACTCAGGAAAAGCAAAAACGTGAAATCGCCAATGTGAGAGCACGTGAGCAAGCAGAAATTGCCAAAGTGGGTCAGGAGCAAGCTTTAATTAGTGAGAATGCACGCATTGCTACCGAAGAAGAAATTATGGTAGCTGAAGAAAATAAAGAGCGCCAGATTATTGTGGCACGTAAAAATAAAGAACGTACTGAAGCTTTAGAGAACGAATCAGTTTTAAAAGATCAACAGTTAGAAGCTAACGAACGCGAGAAGATTGTTTCTTTGGCTCGAATGGAAAAAGATAAGCTTTTAGAAGCTGAGCAAAAGAAAATGCAAGAGGTCGTTCGTGAGCGCATTGAGGTTGAAAAATCAGTTGTTGCCGAGCAGGAGAAAATCAAGGATACTCAGGCTCATGCAGAGGCAGAGCGGAATAAGTTAGTAGCGATCAAAGAAGCCGAAAAAGAAGCTGAGACGAACTTAGTAACTGAAATTAAGAGTGCCGAAGCAGCTCGTAAAGCAGCTGAGTTTAAAACGGAACAACGCATTATGGAAGCCAAGGCTGCTCAGGAAGCTGCTGATAAAGAAGCAACAGCCATGAAGATTTTAGCTGAGGCAAAAGCTGCAGAAGCGGCTGCTGTTGGTATTTCAGAAGCACAGGTGATTGAAGCGAAAGCTGCCGCCAAAGAAAAAGAAGGAATTGCTCAGGCAAATATCATTTTATCAACCTCTAAAGCAGAAGCCGAAGCAATTCAGAAAAAAGGATTGGCTGAAGCTACCGTTAAGCAGGCCTTAGCCAAAGCATCTGAAGAAGAAGGTATGGCTGAAAACCGTGTGGCGAGCGAGAAATTCTCAATCGAAGCAAAAGGTATTGAAGAAAAAGCTGCTGCCATGAAAAAATTAGATGGTGTCGGTAAGGAACATGAAGAATTCAAACTGCGCCTTAACAAAGACAAAGAAATTGAATTGGCTAAAATCAACATCCAAAAAGAAATTGCAGGTGCTCAGGCTAAAGTGATCAGCGAAGCGCTTAGAGCTGCAAATATCGATATTGTTGGTGGTGAAACCATGTTCTTTAATCAAATTATGGGTGCCATCACTAATGGAAAAGCTGTAGATCGCATGGTAGGCAGTAGCAATGTGTTAGCCGATGTAAAAGACACCTTTTTCTCCACTGATGATGGAAAGAGTTTCAAGGTGAACTTACAACAGTTTATCGATCAGTTTGGAATGAGTTCTGAAGATTTAAAGAACTTAAGCTTAACAAACCTTCTGTACAAGATGGGGAACCAAACGAATAAAGAAACCGATAAAAACTCCATCCTTGGCTTATTAGATACCGTTAAGAGCTTAGGCTTATCTAATAAAACAGCTCAAGAAGTTGGCATTGAGCCATTTTAGAAAAAGATAAATAGATTGTTAGATGATAGATGTTAGACTTATTTTTATAGTCTAATATCTATCCGTCTATAATTTTTCAAATTTCCCCAACGCTCACTCTTCGATTCCCTATAGGGATCAACGCGCGATCGCTTCCCCTTTAGGGATTAGGGGTAAATGTGTTGGCATATTTAATTTGTAATATTTTTCGTATGGTCAATTCTATCAATCTATTATCTAATGTCTATTAGTCTATCATCTAATAATCTATCCAAAATTTGTCCATTCGTAACTTATGACTGAAGAAACAAAACCCACCGAGACACAATTAGAACAAGGCACTTACGAAATAATCCAGAACCGTTTAGTTCAGAATGGTAAAGATTTACAAAATCGGCTGAAAACCTTAAACGATGAGCGAAAAAAAGTTTTTGGTTCCATTGAGACGGCTTTGATTGGTAATGAGCGAATATCTACTGAAAATAATTGTATTGCTGTAGATATGATCACCATAGGCCAGTGTTTTATATTTGGATACAATGTGGTGATTGGCCTTAAAACGGAGGTTGAAATTTCGGATGTTTTTAGTGTTTATAAGTATAGTTGCAAAGATCATAATTTTCAATCAGAAAGTCTTAATCTGATTTATTCCAAAGAATTTGAAAACGATTTCAAAAACCTTTATAAATACTACAAAGAAGCCCAGTTTACAAAATTTGCAAAAATTGGCACTTCACTTTTCATGGTGTTTAAAACCGGAAAAGGCAAGTACGATATTAAAACCTTAAAATTTGCCATTAATGGCGATACCATTCATTATCTGGATAACCGTAGTGACCATGAATTTGTGTTTCCAAACCAGCACGAATTTCAGTGGAAGAAAACAACCCGCGATCAGCATGTCAAAGGTGAACATCCGCATATCTCCATCGAAGACCGCGTGTTTGTTGAAACAGTAGGCGGTGATTTAACCATCAAAATTGAAAATAACACCGATTCCGGAGAAGGAATTTACGAAGAAGACGTTGATCACAAAACTCAAACTTTAGATGATGGTGAATACTACTATGCCATCATTGATAACCTGATCGTATTAAAGATCAAACCCTACCAGGAAGAGAAATTCCGTTACATTGTTTATAACGATAAGATAAAACAAGCCGTTCGCATTGATTCCCTTGAAGGTTCGTGCGTGTTGCTTCCGGATAACCATGGTTTAATATTTGCCAATGGTTATTATTTACAAACCGGTGAGACGAAGATTTTTGATAATCAACTCTCCGATATGCTCTATCAGCAACGCATTGCTTCGCCTAACGGGGAAGATTTTTTATATGTTTTCTTCAATCAATCCAGCGGAGAATACATATTACTTTCTTATAACCTGATTGCACAAGAGGTTGAAACGCCTATCATCTGCAATGGTTACTCCTTGTTTGAAAATGGGGAGATGTGCTATTTTAAATCTGATGGTGAGCCTAAAAAGCACCATACCCTTCAGATTTGGAAAACGCCTTATTTGGATAGTAATTATCAATCTACAGATAACGCTTATCAGGATTCATTCCTGTATAAAATAGGTAATAAAGACATCGTTCGTGGGATGTCGGAATGTAGTGAGGTTTTAAAGCTCATCAACAAAGAGGATAGCTACGAAAACCTTTACATCGACATCCTTAAAAAGTCCAACGACATCATTGATGCCTATTATTGGGTGGGCAAGGAAGAGGCTGCCAATCTGTTAGTGCCTTTAGCAGAAATTAAAGAAACGGCCGGCAATGCCATCGAGGAGTTCGAGAAGGTCGTAACCATGAAAAAGAATACCCGCGATGAAGTGAACCGGGTAAAGCTACTGATCGAAACGCTTGTGCAAAAGATCAAAGATTCTTCTTTCTCTAACATCAACGAATACGTGAATGTGTTGGCCGATTTAAGAGGCTTACGTGGAGAAACCATTTCATTAAAAGAACTAAGGTATGTAGACCTTGATTACGTTCAGGAAGAGGAAGGAAAATTAGAGACTTTCAACTCAGAAATTTCTAACAACTGTGTAAAGTTTCTTTTAAAAGAAGAAGCCCTTCAGCCTTATTACGACAAGGTTGAAGAATTAAAAACAAAAATTACCGAAGTATCAAAAGTAGTTGATGCGAACAAAATAGAAAACGAGCTCACTCAAACATCTTCAGAGTTGGAGATGCTGATCGAAATCATCAGTAATCTTAAAATTGAAGATGCCACAGAGACCACTCGTATCATCGATGCCATATCGAGCATTTATTCTAGCTTTAACCAGGTAAACGCAGCACTGAAAAGGAAGCGAAAAGAGTTGTTAAGCCTGGAAGGAACCGCAGAGTTTAATGCTCAAATTAAACTGATTAGCCAAGGATTAACCAACTATTTGGAGCTAGCCGATGCACCGGAAAAGTGTGTGGAGTTTCAAACCAAGTTAATGGTTCAGATTGAAGAATTGGAAGGTAAATTCTCTGATTTTGATGAGTTTATCGAAAAGATTAACACCAAGCGTGAAGAGATTTACAATTCTTTTGAGTCGAAGAAAATAAGTTTAGTAGAAGCTCGTAATAAGCGGGCGAATAGCTTAATGCAATCCTCAGAGCGCATCCTCAAAGCCATTCGCAACCGTGTAACGAAGTTTAAAGAGGTGAGCGAAATTAACGGTTACTATGCTTCCGATTTGATTATTGAAAAGTTGCGTAACCTTGTTAATGAATTGGTTGAGTTGGAAGATCCGGTAAAAGCTGATGCCATCCAGAGCCAGTTAAAGACCATTAAAGAAGAAGCCATTCGCCAGTTAAAAGACAAGAATGAGCTTTTTGTGGATGGCCAGAATATCATCAAGTTTGGTACGCATCATTTCTCGGTAAACACTCAGGCTTGTGAGCTAACCATGGTGTTTAAAGATGGCGATATGTATTTTCACCTGACCGGAACCAGCTTCTATGAGAAAGTTGTTAACGATGATTTTTATAGCTATAAAGACCTTTGGGATCAGAGCATTCCATCTGAAAACAAAGAAGTATACCGCGCAGAATATTTAGCTTATCAAATTTTAGAAGCCAACATTGGAAACCCAACCCGCGACTTCTCAAAGATGACGGATGAAGAGTTACTGGGCTACATTCGCGAATTTATGAGTCAGCGTTATAACGAAGGCTATGTAAAAGGCGTTCACGATCAGGATGCGCTTATCATTGTAAAAGAATTACTGGCCTTGGTACAAACTGCCGGACTGTTAAAATATTCCACCAAAGCGCGTGCTTGCGCGAATTTGTATTGGAGCTGTTTTGCCTCAGATAGCATAAAAAACAGTTACCGCAAACAAATGAAAGGCATCGGTGCCTTGCTTGAGGTTTTTCCTGATGCACAGGAGTTTCAATACATCATTGAAGGCATTGAAAAAGAGTTAGCCGAGTTTATCTTGGAAACAAAACTATTTGATCCGCTTTACATTCCCGAAGCTGCCGATTATTTATTTCATGAGGTCGTAAGTGGCGATGATTTTGTGGTTGATTATCAGGCATCCACATTGTATGAAGCCTTTCATCGATTTTTAAAAGATAAAAAGGCTCAAGATAAATTTAGCCACTCCAAAGCTGAGTTGGTAGATAGTCCTTTGGCTCAATACCAATTAATTACCAAATGGTTGAAGGCCTTTATGATGACATCCGGCGTTACAAACAAAGATCATTACATCAATGAAGTTTCGGTGTTATTAATGCTGGATAATTTTGATAATAAGAATGTCATCAAGGTAAGTCTGAGTAAGGAATTGGATGGTTTGCAAGGAACTCATTCCACATTGGAAGGAGGAAAGTATCAGTTTGATTACAATAATTTCATATTTAAGTTAAAGAACTACCAGGAAAAGGTAGCTCAGCGTTTTGATGTGTTGAGTGGATTAAAGAAAAACTTGATTCAGCAATTTGAAGAAGATTTAAGGTTGAATGAGTTTAAGCCTCGTGTCATGTCTTCCTTTGTTAGAAATAAGCTCATCGATAAAGTTTACCTGCCATTGGTAGGAGATAACCTGGCAAAACAAATGGGGACAGCCGGAGAAGGTAAACGTACCGATTTAATGGGGATGTTACTCCTAATTTCACCTCCGGGATATGGTAAAACGACCTTGATGGAATACATAGCCAGTCGTTTAGGTATCATCTTTATGAAGATTAACGGGCCGGCCATTGGACATGAAGTAACCTCTCTGGACCCTGCCGAAGCAGGTAATGCCGGGGCTCGTGAAGAGTTGAAAAAGCTAAACCTATCCTTTGAGATGGGCGATAATGTGATGATCTACCTGGATGATATTCAGCACTGTAATCCCGAATTTTTGCAGAAGTTTATTTCCCTTTGTGATGCTCAGCGTAAGATCGAAGGTGTGTATAAAGGCAAGAGTAAGACTTATGATTTTCGTGGTCGAAAAGTATGCGTAGTAATGGCCGGTAACCCCTACACCGAAAGTGGAGATAAATTCCAGATACCGGATATGTTAGCGAACCGTGCGGATATTTATAACCTGGGTGATATTTTAGGAGATACAGCAGATATCTTTAACATGAGTTACATCGAGAATACACTAACATCTAATAAAGTATTGAACCAATTGGCTGCCAAAAGTCACAACGATATTTATCCCTTGTTGCGCCTAGCTGAAACTGGTGATAAGGATGGCTTAGAGTTTGAAGCAAGCCATACACCAACTCAGATAAACGATTATGTAAATGTGCTGAAAAAACTAATCGTCATTCGGGATGTGATTTCGAAGGTTAACCAGCACTATATTTCATCAGCAGCACAAGCCGAAGAATACAGAACTGAACCACCATTTAAGCTTCAGGGATCGTACCGAAACATGAATAAAATTACCGAAAAGGTAATGCCTATCATGAATCATGAAGAGTTAGAGACCTTAATACTTTCGCACTACGAAGGAGAGTCTCAAACACTAACATCAGGGGCAGAGGCCAACATGTTGAAGTTTAAAGAGATCTTTGGTAAGATGAATGAAAAAGATGTGGCCAGATGGGAAGAAATCAAGCAAACCTTCCGCAAAAATCAAAAATTAAAAGGCGGTGGTGCCAATAATCAGGCTGCACAAGTAGTTGCCGGAATGGATAACATTACCGAGAGTATTTTGGAGCTGAAAAAGGCTTTGATGAAGAATTAAAAAAAAAGGCAGAAGGCAGTAGGCAGAAGACAGAAGTGAAAATGTGCAAATTAGGAAATGTGCAAATTAAATATGTGCTAATTATTTGTTCGGATAAAAACGGACTTTCGGACTAAGTACCTCGGACTAAAAAAAAAGCTCCAACGGAGCGTTGTCTTCTAGCCTAGTGCGTAGCGCTAGGAGGTAATGTGAATGAAATCATGTAAATCAATGTCGCAACCGCAAAGGAGGATTGTGAGCTAAAGTTGAATGCGACATCTTGCACAATGGAAAATTAGTTAACAGAAGCATTAATCAAAAAGGCAGAAGTGTGCAAATTAGGAAATGTGAGAAAGTAAAAATTAAATAATGTGCTGATGTGCTAATTATTTGTTCGGATAGAAACGGACTTTCGGACTAAGTACTTCGGACTATTAAAAAACAATATAAAATGAGCATAATAAATAGCAATTCAAGTCAGGCAAAAGGTGAATTAGCAGCTTTTGTAAGAATGGCAAAGGCCGATGGTATCATCAAAAAATCCGAGGATATGTTGCTGCGTCTTTTGGCCAAAAAATTAAATGTAGCGGAATCTGATTTAGATGCGATCTGTGATAATCCGGATAACTTTCCATTAGAGCCGCCAATCAATACAGAAGATCGAAATGTATTGTTTTACAAGTTGATTCAAATGATGAAAGTGGATTTATCTGTAGAGGTGGATGAAATTGAATTTTGTAAAAACATAGGACTTGATTTAGGCATTAGTCCCGCTAAGATTGATGACATTATTAAAATATCAATTCTTAAAAATAAAGAAGTGGTTGATTACGATACCATTCGAAAGTTGTTGGTGTAATAGTCAACCAATTGAAATAACTAAAATGCAGTTAAGATGTTATGCTTAACTGCTTTTTTATTTGTTTGAAATGATTAATAAAACCTGATCTTGAATACAAAAGTGGAAAAAAATAAATCCGGATTTACCATTAACTCCTGCATCTCAAGTGGTATTGTCCTCCTTATGCTATTAGTGGGCGTCTTTCAAGTGTATGAAATGCATAAGCGATCGAAGCGTTTAGAAACTAAAAATCAAGTGCGAAAAGAGCTGTCCAAAATAAGTGCTAAAGAATCAGAGTTGAGAGACCATCTTCAGGCAATTGCACAAAAGTTGCAGCCGGTTCACTTATATACCAATAGTACATCCGATTTTGAGTTGTATCTAAGTCCAAATATTTATTACAACAACGATTTAACTGGTGATGATGCAATATTGGAAGACTATGTCATTAAAATTGATGCTTTCCTAAAGCAAAATGGATCTGCGGGGTATACCGTGAAATATGTTCGTGATGATGTAGAAATCTATGTGATGAATTTGGATAATAACTCTAAGCTTCATCCTGATTCTAATTATTATGCGCTTAAAATGTGGAAAGAATTTGATGAAGATAGCACTGGATATAAAAAACTGCCTGAAATATCTGTACTTTATTTACTCTTGAGCGAATCGGAATTAAAACAAGGAAAGGCTAACAGCTTATCTGATTTTTATTGGAAGAAAAAGATGAAGGAAATCAATTCAGAGAACAGATTTTGCTTCTCACCTTATAACCGAAGAGTAAGTCAGGAAAAGTTTGATTCAATTGTAGACTACTTTAAAGCGATGTATTTAGATGGGATGGATCTAAACAGGATAAAAAAATATAGTAAAGAAGTCTCTGTTAGTAGTTCTTATTTTTAAATAATTAGTTGAAAGAATTTTACATCAATGACAAAATACAATCTAATCTTTCAACTTCTTTTTATTCCCTTCTTAATTTATTCTCAGAACGATAATGAATTCATCTGGGAAAATGCCATTGACCTTTATTTACAAGGAGATTATACAAATAGTATCAATGAAATCAATCAAATTGATTCGTTATCCTTAACCTGCGAAATGATTGAGTTAAAACTAGAATGCTATCATCATCTAAGGAAATATGATGTGTGTATCGATTACATTGAAAAGGCCAAGGAAATATGTTCTCTTAATTCGGTCACATTTACCAATCTGGGCGATAGTTATTTTAAGCAAAACCAAGTGGACAGTGCTATTGTTAACTTTTATATAGCTAATAAAATTGATCCTGAAAACCCAATTGTAAATTGGAATTTAGGACTCTGTAATTACCTGTTGTCCGATCTTAATAAAGCAAAGTTTTATTTAAAAGAATCGATTCGTAATCAAAATCCGGATTTAGATCCCTATGATTTGTTAATGCAGATTTATAATGAAACAAATTGTTCCGATAGTACTTTCTTATTGTTGAAGTCGCTCGAAAACCATGAGGATGTGGCTAGGGTAACATTAATGAAGGCATACGCTTATGGTAATCAACATAAGTATCGGAAGAGCCTGAAGATAATTGATAAAGTATTAGCAATGAATACAACTGATTATGCAACCAGATATAATTGTTATTTAAACAAATACTTAGCTTACACTCACATGAAGAAAGAAAGTAAGGCCTGTGAAATATATAAAATGATGCTTAGCTTATACCTAACGGCTGAAATACCAAAGTATTTTGAATGTGAAGAATGATTTACAATTTTTGAGGTCAGTAAATAAGTACATTCCTGTATAAATCTATAAAAGCCCCTAAGTGGGCGATATCCCAAAGCCTTGCCTGTAAGGGCTAGGATATTAATCAGGTATTATATTTAAGCGCCAATATATTCCTAGCCCTTCAGGCTAGGCTTAATGACACAGCATCTTTGATGCTAACGTATGCTTACTAATGATAAGTATTTAAATACTTACCTCTATACATTTTTTTTATAACCCATCTATGTTAAGGATTAGTGTTATATTTACACTTTTAAAAAATGAGTATACATTTTCACCATGAAGAAAATTTTATTTGCCTTACTTCCAATACTTTTTGGGGCATGTGATAAAGATGAAGACGTACAACTTAAAAATCGTTCAGTACCTCAGTTTTCTATTGATAATAAATACTTGATAGAAAAAAAACAATATGGATCCGGTGTTCCCAATAGTGGACTTGATTATTATTATAATTCAGATAGACAGTTTGTAAAGAAAGTTCCATTTAAAATAAATCCCAAAGACGTAAAGATAAGCTTACCTGGTACCGACAGCGTTATTTATACTAATGGTTATCCTATGGAAGCTTTTTATCGATATTCTTTAGGTAATGGAATATATGGAAACAATAGTTTTTTCAACAAGCGATACATTGAAGTAGGACTTGATGATTACGAGGTTTCCTGGAGTGGGCATGAAGATTATTTAAGACATGAGAAATTCTCCTTTTCCGGATCCAGGCTTGATAGCATCAATTATTCCATTTATGACATAAAAAGAAATGAGTTGCTGTCAACAGGAGTGGTTAAATATGCTTATCGCAATAATAAAATTGTTTCATCAGAAACTATTGGAGAAGGGGAGAAGTTCAAAAACTATGCTTTTACCGAGTATCAATACGATGATGATAACCTGTCTGAAATTAAAGAGAAGTTTTGGACTGAGGCTGTGGACGGAACAATGGTAGTTGATACCTTATATTCGACCGAGGAGTTTTTAGAATATAGTGAAAATATCAACCCTTATAAAGGAATGTTTCTTTCATTAGAAGTACGGGAAAAATCTTTTTCTAAAAATACATTTGCTTTGTATAAGGCCAATGTCGTATCGTCAAAAGGAACTACCAATTATATGATATCTACCGATAAGATTTATTTCGATTTTTACGATTTTAAATACCCTGGAAAAGATCATAAAGGGTTAAACTTTTATTTTAAGCCGGATTAAATCTATTGTAAAATGGAAACATTTATAAAAGCCATCAGCTATTTCATTATCCTTATTGGCATCATATTCTTATTGTTTACTTTTAATAATCTGTGGGAATCGCTTGTAGAGTATCAGGATTCAACCCACACAACAGGTGAAGTGTTGAGAGTAGAAACAACGAATGAAACAGATGCTTACGGAAGCATGCAGACTTATTATACCCCTGTGGTGAAATTTGAAGATCAAATGGGCTTAGTTCATCAACTAAAGGTTATACGTGGTGCAAGTATTCCTGTTTATTCAGCTGGAGAGATGATTGATATAATGTATCCTCAGCGAGATTATTCAAAGGTTGAAGTCATTGATTTTGCACAATATTGGGGATCTAAACTATTTATGTTTTTCTTAAGTTTTGGTGTCTTTTCTTTTGGGTTTTTACCCTTGTGGCTGATGAAAAGAAGTTCTAGGAAGTAGGTAGAGGTATCCAATGTGCTGGTGAGCTAATGAGAAAATGTGCTAATTAAGTCTTTAGTTGTTTGAAGTTTAGTGATTGCAAAAAAAAACAATGTAGACTAATACCATTTTAACTATAGCATGAACACTTGGTAAAATGCCGCTCGACTAATGGCAGCGTTAAATGCGTAGCGGATTTAACGCTCATGACATTAGCATAGCGGTATAAGTTAATTTGCAAATTTGCACATTTATTAATTCTCACCTGTAAGACTTTTATAGCATTCCGCAATACTTTTCCCGTACAGCGAGATGTCTCGGATTGGCCTCAGGAGTAGGTACGGTACTGTTGTGCAAGGGTGGAGGAAAGCCTTCAGCTTTTCGGCGTTCAAAATCTACCTGGCGAAATTTATCAAAAGCTGTGCCAGGAGGTAATGGCCTATTTTTATCCATATACCATAAGATAAAGGCCAGATTATCGTCTGGATCATACCCCGGAACTTGAAGAATAGAACTGTTGGCAGCTACATAACTGGTTTTAGAGTTTGGCCCTTCCATTTTGTAGTGATGGCTGGTCTCAATTCTGAGTTGAGTATCTTTTAAAATTATCCGTTTAGATGTATTGTTTTTTAATCCGGATGCAATTATTTCCCCACTTAACCTATTTAAATGGATTCGGTGCATTTTTTTGTTTTTAGTCCTTTTGTAAAACCAACGAGTAAGTAGACCAAAAGGTAAGGTTATCGTTAAAAAAATAATGATCTGAACAAAGTCGAGCCTAAATGAGAAATGTAGACCTATGCCAAGCAAAAATACAAAAGCAAAGGTGCCTAGTATAATTTGATTGCTTCCTCGATCATAAGTATCAAAGATGATTTCTTTATCTGATAAAGAGATGATTGTGGGCGGATATTTTTTATTGTTTAGATCTTCCTCGTTTATGGCAGGAGGTGTCCTGTAGATAGTTTGAATAATTGAGGGTTTTCGACTCATGTCGTTTTTGTACATTTATTTAAAGTCTCTAAATTTAACAATTCCAAAGTCCTTTTGAGTTTTTAAGCTATGATGAACTTTCACTTCATCATTACCCATATCATTACAAGAGTAGTCATCTGTACCTATTTTATACAAGAAGTAGTCCTTTTTATCTTCATCGTATTTAAATGTGGTTACGACAAAGGATTTGTCACAAGCTCCATAAAGTTCTTCAATTGAAAAGTAACCATTCTTAATGGTGATTCCCTGAAATGGATCTCCCACTCCTGCACCTCCACAATCAGAGCACCCAACCAGATGATTATTTCTACCGGCAAATCTAAAATAAGGAAATCCTCCCCGCGTTTCTAATAGTACCACTTCCCGGTCAAAAGCATCCTCGATTGGAGTGAGTGCTTCGTTGCTAACTGTGTTTTCTAGTACCGCAATAAAATCATCAAAACCATCTTTGTTCAGATCACCTTTGGTCCAATACATCAGTTTGTAGCTTGAAGATGAGGCAATCAGGTAGGTGGAAATAACTTGTGCCGTGTCAATTGTTGTAGAATTTTCGTGTTGAAAAAATAGGTATTTATTGCAGCCTTCAGCAATCTTTACAAAGTAAGTCATTGAGTTACCATAATTCTGAATAACAAAGTTTTCTTTCACCGGATCGTAAAAAGCTTCAGTCTCCGTAGGCAAAGGTAGGGGCTCTTTTTCTTGAATGAGAGAGTCCGGAATATCATCACCATACTCAAGGCCTAATTCGCCCTCGTTTGCATGCCATTCAAAGTTTTTAAATCTGAAGAAAGGCTTGTTTTTCGAGTTGTAAATGATATCTAAGGAGTCAGAATGTGTTCTTTTGGGAGATTGAAATTTATAAAAGAGCTGATTGTTTTTTAAGCTTATCTCAAACGAAAGCTTACATTCGGTATTTATCCAATTGCCAATAATTTGCTCCTTGTCAACTTCGTAGTTTTTTTCCTCTTTAACCAAGCTAAGTGTGTCTACTTCGCTTTTTTTATCTATTAGATTCTTTTTCTTAACGACGATGCTATCGTTCTGATCTTGGCTTATTTTGCTTGGTTTTTGAGAACAAGAAATGAAAAGAATCAATGAAAAGAATAGAGTAGGTTTCATGAATGAGATTTAGTTTTGGGTTAAGTTACATTTTCTAACTGTGATTGTGATTCCGGATTTAAACAAAACAATATATTTTCAACCACTAAAAACGCGAAATACACGAAAAGTAAAATCTGCTTGCTAATTTGTTTTTGTGGTTAGTGGCTTTATGTAGAGGACAGTCTATTGTCGGATTAGGGCTAATCAATCTCTAACACTTTTTTTATCCATAAAATACAATCCACTTCTTCTATTACCGACCAGGAGTGAGGATGACGAAAACCATGACTTCTTTTAGCCGGTCTGTCTGCGATGATTAATTCGGCTCTGTTGTTTCCTTGCAATAAAAGCTTGTTTATCATGGCTGAAGCGCATAGGATGTTCATGTCGAATAAATCTCTTCTTCTGTTTTTTAATTGCCACACAATATCCGGGTCATGGTGTAATCTTACAGCCGTATTAAGTAAGTATTTCATATTTCCACCATCATCAGCGCCATTATAAAAAGGGGAGTGCTTGATGTAGTTTTCTAAATTGGTTTCAGGAGTTCCTTTTAAATCTCTTTCTAACCTTTTGAGGTAGAACCTCGCTTCTGTCATTGCAGCATCTGAATAATTCTTTTTCAATTCCCGTTTAAACGTGTAGTAGATATCTATCAGGTCAACCGGAGAATCAGCTGTAAAGACTGCCTGAGGATCAATCACTGCCTTTTGAGGATACTGTTTGCAATATTCTGTGAAACTTAAGGACATCACACCGCCGGCAGAGAAACCTCCAATGGCAAATTTATCTTTAGAAACCTTATAACGTTTGATAACATCTTCCAGCACTAAATTCATTTCGTTAATAATGCTATCGTTTAAGTATATCGTTTCTTGACCATAAGACATGGCCACTACCAATAAATTATGTAAGTAGGCTACGTTGTGTAATTTGCTGTCCGGAAAGATGGTTTCGGGTTCTTGTGTGCCTCCGGGTAATAATACAAGTACCCCTTTGATTTCATCTTTAGGTTCCACAACAAAGTAGCTTTCATGGGCTTTGTTAAAAGTTATTTCTTTTACAGATTGACTAAATAGAATTGTAGATGAACAAATAAGTAGTAGAGTTAAAATAGATTTCATGGTCTTATGCTTTAGATGTTACCTGATTTTTTACCGGGATTAATTTGAATTTATCCATTACAAAGATTAAAAACACGCCAAGCGTATAGGCGATCATATCATTCCAATCAAAAGAGTGACCAATGGTTAAATCTAAAAAAGTGCTCCTGTTGAAACCAAGTAATTGGGTAATGTTTATCATTTGTAAAATCTCAACCAGGTATGCAAAAAGTAAAACTCCAACACTAAGTTGAAGCGCTTTAAAATTGAATAAACCTTTTACAAGGGCATAGATGAGTATCACTACCAAAAAATCACCAAAGACAGGTCGTAGAATGGTGTTTTTAAACAAAGTGGCAATGAATACTTCAAGGATAAAAATGATTAATGCCAGAATGAGGTAAGTTTTTTGCGTGTTGAATTTCATGTTGGTTATTTACAGTAATTAGAGATGGCAGAAGAATCCACTACATTATATTCGTACGCTTTTTGAATGTTCACACAAGCATTGATGCTATCACCTGAAAGCAGGTAGGCATCCGCCAAATCTTTGTAAATTTCATAACTGTCGCTCATTTCAAGCGCTCTTTCGTAATCAGCAATTGCATCTTTAGCGTTGCCAACATTAAAATTACATACACCTCTGTTCCAATAGAGGTTTTCGGTAGCGACACAGCCTTTATGAGCCTTTCGGTCAATCACAATGTTATAAGCTTTCAAAGCATTTTCGTAGTCATAATCGGCAAAATAAGAACTGGCAATTTTTGAATAGATGGTTGAATCTTGTTCCAGCTTTAGATACATATAAAAGTCGTTAACAGCTTCCTGGTACAAAGAAATATTCATGTAGCATAAGCCTCTGTTTTTATAAGCCAAGCCATTGTCTTTAACAAGTTTGATGTATTCCTCAAAGCACTCAAGAGCTCTGCCATAATTCATGATTTCCAGGTTGCTGGTGCCATTTTTAAACCAGTTGTCGTAATCATTAGGATCTATTTCGATGAGCTGCTCATAGGTATAGATGGCACTGTCTTGAATGTCGTTTAATGTATATTGTAAGGCTTTCGCCTTTAAGTAATAATAGTCATTATGGTCGAGTTGAAGCAGTTTGTTTAAATAGCATTGAGTTTTTTTGTCGTTTGATAGATTGTGGGCAAACTCCGCTTTTTTATAATAGGTAAAGGGTGAGCATCCCATAAGGATAAGGACGATAATGATGTTAATTGCAATTCTCATAAATGAATGGTTGGTAATAAGTTTTTGAAGAAAAACTCGCTCAAATATACTTATTTATACATAAGCACATGGTATGGTGTTCCAATTAATCGTTTGAAATCAGTTAAGTCAATCTTGATTTTTTATCATATTTTATTAAAATTGACATGGTCATAACTCTTAAAAGATAATCATCATGGCAGCAGATGTTGATTTTAACCTAGAATTAAATGCCGGTAAGCTTAGCGTTCCTTCTGAAATTGGGTTTTTGTTTAAATACTTGCAAAAGTTAATCGAGATATCACCGGATGATATTTCTTTTAAAGAAGCCAAAACATTGAATTTATTTTTTGTTTCCCGCAAAAAGGTGAAAACCCTCAAATCCTTTTTGTGGCATTTTAAAGTAGAAAAGATTAAGGTGTTAAAAAAGACCTCCTTAACAAGCGCTGATATCGCACAAAATAAAGGTGGGTGTTTAGATCAGATTTTATTCTTTAGTTTTCATAAGGCTGCATGGATCATAAAGGGTGGGCCGGATTCTTTTCACGAATTGAATGGTCAAAAAATAACAAAAACGAAACTTGGAAGGCTCATCAAGCACAAGTTTTTATAACAGTTTAAAAATGAAGAACGCTTTCTTCTTGTATTTTAAATCGATCTCACAAGCATGGTAGATGGTTGGAAAGAGTTTAACTGAGCATCACAAGTGAAAGAGTAAATTGGCACATTCTCACATTTTTAAATATGCATTTTAAACACTTTCATCATTTTTAGAATGGTTTTTTAATTCGATGGCAGTATTAATCATAGCCCATGCCGTATTGCTTTTTACACCCAATTCGCGGCCTACCTGATAAGTGGTTATGTTTTCACCATTACCAAATAATTCAAGTGCTTTAAAACAAAGGTCTTCACCGTAAATTTGAATCATTCGCTGAGCGTTCCTACTTAATTTTTTCTTAGTTTTTTTTTCCATGTTACTTTGTTATTTGATGTTAGGTTTTTACTTCAATAAAAATACCTTTCTATTTAGATAAGTATTGTTTGTTTTTTCGAAATTGTGCTTTTGGAGACAGCTAAATGGCAAACAAGAATCCTTACTAATTAGCACATTCAAGACTTTTATCCATTGTTATTCTGTCATAAAATTAAGGCTATAAATAATTCCCACTTTTATTCCCCATGAAAAGGTAATGAGTTTATCTTCAATTTCATAATCAGACGAATGAAGTAAGCGGGTGGTGTGGGCTACACAAAATGAAAAGTTAGACCAGCGATGTCTGTACTCTATTTCAGCTAAACCTGAAGCTCCAAATTTAGAGTCATTGTTATCTGGGTGGGTCAATAAAGCTCCCGTGAATAAGCCGTTTACAAAGAGTGATTTATTGCCTAAATATAAAACCGGATAACCATAGCCGATGCCTATGTCCATCATCACATTTTTGTTAAGTGGATGGTAAATGGCATATTGTCCACTGGCTATAATTTTTCCCCAGTTTGAGTTTTCATATTCAGTGCGAAAGGATGGGCCAATCTCGGAGCCGCCAACAAGATGTGCGCCTATGTTGATAGATTTCTGAACAGGTTCTTCGTTTTTGGGTTTATTGTTTTTTGCTGAGGCACACCATGAAAAAAGTCCTCCTAAAAGAAGTGTGAAGTAAAATGGTTTAAGCATTGATGTTTGGTGTTTTGTATTGTTGTGATTTAGTCTAGCTGACTGCAAAGATACTATCTCAAAAGTATTTTAACTTAATGTGAACTAATGATTTTGTTTTAGAATGGAAATGCTCCGATTGATTTCGGATAAAATTCGACTATCCGGGAGTGCCTGTTTCTCTGTTTCTAACCAGGCTAAACTTTCAGGGAATGCACTATAGGCTTGTGTGATTTTCCATTTGATAAGTTCGTTCGATGAGTGTTTTTGATAGCAACAATTTAATGCATGAAAAGCCTCTTGATCCGGTTTGTAAAAACATATAAACCCAATGGCATCAATGGCCTCAGAGAGTTGTATTTCTTCAGCATCTTCAATAAATACGATTAATTCAATCAGAGCAGGATGCCCCATTCGACTTAATATACGGGCCGCCAGATCTCTTGGAAGAGGATAACTCTTTTTCTGAAATTGTTTATTCGGTATTTGTTTGTGTTGGTTATTGCCAATTTTGCCTAATTGTTTGATAAGTGCTTTGATGGCTGGTTGGCCACAGGAGCAGAGGAGCTCTGAAAGTTCAATTTTTGGGTAAAGTTTTTTCTCTGTCTTTAAAGCTTGAACTAATGTTTCGATATGATCGGTACAATCCCGATGTTTTAATAAGCGGGCAGCTAAAGTACGTTCTTGAGCTGTTTTGCTTTTTAGCAGGTTTAATAATTCTGAAATCGAATGATTGTAAGTTGATAAAGGATGATTTTCAGGTAAATATCCTCGGTTATTTAGTTGAGAGTTGGTGCTTTTCATAACAAAATCGATTCAAAATAAAATGCCGAAAAAACTGATTTTTCGGCATTTGTAATAGGATGAATGTTTTTTATAAATAACTCTGTCACAATAAAAGGTTGGCAAGTTTCGTAGAAAATCGAACTTTCTGACACATAGACCGATGTCCGAAGCCTGTTTTTATTATAGAAAAACTCTTTCAATTGCTTTAGTTAGCTAGAAGCTAAGGGCTAGAAGCTAGAGGCTTTTGATGGTAATTCAATCCTATACGGTGATTTAGACTTAAAAATTATATCTGGCACCAATGCCTCCATTTACATCTGTGGCAAAGAAATCATCGTAGATCTCAATAAATAGAGTGGCATCTAAGAAAAATGAAATTGGCGTATTCTCTAAAAAATACTCTAAACCAATGGTTGCATCAGCTCCAAAGTCAATGTTGGTTACTTCTTCTTGTATATTGCTGTACCATCTCGAATTATCAAAGTATGTATAGTAATATGTGTATTTTTGATGACTGATCATCCCTCCAAAACCATAGTACCAATAGAATCCTTTTGCGCCATCCAGATTGATCGATTTATGAATCAGGTAATGTACTTGCAGCGCAATTGGAGTTGTTGCATCATAGCCTTGGTATGAGTATGAAGTGTATTTGTACTTGTCTTTGTACCAATTGTAAAAATTATCTTCGAAATACTTTTTATCCCGGTTAAAATTCGTTTTACCCAAGTTTATTTCAAGGGCAGAATTATTACCAAGGTATTTTTTTGCGGTAAAGCCTGCCGGATCTCCTAATCTTAAACCAAGTCCCCAATTGTATTTTCCGGTTGTGTTACTGTATGAGTTTCCGTTCTTTTGAGCAAAGGAATTTTGAACGCACACTGATATTAAAAACAATAGAATAAATCCTAACTTTTTCATGTTTATTGCAATTTTTGATTGTGGTGGCGAAGATAGTTTTTTTTAATAAATTCGACTTCGTAAGTAGGTATAAAAGAAAAGCCTGCTAATTTCAAAAAGTTAGCAGGCTTTTATAATAGAACTGAATATGTCTAAAAGTACATACAATTCTGGTTTAATCTAAAAAAAAGCCCCAAAGGGGGCGATATCCTAAAGCCTTGCCTGTCAGGGCAAGGATGTTAATTATGTATCTTATATAAGGGCCAAAGGTGCGTAGTCTTAATCACAAGACTACGCACCTATATTTGTGCTACAATATCCATTTGCCATTATATTCATAGCCCTTCGGACTATGCTTTAGGACACCGCATCTTTGATGCTATGATATGCTTTTTGTTGATAAGTATATAACAACTGACTTCTGATTATTTTTTTATGATGATGGTCTCTTCGTAAATGGACTCGTTCTCATTGAATACTTTTAGTATATACATGCCAGATTCTGCATTAAATGAAATGGCAGAACTGTTTATCTCTTGCGAGTCTACTTCTTTCCCGGTCATGTCAAATAACTGGTACCAAACGTTTGAGAAATCTGTTAATCCTGAGATAGTTATTTCTCCCGGGTTTGGATTTGGATAACAGGCTACTTTAATTTGTTGGGCATCCTTTGTGCCAACAGAAATAAGAGGAATGTTGTTAACGTCAATATCTTTCATCATGCTTCTTATGCATAAACCGTTATCGACAATTAATGTAAGGGGTAAGTAGAAAAAAGCACTAGGTTCACATTCGACACAGGGAAGAACGATTCCCTCAGTGTGCAGGTTGGAAATATCTGAAATTATTAGGGATTCTTCTGTTCCAAGAACGATGTCTGTTTGTTCATCTTTAGATTTTGCAATCCATTGATAGCTTATCGCACCTTTGTCTTTTGCTTCAACTTCAACATAGGTTTGGTTGGCAGATTCCGGAGTAACTTCAAATTCAGCAGAAAGTGTGCAATCATCATAAAATCCGATTTTCTTTAAACTCTCTTCATGATTTTTATCACATACGATATGGTATCTTACGCCGGTAGGGCAAGTACATTCTTGGCAACTTGCATCTTGAGGCATGGCTTGTGATGTCCACTCTAATGAGTAAAACTCAATGCCTTTATCGCTTAAATAGGAAGCCAAAATGGCCATTTTATCATCTACACTTGGGGCTTTAATGAAATTGATACCTTCCATCCAAGGACCGGCACAATAGGTTTCACCGTATATCAGGTATGTATAAGGGCTAGTGCTTGTAATGGTATCTTTACTCCAGTTAAAGTTATAGTTAAAAATAAGGTTGCTTTCCTGATAATCATCTACTTTAGCGTATACTCTGCTGCCTGTTAAACAAGTGCAAGCTTTACATAACTCACGCTGTTGGTAAACGTTAGAATACTCAGAGTTTAAGATTTCGATACCTTTAGCTTTAAAAAATCCTTCCATAGTAGTGTTCATCATATACCAAGGATCTGAGCAACTGGTGTTGTTGTATTCACACACAACCGTTTTGTAATCTGTTACCTTAAATACGATTTCAAAAATGGTAGATGTTGGTTCTGGAGCATCAGTTGTTATATATTTAGGGAGATCCATATCTACTAATTCATTTGTCATTCTTAATTTAAGTGTATCGGTACCAATAAAATATTTTGATGGTTTGTACTGGTAGGTGTACTGTTCTTTGCCTGAAACAAAGAGTTTACTTAATTCATGGTGACGGGTTTGTTGGAGTACGCTCAATGAGAATCCATTAGGAACAGGAAAGTCTTTTTCAACAAGTGTGTTCTTCGATACGAGAGTATCTACTTTAGTGTTTTGCTCAATAGCAAATAAGGCTTGGGAAAAGTATCCAAGCAAAAAGATCAAAATTAGGTTTTGCATACTGTGTTTAATTTTGTGATTGAATATCAGCTAGTAAGTGTAGAGTTCCCGCAAAAATAGAAAATGAATTTGAATTTTCAACACTATAAATTATTGTTAATAATAACCCTTGGATAAAAGTATTAAATTTAAGATGGTTAGTCTGATGTCTATGGTCTAATGGTCTATTATCGAGCGTGATTAGGAGTGTACTAATACATTAAGGTTAAAAACTGTTAATGATGTAACTTTTAGTCGCCATACAATGTATATGTATTTGAAGTTTTCTTCATAAGTTAGGGTTAAGGTTAGGTTAGAAAGAGGCAGCTATCAATAGTTGCCTCTTTCTTTTTTAATGGGATTACTCAATGATAATTTTTTCCTGTATGATAATCTTTTTTCCGTTGTGCGCTTTTATAAAGTAGATACCCGGCTTCACATCAAGTCTTATCGGTTTTTCACTGCAATTTCCCTGAGTAACTTTGGCTCCCAGTAAATTGTACACCTCGTATTTCATTGTTTGCATCCTTTCGGCTCCTTCAAAATGAATTGTACCTTTTGATGGATTTGGGAATATTTTTATTGAATTACCACGAGTATTTTCTATTGAAGTCGGGTTATCTATAATAATAAACCTTGAGGTAGAATGTCTGCACCACATGTTTGATGAAATTTGCTCGATGGTGATTCCGGTCTGAGAAGGAGGGCATGGAGTTGTGAAACAATAGATGGTATTGGTTTCTTGCTTTAATCGATCAATGTCGGGAACAATAATTTGATCTCCATATCCAATAATTGTATCGTTATCTGTATAGGCTGATTTTGCTTTCCAGATTATGTCGTATCCTGCTGTGTTTATGTTGGATAATTTAAGCTGTGTTGGTGTGGTATAAATAAATTCATACTTAAAGAAATCCAATGGTTCACATTGGGTGTTAAATCCAATTTCTCTTAATTGATCAACAAATTCATTTTTTACAATAATATCAAATTGGTAACCTGTACCACAATCACATGCCTCGCAGAATCCGGTATTTTTTAAGTCAACCGTTAAGAAGTACTCTAAACTCTCTATGGAAATACCTTGTTTATTTAAATACTCAACAACTAAACCAAGGTAATAGTCTCTTCCCGGATCAGTGATAAACCAATGTCACTTTTCCATGGATCGCTACATTGAGTTTCCATGTAACTCATGCGTGTATAGCCTTCTTGGTGGTAAAGCGGTGCATAAGTTGAGAAATTATAACCCTTAATGCTTTCTTCGTAATAATCTGCAGTTCTTAAATAAATGCGATTACCTGATAGGCATCCACAAGATTCGCAATCTTGGTACAAGTTATAAACTGATGAATAGTCTACAGAATCGACTAAGATGCCATTGTTATCAAAGAATTGTTTAATGTAGGCTTTGATTTCGAAAATATCAGTCGAAGGATATGGCTGTAAAAAGCTTGAGCATTTGGGTTCATCGTAATAATACAAGACTTTTTCATGAGCTGTGACCTTTATGTAGAACTCTTCAATGACCGGTGTGTTTTTTTCAGGAGTTGTTCCGCACCCGGTTTGAAACCGAACCGTATCAATACCCACAAAATCTTGCTTTGGAACATAAGTATAGGTTGCATTTACCAGTGAGTTGTCATAAATGAGCTCGCTTAGTTGGGCATTGTCGGGATGCTCTAGGATATTAATACCACATTCGTGTGTTTCAAACTGAAAGTTAAGTTCTAATTGGCTGTTTATGCTAATGATGGTATCGCTTTTTTCAAGTAGGTTTGCAGAAGCATTAAATGCTATAATCAAGATAAATACTGCTAGTGTAAAAGTCTTCATGTTTTTGTTATTAGATGATATTTATTTTGCACCTAATATACAATTGACTAGAGAGCTGCACCTATAATAATTTTTGAAAATAAAGTTAAAGGATGTTTGGGGAGTGGGCTAATGAGGTTCGTTTTCACAAAATATTACTGCTGCGTTGATAAAGAGCTAAGTTGTAGAGTTGTTGAATTGCTAAACTGTGGATTTGCTTAATTGATGATTCAGTCCATCGCAAAAAAACATCTTGGCAAATGAGCAAATTAACAACTATTCAACTCAGTAACTATGCATAAGGTGTTATTATCTTAATAAATGTTAAAGCCGTAACCTTTAAGCCTTAATTCAGTAATAGTACTTGAAGTTTTCTTCATAAGTTAGGGTTAAGGTTAGGTTGAAGAAGGAGAATCCGTTGGGTGTTCCTTTTTTTATTGCTTGTATAATTGGCCAATTGATAAACTTTTAATCCAAGTTCGCAACAAAATCATTTAACAACTCTACAGCTCATCAGTTTAGCACCCCGGCAGTTCGGCAATAAAACAATTAAGCAGTTTATCAACTCAACAGTTCAGCAAATAGACAATTAAGCAACTCGGCAACTGACCAGTTCGGCAAATAAACCTTGTTAATAATAAGTATTATTATTTTTTCGTTGCGATTGTGGTAACGAGCTAAATCTGTCGAACTTCACAGTTCCTGCCTGCGTCGAATACTGTTCACAAATCATGACTCCGTCGTGGTAAAAAGGAATTTCAATACTATCGCCATATTTTTCGCGATACTCTAAAGCCAATTCATCAAAATCCACTTGATTTAAGTAAATGGTATCGTTTTCAGTGATGTTATGTTCTGCGATAATTTCACTAAGAGAGTTTAATGTAATGTAGATGGGGTATAGAGTAGTTTTCATTTGTTTTCTTTTATTTGGATAAAAGTCATTAATGTGCTAATTAGCTGATGTGCCTATTTGTCAATTAATTTATTTACTATTCGATAGCATCGATCCATGAACGTTAGATTGCTAGATAGAAGTAAAAATTATTGGAAACAAAAAAGCCGTTCAAAAAATGAACGGCTTTTTAATAATGGTGATCCGGGCGGGATTCGAACCCACGACCCACAGCTTAGAAGGCTGTTGCTCTATCCGACTGAGCTACCGGACCATCCTTGTGCTTTTCCTCAAAAGCGATGCAAAGATAGGTATTAGTTTTGAGTTTGCAAGTTGTTTCCGCTAAAAAATATGCAATGATGGGGCTGTTGGGTTCTAAGGTGCTTTATATCACTAAATAATAGGTCTTAAAAATGTTTGGTTTGTAAGGATGGACGATAAAAGTTGGAGGTTTTTGAGAGCAAGACCCTGCTAAAGGCTAAGAGCCAGTGACTAATAGCTGATCATTAACTTGTATTATTTCGATTAAGAACAATGTGATAGACAAAGATAATCTTTACCTTTGATCCGATTTTTAAACCAATTAGCGTGAAGAAGTTTATACTGCCCATAATGATTTTAATGGCAATGGTAGCGTGCAATTGCCCAAAAGAAAAGACTCCAAGTCTTTGTTGTTCAAAAGAAGAAAAAGCCATATCGAAATGTTGCGAAACTAAAAAAGAATCGGTTTTACGTCATGTAGTTCTTTTTGAGTGGAACGATAGTACTTCTCAAGAAAAAAGAGAAGAATTGATCAATCATTTCGCGTCATTAAAGGAGAAGATTGATGTGATTCAGGATTTTGAATATGGTTCAGATGTCAGTGTGGAAGGATTAACGAAAGGTTATAACCACTGTTTTATCGTCACGTTTAAAGATACAGTGGGGCGAAATACTTATTTACCACACCCCGATCATAAGGTATTTGGAGATTCAGTCGTGCCGCATTTAAAGAATGTTCTTGTGGTAGATTATCTCTCACAAAAAGAATAAAGTTTAGATGTATATCTAATAACCCTAAAGAGGCTTTATTCGTAAAGTCTCTTTTTTTATAGTCAATTTAGAGGTTTTAGGTTTATTTCAATAATCGTAATTGAATTCATTTCGATTAAACTTCGGACTACGGACTTCCCCCGATAGCTATCGGGGCTTTCAATATTTAAACTATGACAAAAGCAGCAAAAAATGTACGTGAATTAGAATTTGAATCCATTTCAAAACTCATGTGGAAATATTTCTTACCGGCATTGGTAGGCGTAATGATGAGTTCTTTGTATAATGTGGTCGATCGTATTTTTATTGGTCAAGGTGTTGGTGCTGAAGCTTTATCGGCGCTGAGTGCAGTATTTCCCATCATGATAATTATAGTGGCTTTTGGAATGCTTATTGGTGTAGGTGCCGGAGTAAGGGTTTCTATAAATTTGGGTAAGAAAGATTTTAACCGGGCAGAACTTGTTTTGGGTAATGCCTTTGTAATGATGCTAATTATTTCGGTTTTGATCACCGGCATTGGTTTAGGTTTGAAGGAGCCTTTGTTGCGGTTTTTTGGAGTCGGACAAGCGACTTTTGATTATGCCGTGGAATATATCGATATTATTCTTTGGAGTGCTGTTTTTCAGGTGGTTGGTTATTCGTTAAACAACATTATTCGTTCTGAGGGAAATGCCAAGGTAGCCATGTTTTCCATGATCATCACATCGGTATTAAATATGCTTTTAGACCCATTATTTATATTTGTGTTCGATATGGGGGTTGCCGGAGCTGCTTATGCTACAGTATTGTCGCAAGTGGCTTTATGCGTGTGGACCATTTATCATTTTAGAAGTAAAAAATCTGTTATTAAGCTCGATATCGCAAAGTTTAAACTAAGCGGGGAGATCATATGGTACATTGTAACCATTGGGTTTTCTTCCTTTATGATGCAGTTAGCTTCATCATTGGTTTTTGGCACATTTAACGTGCAATTGGTTAAGTATGGTGGAGATATTGCTGTTGGAGCGCTCGGTATTTTAATGAGTGTGGCCATGATAATAATATTTACATGTATTGCAATTAATTTGGCCGGACAGCCAATTATTAGTTTTAATCATGGTGCCAATTTACCTGCTCGAGTAAAGCAAACTCTGTTAACCGGGATGTGGTGGGCAACTGTAGTATGTGTAGTCGGATTTGTACTTACGCAAATCTTTCCACATGCTATTATCAAGGCATTTAATAAGGATAATAAAGAATTGTTAGAAGTAGGAGAGAGAGGTATGCGGTTATTGATGTTTGGATTTCCGGTAGTAGGTTTTCAAATTGTAGTGGCTAATTATTTCCAATCTACTGCTAAAGCCGGATTAGCTACTGTTTTATCCTTGTTGAGGCAAGTTATTTTTTTAGTGCCACTTCTTTGGATCTTTCCAAAGTATTATGGAATAGATGGCGTGTGGTTGGCAGGTCCCTTCTCCGATTATATGTCAGCAATAGTTATTTCTGTATTTTTAGTGAGGGAAGTAAAAAAGCTTAATACGCTTATTGATTATAAGGAAGCTGGCACAGTCAAGTTATAGTTACATTTTTTGAGGTAAGTAGTTAAATACTTATCAATAGTAAGCTTACGTTAGTATCAAAGATGCGGTGTCATTAAGCATAGCCTGAAGGGCTATGAATATCATGGCATGATATTGTTAGTGCCAAAAGTGTGTAGTCGTGTAATATAAGACTACGCACCTATGTTTGGCATTTAAATAAAATACCTGATTAATATCCTAGCCTTTACTGGCTAGGCTTTGGGATATCGCCCACTTTGGGGCTTTTTTAGATTTATGTAGAGATGTATGTACTTATCTACTGACCTCAATACATTTTTAAAAAATTGAAGCGCAGTTTTATTAAGCTGCGCTTTTTTATTGGTAATAACCAGTTTAGCTTGATCAAATAATCTGAATAAGAAAGATTTATATGTGTGAGAGTAGTTAGTGTAGATTAATTATTAAAGAATAGCTTAAGAAAAATTTATTGTAGACGCTAAATCACGCTCAAATATTATTACTATCTTCAATTAAACATAAATGGTTTTACACTGTTTTACCTGTCGTGTAAAAGTTTTATATGATGGGTTTTTTAATTCTAAACTAAACCTATAAATATCTATAAAAGATTGGTATGATTGATAATAGGAAAGCTTACAAGGAGTTTGTGGCGCGAAAAGAGAAGCTGAAAGAACAATACTCTGGAGATTATTCTGAACGACAACATAAAAAAGGAAAATTAACTGCCCGTGAACGTATTGAGATTCTCTTGGATGAAGGCAGTTTTCATGAAATTGATGCATTTGTAAAATCAGCCGGTGGTAAAGGTGATAAATATGGCGATGGTGTCATAACCGGGTACGGTACTGTAAATGGCCGCCAGGTTATGCTTTTTGCACAGGACTTTAATATAATGGGCGGATCATTGGGCTATGTACATGCTCAAAAAATCCAGAAAGTACAAGGAATGGCTCTTAAGATGGGTCACCCAATTATCGGATTAATTGATTCAGGCGGTGCTCGTATTCAAGAGGGGGTAGCCAGTTTAGCAGGTTACGCCGGTATTTTTCATCACAATGTAAAAGCGTCCGGCATTATCCCTCAAATCTCTGTGATTCTGGGTCCGGCAGCTGGTGGAGCCGTTTATTCACCGGCCTTAACAGATTTTCGTTTCATGGTGAAAAGTACCTCACACATGTTTGTAACAGGACCTTCTGTTGTAAAAGAAGTGTTAAATGAAGACGTATCCTTTGAAGAGTTAGGAGGCGCACAAGTACATGCTTCCAAATCCGGAGTTGCTGATTTTATTTACAACGATGAAGAGCATTGTTTGCTCGGGGTTAAAAAGCTACTTTCGTATTTGCCATCCAATCATTTAGAGCATGCACCTAAGAAAAAACAGAATGTAGAAGATCCTAGTTTTCAGGAGAAAATTTCCTACATTCTTCCTGAAGATCCCAGTAAGCCTTATGATATGAACGATATCGTCAATTGTATCGTAGATCATGGCAGTTACTTTGAGGTAGGCGAAAATTTTGCAGGAAACATCATTACCGGATTTGGTCGATTAGATGGAGCTACGATTGGTATCATTGCCAATCAGCCAAAAATTATGGCAGGTACTCTAGATATAAGTGCTTCGCGCAAAGCAGCTCGTTTTGTGCGTTTTTGTGATGCGTTTAACATTCCTGTTTTAGTATTAGAAGATGTGCCCGGTTTTATTCCGGGAACGAATCAAGAGCATGACGCCATTATTTTACATGGTGCAAAGTTATTGTATGCTTTTGCTGAAGCAACAGTTCCTAAAATCACTGTGATCATTCGTAAAGCTTATGGTGGCGCTTACATTGTAATGAACAGTAAAAATATGGGAGGCGACTTTAATTTTGCCTGGCCAACAGCCGAAGTGGCTGTGATGGGACCCGATGGCGCCATCAAAATTTTAAACCATAAAGAACTGCAAGCTGCGGAAGATCCTGAAGCTCTTAAAAAGGAATTGGTAGCCAAATACAAAGACGAGATTGCCAATCCGTTTATCGCCGAAGAAAAAGGATTTATCGATGAGGTAATTGAGCCGGAGAAAACCCGGGAGGTTTTAATAGGAGCCTTTAACCTGCTCAAGCATAAGACAGAACAAAGCTTACCACGTAAACACGGAAATATTCCCTTATAATTCTTAGGACTAATGATAAAGTCAATATTAATTGCAAATAGAAGCGAGATAGCCATACGTATTTCGAAAACGGCTAAGCGATTGGGAATTAAAACCTACATGTTTTTAACCCATCAGGAACCCAATGCGCTTTATCTGGAACATGCCGATGAAGTAATTGATGTTTCAGCAGACACATTTACTAACATCTTTATGGATGTTGAAAAAATAGTTAATTACGCCTCCGAATATAAAATAGATGCAGTGCATCCCGGTTATGGATTTTTATCAGAAAATCCTTATCTGGCAAAATCTTGTGAAGATAAAGGGATTACGTTCATTGGCCCTTCTTATCTGAATATCGAAAAGATGGGTAATAAAGGAATTGCTCGTCAATTGGCCATTCAATCAAAAGTACCCGTAGTACCTGGTAGTGATGGGATTGTCGCATCCTTTAAAGAAGCTAAAGAATTTGTTGATTCTATTGGTTATCCGGTTATCGTAAAGGCTGTTGCAGGTGGTGGAGGAAAAGGAATGCGTATTGTTCAAAAAGCTAGTGAATTGCAAAAAATGTACAATGCTGCATCTAACGAAGCTCAAACCATATTTGGTAACGGGGCTGTTTTTATCGAACGGTACATCCAAAAGCCGCGTCACATTGAGGTGCAGGTATTAGGTGATCAGCACGGAAATGTGGTTCATCTTTTCGATCGTGAGTGTAGTATTCAGCGGAAACATCAAAAATTAATGGAGGAAGCACCTTCTCCAGGTGTTTCTGATGAGTTACGTGCAGAACTCTGTAAAGATGCCGTTAACCTTTGTCATGCAACAGGTTATTACAGTGCGGGTACTGTTGAGTTCCTTGTGGACGAGAACAATCATCATTATTTTATGGAGATGAATACACGTATCCAGGTCGAGCATCCGGTTACAGAAGCAATCACCGGTGTCGATTTAGTTGAACAGCAAATTAAAGTCGCGAATGGTGAAAAGCTGAGTATTTGTCAGGACGACATTAAAATACAAGGAAGTGCCATTGAGTTTCGTGTAAATGCCGAGGATGTTCAGGCAGGATTTATTCCTTCGTCTGGGATTATCCAGTATTTAGAAGCTCCTGCTGATGAATCACTTCGCTTTGATAGTGGTTTTGTAAGTGGTAAGATCGTACCGGCTTGTTACGATTCATTGATCGCAAAAGCCATTGTGTTTGCTCCTACACGAGACGAAGTAATTGCAAAGAGTAAAAAAATCTTGAATGCCATTACCGTTAGAGGTATCAAAACAACCATTCCATTCTTTAAAGAAGTATTAACAACACCTTCATTCTTAAAAGGTCATTATTATACCAACTTCATCGAGAAGGATATGAAACAGCTTTACTTTAAGGAAGATGGAGAATATGAAGCAGCTGCTTGCATTGCCCTGGAAGCTTATTTGGAAGAACGAGCAAAACTTGAAACCGTTGAAGAAGGACAAGCTGAAACAAGTCCTTGGATTATGAAAAGCATCTTAAAGTAGACATTGGTAGTATGGTAAAAGAAATTAAAATAGAACAGGCTTTATATGTGGTTGATGAAAATAAACCTGTTGTAAAACTCGATAATTATCAGGTAGTTGATGCTAATGATAATACACTTCAGTTGGAAAGCTTGAAGCATTCTCCAAGCGAATACGAATTAACCCTAAACGGGAAAAAGTACACAGGTGAAGTTCTTAGCTTAAAGCAAAATGTGTGCACCGTTGTGGTAAATGGCAATACCTATAAATTTAATATTGAAACTGAAAAATCATTTTCTCGGCAGAAGTTTTTGGCTACAGTAAATAGTCAGTTAAGCATGAATGTAAGTGCTCCACTTCCGGGAACAATCACTTCGGTTTTAGTTGATAAAGGGCAGAAGGTTGAAAAGGGAGAACCTTTGATGGAACTGGAAGCCATGAAAATGCAAAATGAAATTTTGTGTCCTATATCCGGTGAAGTTAGAGATATAAAGGTAAAAGAAGGAGATAGTGTGCTAAAGGATCAGATTTTGATTGAAGTGAAGTAAGCTGGTTTTTCTTGATGATACATACCCACAAAAGCTCAACAATTGACTTTTGTGGGTTTTTTTTGAAGAAAAAGCGTGTGTTTAAATAACTTTAAAACATAATGTTAGCTTTGTGTTCTAAAGTTTTCTTCATTTTTCTTTACGTGTATTTGGGGCAATGGATGTCATACTGTTAAATAAAACCTTAGCAGTTTATGAAAGTATTAAGCACATTCCTTTTTCTAGTTTTAAGCATTCATGTTTTTTCTCAGGGTACCGGAAGTTTTGTTATCCATACAGAACCAAGTGGAGCCGATATTAAGATCAAAGGCTTACCCGACATTAAAAAGCAATCTCCCTACTCGTTCACTGATTATTTACCCAATAAGTATTTGGTGCAAATTTCAAAAAATGGTTGTGAACCTTTGGATACTCTAATTTCATGCGAAATTGGTCAAACCAAAGTATACGATCTTAAGCTCAATAAAATACAAGGTTTATTAAACGTATACACTTTACCACAAGGGGCCGATGTTTATATCGATGATGTACTTGTAGGGCAAAGCCCCATTGATAGTCTAAAAGTTGAGGCCGGTGCCAGATCTGTTAAAATTCAGCACGCGGATTACAAGAGTTATCAGCAGGTTTATCATGTAATAGCCGGTAATTCCTTCGATGTAATGCACGACTTTACCATGGCAGAGCAGGTGAGTACAACTAATTTAGCTTACAGTCAGCCATCTTATTCAGGTATGAAAATGTATCACGATGAAGAAGTTAATTTAACTTCAACTTCATCATCATCGTCAGAGAAAGACACCACCAAAACGAGCGGTTCAGATTTAGCAGATGGTTTTGGTACGGTAGGTTTCTTTTGGATGACCGGAAAAATTGGACTCGAAGGGAGAACCACTCGTTTTGGAATGGATGTGTACCATATTTTACGTTTAAACATTGAGCAAAATAAGGAAGCTGATTTAAGTGGTTTTGGACTATCCTTTATCTTGCCTATCGATTTAGGTGGCGTTGGTATTTATGGAGGGATAGGTTTTATGATGCGCAGTTATTCTTATGATGTGACTTATCAGGAAACTTCAAATTACAGTAGCTCTTACGGTTACGATGAAAATTATACAACTACATCTCAATCAAATAGCGAGAGAGAAAAGGCCAGTATAACCATGGCCACTTTGACTTTGGGACTTTCCATACGGCCATGTAAACATTTTCAGTTATTTGGAGAGATAGAATTGGCTACTTATGATGAGGATGAAGAAGAAGAAAATATTGAAGTTTATGAATCTAATGGACCAAAAATTAGTAATGCTTCAGCCTGGGCCGGAGTGAGAATTGCTTTTTAGATGAGTTTATTGAAGTAGGTTTAGTAATATTTTAGATTAGTGAAAATGATAAAATACATAAATCAAAGCATTCGAATATTAGCTGCATTAGTTTTTTGTTTAATTGGATTTGCCTGCGATAAAACAGATGGAAGTGGAAGCGGAGAAGTCGTTATTCAAATGATAGAGTTTGAAGAAACGAGAAGTAGAAAGTATTTAGATTTTCCGGATAATGGAACCATTCGAATTGATAATCCATATTTTGATTTTCATAATCCCGATACATGGACCGGGAACATTGAAAAATATGTAAAAGAGAGCTATACCTACAATGTGGATTATGCGGTTCGAAACGTTGGTGATGGAAAAGCTTACGATGTGATATTAAAACTCAACTATGTGTTCGATAATGGAGAAGAGGAAGATAGAGAAATAACGATCGGAGCAATTGGAGCCAATAGCAGTTTTAATAATTCTTCAATGTTTTTTTGTCAAAATAAACAATTGGTTAAATGTCGGGGAAAGGTTTATTGGGGAGATTAAGCATCCCAAGAAGTACTGTGGATTCATTGATGACTTAAACAACAAGAGGGTAATTTGCATAGCATTATGTGCTAATGTTTCAATATGTAAATTAGGGCTGCGTTCTTGTGTCTCATGTTATAATATTAATACATAAAAAACAAAAAACCGGATCAACTGATTGCTGAATCCGGTTTTTATTCAAACTATTCACCTAAAATATCCTTGAGTCGTTGATGCCTCACATCTTTACCTTCCAAAGAATAAATAGAAGCTTCAGCAATGTTAGTGGCGTGATCTGCAATGCGTTCGATGTTTGATAGAATAGTTCTTACATCGATATAAGAAAGAATGCTTTCTTTTACATTTTTCGATAATTCTTTTTCCTTTAATGATTGATTAAGCAATTTTTTATCCATTGCATCCACTAATTCATCACTCTTTAAAATGTCGAACGCAATTTCGATTTCATCATTTATAAACGAGAAAAGTGCATCTTCTACCATTTTGTGCGTTGTGTCAAAAATCTCTTTTAATAGAGTTGTTAATTCAGGCGTGATAGCTCTTTTTTCAATTGCGGTAATGCATTTTGAAATATTGATGATGCGATCTCCAATGCGCTCTAAATCGGTGCTAATTCTAAAGCATGACATGATGCGTCGAAGATCTGTTGCAACGGGTTTATGAAGTACAATTACACGAATGATTCCTTCATTTAATTTCACCTCTAACTGATCAATTTTCTTTTCAGTCTTGGTAAGTTTCTTTTTAACTAGCTCATCTGAAAGTAATTCAGGATTGCTTATTATATCCGACATTAAGTCGAGTTGTTTTAAGATCAGTTTACTAAATTCAGCAAATTGATTCAGTATTTTATTGATTGCTTTTTCTTGTATTAATGCCATTTTTCTATATGTTACTTTGGTAAAAGAATATTTTCACACAGACCCCGATGCTGGCGGGGACACGGAGACACCTCGTTTTTAAAAAATGTCTTTGTGTCTTTGTGCCTCTGTGTTGAAAACTGTTGCGTAAAACTAAATGATCATTACTTAAAAATTAACCAAATCTTCCTGTCAGATAATCCTCTGTACGCTGATCAACAGGATTCGTAAACATGTTTTTAGTTTTATCGTATTCGACTAATTCTCCAAGATACATAAACATTGAATAATCTGAAATACGAGCTGCCTGAGTCATGTTATGCGTAACAATCACGATGGTATAGTTCTTCTTAAGCTTTACCAATAGATCTTCAATTTTTGAGGTCGCAATGGGGTCAAGTGCAGAAGTCGGCTCGTCTAATAAAAGTACCTCAGGCTTAAAAGCTAAAGCACGAGCAATACATAAGCGTTGTTGCTGACCACCAGATAGAAAGGTCCCTTTTTTGTGAAGGGTATCTTTGACTTCGTGCCATAAAGCAACATCTAGCAATGAACGTTCTACGATTTCATCTTTCTCGGCTTTCTTAAGTTTTACCCCATTTAGTTTAAAACCGGCAATCACATTGTCGTAAATGCTCATGGTTGGAAATGGGTTAGGACGCTGAAATACCATACCAATTTTACGGCGTACGGCAATGGTATCCATTTTTAAAATATCCTCGCCATTTAGTTTAATCTGACCTTCAGTTCTAATGCCCGGATAAAGTTCGTGCATACGATTAATAGCGCGTAACATGGTACTTTTACCACAACCGGATGGCCCCATTATGGCGGTGATGTTTTCCTTTTTTATTCCGGCATTAATACCTTTTACGGCATATTTGCTGGAATCGTAGGCAATTTTTAGATCTTCTAGGCTTAGAATTGGGTTATTTATTTGAGCTATATTTTTGTTTGCCATTTATACAACATATTTATAAGTGAGCATTAGTTTAATGCTGTCGGATGCTGACAGCGTTAAATGCGAGCAAATTAAACGCCAGGCTCATTAACCGAGCGGAATTAGTTAATTTTTTTCTTTGCAGCTATCTGTTTAGAAATTAGGTTGATGATTAATATAAAGATCATCAAAAACAGGGAGGTTCCCCAGATTAAATCGACCATATTGGGATCGTTATAAAACTCCCAAATTAAAAGAGGCATGGCTGATGTAGGTTTGGTGATGTCCCAGTTTACCATTGGGTTACCCAAGGTGGTTAACATCAATGGAGCTGTTTCACCAATAACTCTCGAAACAGCCAGTAGAATACCGGTAAAAAGCCCACCAAAACTACTTGGTATAAGTACCTTTAAAACAACACGGTGGTAAGGCACTCCCAGTGCATAAGCAGCTTCTTTTAAAGTATCCGGTATCATCTTCATACTTTCTTCAGTAGATCTAACAATTAGTGGAAGCATCATGATTGCTAAAGAAACACTACCGGCAAGGGCAGAATATCCACCGGTTATTGGTTTTACAACCCATAAGTAGGCAATCAAACCTAATACGATGGAAGGAACCCCTTGCAGAATTTCTGTTAAGTTACGAATGATGTTCGAGTAGATTTTACCCGGATTTTCATATAAGAATATACCAATCATAATGCCTACCGGAATAGCAATGACAGATGCCATTAATACCATTAATAAGGTACCTGTTAAACCGTTTAAAATTCCTCCCGGGATAACTTCTCCTGCAGAAACAGCCATCATGGCTTCGAAGGTATCAGGTGGATTCTGCGTGAAGAAATCAATGTTGATCTGTCTGAAACCCTTTACAATTAATTCATAGATGATTAAAACAATGGGTGAGACAGTAAGGATGGATAGGATAATCATACCAACTTTGAAAATCGAGTTCTTCAATTTTCTTTTGGCGACTAAACTTCCATTATCAAAATCTAATGCTATCGACATTCTATTTCTGATTAAAAACTGTTACGATAATTTTTTTATGATGAACTTACCCAAGCCATTAATTAAGCCGGTAATTACAAAAAGAAGTAAACCAATCGCAATAAGCGAACTTAGTTTAAGTCCGTCTGCCTCCCCAAACTGATTGGCAATTACACTGGCCATGGTATTTCCTGTGCTAAATAAACCATCGGGCACAACATTGGCATTACCGATCAACATGGTTACTGCCATGGTTTCACCTAATGCACGTCCAAAAGCTAAGATGAAACCGGCCACAATACCTGATTTTGCATTTGGGATCACGACCCTAAAAATGACTTCGAACTGAGTTGCTCCCAAAGAATATGCAGCTTCTTTCAACTCGTTTGGAACCATTGTAATGATTTCTTTACTTATCGATGTGGCATAAGGAATAATCATAATGGCCAGTATAAGTCCTGCAGTAAATATTCCAAAACCTTGTGGGCTTAATCCTAATTCCACAATGAACGGTCTTAAAACATAAAAACCCCAAAGTCCATAGATGATGGATGGGATACCGGCCAGCAAATCAACCAATGCTGATAATGTGTTCGCTATAAATGTTCCTTTAAAATATTCACCAATGAATAAAAAGGAAGCAAAAGACAATGGTATACAAATAACCAATGCGATCATCGAAGTGATGATAGTACCTGCTATAAAAGGTACTGCACCATAATTTTCATTTCCTTCGGTTGGATTCCACTCATTTGACCAAATAAAGCTCAATCCAAACTCTTTAAAAGTTGGAATTGCCCCATTGATGAGTGAAAATACCATACCCGTTGAAATCAAAACAACTATTACCGATGCGATCAGTAATAATGTTTTCGTAATATTTTCACTTTTCATAACCTACGGATTACTCTCAATCAGTATAAACAACTATAGTGGTAGCCGGATAAACCGGCTAACCACTACTATTTTTTTTTGTCCGGTAAAACTTATTTTAAAATAGCTTTACCTTCGTAAGTTACGTTCTTCAAAATTTCTTTAGCTGCAGTAACAGCTTTTGTTGGAAGTGGAGCATAGTTTACTTTTGGAGCTTCAGCTTGAGCTTCAGCACTAATTAACCAATCTAAGAAAGTTACTGTAGCTTCAGCTTGTGCATAAGAACGGCCATCGTAAGCCTGGTCTTTGTATAATAAAATCCATGTAAAACCACTGATAGGGTATGCATCAGCAGCATCCGAGTTGGTTAACATGACTCTTGTGTCAGCAGGAATCTCTCCTTTAGCTGCGGCACTAATTGATTCAATTGTAGGTTCGATGTAGTTACCTGCAGCGTTTTGTAAAAGAGCTGTGGAAATTTTTTGTGCCAATGCATACTCTGAACCAATGTAACCAATGGCACCAGTTGTTTGGTTAATGGTACCTGCTACTCCTGGGTTACCTTTAGCACCAATACCTACAGGCCAATTTAATGATTTTCCAAGACCGACAGCATCAGCCCATTTTTGTGAAATTTTAGACATGAAGTCAGAGAAAATGAATGTTGTACCAGAACCGTCTGAACGGAAAACAACAGTAATATCTAAATCAGGTAAGTTTACCTCTTGGTTTAATTCTTTAATTTTAGCATCGTTCCATTTAGTGATGTCTCCCATAAAGATTCCTTCTAGCAGACCATTGGTCAATTTGATTTGATCTACACCCGGTAAGTTGTAGGCTACCACTACTGCACCTAAACAAGTGGGGATGTGTACTACTGGAGCCGAAAATTCAGCTATTTTATCATCAGTTAAAAAAGCATCACTAGCGCCAAAATCAACTACTTTGTCTTTTAAGCTTCTGATTCCTCCACCAGAACCAATTCCACCATAAGTTAATAGTGTACCCTGAGATTTAGTGTACTTTTTAAATACTAAATTGTAGTAAGGCATAGGGAAAGTTGCACCTGCAGCAGTAAGGGTTACTTTTTTGTTGTCGTTAGCCGTGCTCTTGGCACCATTTTGGCAAGCCGTTACTGCTACGAGAATTGCCAATGAAACTAGAATGTTTTTAATCATGTTATTTACTTTAAAATTTTAATTCCTGTGTTACGATGCAAAAATCATGTATTGATGTTAAGTGAATGTTAAGCCGAGATTATTCTATGTTTTTGTTTTATATTATTTTTTTTAATGAAAATGTGCTTTGTTAAAAAGTTATTTTTTTAAGTCTCTTATTTTTAGTCGATAGCAATTAGTTGGATGTTAAATTAATGTTAAGCACAGGGAATAACAAGATTGTTTTTTGAAAAAACATTTGCTAATTTTTTGATGGATGGATTTAATATTAAAAGGTTATTTTTTAATAGTGTAGGGTGGAAGCTTATTGTATTGTTTTTACAGGTAATGACAAGAACGAAGTCACAAATTCTATTAATTAATATTTCTATTCAAAATGAAAAGCTATCCTTTAAGGCCAAAGAGTTACTCTTTAGCTAACCCTAAATGGATTTTACTATCAGTACTTATATGTAGTACCATCTTTAACCTAAGTGCAACAGTTACTGTTGACATCAACTCCGGTAATCCAAATTTCCCTTTTCCACAGTTTCTTCCTTACTCAGATGGAGAATCTCATAATTTAGGCAATCTTGCAACACATAATGCACCTGGGCTTACTCATGCCGAAATGGAGCAAACCATAAGAGATGCCTGGCAAATAATGGCGAATCGTTTCATTTATACAGGAGACGAATACCAAGGGGTTGAATACATTAAATCGAACGAAGGTGCTCCGTATGATGTAACCGAAGGTGTAGGTTATGCCATGATTGGAGCTGCTCTTATGGGTGACAAGACCACCTTTGATGGCATCTGGTTTCGTGAGCATGATTTACGTCGCGTTCATCACAAGAAATATAGCGATTGCGAAACTACCATTAAACCTAATTATAGATATGGGAAAAACGCGTTGGTCGATAACACGGATTCTGCAACCGATGGCGATATGGATATGGCAATGGGTTTACTTATAGCCTGGAAACAGTGGGGTGATTTATCCGGTTATACCGATGATTGCGGAAATCCCATTAGCTATAAAGAAGAAGCTCTTGGTGTGATTCGAGGTTTGGTAGAGTTTCAAAATTCAGGTTTGGGAGATTGTAGAAGTATCGCTGGAGTTATCGGATTGGATGGCTACTTTAAAGGAGGGAATACCTGGAGTGAAATGACCGATTGGGCATCGAAGCAAGATCCTTGTCCTGAATTTAAAGGCGGTCAAACTCAGCACATCGATTATGTTTCTGCCGGCTATTTTAGAGCTTTTGCCGATTTTCTAGCCAAAGAAGGTGGATCAGCCGAAGATATCAACTGGAACATTCAACAACTCAAAAGAGCCCAAGCTTCTACTGCATGGATTAATGGTCAATTGTTGGAGACCCCAACTGCTTTACCCTTGGCAGGGTGGGTACGTGTTGATGGTGAGGATGTTAGGTTTTCTAGTTTTACTGACGGCGAAGATTTTCGTCATGCCTGGCGTGCGGGGATGGATGCCATGTGGCATAGTGCTCCATCAATTTCATGGGATCCTGTATCACATCAATATAGCGAAACAGCAAATACTTACGAAAAAGAGCTGGCTTTACGCTTAGCAAGGTTTTTAGACGACCCAACCCAATCTCCTTGGAATAATGATTGTAAATCGGCAATGGGAAGTAATGGTTTAACCTATGGAGGAACCTCTCAATTGGTTCAACAATACGATCCTAACACTGGTGATGCTTTAGGTGCATTCACTTTAAATTGGTTACAAGGAGCTGCTAGTCCGGCAGCAGTAGTCGCTCAAGACTATGACTTAATGGGTGAAATGTATCGCCAATGTGTAATTGAGTATAATGTTTCTGATGAGGGGGATGGCTATTTAACCAGTACGCCAAAGTATTTTGATGGTTTTTTCCGCTTATTAGGCATGGTGATTCTAACCGGTAACCATCATTCACCAATGACCATGACAAAGGAAGCTAATATGAAAGTATATGCTTCCATTGATAAAACAGTTGCAGCAGTTGGTGATGAGGTGACTTATATCTTCTCATACCGAAATTATGCTTCGGTAGATGCTGAGGATGTAGTTGTTTCATGTTCTTTACCTGAAGGTTTAGAAGTTGTATCAGCAAGTAATGAAGGAAAGCTAATTAACGGAAAGGTTGAGTGGCAGATCGGAAAGGTTTCTGGTTTCCAATCTGCAAGAGGAATCGCTAGTACAAAGGGTGAAGTGACTTTAATATGTAAAGTGGCTGCTGATGTAAAAGGCAGTTTAATCACTCGTGCTGAAATTTCAACATCTAACGGACAAGGCTGGATAAGTAATGATTACCCGAATAATATCACAGCAGTAATGGAGCGGAACATTCTGGATGTAACTCCTAATCCAATAAAGATTGAAAAATCATCCATCACCAATAATAACACCACCATTACAGAGTTACAATTTGGGAATACTCAGCCAACAGGTATTATAAATGGTGGCCGTCCCGGAGTTAACGTAGCTTGTGCTTTTGATGGTGAGAGTGATGCTTTAAGTAGGTCAATTAAAACCAGGCTATATAATAATGCCATTGAGCCTTACATCGACTATGGAAATTACCGGGTTTCTTTATTCGTTAATAATGATGAAGATCTGAACATAAGGAACACCATTTATGAAGGCGGAGATGCTACTGATGTTAATTTTATCTCTAGTCAATTGCCTGTAGGTTCTAATGCGAACGGAAGTTGGAATACGAAATTATTGGTTCAATTTGCTCCAATGTTAGCAACTACTACGCAACATTTAACTCAATATGCCGGGGCAGGAAGACTTAATGTTCATCAAGGAGGTGAAACGCCTTTACGAGCAATTTGGCAGCTGCATCAAGATGATTTTGGACATGTAAATTGGGAAGATGATTGGTCATATAATGAACAAGCTTTAGACGATGATGGAGGACGTTATTTCCCGGTAACTAATAATTGGAGCGATATTTATAATCCTGATCAAGCAGTTGAGACCTGGCACGAAGATGCTTGTCAAGTTTCTACTTATGCAATAGATAATGTATTGGTTGAAGAGTGGGATGGTTACGTTTGGAGACGAGTAGCCGGAAATGCACCAGAAATGCTGGTTGATATTGTGGATGCAAAAGTCATGGATAAATTGCCTGAAAATGCTTTGTTTTACGGATTTATAGATGATAAAGGTATCAATGTAGGTAGCTCCATTGAGGTTCTTGGTGCGAAAGCTCAATATGACCTATGGGATCATGCCATTGTTTGGAGTAAGAATGAGTTAAAGGCCGGAGAAGAAGGAGTAATTAAATACGAAACTATTTCCGGTGGTCAAACAAATGTAGATACAGAAGCCATAAATGAATTAAAGGTACAGCCTAATCCTGCTCAGAATGCGATAAGCATTGCAGGTATTGATGCCGGAGCAAATGTTGAGATTTATAATATGCAAGGTGTTCTGGTAAAACAGATAGATTACAAACAAAAGCTTGATGTCAGTTCGTTGAGTCAAGGAATCTATGTCATTAAAATATTTGGGTACAATGACGTTCTTATCTTCACGAAAGAATAAGTCTTATTAATGCTTCAAGAAATCAAAGCTACCAATAACAGTTTTTCGTTGTTGGTAGCTTTTTTGTTTTAGCTCATCTAATATCATTTTACAATAACAAAATTTGGGATTAAGGATTTTTATCGTTAATGATAATATCCTTCTTGTGCAATTCGCTAAAAATATTAGCGCAGTTCAGTTAAAAAAAAGAGGAGTAAGAATTCTTTTTGTTAAAAAATGTTTATTTTCACCTTTGAATAGTGAAGAATCTGAGTTTTGGCAATTGGGTAATTGCCTGTTGGATATGACCGTGCGGTTGAAGATAAAAGATTTAAGATCTGGTTTATATGGATGAGAAATCTTTTGGCCAAAAAAAATGGTGGATTTCAGAATGTGTTTCAAACTCTGAAACATTTTATCAACACTTATTAAAAGTAAGCCTGATGAATCGTGAAGTCGCGGTATTAGAAAGTTATGTCAATTGTTTAACCGATGAAAAAGAAAAATAATTAAGAATTAAACCAACTACTATGAGGACTTTAAGGGACATGAACATTGGAGAGAGATTAAACTGGATAGTGATATCAGTTGTAGTTTTTTGCGTGTTAATATTGGGATTTTTTGTTACAAAAGTCCAAGAAGATCAGATTAAGGAAAGTACCGATGAGATCATGAGGGCGCAAGCTTTAGATATTTCCATGTCGATATCTAATCATGAAATTGAAAAAACATATACCCATAGCTCTGCATTTAGGATTGCCGTGGAGGAGATGAAGAAATGTAACTTTTCGCTTAATGAAAATAAAACATATACAACTCCTTACACTAATCTTGAGACCAAAGAAAAAGGGAATGTTTCCTTTCATGAATTATTGATCGACGGTCGACCGTTGTATAAAGATTCCATCTTTGTAGAAGGGGTTTATTTTTTAACCTATCGGTATACTATTATGTACCAAAAAACGGATGCCGGTTTTTTAAGTGTTTCCAGCAATGTAAAAGGTGCAGATAGTGTTCGCATTATCAATGAACTAATGCCCTTTGATTCAGAACCTGTTCAAAATATGAAAAAATATGGATACGCAGTTAATAAAAGATATATAGCGAATGAAAAATACATGCATGGATATTTTCCCATTAAGGTGGATGAGGAGATTGTAGGAATTGTTTCGTGCGCAGTGAAAGAGATTAGTTTAAGTAAGTTTATCGAAGTTTTTGAAGTAAAACAATATTACGAAACCGGTTTTCCTTTTTTAATTTATGCTGATGGTTCTTATGTTATATCACCACGACAGGGGCGTGAAAGTATCTTTGAACGTGGTGATGGAACCTATGTGGTATGGGATAAGTTTGCCGGGAGAACGGCTGCAAATGAAGACTTTTATAAAAAGATTATAGAATCGAGAAAAGAAAAACAGACGCATAAAGATGCAAAGAATACGCATGAAGGAAAGGTAGAAGCCATGTATGAAGGTGAAGAAATGATTTTCTACTATTGTTATTCATCTAATACCGATACTTATTCTATTGCGGCAATGCATAAAGATGCTTTAACAGCTCAACTTAATAAAGTTCGATTTGCTATGCTTTTTGCACTTATCGCCATTATAGCGGTTTTAGTCGTTGTCATTTTGTTATTCAGTAAAACCATTAGCCGCCCATTAAAGAAAATGCTTCTGTTTACCCAAAAAGTGTCCGAAGGCGACTTACAGGCTACATCCGATATTGATAGTAAAGATGAAATCGGCCAGATGTCTGCGATGCTAAATAATATGGTGTTGAAGCTAAAAGAAATTGTGATCGATATTTCACGGGGGTCAGATAGTATTATTGCGGCAGGAGTAAAGCTTAATGTAGCTTCCGAAAAAATGGCTCAGGGCGCTAATCATCAAGCTTCATCCTTAGAAGAAGTATCGTCAACCATGGAAGAGATGGTAGCCAATATTGAGCAAAATGCCGAAAATGCCAATGTAACCAAGAAAATTGCGACTGAGGTAAATGTAGGTATGAACAAAATCAACAGTAAAGCTGATCATGTTGCAAAATCCGGAATAAATATTTCTGAAAAAGTGAGTATTATCAACGATATTGCCTTTCAAACTAACATTTTAGCCTTGAATGCTTCTGTGGAGGCTGCACGTGCAGGAGAGCATGGAAAAGGTTTCTCCGTTGTGGCAGGCGAGGTACGTAAGCTAGCCGACTTAAGTAAAAGTGCCGGTGTAGAAATTCTTTCCATGGCACAAGAGAGTAGCGAGCTTTCTAAAATTACCGGTAATGAAATGAATGATTTACTAGGAGGTGTGATGCAAACCACCGAATTGGTGAATGAAATTACTGCTTCTAGTACCGAACAGCTTAGAGGAGCAGAGCAAGTAAGTGCAGCCATTCAGGAGCTTAATTTCATTGCTCAGCAAAATGCTGCCTCAAGTGAGGAATTAGCCGCCGGTTCTAATGCTTTATCCCAACAAGCAGAAAATCTAAGACGCATGATTGCCTTCTTTAAAGTAAGCGAAAAGTAGTTTATAGATTAATAATTAAAGGCAAGCATCCTCAAGGTTTTTAAAATCTTGAGGATGTTTTGTTTTAGAGAAGTGATTTTCATGCATTTTATGGTCGGATTAAAAAAAACTCCCAAATATTTTATGGAATCTCAGACCCATTAGCACCTCAATTACAAATTCAAAAATTAGACTGATATGAGATTCCCGGATAATGAGATAGAAAAAAGATGGCTATTAACCTTCAAGATGCTTGTTCTTTTAGGCATTTTAATCTTAACTAAGCAAGTATATGCCCAACCCATTATTTGGGACTACCGACCGCAAAAGGGCTTTGTGTACCAAATAAGTAATGATGAAGCCAAGCTTTTACAAGTCAAACAAAAAGGGAGTAAAAAAGAGCTTTTTAAAAAGCTGATGCATACGCTGGTAGATACTTTTAACGTAGATAGTGGTTGGCATAACTTCCCTGAGCAGGGGCATTTTATTTTAGCCGAAATTGAGAAAAATCAAGTAAAATGCCATTATCAATGCATCTATCCATTTGAAATGTACATGCATCGCGATTATGGCCAGTTAACCTTTCAGGTAATTGATAAAGCCGGGAACATTAGAGGTGATGCAAAGGTGAACTTAGGCCATGAAAGAATTGTATACGATAAAGAAACTAAGCAATATCCATTCAGGGGCAATTGGACCAGACTGAAAAACAAAACAGCTTCCATTCATTTAGATGGTTTTACGGCTTACTATAATATTCAACGAAAAGTACCTCCCACACCTTATGCCTATAGTCACCGCAATTATTTTGATGAAGAAAAAATCTATAGTTACCTCATTAGCGATAAAAATAAGTATCGCCCCAATGATAGTATACGCTTCAAGAGTTATGCCGTAAATGCTTATCGTACACCTTTAAAGCAAAAGTTATATATACATCTTCACCAAGGGCGAATTTACAAGAATCTGGGATTAGCCTCGCAACACCGACCGGGAGCCTATACGGGAACCATCTATTTACACGATTCTTTAAATTTAGTTTTGGATCAACGCATTTACTTGCAGTTGAGAGACCGTAATGGAAAAATGATTTCTAGTTGCAGCTTTATGTACGAAGATTATGAACTTAAGAATGCAAAGGTCACGTCTAAATTGGAATACTTCGATCATTATAATCTCAAGGAAAATGAGTTAACTATCTCAGCCACCGATGCCAATGGTTTGTTTTTAACAGATGCTAAAGCTGTCTTAACTATCCGCACAAATAGCATCAATGATTGTTTTGAGGATGTAGTCATCGTCAAGGATATTCTTTTACAGGATACCATCAAATTAGATCCTTCTAAAATGACTGCCTATATCATTTCAGATTCATTGTTTAAAAAAGTGAACATGTCTTATCAGGTAGATGTGAAGATTATTAATTCTGAGAATCAAGTTTACGAAAGAAGCCATTATTGTAATTATTACCATTCTAATTATCGCTTTAGTACTTTTTTAAGAGACGATAGCTTGTGTGTTGAGTTATATTACAACGGCGACCAACAATACGATGTGCCATTGAGCATAAGCTACGGGAGTGATTCTACCAAAACGATACAGCTTCCTTATGCTGAGAAACTAAATCCTTATATACCATTCTACACTTTAAGTAGTGAAGATTTGCATCATACTTTTTCTGCTTCTTCATTATATCCGGATTTTGAGATTAATGGTTTTTTTGATGCAGATTCATTTAGGGTAGAAGTACATAACCCTCATCACTTTGATTTTAACTGGAACATTTATCGAGGTAAAGCATTAGTTGATGAAGGTTATGGAAAGGAGTTAAAGCATAGTTCATTCATTCCTAATCGTGACAGCACCTATTATGTGGATTTATCTTATGTGCAGGGTGGTGAAGAACATGAAGTGCACCGCGATTTTACCTTTAAAAGTGGCCACTTAGATATTTCTTTAGAAATGCCTGATCGAGTTTATCCGGGTCAAACTGTTGATGCTTTAATAAAAGTGTGTAATCATAAAGGCTATCCGGTAAAAGGAGTGGATTTAACAGCCATGGCAAGCAACTCTAAGTTGAATTATTATGTACCGTCATTACCTTCTTATGGAAAGAGCTCAGGTGCTCGCCCGAAAGAGGTGAGTTACAGTGTTTATGATTTTCGTGTGCCCGATGTCGTGCTAGATTTAGATTATGTAAAGTTTAAAGCATTAGCAGGCTTGGATACCATGAAGTATTATCAATTTGCATATCCTCAAAACACTATTTTTGAATACAGTTATGCCATTTCTGACAGTACACAATTTGCTCCTTTTGTTATGAAAAACGGAGAGATGCAAGAAGTATTTTACATCGAAGTTGACCGTGAGCCGGTTTATTATTCATGGGCTGATGCGCCAAATCCGTATTCTTTTTACATCGAACCCGATTCATTACACGAAGTAAAGATTCGTTTAGCTGATCGCTTGTTGGTTTTAGATTCAGTGTGTCTAGCTCCAAATCAAAAACACATCTTTAGTTTTACACTTAGCAATCCTCCCAAGTATTCCAAACAATTTTTTTATGGCGATCGTTTTCAAAAGACGAATTGGAGGTTTTGGCAAAAGAAAGCGTATGGATATATATATCGATTATCATCATCGGAAATCTCTCGACATAAACATTTTACTTCTGTAATAAATACATCCTATAAAGCCGATTATTTAGAAACTGAGAAGCATTTCACACCACTTTCTTTTGGTTCCGAAAAATCAGGAAAAGTTGTTGGACCTGTGCCTACATCGTACATGAATTATCATCGGGATACAACTTACTCCATTCGTTATTATCACGAAGGAGGATACGAATATGAATTTAAAGATAATGTGGTTTATAAACTTACAATGCCGGATGTTATTCCGGAGATCCTTCAAAAACGCACTTTCGATCCTTATCGCTTTTTAAATGATTCGGTTTTTAATAAGCAAGCTTTTATGATTCAGTCTGCTTGTTCCAAGCATTATCCTCAATCATTTACAGGATCTAAATTAACCGGGTCGGTATATGGAATAAACTGGTCAGCAGCACTCCCTAAAGTCGAAAATGAATGTGGTGTGGTGGCTTTATTAATTCAATATCCGGGAGATGAAAGTTATGGACTTTTATATTTGCATCAATCTAAAATTTCAAAGGAGTTTGAGCTGCGAGACGATTCTGCAAATATCTTATTGTTATACATCGATGGATCATACATCAAAAAAGAAGGAGTGCGCTTAGAGAAAGACATTCATTTATGCCTTGATTTTTCACAAGATGAAAAGCTACCGTTGGATGATTATTCTCAGCCCTTTTATAAAAAAGTGTTAGAAATTCCTGAGTATAGGAAAGAGCCTTACAAACCGGTTAAGTCAAAGCCTAGAACTGTACCCTTGCAAAATCGTACTTGGGTAGACCGAGGCTCAATGCCTGTCTCTGGCCTTGTAAAGGATACATTCGGAGAACCATTGCCCGGGGTGACAGTGGTGGTAAAAGGTACTAGTAAAGGAATTATTACCGATTTTGATGGAGAATGGGAGTTAGATGTAAACCCAGAAGATGTATTAAGTATTTCCATGATTGGGATGGTAACTCAGGAGTTTGAAGTGGGATTACAATCTTTTTTTGAAGTCCGCTTGGAAGAAGATTTAGTTGGTTTGGATGAAGTCGTAGTTGTCGGATATGGAACTGTTAAGAAAAAGGATGTCACAGGATCAGTGGCTTCTATTGGTGCAGAAGATCTCCTTTCTAGTCCCATACAAGTAGAGGAGCAGCCGGAGCCAGAACTAGATGAATTAGAAGAAACTGCGGACGATATTCTTTACAAGGAACTCATGCAGATTAAATCCATTCGATCCAACTTCAATGATGTTGGTTTTTGGGAACCCACCTTGTTTACCGATCGCAAAGGTGAAGCACGTTTTCAAGTCACCTTCCCCGATAATAATACCCAATGGGATGCAGTGGTATTGGGTATGAACAGAAAACTTAAAGCCGGTACCTGTCGACAAAGTATAAAGTCTTATAAGCCAATCATGGCTGAGCTGTTTATGCCTCGTTTTCTAACAGTTGGGGATTCTTGTACATTGTTGGGGAAAGTCACCAATTATTCAAAAGATAGTTTGATCAGCGGAGAAATTAACTGGAAGTATCAAGAGCACGAGTTGCCAGACAGTGTGAAACTGGAAAGCTTTTCTAAGTCCTATTATTCTGTAGAACCGCAAAGCAACGATTCTTTAAAAGCAGCTTTTAGTTTCACTCGAAATGATGGATACTTTGATGGCGAAGAGCGCACCATTCCGGTTGTTGAACCCGGTTGTGTTAGAGCAGAAGGAAGCTTGAGTTTATTACAAAAAGGCGAGACGAAATATTTAAAAGCGAAAGCTAATCAAACCATAATGGTTGAGCTTTTAGATCATCCCATTGATATTTTTGCCAATGAAATAGGTCATCTAATTAACTACAAATATGCTTGTAACGAGCAATTGGCATCAAAACTGATAGGTTTGCTAAATTTCAAAATATTGAAGCAAGCTAAAGGAGAGAAGTTTAAATATGAAAAAGATATAAATAAGATCATTCGTCGATTGGAAAATAATCAAAACAGTAAATACCAGTGGGGGTGGTGGAATTTATCAGAGCATACCTCGCATTGGATATCTGCTCATGTACTAAAAGCTTTATGCCGGGCACAAAAAGCAGGTTATCCGGTAAGCATTAATATGAATAATATCCAACAAAAAGCACAGTATGATTATCGTTTTGAGGTTGGTTTATCTGATCTTAATTATTTGCATGCATTGTCTGAAGTGGGTATCGAATTAGATTGGAAAAAAATTGCCAAAAGATTAGATCATCAAATGCAGCAGCAAGATAGTCTTCATTATCTGTATGCCGATAGTTTATATCATTACCGTTACGAGAAAGTTGAGCTGAGTGCTAAATTAAAATTGATGGAAATTAAGCAATTGAATGGTATTTCTTTCGAATTAGATTCTTTATTAAAATATGAGCGAAACGGTATTTTAGGCGAAGTGTTTTTTGATGATGGTCAGCCAAATAAATGGTGGGTAAACGATGAGTTGATCAACAATTGTATGGCTTATCGAATTGTGAGTCGAGATTCGTCCCTTAGTCATTTTAAAGCCGGGTTGCAGCTATATTTTATTGGCGAAAGAAGTAAATACGCTTGGAATACTTACCGCTCGGCAACGGTGATCGAAACTGTATTTAAGGATGTTTTGGAGAATGGGAAACTATTGAATGATCAACCGGAAGTTGTAATCAATGGACAGCAGATAAAAGAGTATCCGTTTAAGATGCAATTGAAACCCGGGGAGCAACTGAAAATAGAGCATCAATCCGGATTACCGCTTCATTACATGTATTATGTACATGAGCGTGTTACCAAAGCCAAAACCGGAGTAGAAGGTTTTGAAATTAACAGCCGATTCGAGAATGACGTTCGGGAATTAAAAGCTGGACAGCCTGTGAAATTAATGGTTGATGTGCTTGTTAAAGGAGATGTAGATCAGGAGTATGTGATGATTAATATCCCTATCCCGGGATCTTGTAGTTATCATACTAAAAATCAATTCAACTACAATTGGCGAAGCGTGGAGAGTTACCGGGAATACTTCAAAGAAGAAACAGCAATTTTTTGTGAGAAAATGAAACCCGGTTACCATCGTTTCGAAATTGATTTATTACCACGCTTCTCCGGAAAATATGTGTTAAATCCGGCACAGGTGGAGCTAATGTATTTTCCGGTGGTGAATGCCAATGAAGATTTAAAGTATGTGAAGGTAATAGAGTAAGGGATTGGTAATTATTAGGTATTCAGATGATTCGGAAATATAAAAACTTCTGGGTTAATCAGTGTCTTTTGTAGCTTAGTGTTTGATTTGTAGCCGATTTTATACCACTTTGCTAATGACATGAGCGTTAAATCCGTTACGCATTTAACGTTCATGCCATAGTTAAAATGGTATTATAGAGGTAAGTAGTTAAATACTTATCAATAGTAAGCATACGTTAGCATCAAAGATGCGGTGTCATTAAGCATAGCTTGAAGGGCTATGAATATCATGCCATGATATTGTTAGTGCCAAATGCGTAGTCGTGTGATTAAGACTACGCACCTATATGGTGCTTAAATAAAATACCTGATTAATATCCTAGCCCTTACAGGCTAGGCTTTGGGATATCGCCCACTTTGGGGCTTTTTTAGATTTATACAGAAATATTTGTACTTATCTACTGACCTCAATGGTATTATATCAGTTTAATAAAGAGCTTGCTTGAGAATTTTCAAAAAAACAACTACGGAAGACACCTGAATTACTTAAAATTTCCAATTTTTTTCGTCACTGCTTTGATCAAAAGGATTTTAATATTCGTGCCCCATAAACTTTTATTAGTCAAAATTACTTTTATTCTTTCGTAGGTGTATGTTGCAGATTATTAATTGATTGTACTGATGTGTTGGAGGTGAGTTAATAAATGTTTGCAAACCAGAGATAAGGAGTTCCGTAACATGTGGTTGAGAACTATTATGTGTTAAGGAGATAATTTAGAGGGGATGGAAATAAAGTTTTTTACGAACATGAAAATTGGTACGCGCTTAAACGTAGTTTTAAGTAGTCTTGTGATCATTAGTATTCTTTTTCTTGGTGTTTATGTTACCAATAGCCAGGTTAAAACCATTATTGGCAGTACCAATCAATTTTTACAAGCGCAAGCACACGATTTAGCAACTGTGACTTCCAATCAGGCAGTAGAACGTTATAATGGTTTAAGTGGTTTGTTTAGAGGAGCCATAGAGGTCATCAAACAGGCAAAATTTGAATATGATGAAGCCAAACAGTCTTCTGTAAAAGTAATTGATTCAACAGGGAATCAGAAATTTATTACTGTAACGGAGCTTTTAATCGATGGTCGTACCATGACTAATGATACCGTTCTGGTGGATTGGATCGAGTTTCTTTCGTACAACTACACGATACTTTACCGGAAAACACCGGATGGATATGTAAATGTATCTACTAACTTAAAAGATGAAAAGGGGGTAAGATTAGTTGGTGATGTTATCGATTTCGAAGATAAAGTAATCAAAGAGGTTATCAAAAATGGGTGGTTTACCCAATCTAAAACCATTCTTGCCGAAAGGTATTTTGAAGCTTTTTATCCTATTTATGTTGGTGGAAACCTTGAAGGGCTATTGTGTACTGTAACTAAAGAAAAAAACTTAATGAGTCTGATAGATGTTTTTGGAGCTAAAAAATATTTAGAAACCGGATATGCTTTTCTAATGAATAATGATGGAACTTATGTTATTCATCCTCATCAAACCCAAGAAACACTACTCATACGTGGAGATGGAACTTACGTTCTAAAAGCCTCAATGGTCGGTGAAACAGCCGTTGAAAAAGCTTTTTATAAAGAAGTAACTGAAAGTCATTTGTCTTTTGGCATGATAGAAGTTGAGGAGGATGAAGAGGAGATGGTTTATTATTATAGCCGTTCTGAAAATACAGAATCATACGCAGTTATTGCAGTTAGAAAAGCTGAGTTGATGAAGGCGGTAAAAGAAACCCGCTTTGTTATAACAGTAACTTTAGTTTTCATTGTTTTACTTTTTGTGATCGTTAACCGTTTCATCAGTAAGAGTATTACGAATGGATTAAATAAAAGCCTTCAATTTGCCAATGAGGTGGCTAACGGAAATTTAAAAACGACATTAGTCCTACATCAAAAAGATGAGGTAGGCCTGTTGGCTACATCTTTAAACGAAATGGTTGAAAAATTAAGGGCTGTAGTAGGTAATATTAATAAGGGTTCAGAAAGCTTGTTAAATATAGGTAAGGAGTTGAGAATGACTTCGGGTCGTTTGTCAGATGGAGCTACTCACCAAGCTTCGGCTTTAGAAGAAGTGGCTTCTACCATGGAAGAAATTGTTTCCAATATTGAGCAAAACTCCAACAATGCCCGGTTTACTAAAGAAATGACCGATAAAATAAATGCAGCCATGCAAAAGGTTAATAAAATGGCAAAAGATGCAGCAGATGCTACTCAAACCATTTCTAAAAGGGTAGAAGTTGTGAATGATATTGCTTTTCAGACCAATATTCTGGCTTTAAATGCTGCCGTAGAGGCGGCCAGAGTGGGTGAGCAAGGTAAAGGGTTCTCGGTGGTGGCCGGTGAGGTACGGAAACTGGCTGAGATTAGTAAGACAGCCGGTGGTGAAATTATGAATATGGCCAAGGAAGGGAGTGACTTAACCACATCTACCGAAGGTGAAGTGCATTATATGTTGGGAGATATCACCAAAGCCAACGAATTGGCAAATGAGATTTTTGTGTCGGGTCAGGAACAATTAAATGGCGTAGGTCAGGTCAATATTGTATTACAGGATTTAAACCGGATTTCTCAGGAGAATGCTGCCTCCGGTGAAGAACTTGCTAGTAGTTCCAGTCTTTTGCTACAACAAGCAGAAAGCTTGAAAGAGATGATCGCCTATTTTAAAATTGATAAATAAGCGAAAGGAAAAACAAAAATCCCGTAGCGATCTCTCACTACGGGATTTTCAATATCTAAACGAAAGGCAAATCACTCCTGCCTTTAATCTAACAAGCATGATTAGTTAGGCAGATATTGTGCTTTTCGTAATCGTTAAACTTCGAATAGTTAAAAACTTAATTTGCCCATTGGGGCATTAGCATATCTGCACAATAAATACTTCTGCCTTTTTACTACTCCCTAGATTTATTAATCACCTTCACATTCATCTCCTGCACTTTCTTATCCGAAAGTAAGCTAGGTGCATTGAATAATAAGTCCTCGCTTGATCCGGTTTTTGGGAAAGCTAATACTTCACGGATGGAAGATTTTTTCTCTAAAATCATCACTAAGCGGTCTACACCCCAAGCGATACCACCGTGAGGAGGTGCTCCGTATTGGAAGGCTTTATACATGCCGCCTACCGATTTTAACATCTCTTCGTGGTTGTAACCCATGTTTTTGTAAGTGGCCTCTAAAATTTCCGAAACGTGAGCTCGCACTGAACCCCCGCCAATCTCAAAACCATTTAAGATTAAGTCGTACTGCTGAGCAATAATGCTGCCTACATCTTCGCCTTTTAGGTGCTTCATTAAATCCTCCACTTTTGGCATCGAGAATGGGTTGTGCGTAAATGTCCAGTTACCCTCATCCGTCAATTCAAACATTGGGAAATCAACTACCCAGGCCGGACTTAACAGTTTCGGATCAATCAGGTTCAACATCGCACCTAATTCCTGACGAACAGCATCCAAGGCTTTGTTAGCCGTTTTGTAATCAGCCGCAGAGAAGAATACGATGTCACCCACCTTAGCGTTAGTTTGTGCAATAATTTTCGCCGCAATATCTTCTCCTAAGTATTTAATGATAGGCGATTGAAGCTCGTTTTCATTAACAATGATGTAAGCTAAACCTCCAAGGCCGTTTTCCTGAGCTGTAGAAGTTAATTTTTCAATCTGACCTTTAGTGATACGTTGCTTTTGGTATTCTGCATCTACCTTAATACATTTTACAATACCACCGTCTTCAATGGGTTTAGAAAATACCTGGAAAGTAGTTTCTTTCACCACATTGGTAATGTCTTCCATCTCCAGTCCAAAACGTAAATCAGGACGGTCACAACCGTATTTATCCATCGCATCTTGGTAAGTTATCACTTGGAATGGAGCCATTTTCCATTTCTTACCGTAAATACGTTCTACAATCTCGGTAAACAGTTTTGTGTTTACATCCATAATGTCTTGCATCGAAGCAAAAGACATCTCCATATCTAACTGGGTAAACTCCGGCTGACGGTCACCACGTGAATCTTCATCACGGAAACAACGGGCAATTTGGAAATACTTCTCATAGCCGCTCACCATCAGCATTTGTTTAAACTGCTGGGGTGCTTGTGGAAGCGTATAGAATGCTCCCGGTGACTTACGACTAGGTACGATAAACTCACGAGCACCTTCGTCGGTACCGGCAGATAGGATAGGGGTTTCGATTTCTAAGAAACCGTCTTCATCCAGAATGTCGCGCATTAACTTTACAATTTTGTGACGGTTCACAATCGCACGGCGTACATCCTCATTTCTATGGTCTAAGTACTTAAATTTAAAACGGGTTGCCTCGTTTGTTTTCGTAGCACGCTTGATTTCAAACGGCAAGGTATTGGCAATGTTTAATACATCAACATTTGTGGCATCTAACTCTAATTTACCGGTACGAATACCATTGTTGTAATCGTCTTCTGCACGTTGCTTGATGATTCCTTTTACCGAAATTACCGACTCGGGCTTTAACTTTGCTAATTCATCAAGGTTTGCAAAAGCTTCACGCTCCATACGTACCTGGATAATCTCGTAAGAACTGTCGCGTAAATCGATAAATACCAAATCACCGTGGTCACGAAGACTCGATACCCAACCGGCAACCGTTACTTCTTTGTCTTTAAAGTCTTCAGTAATGGTACAAATGATTGTATCGCGGTAAGAATCTTTGGCTACAATGTCTTCAAAAGCTATTGGTTTTCGGTCTTCAGCAGCTTCAACCGCTTTTTGCTCATCTGATTTTTTAGCACCTTTTGCAGTTTCTTTTACATCTCCTTTAGTTGAGCTTGAATCATCTGCAATTTCTGCTAAAATCTTTTCACGAACTACTTTACCGTTGGCACCTTTACCAACAAGTGTCATCACCTTACCAGTAAGCATACCTGCTTTACCAAGGTTTCCGGCTTTGATGTCGGCCACCATTTCAGGATTTTCTGCAATGGCTTGCAGTACTGCAGCATCAATTTTATCATCAGAGATGTTGTTGTCTGCAATGTATTTATTGTAATCGAACGCAGGGTTCTTCAATAATTCTTTAAGGGCGTTACCAAATAGGATAACGGTAATCTTACCATCCTTTAATTGAGCCATGATGTCTACCAAAGCATCAATGTTGGTCAATTTCTCGTAATCCTCAGGCGCTAAGTTGTTGGTTAATGTTTTAGCGATGAATAATACATCATCCACCTTTTTATTAACTGCTAAAAACACTTCTGAACGGATGGTCTCTGAAGTAAAAAACTTCGCATCTACCGGACGCACTTTACCGTCAATTAATTTCTTCTCGATGGCAAAAGGTAAAAGACTTTCATCAACAATAACGGTATCGATGGCGCTTTTGATGTTTACCATTGGGATATCCGGCTCAAGGGCAAAACGGTAATCGGCTGCGAACTCTTTCTTACGCATGGTTTTCGTTTGCTTCAAATCAGCATCGAAAAGTACCGTTGTTTGATCCGGACGGAATTTTTTGTGTTCTTTATAATAGTTGAACTGCTTTGAAACTTCTTCAACCAAAGCTTCTAGCATGAACTTAAAAGAGTTCAGGTTTTTAATTTCGGTACGAGGATTCAAATCATTCGTTCCTTCTTTACGTAACGAAACGGAGATGTCGGATTTAAACTGACCTTGCTCAAGGTTCGCCTCTGAGATACCCAAGTTCTGAACAATACGGTGAACGTACTGCGCATAAATTGGCGCATCTTTAATGCTGCGAATCAACGGCTTGGTTACAATCTCAATCAATGGTACACCCCCTTTGTTGAAATCAACCAAAGAGTTGTTTTTCTCGTGCACTAATTTAGCTGCATCTTCCTCAATGTGAACTTGCTCCATTTCTACCTCAAAAGTAGTCCCGTCTTCACGGAAACACTTTACCACACCATTTTTGATGATAGGGTGTTGAAACTGGGTTAACTGGAAGTTCTTCGGCAAATCGGGATACTCGTAGTGCTTACGATCCCAAGTAATTAGCTCGCTTAAATCGGCATTGATGGCTTTACCAAAGTAGATGGCTTTACGTACGGCTTCTTTATTTACCGCAGGAAGCACACCCATTTGCCCCGTACAAACCGGACAGATGTTGGTGTTTGGTGTATCTGCTTCTTCGTTCGGACAAGCACAGAATAATTTCGATTTTGTATTTAATCGTACGTGGGTTTCAAGACCGATGACAATCTCTAAACCATGGTCTTTTAATTCTTGACTTAATGTATCTACTTGCATTACAATACCTCGTTTAATAAGTGAGCAAACTCAATAATTGTTTGTTCCTGACCTTTTGCAGCAGTAATCTGCATCCCAATTTCGGTTCCCACCGGAGCGGTTAATGTTGGTAATCCTCCCAAACTGAAACCTACCGTGTAAGCATCAGATAAGTACATGGATAAAGGCTTTTTCAGGTTCTCACCAATTTTTGGCGGAAGATCCGGAGCCACCGGAGATAATATGATGTCGGTCTCTTTAAACTCCTGATCGAAGCTATGCATGATCTGCGTTCTAAGAGTACGAGCTTTTAAATAAATTTCTTCAGCGTGACCGGTTGATAGCACCTGGTTACCACCCACAATACGGCGCTTGGTTTCTTCGGTGAAGTTTTTCGAACGGCTTAACATGTAACCATCTTTCAATACTTTCTCATCTTCACGACCACCGTAGTTGGTTCCGTCTAATCGAGAAAGGTTAGAGGCTGTTTCGGCCATGGCTAACATGTAGTAGGTTGCCACCAAGGTATCCACATCGTAGAAATCCAATTCTTTAATTTCGGCACCTGCTGCTTTTAACTTCTCCAGAGCAGCCATGAAGTCGGCCTTCATTTCAGGATTTAAAGCTTCGTTTTCGATGAAACTTTTGTAATAGCCTACAGTGAATTTCTTAGCTTCCGGAGTACCTTCTAAAACAGCAGCATCTACTTCTTCTGTTTTGATGGTGGTTTGATCGTGGTAATCTTTACCCGACATGATGTTCAGCAATATCAGGATATCTTCCAGATTTCTGGCAAATGGCCCTACGCAATCGGTAGATGACGCATAAGCCATCAAACCATAACGAGAAATACGACCATAAGTAGGTTTCAACCCATAAACTTTGTTGTATCCTGCCGGCTGGCGGATAGAACCTCCTGTATCACCCCCAATAGAGAATGTTGTGAATTCTTTCGCTACGTTTACCGCACTACCACCGCTTGAACCACCGGCAACACGAGTTGGGTCAATGGCATTTTTTACCGGACCAAAAACCGTATTTTCACTGGTGCTACCATGACCAAATGAGTCGCAGTTTTCGCGTACCAAAGGAATTGCGCCTGCATCCAATAATTTTTGAATGGCAGTTGCTGTGTATGGTGCTTTGTAATTTTTTAGCATGTCAGAGCTGGCCGTAGAGATGGTGCCTTGTAACAAGTACACATCTTTCAAACCAAATGGAATGCCTTCTAACAGGCCGATTTCTTCGCCATTTGCAATTTTTGCATCAACTGCAGCTGCTTTTTCAAGAGCAAGTTCGGTTAAAACCAAGTTGTTGGAGTTAAGGTCGCTTGCTTCTATTTGTGCTAATTTATCTTTGATCAGATCTGTACAAGTATACTTCTTGCTTTTCAGATCTTCGTGTATTCTTCTGATTTCAGATGCCATCTTTTCAGCCTTATTCTTCGATTACTTTAGATACAACCAGGTAGTTGTTTTTACTTTTAGGGAAATTTTCGATGATTAAATTTCGCTCTGTTTCTGAGCAAACAATTACTTCATCTGATCTTAAACCGTCCAATGTCACTATGTTTTGATTGGAGGAAAGCTCATCACCTGCAGATGGATTGGCTTTTTTGATGATTTCAAAGAGATTATCTACCGCCTCAGAAGCCTCAGCTCCTTTGATGCTCGATAGAATATCCAGTGTCATTAACTTTTCCATATATCTTTATTTCCCTGTATAAGAATCTGTAAAAGAGGTTTTCTGCACTAATAATGGGTGAGAAAACCCAAATTGAGTGCAAAAATATAAAAAAGCTTTGGAGTATTAAGCTTTGAGACTTATTAATGTGGAATAGATGCTTAGAAAATAGGTGTTGGATGAAAGAAACAAATGTGCTGATGTGCAAATTGACTGATGTGCAAATGAAAATATACCTTCTGGTAACTTTGATAATAATTAATCATGAAGTGATCACTTAGCTTGATTTAAAGTTTCTTCTTTTGAGTCGTTGTTGAAACCCGAATTTTCAGGCCTTTCTAACTTAGCTTTAATCCAATCTACCTGAGTTAGTTGATTTCTTGCTTGTCTTATGAGATCATTAACGAGTTCACTTTTACTAGACTATTCAAGGCTATCATCCTGTTCTTTTATTCATTCATCATTAGGAGATTTGAATGTGATATTTTGTCTTATCATGATTACTTTCTTTGGTTGTGAATATACATCAAAATACGTCACTGACAGGTGATAGAAACTATAAGGGTTAAATGTAAAAGAAAAGCGACCTTTCTCATTTGAAAAGTCGCTTTAATAAATTGTAAGCTATTATTTCTTATTTGCTTGGTATTGTAAATCTTGTTTTTAGATAAAAGCGTCTGCCTTCCGGAGAAATGGTTCCGGGTTGGTTCTTGGCATGTTCTCCATAGGCAGGAAGACCATCTGTGTTATCAAGAACATTTAACGCGACAAAAGATAATTCGAGTTTATCCCAGAATTTTTTAGAAATTAAGGTAATGTCTACAAAGTTAGTACTTGCCTTTTGTTCCTGTCCATTAGCGTCAAGATATGGAATGTCGTAGATGCTTCTTAAAGCTATGTTGCATTTAAGCAAAGAAGCTACGTTGTATTCAGCGCCTATAAAAGAATTAATGGCTGGTACGAAAAGTGGTTGGTCATCTTTGTTATGGGCCTCTGCAATTTCTACTTCAATTCCTGAATCATCTTTCTTGATTCCTTTAATTATTTTGGCATGGTTGTATGATCCATTCCAGTACAACATAAGGTCATTAACTGGTTTTGTTCTTAAAGCCCACTCAATCCCCATAACATCCAAGCCGCCTGTGTTAAAGAAATCATTAAAGCCATCTTGTTTGGTGATTTGGTCGGTTAATTTTTGCTTAAAAGCTGTGATGCTATAATTCAATTTGTTATTTATTTCCCCCACAAATGCAAGTTCATGAGCCTCTAGTATTTCTGGATTAGGATTGGTAGATATTCGTTCGTTTGCTTGGGGACGGCGAGGAGCAAAGTTGTAGAAATATTTTACAATGTGATTTTTCTGAAATCTGTAAACAGCTCCTTCCCGGTAGAAGATGATCGTATTTGAAAATTCTCCTTCATCTTGATAGTCGATACGCGATCCTGAAATGAGTTTTATTTTATCATTCACATTGTAATTTACTTGGGCGAACGCATTGTTGTAATGGAAATCGGTCTGTCCATAAGTGTTGGCAAACCAATTTATACCATTCATAATAGAATATTGATGATTGTTTGAATACAGGTTTACAGAAGAATGTCCCCATAGGTCACTTCCTAATGCCATGGTGATTTTTTTATTCCAAAAGTTAAGATTGGCATTAAAACCAAAGTCTCTATTCTCAATACCGGCAGAAGCAACCATATCCATATACCATAATTTATTATAGTAGTTATGATAGATGGAAATGTTAAATTGATCATTTTTTAAAGGGAGAGCGTATTCCATCCGATAGGCAACCGTGTTTAATTGGTCGTGTGGAGCTGTACCTGTATAATTTCCAATGTTATTCCAATAGTTGGCGTAGTTGATGTTAGCGTCGTACTGTGCATTTGTACCTTCTAAAATGGTTTTTGTAGCAATGTTTTCATTCCAGGAATTCGTGGTATTATTATAAGTGTAGGCATCTTCAAACCAAAGCTGAGGTGAGTCGTGATCTGCATGCTCAACATAAGCTACACCTTTAAATCCTTTGTAGTCAACTTTACCAATAAAAGAATAGGAAGGACCAACGCCATTAACCCTGTAATCATTTCCGGGTTGTCCAAAGGCTTCTTTAATAATTTCTGAATCTTGTCCTTTTTGATTGATTCCAAAAAACATACTTCCTTCATTATCTGCAAATTTATTGCCGTATAATGCACTTACCGAGTATTGGTTGTAATTGCCGTAAGAGGTTACTATTTCTGCTCCATTAAGGTCTGAGCGAATATTGTTATTCACCAAACCGGCATTAGCTCCACTTCCCCAGGCTAAACCAGCCGGTCCTCGGGCTACTTCCATTGAACTGAAAAATTCCTGAGGAAAAACACTGTGTCCAAAATCCAGAATTGGCATTAATTCGATGCTGTATCCAAAACGCCAGATGGATTGCCAGCCACGAGCCATTACTCCATATTGACCATAGTAGTCTGTGTTGTAAAAGGAATAGCCCGGTGTTCTTCCAATTGTTTCGTAAAGGTAGCGGGTGCCCCAGCGATTTAACTCTTCAGCAGTTATTTGATAAACCGACATGGGAGCTTCTGAGAGTTGTTCTTCTTGCTTTGAAATGGAATAAATTGGGATGTCCATTAATGCTTCTAAATCCATAAATGATAATGAGTCAAGTTGGCTTTGTTGAGCATAGGAGGCCGAGTTACAGCAAAAAAATGCCATAAGAATTAAAAAGGTAAATAGCTTTTTCATGTGTTTAACTTATTTAACTTGTTACATGTATTTAGCCAAGCTGTATGTTTTTTAGTGTGATAACGGCTCGTTGCATGTCTACAAGTGGTTCATTTGTAAAAAAACACCTTTAAGGGTTACGGAATATCGCTATTTATCAATAAAATCAATTTGAAAGATGATGAATAGCTCGTTTTTTGTTATAAAAGATTGTTTTTTTATGACGAAAAAAAAGAGACAGGTGTTCTAAGCCTGTCTCTTTAGTGTTAAAAACGATGAAATAATGATTTACTTTATTCGATATCAGATAACTGTTTTTGAATTTTTTTAATCGCTGATTCGATCGATTTCTCAGGTTCAATAACATTGTAGTCTCCCCAGAACTCAGTGTCAGCAAATCCGGTATCGGTATCACGCATGATGACATTGGGTTTGATTTTGTCAGATGCTTTGAACGTTTTTGTTTCTGTTTTTTTCCAATCAGTTACAGCCATTTCAGAGCAAGTGCTATATGTGGTGTTAAACAGTTTTTTATGCCAGTCTACTTTGAAAGAAACTTCACCTCGGGAGTAGTTGTATAGCCATTTTCCATCTTTTTCTTTGTATTTGATTAAATAGTTGGCTTTGGTTGGATATACATCGGCTCTAAATGGTTTTTTCTTGATGAAAAGTTCAGAGCTTTTTTGCTTGTTCTCGGTGTTAATGTTGTAAGATGCAGAAACGATTGCAAGTGATTCAGAATCAATATAGAGTTTTCCATAAAACAAAGGATCTTCAACAAAGGCTTTTTGCTTGAAGGAAATGACGTATAATATTTTTTCATCCTCTTTTGTAAAGCTTTCCATTTTAAAATCATACATGTCTATCATGTCTAAAGATAATATCATGTAAGGGTCTTTCATGATATCTAACATGAGCGTATTGTAAGGACCTCCTTGCAGTTTAAATAAAACGGTATCCAGTTTTTTATAATCTGCACTTTTTCTACTTTTTAGTAAGCGTACTGCATCTTCACGATTGCTGTTGTATGCTTGCTTGTAAACTTCAACAACGGCTTCTGACAAGGATGCATACTTTTTTCTTTTTTGGATGGTTTCTCTATAAAAAGCCGTCATTAGATTTTCGTCTTGAGTGTAGTTTTGGTTTTTCTTAGAAAGTACCTCGTTAATTAGTTGGTGCGGATCAGTAGGAAATACATCAACTTCATTGAGCGAAACCTCTTGTAGGTCTAGTTCAATAAGATTTTTCTTTGCGTTAAGATCCTTTATGGCAAGTTTCTTCTGTTTGTAGCCTATGTACGATACATTTAGATTTTCAATACCTGATTGAGTAGGTACTTTTAGGGTGAAATAACCTTCTGAATTTGTTACTGTTGCAATGTTGGTTCCTTCAATGGCTATGGTGGCGAAAGCTAATCCGTCACCTGTTTTGTTGTCGCAGACTTTACCTTGATATTCATTGGTATCTAGGTTGGTAGTGCTGTTGGTGTTTGTAAAGTTTCCCTTTCCAAAAGATAAAAGAGGAATGCTTAGTAATACAATTAGGACTAAGGTTTTGTGTTTTGATAAAGTGGCTAGAGTTTTCATTGTACATCTTGTTAAATGAATATTAATGGTTTTCAGAGTAAGGACAATTGATTAATTGGTTTACCCTTACTTGTTTTAGGAGAAGATTTTTGCCTAATCCTTTTGTAGGAAAAGGAGTATGTTTTATGGGGGAACGGATTGAATATGATTTGCATAACTTAATTATCTGTATTAATTTCTAAATAATTATTAAAAAATAAATTTACTGTTTGGTGGTTCGAAAAATAATACCGTACTTTGATTCATATTTGAAAAAGGAATTTAAATTTGAATAATATGAGTAGTGCAAAAATTCATTTAAAAGGTATTACCTGGGACCACAGTAGAGGTTTTACATCAATCGTAGCTGTTTCTCAGCGTTTTCATGAGTTGAATCCTAATGTAGAGATTACTTGGGAGAAAAGATCATTGCAAGCCTTTGCTGATGAGCCAATTAATAAATTAGCAGAACGTTATGATTTATTAATTATCGATCACCCATGGGCTGGTTTTGCGGGTCGTACAGGTGTGATTGTGGATTTAAATAAACATTTACCTAAAGAGTTTTTACAAGATCAGGCAGCTAATAGCGTTGGTAAATCACACGAAAGTTACAATTTCGATGGTTACCAAAGTGCATTAGCAATTGATGCTGCTACTCCTGTAGGTGCTAGTCGTCCTGATTTATTACCTGAGTTACCAAAAACTTGGGATGATTTAGTAGAGTTAGCTAAAAAAGGTCAGGTTGCTATCCCTGGTATTCCTCAGGATACATTAATGAGCTTTTACATGGTTTGCTGTACTTTAGGTGAGGATGTAGCTTTATCTAAAGAGTACTTTGTATCTGAAGAAATTGGTTTAAAAGCTTTAAAAATGCTTCGCGATTTAGGTGAGCATATCGATGCTGAGTGTTACGATATGAACCCAATTAAAGTATACGAAGCAATGACATTAAGAGACAAATACTCTTATTCTCCATTTGCTTATGGTTATACCAACTATTCAAGAAGAGGTTATGCTCGTAAGTTCTTGAAATTCCATGATATGGTAGAAATTAACGGTCAGAAATTAATTACTACTTTAGGAGGTACAGGTTTAGCTATTTCGGCTAAGTGTGAGCACTTAGAAATGGCAGCTAAATTTGCTGAGTATGTAGCTTGTCCTGCAACTCAAACAACTGTATTTACCGATAATGGTGGACAGCCAGGATACAGAAAAGCTTGGTTAGATACAACTAACAATTTCTACACAACAGATTACTTAAAGGATACTTTACCTGCATTAGACAGAGCATTCTTACGTCCTCGTTACCATGGTCACATGTTCTTCCAGGATAGAGCAGGAGCTCCAATTCGTGAGTACATGATGAATGGTGGTGATCCAAAAGCAGTTCTTGATAAATTGAACAGCTTATATGCAGAGTCTTTAAAGTTAGACATAACATCTGCACACTAATCAATAAATTAGTATCTTTATAAATGGTTCGCTATCATTTGAGTGATGATAGCGAATCCTTGTATATAGTGCTTGAATTGTGTTTAGAGCTACTAGCTGTTAGCTTTTAGCCATTAGCTATTTACATCTTGTTTATGTTTTGTTCTAATAAAGAGCCAATCAAGCTAAATATAGAATTGTTTTATAAAATACTTAACAGCTATAAGCTAGTAGCTACCACGATAACTATCGTGGGCTAGTAGCTATATCAGCGATAAACAAAGAAACTATGCTTCCATTAGAAGGTATAACCGTATTAGAGTTTGCTCAGTTTATGGCAGGACCATCAGCCGGTTTAAAAATGGCTGATTTAGGTGCGCGTGTTATTAAAATTGAGCGTCCGGGTTCAGGAGAAGCCGGAAGGCAAATTGCCCTTAAAAATATTTTTATTGACGAGAGTAGTATGGTGTTTCATACTGCCAATCGCAATAAACAGTCGTATGCAGCCGACCTTAAAAATGCTGATGATTTAGAGCGTGTGAAGAAGTTAATTGCTCAGGCTGATGTAATGACGCATAACTTCCGCCCTGGGGTAATGGATAAAATTGGTTTGGATTACGATACAGTAAAAGCCATTAATCCTCGAATTATTTATGGTGTAGTGTCGGGATATAGTTCTGTGGGACCTTGGGCGAAGAAACCGGGTCAGGATTTATTAATTCAGTCTTTATCAGGTTTTGTGAATCTTAGCGGTAATGCTGATAATGAGCCAACTGCTACCGGATTAGCAACTTCTGATATTTTTACAGGTGTTGATTTAGTTCAAGGTGTTTTGGCTGCGCTTGTTCAACGTGAAAAAACAGGTGAAGGAGCTAAAATTGAAGTGAGCCTTTTAGAAACTACTTTAGGTCTTCAGTTTGAAGTATTAACCACCTATTTAAACGATGGTAATAAAGCACCTCAACGCGCTAAAAAAGGGAACGCACACGCTTATCTAGATGCACCTTATGGCATTTACGAAACCAAAGACGGTCATATCAGTATTGGATTAACACCTTTGGATGTGTTGGTTAAAGCAATGGGAACTGAGCTTCCTGCTGAGTTTGCAGATAAAAATACCTGGTATGTTAAGCGTGACGAAATTATGGCCTTTTTGTCAGAAATACTTGTAAAGGAAACTACTCAACATTGGTTAAGTGTTTTTGAGCCAATGGATCTACGAGTATCTGATGTTTATACCTATAAGCAGTTGTTTGAACACGAAGGTTTTAAAACGATTGACATGATGCAAGAAGTGGAAACTTCTGATAACATCACCATGAAAACAACTCGTTGCCCGATCAGAATTGACGGTAAGAAAATTTTTAGCCGTAAATCTGCTCCAAAGCCGGGTGAAGATAATGCAATTATTGAAAAAGAATTTAATCTATAGTAGCCATGAGTAAACCATTAGAAGGAATATTAGTAGTTGACTTTAGTCAGTATTTATCAGGGCCTTCAGCAAGTTTGAAATTGGCTGATTTAGGTGCCCGCGTAATCAAAATAGAAAAGCCGGGGTTAGGCGATGAGTGTCGTGGTTTGTTTTTCTCGAATTTGGTGATGAATGGTGAGTCATCGATGTTTCATGCCGTAAACCGTAATAAGCAGAGCTACAAGGCAGATTTGAAAAACGAAGCAGAACGCCAAAAAGTTTATAACTTAGTTAAGCAAGCCGATGTAGTAATGCACAATTTCCGTCCGGGTGTGGCTGAGCGTTTGGGTATTGATTACGATACGGTTAAGTCCTTAAATTCAGAAATAATCTATGCAGAGTTATCGGGTTACGGAAAAGAAGGTGTTTGGAAAGATAAGCCGGGCTTAGATTTATTGCTGCAATCGATCTCAGGTTTAACTCAGCTAAACGGTAACGATGGGGCAGGTCCTGTACCGATCGGTTTAGCAGTTGTTGATTTGTTATCAGGAGCTCATCTGGCGCAAGGTATCTTAGCTTGTTTGTACCGTAAAGTTTCAACCGGAAAAGGTGGTAGAGTAGAAGTGAGCATGTTAGAGTCTGCTTTAGAATATCAGTTTGAGTCGGTAACTTGTTTCCATCGAGATGGAGGTATGCCAACAGTTCGTCCAAAAAGTAACTCGGCACACGCTTACCTTGGAGCACCTTACGGAATTTATGGCACTAAAAATGGCGCTATTGCCTTAGCCATGGGCTCAATTCCTGTATTGGGTGATTTATTAGGATGTGCAGAGTTAAAGAACTATCCTGAGGTAGCAAGTTGGTTTAATCAGCGTGATGAAATCAAAGATATTTTAGCTAAACATTTGGCTACAAAAGATACTAAAGATTGGTTGGCTGTTTTAGAGCCGGCAGATTTTTGGTGTGCTGAAGTAATGAACTGGAAAACATTATTTGATACTGAAGCGTTCAAAATTTTGAACATGATTCAGGAAGTTAGTATGAGTGATGGATATAAGTTTAAAACCACTCGTTGCCCAATTCAAATTAATGATGGTTGGTTAACTTCTGAAGTGGGTACGCCTAAGTTGGGTGAGCATACTGAGGAAATTGCCAAGGAGTTTAGCTTGTAGTTTATTAATAAAAAGCAATAAGCTCAAATATAAGGAGGGAGTTCAACGATTGCCTCTTTCTTAATTCGAATATTAAAGCCTTTTAATATTTATAGTTCAAAAAAGCAATTGGGTTTTCATTAATCCGGTTGCTTTTTTATGAATTCTCGCTAAGCTGCTAAGTCACAAAGGATGTTTATGGTGTCGATTGATAGCGTTGTTAACTTTTGTAGCGCATTGAGACGTTCTAAGTTTAAAGTCGGAATTCCTTTACTCAGTGCATAGTTCAATTAATGATCAAGCACTTATCGTTGATAATTTATTCTTAACTTTTATTTAGCAATAGAGGTTAGTCATGTATTGTACTTTCGTAATTGCTAAGTTTCGAATAATTAAAGACGTAATTTGAACATTGTATCATTAGCACATCAGCACATTTTTTACTTCGACCTTTCTTCTTTTGACTGAGTTTTTATTTTGGAAGTTGCGTCTTCATTATGCCAATTGCTGAATTAATTTTGTCAGTAGCTGCGATTAATTGTTCTGCTAATTTCTCATAAGACTCTTTTTCTTTGGCGATGTTGGTTAAAGATGAGATGGCTAAAACGCCCGATACACCTGTATGTATATTTCCAATAGGTGCTGCTAAATCGGTAACGCCTAATGTTAATTGACTGGCACTAAGTTTATAGCCTTTTTCTTTAATGTCTTCAAGTTCTTTAAGGAAATCTTTTTTTGCTTTTGCAGAGAAGGTTTTGTAGTCTTTGTTATTTCCTAATTGCTGTTGGAGTTGTTCCTCGGTGAGGTTCGCTAAAATAACTTTACCCGAGTTTGTTTTTAGTAAGGGGAAAGTGCCGCCTTCTTCAATAGATAAGGAGACCGGACCTGGTGCTCTGTTTTGTGCAACGACCATTAATTTTCCATCATATAAAATACTCATGTGGCAAGAATGGTAGGTGAGATTGGATAATTCTTCCATTATGGGTTTTGCACACTTAAGTAATTCATCCATTGGAGTGTGGCGATGAGAGATTTGGTATAATTTTAAAGATAAAGAATAAGCCCCTGTTTCGGCATTTTTCAATAAATAACCACGTTGTTCCAAGCAAACCAGCATCCGGTATATTTCATTGGGGCTTTTGCCAATCCCTTGTGAGATTTCAGATTGGGATTGAGGGATAGATTTTATAGATAAATATTCAATAATATCTAATCCTTTGTCTAGTGCCGGAGCGTGGTATTTACTCATTGATGCCATAATTGATTGCGGTGCAAAATTAGTGGTTTATTTTTTAATTAAAAAGCTTCTGGCTGTTAGCAGCTGGCTAATAGCTGTTGGATTTTAAAAAAAAGAAAGACATAATTATAGAATTAGATATGAGTTTTTGATTTGGTATGGTCTAATGCCTTTTATCTAAACTCTAATATCTAATTTAAAATAAAGTTAAAAATAGAAATATTTATATATAAATCGTAACTTTACATCTGAATAAATTGTAATGAATTTATATAAGTCATTAATGCGATTGTAAATAATCTTGATGTCTGATAGTTAATAATGCGAATGTAAGACTCTTCGGATTTCTCACGATAGCTATCGTGGCTATGAACTCCGAACTAAAATATAAGCCATGTTAAAATTAGAAAAGAAGGGGAGAGTTGGAGTTATCACTCTTGATAGACCTCCTGCAAATAGTTATTACTACGATTTTTTAAAAGAAATCTCAGCAGCTGTTAAAGATTATACTGCTGATGATGAAGTTAAAGTTATTTTATTGAATAGTTCATCAGAAAAATTCTTTTGTGCCGGGGCTGATATTAAAATATTTAGCGCCAATACAGTAGAGCAAAATGCTGAAATGGTGATTGCTGCACGTGAAGTTACTGCTAGCATTACCGAAAGTAAGAAGATTGTGATTGCTGCGATCAAAGGTCATATTTTGGGTGGTGGATTAGAAATGGCAATGGCTTGTGATATTCGTTTAGCTGCTGAAGGGGGTTACCTTGTAGGCTTGCCTGAGGTTAAATTAGGATTAATGCCTGGTAATGGTGGTACACCTCGTATGATCGATCTTCTTGGTGCCAGTCGTGCGATGGAGTTATTAGTGTCCGGTAACAATATTGATCCTCAAAAAGCTTATGACTTTGGTTTATTCAATCAGCTTTACCCAATGGCTGAGTTTGATGCAAAGGTAGATGAGTACGTTACTGAGCTTTCGCAAGGAGCCGGTGAAGCTATGGCTGCCATTAAAAAGTATGTGCAGAACCATAAAGGGATGAGCAAAGAAGAAGCCTTGGATTACGAAACGGAGTGTGTAAAGTCGCTTTATGGAACTCATGATGCAGTTGAAGGATTCCAGGCATTTGTTGAGAAAAGAAAGCCGCAGTATAAATAAAAGTGTTATAAGTTTTAATCTTAAAAAGGGTGTTCAGGTTGAGTTCTGAGCACCCTTTTTGTATTAATCAATCGGCCTAAAGGCCTACTCTGCTAATAGCACCTCTGCCGCTATTTTTAATCTTTGGGATAGAGATTTTACCATTTTCAGCCGAAGGTTTCTTTTTTTGTTGAGAATTTTACTGACTCTGCATTGGTTACCTAAGTACAAAACGAGGTTCTGCATGAGTCATTCCCATCTGTTCCATACGAAACTTTATGGCATCAATTGGATCAGATAGTGCAAGGATAATGCATCATCGCGTATGCTTCAACTAGGATTGCTCGTAAATCTAATTCATCCCCTTCAGGAGTGTCCTTTTTGCAATCCATAGTTTTTCAATTCTGTTAATGGCAGTCAATCAAAAATACTCTTTTACTGAAATTTGCTTGGATTAGCCGCTACGTAATAACGCGGATCATCAATGCTTCTCACAATTCGTTTCTCTAATTTTTCATCAGCTTTTAATAAGAGCTTAATGCAATCTTCGCTCAAATGTTTTAGAGTAACCCGTTTATTAACCGCATCATATTTATCAATAAGACTAGAGATCGCCTCTACGCCTGAAATATCTGAAACTCTTGATTCAAGGAAATCAATTTCGATGTTTTCAGGATCTGCTTTGATGTCAAATTTTTGGCTAAACTCGGTGGTTGAGCCAAAAAATAATGGTCCCCAAATTTCGTAAACAGCTCTGTTTTCTTCATCAAACCGGCGTTTCCTTGCATTGATGCGTTTAGCACTTTTCCATGAGAAGACAAGGGCTGAGATAATCACTCCTACAAATACGGCTATGGCTAAATCGAAGATGACAGTCACCACTGATACAACCACAAGTACCACCGCATCACCAATTGGTATCTTGTTTAAAATACGTAAGCTCGACCAGGCAAAAGTATCTATTACCATCACAAACATCACTGCAACAAGGGCAGCGATCGGCACTTGCTCAATGTATTGATCTGCAAAAAGGAGGAAAAATAAAAGTGTAACTGCCATGGTAATTCCCGAAATTCGGCCTCTACCTCCTGAATTAAGGTTAATAATGGTTTGACCAATCATACCACAGCCTCCGGTACCACCCAATAAACCGCTTAACATATTTCCGGTTCCTTGAGCAATACATTCTTTGTTTCCGTTGCCTCTTGTTTCGGTGATCTCATCTACCAAATTCATGGTCATTAGGGATTCTATTAAACCAACAGAAGCGGTTAAAAATGAGTACGGAAGAATAAACTTCAAAGTATCTAAGTTGAACGGAAGGTTTTTCCATAAATCTATATTTGGGGTGGGGAACTTACCTTTTAATCCTTCACCGCCACCTTCTCTGATATATGATCCAACTGTAGTGACATCCAAATCTGCAAAAATCACAATAAACGTTGTAATTACAATTGCAGTAAGAGCAGCCGGTAATTTTGTTGTGAGTTTAGGTAATAAGTACACCACAGCCATTGCGAATACGACTAAACCAATCATGGTAAATAATTCAGTGCCATGCATCCAGGTGTCGATGTATTTCATGCCATCTGCTGTAGAAGCCAGCGATTTGTGTGTAAACATCTTAATTTGAGCCCAAAATATTACAATGGCTAAACCATTTACAAAGCCAAGCATTACCGGGTGTGGAATTAATCGAATGAACTTACCTAATTTAAAAACTCCTGCTAAAATTTGTATTAACCCCATCAGAATTACTGCGGCTAATAAGTAAAAGTAACCCATGTTCTCGATAGGGGTTTCAAAAGCCATTCCTTTGGCGTGACCTTCTTTAATAAGGTGCACAAATATTACAGCTACCGCTCCTGCTGCACCTGATATTAACCCGGGTCTACCACCTAAAATAGCTGCCACTAGACCAATTACAAATGCCCCGGATAAGGCTACCAAGGGATCAATACTAGCAACAAAGGCAAAAGCAACTACTTCTGGAATCATGGCTAATGAAACAGTAATTCCTGCCAGTATTTCATTTTTGGTATTGCCTTTTGTGGCTAAGTTTTCTAAAAATTTCATGTTATTTTTCTTTGTTTATCTTTCTTTAAAAAAACGTTACACGGATTTGAACTAGTGCGAAAGCATAGGTTTAAACCACAAATGGTTTAAACGACTAGTTGGGCCAAATCTATTGGTCCGCCAATAAGTTGATGTTGCAGAATGGTAGTTCAGATAGTGATTGGGATCTGCAAATTGAGTGCAAAAGTACTTAAATTGAACTTATAAACGAAAAGCTATTGGAGGGGCAAACCCGAAATTCAGTGTTAAATATTTTGAAATAAATGTTAATGAATGCAATAAAAACACCCTTGATCAGCTAACTTGCATGCATTAAGCTTTATTTTTTATGCGTATTAAAATTTATTCGTCCCCACTTCAAGGTTTTACCGATCATGTTTTCAGATCAGTATACAATCATTATTTTACTGGAGTTGATTATTTTTATGCACCTTACATTCGTCTCAAGGGGGGCAATGAGGTGAAGAAGAGTAGTATCTCGGATATTTTACCTGAAAATAATGAAGGTATCAACTTGATCCCTCAAGTGATGACCAATTCATCCGATGAGTTTTTGTATGTTTCAAATTTGGTAAAAGATAAAGGGTATCGTGAGCTTAACTGGAACTTAGGCTGTCCATACCCGATGGTTGCAAAAAGAGGTTTAGGCTCCGGTTTGTTATCGCAACCACAGGTGATTCATTCCATTTTAGATGAAGTATTTCAAAAAGCAGATATTGATGTTTCTGTGAAAATGAGATTGGGTTACGAAAACAATCAGGAAATTTTTGAAATCTTGAAGATTTTGAATGAATTTCCGATAAAAAACATTGCCATTCATCCTCGTACAGGAAAGCAACTTTATAAAGGTAAAGTAGATTTACCAAGTTTCGAAAAATGCTTAGAAAGTACAAAGCATGAAATTCACTACAATGGAGATATCACTTCGGTAAAAGGATTTAAACAATTAAAAGAACGATTTCCAACCGTTGAGGGTTGGTTAATTGGGAGGTCTTTAATCTCAGATCCTGCATTGGCACTCTTGATTAAGGCTGAAGATGAAAAATATCCTCAAAATTACCTGGAATTATTTATTCAGTTTCATGAGGAATTAGTTCGTGTGTACGGTCAAAATATCACAGGGGAAGGCCATCTGCTTAAGAAGATGCAACAATTTTGGGAGTATTTTATTTTACGTTTCCCGGATGCAAAAAAGGGCTACAAAAAGCTTAAAAAAGCCAATGGTCTGAGAAGCTATTGGGAGGGCGTGGAGATGGTTTTTAAATCAGGAATAAATAATTGATTAAGATGAGATTAAAACTAAGCTTATTCGTATTGTGCATACTGCTAACTTCATTTAGGATTTTATCGCAAGAGAACGGTACCAGGCACCAAAGTACATGTATTCATCCTTTGTATGATCTTTCTGCTAATGCACTTGTCAATCAGCTGGATATTAAAGTTTCCTCAAAGGATAAAAAGGAGCCTTTGCAATTGGTTCGGGAAATCACTCTTGGAGTTGAGCTTACAGGTGGAAATGCTTTTAAAATAGATTCCATTGTTCAAGATGTCGGATTTTTGGAGATTAAACTATCTGTTTATCAATTAACTCGGGCAGAACTTCATGCAAATGATGAGCTTTTTGCTTCCAAAAATATTTATGTATTTAGTGATCTTCCTCTTTTATCGAAGAGTGAAAAAACCTTCTTTATTAATCAGCGAAAAGTCAAATTGAGTGCTGAAGAATTTTATAGTTATGAGGTTTCTGATAATGAAGATGTAACGATTGATACCGGTGGATTGTTAGGATCTCAACATCATTTTCAACCAAAGGGCGAATCGATCTATCTTGTATTGGGCGGTCCTAAAAGAAAGCAATTAAATCCTGATCAGTTTGGCGTGGCCTTTACTACACGAAGTCTTGGAGAGCTTGATAAGTCAGTGGGACGCCTACTGATTCAAATCTTCACTGAAATAAAATAATTTCACATCTTTTATTCAACAATTAGTTCATCTTCTTGTTATCTTATTGGTTAAGCTGTTTCTTATCTCGATTAAAAAGGAAGAATTTTGCTTGACTTCACTAAGAACGATAAACATTGTGTATGAAAGAAAACTTTTCAGAATTTCTTCAAAAATTAGAGAATACATTAAAATCAGTTTTTTACGAACGAGCTGATATCAATACATTCAGTCAACAGCGTGGATTGCCTCCTTTGGTCATGCGTGAGATAATGGCAACCAATCCTTTTTCAGTAGCGGTACCTTCAGAATATGGCGGAAGAGGTGTGAAAGTGCATGAAATTTTAAGTGTCATGTCAGCTGCTTCTTATGAGTCGTTACCTTTGTCATTAACCTTTGGTATCAACATGGCGCTTTTTATGCAGCCGGTTGCCAAATATGCCAATGAAAGTGTAAAACCAGGTATATTCAAGCGTTTCCTTGAAAAACAAAACATGGGAGGACTCATGATTACCGAACCTGATTTTGGAAGTGATGCTTTAGGTATGCAAACTTCCAATTCAAAAAGTGGGAATCATTATCATATTAAAGGGACTAAACATTGGCAGGGCTTAACCGGCATGGCTGATTATTGGTTAATTACTTCTCGTGCCATAAATAAGGATGGTGAATTAAACAGAGACATTGATTTTTTTGTTGCTGATGTGACTCAGCAAGGCCAGCAGGTAAAAGTGGAAGAGTATTTTGATAATCTGGGATTATACATGATTCCTTATGGCGTGAATAAATTAGACCTCAAAATTCCGGAGCAATTTAAACTTCAGCCACAAACTACAGGAATAAAGTTAATGTTAGATACCCTGTTGAGAAGCCGTATGCACTTTCCTGGGATGGGAATGGGCTTTATTCAGAGGATGTTAGACGAAGCTATCAAGCACTGCAAAAATAGAATTGTAGGAGGAACATCGTTATTGAATTTTGATTCGGTTCAGCATCAAATTGCACAAATTCAGAGTTTTTATACAGTTACTTCTGCAATGTGTTTACACAGTAGTCATCATGCCGGAATTGAGCATGATCTGTCTAACGAAATAGTCAAAGGTAACAGCATGAAAGCCTTGGTGACCGATTACATGCAAAAATCTGCACATCTTTTAGTGCAGCTAAGTGGAGCAAGAGGTTACCGTTTGAGTCATATTGGAGGGCGAGGCATTGTTGATAGCCGTCCATTTCAAATATTTGAAGGCTCCAATGAAATGTTGTATACTCAAATTTCAGAGTCTCTCATTAAGTTGATGAAACGTAGTAAGGAAACTAACTTATTAGCTTTTCTGAAAAACTACACCTTAACTAAAGAAGTGGCTAATCTTTTCGCAAAACATATAAATGTTGAGTTAAGCTATACTTTACCGCAAAGAAAATTAGTGGATTTAGGTAAAATTATCGCCCTAATTGTAAACGCTGGTTTTGTCTCAGAAATGGCTCTTAGCGGATATCGAAAAGATTTGATTGATAATAGTTTAAATATGCTAGCAACAGAAGTTGCAGCACTGGTAAGTACTTTTAATCACTCTTCCAATGTACAGGTGATAGAAGACTATAAGGAGGCAAGTTCCTGGTTGAACTTTTACAGTGGAAAAAAGGAAAGTATACCTAATTCGGTAATAATACACTAATGCTTTTTGATTACATATTCTATTTGATTTAACAATGTAAAAAGGTTATGCTTTGAGAAGCATAACCTTTTTTAGCACTGGTATATGGTTTGATGATATAGTAAACGTAATAATTTTTGATAAATATTCTTTTGTTTAGTTTTGTTGTTCAAAAAAGCTAAATCAAATTTTATGAAAATTATAGATCTCTCAAAACCGATTAAATTCAATCAGCAAGATCCTTGGTTTATGCGAGTAAAAGTAAAGCATAAGCCCCATAAAAAGGCAAAATGGTTAATTCGATTTTTAGGTTTGCCCTTTAAGCTGTTTCCTAAAGACTTTATTGGCTGGGCTGATGATTCAATCCGTATGGGAGTTCATGCAACTACGCATTTAGATGCACCTTGGCATTATGCACCGAAAGTAGGTGGTGAAAAAGCTAAAACCATAGATGAAATACCTCTGGAATGGTGCTTTGGAGAGGGTATTGTGATAGATATGAAGCACAAAGAAGATTTTGACCCTATTACAATAAATGATATCGAACGCTTTCTTACATCAGAGAATCTTGATCTGAATCCGGGGATGATTGTTTTAATCAAAACCGGACGGGATATCTATAATGGTACCAAGGACTTTCATAAAAAAGGAACCGGAATGAGTGCTGAGGCTACCAATTATTTAATTGATAAAGGAATTAAAGTAATGGGTATTGATTCCTGGGGTTGGGATATTCCATTACCCGAAATGATAAAGCAAGCCAAACAAAGTAACGATCAGGAATTATTTTGGGAAGGCCATTTGGTTGGTCAACATAAAGAGTATTGTCATTTGGAGCAATTGGTAAATCTTGATGCTTTACCGTATTCAGGTTTTAAAGTTGCCTTATTTCCATTGAAAATTGTTGGGGCATCAGCAGCGCCTGCACGAGTTGTAGCGCTGTTAAAATAAGTGAAATTCACAAAGATCGATGATTCCGAAAAATATCGGGATTAAATGGTAATAATTTAACAATGTGGTTGTTGGCTGTTCGAAGCTCTAAAAATTTAGGGATAATGAGTAGATTTGTTTTCAACGGATTTTCTTCATTTTCACATTTTCTATTTGTGTTATTGCTCAATAACTAATGATCTATAAATATACTTTTTCCTTAACCAGATCAATATCAGTTAAATCTTTATTGATGAGTTGTAACAGTTTTTTTAATCTGACGCAGTATATTTTTAATTCTTGAAAGAATACATCTCTTTTCATAGCTAAGCGTTGGAGCTTTTCAGTTCCCTCTTTTTTTCGAATAGTTTGTATATTATCAATAGTAGCCAAAAGGCTAACAACTTCCTGAATGGAACTTATGCTATGGCCAAATGGCTTTAGGTCTTCAATCACATGTGGAAGACTCAATATTTTAGTGTAAAATTTCAATACATACGGATGCCAATCGTAATAATCGTGGGGTACACTTTCTGATAAATGCAGGTAATTCCATAAGTAAGGATTATCCATGAGGATAAATTTGCATTGCTCATGAATTAAATCGTGGGAAGACTCAATGGTATTTCGACTGGCGTTGTATCTGTTGGTTGCGATAAATTGTAGTTTATCAATCTCTTTTTGTTTATCCACTGTTTCCATTAAAAGAAGGTATAAGCTTTTTCCACGTTCTAACTCTTTGTGGGTATAGCCAAAAGGAGCTATTTTTTTACATAATTCAACATCATTGGCAGTATTCCAAATGAGGTTCTTATAGCTTTGAGTAATGTATTCAAATGATTCGTAATGTATCATCTCTTTAGGTTTTGGTAGGTGTAAGTATTTTTGAGCTGCTTATTCAATATACAAAATAATCTGCTTGCATAAAAATAATAGCGCTTTTGTGAAGCTTTGTTCTGAAGGGAGATTCTTTTTTAAGGTATTGGAAATGAAATTATTAAATATAATCTTGTTGTTTAATGCTTGATTACTTGAGTCTCTTTTTGTAAATTTGTTGAATAATTGAAGTATAGAGACGGTCGTTCGAATAGACGAATGTTCAATACCTTAAGTTTTTATAATCTAGAGTTGAATTATATTAACATGAAGAATCAAGCAGTTGTTAAATATTATAATCTTAATGAAGTATTAGTTGTTGAAATAAGTGGAACATATTATCAGCGATACTCTGAAAAGGATTTTAAAGAGTTTATAAGGCATGTGAAAAATTCAGATCAAGAAAAGATTTTAATAGATTATACCAATTGTGAAATTCATTTGGATACCTTATGTTCTTATAGCCGACAAAATCAAGTAGCTGAAATATACAATAATATATACCGAAGGATGGCCAGTGTAATTCCAAAGTGTGATGAACAAGTTATGTTTTTTATTTCTCTTCTTAAAAATCGGGGTATTGTATTAGAGAATTTTAAAACCAGAGAAGAAGCTATGTTTTGGTTAGAAAACAATTAAGGTTTAAATTCCTAAACCATCAAAATAAGGTGCATCACCGTCTGTTATTTTTTCTTTATCAATTTCAAGGAGTTTTTTTACTTCTTTATTGTACCAGTTATCAGCACTAAGCTCTGAAAAATCTTGTTTTTTAGATTGTAATAAGTCAATTGCCTTTTTTTGAAGCAAAATATCCTGTTCAATCCGATACCGTTCAATATTAGCATATGCTTCCCCTTCCAGTTTTGCAATTTCTTTTGTTTGCATTGCAAGTTCTTTCATTTTAATATTACTGTTAAATACTCGCTCATGCTCTGCAATTTTTCGTTCCAGTTCTATTCGATCTAAAATTTCATCATAAGGGCCACGTTTGGTGAGCAATTTGATTAAAATGGGAGCTGTTTCTACAAAAATAAACAAGAGCATTATTAAGGTGCTTGTCCATTTAATGGTTTCATTCTCTTGGGAGAGTTTTCCCATAGCTTCCAGTTGAGTGATAAAGTTATTCGAAAAGCTTTTTTCCTTTGTTTCGCGGCTTTCGTGGTATTGAACTTCTGCCAGACTATCCGCCTTAGCAAGGGCATTTTGACTTCTGAAAAGTTCATCTTGTTTACTCTCAATTCTTTTGTTTAAGTGAGTGTAGTAGGTCGTTTTGTAGTCTGTGATTTGTTGATCTGTTATTTTTACTTCCTTTTCCTTTTTCGAAATGTCCAATTGTAATAGATTACTTAAATAGCGGTGTTCATCAATTGTTTTTTTGACTTGAGGTAAAAGCTTTCTGGATAATTCCTTTCCCAAGCTATCTCTTTGAATTGAATAGTTGTTGATGTTGTTTTTTAATTGCCTGATTTCAAGGTGATGTTGATTGATTTTAGGTTTATTAGTGTTTTCGAGTAGTCTGAGTTCATTGTTGATAAGTCTTTGTTTTTGAGTTAAATCCGCATACTCTTTGGTAGATGGCTCAAGAGTTTGGATGCTGTCGAGGTAATTCAGTTCTGCTTGCTTTTTATTTGTTGTCGATTTTATTTCACCTAAACTATTTATTTCATCAATGGCATTTTTATCAGAGATTAATTTTGCAAGTTTATGTTCTAATATTTGTTGTTCAATTCTACTTTCAAATAATTTTACTTCAATCGGTTTGGCAATTACAACCGATATTAATAGAGCCATTATTAAACGTGGGAAGGCATATAATAATTCTTTTTGAGGTTGACCTTCTTTGCGAATGCTTGAAACAATAAAACGATCGAGATTAAAAATGAGTAATCCCCATATTATACCAAATATGCTCGCATAGATATAGGCATAGGCTTCGCTTCTGAAAATTGTAAATAATGCATATCCACCTGAAATAGAAGCCAGTAATCCGGTAAAAAAAACGGCTCCACCAATACCTGTATATTTATTCCATTCAGTAGGGCATTCATCCAGAATTTTCCGGTTCGCTCCCGAACAGGATAAAAGAAACTTTTGAATGATAGTTGGCGATTCCATTTGGGTAAGACTTAGTGAAAGTAATTAAACTAATTGCTGTTGTTCATCTTGCAGTTTCTGTTTTTCAACTAAAATCCAGGTAGTTTCAAGTAATAGCGAAACTTGCTCGGCATCAAAAAGAGAGTAATTCTTTTTTTGACTGCCTAACCATACGATTGCCACCACTTCATTTTTTATTAAAATGGGGATAGACATTGATTTAAGGAGCGGACTCGATTTATCTTTTACAAAAGGGTATTGATGGTTCGGTTCATTGATAATAATTGCTTTTTTTTCGCTTACAGCCTGGTTTAAGCAATCTAAGGCTTGTTCTTCATGTGATCTGTTATCAGGGATGTAGGATAGTACCAAAGAGTCACTCCAGTTATTTAAAATGAAAAGGTTAGTACTTGGTTGAAAATGGTAAATATATCCTTTGTCACTTTTGGTATATTCTACAATTTCGTGTAAGGTGTAATCCAACAGATCATTAATAGATTCAGTTTTATGATGGATGATATTCTCAAGTCCTTGAAGACGTTTATTAATAAGCTTTAATTCTTCTTGTGCTTTCTTTTCTTCATTGATATCCAAAATAAAAGTTTCAATTGTTCCATTCTTTTTATTCAGAAAGTAGGATATTGAAAACCAGTTTTTAGTTCCATCTTTTCTTAGTAATTCAACTTCTTGATTGCTTAAACTGTTGTTGCGTTTTAAAAGATGCATAACTTCTTTACGCGCTTCCGGAGATGCGTAATAATCAGATGCATAAATACCTGTTTGAACTTCTTCTTTAGTTCTGTATTCCAGTTTTTCCATGAGGTATTTATTGACTTCCAATATTTTTCCTGAGCTAATATCAGAGATTGACATCCCTATGGACGCGTTTTCAAAGATGAAACGGTATTTTTCCTGGCTTACTTGTAAGGCTTCTTCTGTTTTCTTCTTTTCGATGATCTCCCAGGCTATATTTACAACTTCTTCAGCCAATGAAATGTCTCTTGGGAGGTAGTCTGATTTTTTATTTCCTAAACATAAAATACTGATGACATTTTCCTTTTGAAGGGTAGGAATGAAAATTGCCCTGTTTAGCTCAGGAAAAAGATCAGGTGCTGTTACTGCCTTAAAGTCATTACTGATGATCGAGTTTTGAAACGAAAAGCAACTGCCTATATCTTGGATTTCTAATTGCTTTAAATCCAATTGAATATTGTTTAATAAAGCTTGTTTTTTAATGGAGTTATGGGACCAGATTTGAGATTCAACCTCTTGGTTATTATCCAATATAATATAAAAACCCTCTTCACTTTTGGTCATAAATTCGACACTGTCAAGTGTGATTTTTAAGATTTCTTCTATCGAAAGTAAGCGGTAGTTTTCTATAATTGTTAACCGTGTTTTGTCAATAATCTGAGCTTGTTTTTTATGGGTGATATCTCTAAATGCAACAACTCTGTGCTTTTTTCCTTTATAAGTAATATCATTGGTTTCAAGTTCACAGTCAATATAAACACCATCCAGCCTCTTCATTTCTATTTCATACGTTCCATTATATTCGGCCAGGAGCTTTTTTTCGATCGAACTTCGGTCTTTCTCACTTACCAGATCCATAGGAAGGGGTTTATTTATCGCCAAGTCCTTGGCGGTGAAACCCAAAATGTTAGCTAAGGCCTGATTGGAGTCAATGACTTTTTTTTTATCATGAATTAGTATCCCTTCATGGGTCGATTCTGAAAGTATCCGATAATTTTCTTCACTTTCAATTAAAGCCATTTGGGTTTCTCTTTCTGCGCTTACATCAATTAAGATTCCACTTACTTTTATGGGTTGATTTGATGCATCTTTTTCGGTGATTTTACCTCGGCATTCAAGCCATACCCATTGACCATTTTTGTGTTTGATGCGATAAGACACATCAACTACCTCGTCAACTCTGTTTTCTGAACGGGCACATGTTTTTTGGGCGAGTTTTAGGTCATCAGGATGAACCAACGAAAGCCATATCTTATTGTCCTTTCCAAGGTCATCTGTGTTGTACCCAATTAAATTTGCAGCAACCTCATTTCGAATAACAGTATCTGTAGGAATGTGCCACTCAAAAGTTCCCACCCTGGCTCCTTGAATAATTAAGTCATTACGTTCTTTTTCAAGTTGTAATTCTTTTGATAAGGTTGATAATTTCGTATTTTTTTCTTCAAGCCATTCTACCTGTTTATTTATTTTCTCAATGTGATTCAATGAATTTATTAGATGAGATTTTACCCGAACCAATAATTCATCCCTTTGAATGGGTTTTGAGATAAAATCAACGGCTCCCAACTGAAAAGCTTTGATTTTATCGACCGAATCAGATAAGGCTGAAAGGAAGATGATAGGAATGTGTTTAAAATCTTTTTTTTGTTTTAATCGCATGCAGATTTCATATCCATTTAGCCCCGGCATTAAGATGTTTAACAGGATAATATCCGGCTGAATAGAATTTAAATTTTTTAAAGCCTTTTCTCCGGAGTCTGCAATTTCAACATCAAAATCCAACGTGTGCAATGCATCTTTAATCGCATTGGCTTCCGATAGCGTCTCTTCTATGATCAGAACTGTAGGTTTAAATTCAGCCATGGTTAAATGGATTGTTGACTCACATGAGAATGTTAATTTTACTTTAGTACTTCTAAAAAAAACTAGTCGCAAATTGATCCTAATGATAGGTAGTCACACTATTTTCAGAAACAGTTACGTTTGCTTTGGGGATGGATATAATGGTTTTTGTGCCTTTCCCATCCTCATTATTCTGCAATTTAATGGTACCATGGTGAAGTTGAATAATGATTTTGGCCAAATGTAGTTCCATTGCATTATTTCGTTGAAACTGGTAGTTTTGATAATTTATCGAATCGAAGAAATGTGATATGTCAACATTGGGGTAGAGGGATCCTGTGTCTTCGATTAAAACTAAAAAACTATTTTCTCTTTCTTGAATCTTAATTTTAACTTCACCGGTTTCAGTATAAGTAAGGGAGCTTTCCAATAAGGCGATTATTGCGTTTTGCAGGTAGTTTAAATCTGCATTTATAATGGCTTCATCACAGTTAGATTCAAATTTTAGAGGGATGTCAGGAGCTTTACCTTTTGCTTCAACTTTAGTTAGGCATCCTTTACATATCGATTGTAAATCCATTTTTTGTAGTTCCAATTGGTTTTCACCTCTTAATTGTAAATTTGCGATCTGAAGAGCTGCATAAGAATATCTTTCAAGGTTGGTTACAGAAACATCCAGTAACTCAATGACTTCATTGAAGTAAGTATCTTCATTTAAACCTCTTAATAAGTTGAGAGAACCAATAATTCCATTTAACGGTGTTCTGATTTCATGGCTGATAGATTTTAGAAAGTCATTTTTTGAATCATCCAGTTTTTGTAAAGCATTATTCGCTTTTTGTAATGCTATGGTTTTTCGATTGACTTCTGTTTCTAACCAATTGTTCACATCGATTAGTTTTTCTTTGGCCTCTTTGAGTTCAATGTGAGTTGCTAAACGGGCTAGCAATTCTGCATTATTAAAGGGTTTTGTAACGTAATCAACACCTCCTGATTTAAAGCCACTTGTTACACTTTCGATGTCGTTTCTGGCTGTTAAAAAGATGATAGGGATATTTTTATTTTTTGGATTACTCAAAATGGCTTTGCAGGTTTCGTAGCCATCCATTTCCGGCATCATTATATCCAACAAAATAATGTCAAAACTGGTGTTTTCGAGCCATACCAATGCCGCTTTTCCGCTTAAAGCAACTTCTACCTGATAATTATTTTCAGATAATGTGGCTGCAATTACTTGCAAGTTTTTAGGATTATCATCTACTATTAGTACTTTATGTTTCATGGTGTATAATTTAGGTAAGGTTTTGTTTATGTGCCTGATTGGTCAATTAATTTAGTAAATGTTTTCATTAGTTTTTGAATGTTTTCAAAATCAAAGGAATGAATAGAGTCATTAAGTTCATTTTGATAAGCTTCAAGTTCTAACCATTTATATTTATTGCAGATGTTTTTTAAGAGTTGAGAAAAATTTACCAGTTTATCGGATGGTTGAATGGTAAGTAGCTGTTGCCAAAGAGGAATTACTTTTTCCATTAAGATTTGATGGATTTCTTTTTTTTCTATCAGGGTAAGTTTTTGAAAAGAATTAAATGTTGTTGACAGCGTATGCTCTTTTTCTTGCTGGATGTTGTTTCCTGTCAGAAATTTACCAAATTCATGTTTTAAGCTGGTTTCCAATATTGGTTTGCTGATAAATCCATCGAATCCATTTTTATATATTTTTCTCACATCTTTTTCAAGATTAGAGGCAGAAATGGCTATTGCCGGAATATGTTTTAAGCGATCGTAACTTCGCAGTTTTCTTAAAGTTTCAAATCCATCCATTATTGGCATCCGGATATCTAAAAGAATAATGTCCGGTGCGTAAGTTAATGCCAATTCAATTCCTTCTTGACCATTAGAAGCCACCAGATTTTTCATGTTCATGTTTTGAGCAAAGGCTTTAAGAACATACCTGTTTGACTCAATGTCGTCAATGATTAAAACTGTATTGCCTTCATATAAAATAGGATCTATTGTGTTGTTTTTGGCGGTATTGTAAACATTTCCTGAAATTGCGAGGTTTGGTATGAGGAGGGTAAATGAGCTTCCTTCATTTAAAACACTTTTTAAAGAGATTTTACCCCCCATCATTGTCACGATTTTACTAATGATAGCAAGTCCTAATCCGGTTCCCTGATATTTCTTTTTATCAAGATCTTCATCTTGGTAGAATGAATCGAAAATGTATTTCTGTTTATCTTTCTCGATCCCAATTCCGGTATCATTCACCGATACCGTTAAAGTTCCCTTTTGATTATCATGATTGGGTTGAAATTGATAATTGACAGTAACACCACCATTGTGCGTGAATTTTATCGCATTGTTGATTAAGTTCAGTAAGACTTGTTTGAATCTGAGGTTATCAATGTTCACAAATTCAGGAAATACTTTAGGTTTAATAATGTTTAGATATATGCCTTTTTCTTGAGTAGTTAAGGTAAATGTTTGTTCAATTTCATTCAGGAGGATCATGAGATTGGTAGGTTCGTTTTTTAACGACATTTTACCCGCTTCAATCTTCGATACATCTAATAAATCATTAATGAGGGTTAATAGCATTTTACCACTGGTCTTAATGGAATTGATGTAATTGTTTAATGGTGGCGTTTGGATATGTTTTCCTAGCAAGTCTGCAAATCCAATAATCGCATTCATGGGCGTTCTAATTTCATGCGACATGTTGGATAAAAATGTAGTTTTTGCATGACTGGCTTTTAATGAGATGTTACGTTCTAATGTTAAGTCGTTTAAAAGTTTTTTCTGGGCGGATATGTCATGGAGAATGCCGGTGATTTTGCAAACATTATTGGACTTATCTACCTCAGAAACTTTCCCACTAAATTGAAGCCAAATATATTTCTGACTTTTATTTAAAAAACGAAAGTCAAAATTAATTTCATTGAGGTTGTCTTTCATGATGTTGTGAGAAAGTTCTTGTATTCGCCTGTAATCTTCCGGATGTATTCGTGAAGATAACCAAGGTATATCGGGTCTGCTTTCGTTTAGATCAAATCCGGTTAGTTGTTTTAAAAAGGCATTTGATTTGCAGGTTTGGTTTTCAATATCAATTTCTAAATAAGCTATTTTTCCCGCTGTCATTGCAATGTCTAATTGGTCTCTTAGTTTAGCAACTTCCTTATCTTTAGCAACTTTTTCAGAAATGTCCACCTGAATTTCGGCCATGTGCCAATGTCCGTTTTCTGCTTTAAAAGGAATCACCATGACCTGATAGTTTTTTTTGTCTTCACTTAGATCTTCGTAGTAAAAGATTGTTTTTTCTTTCGTCTGTTTTAAGCCGGGGCACTCTTTACACTTTTTACTTTTAGATCTAAATTTTTCAAAACAAATTTCTTTGGGTTCCAATATGTTTTTATGACTATGGTAGTAAACTTGATTGTTTTCATCAATCATTGATAGAATGGTATCTGTTCCTTGTAAGATAAATTCAATTTGCTTATTAAGCGTGTTTATTTTGTGTTCATAGTTTTTTCGTTCTGTAATATTAAAGGATGATCCACCTATGGAGATGACTTCTTTTTGTTCATTAAAAATTGGAAAATAGGAGATGAAGAACCAGTTTTTCTTACCGGTAGTAGATGGAATCAAAATTTCATGATCAACCACTTTTTTATGTTTTATGGCATATTGTTCTTTGGTTCGAAGCTCTTTGCTAATTTGTTTGTCAAAGTATTCATCTACCGTTTGGCCGATAAAATTCTTATTGGGTTTGTTAAAAAAGGTATTGTAAAATTTGTTGGCAATTACTAAACGGCCACTCATATCTTTCACAAAAATAAACGATGGAATGGTGTCAATAAATGTTTGAAAAAGCTCTCTTTCGAAATTTAATAACTTATTGGTTTTTAGGAGATTATTTTCTTTTTCCTTGATGTCAGTTATATCAATTATAAAACCAACTAATTCAATTGGTTTATTATTGTCGTTTGTTTTAACAGAAACAACATCTCTTACCCAAATCATAGAACCGTCTTTTTTTATAAGCCTATATTCAAAACTATGATCTTTACCTTCCAGGCTTTGTGAATAGCAGAAGTTGGCTGCATTTTCCTGATCGTCTGGGTGTAATGATGCTTTCCATTCGTTAAATGTTGGCCAGTCTTCAGAGCTGTATCCAAGTACTTTTGGGGCTTGTTTGCCAATGAAAGTAAATTTAAAAGTCTTGAAACACATTCTCCAGGGAACCCCACTCAAAGAGTCCAATAAGAAATTAAGTGCAGTGTTTTCATGGATTAAGTCTTTAGGCTGTTTTAAGCTTAGGATTAAAGAGTCTTTGATTGAATTTTGAAAGGTTTTTAGGGTTTTTACAGATTCTTGAGAAAAGGAAGTATCTGAATAATTATAAGCAATTATTCCTCCCCATTTAAAACTTTCGTCAATAAAAAGGGGGGCAAAAAGAATTTCTTTGAGTGTCTTGTTTGAAAATATTTTTTGAGTTGGAAACTCCTCTTTTTTTAGAATAGTTACAGTAGAAAATTTTTTAGAATAAAGGTCTATATCTTTTAGTGATATATCTATTGTTTCATTTGCATTGTAAGGTGGTGTTTCATCCGAATTTACAAGGACATAGCTATTCTTTTCTCCAAATTCGAAGATTAAAGAATTGGTAGCTTTTGTTAATTGGTTTATCAATAACAGTTGATCATACCAATTTTTTAGAGTATCAGTCGTAACCATGAAATGACCTTTTTACAATGCACTGACTTGTTATAATTCGATAATTTTATTTTTGATCGCGTATAAAACAAGACTGGCACTATTTTTACAATTAGTCTTTGAAAGCAAATTACTACGATGTCCTTTTACAGTTTGTGTGCTTATGAATAGTTTTGCGGCTATTTCATCGTTAGTCAATCCATTACAAATTTCTTGTAAAACTTCAACTTCCCTTTTGGATAGGAGTTCTTTTTCTCCATTTTCATGAGCTTCCGGTTTTTTGAAGTTGGTGATTATCCTTCTGAGTAACTCATTTGAAAAATAACTGTCCCCATCAACCACGGTGTAAATTGCTCTTTCAATTTCTTTGATGCCACTGTCTTTTAGCAAGAAACCCTTTACACCGGCTTCAACCATCTTGTAATAAAACTCTTCATCCCCATTCATAGAAAGTGCCATTACTTTCAGGTCAGGAAATTTTTCAATGGCTTTTTCAGTTGCTTCAATCCCATTCATTTCAGGCATTGAAATATCCATTAAAACTAAATCCGGATTTGCATTTTCTAGTTTTTCTAAAAACTCCTTGCCATTGCTGGCTTCGTCTACTATTTTACCTACACCTTCTAGTTCGATGAGGTTTCTTAGTCCTTCTCTAAATATTAAATGATCATCAACTAAGAAAATCTTAATGTCTTCCATTGTATTGTTTTTTGGTTAGATTTCTATTTGTACACTTATATGAGTTCCGTAATTAGGAGCGGTGTCTATTTTTAGTTGGCCTCCAAGAGATTGTACTCTGCTTTGCATATTTAATAACCCGTTGCCACCGGCCTTTTTAGAAACTTCTTTGAGGTCAAAGCCAATGCCATTATCTTCGTAGTATATAAAGAGATAGTTGTCATCATCCTGAATGCTTATTTCTATTTTTGAGGCTTTGGCATGTTTAATAGAATTATTAATAAACTCACAGACTAAGCGGTAGGCTGTTATTTCAATTTCATTCTTTAACTTAATGGTTAAATTATCTTTGTAAATAATATTAATATTTGAAGCATTTATAATTCGGTTCACAAAGTTTTTCAAAGCTGTATTTAGTCCAAAACTCATTAAAGTATTGGGACTTATATTATTTGAGATTTCTCTTAAACCGCTAATGGTTTCCTCCAGGGTTTCTTCCATTTTGTTAATTATAAGTGTTTTATCTACTTTTGAATTAGGCTTGTTAAACCATTGAAGATATAGTTTAGTCGTTGATAATAAAGGGCCTATGCCATCGTGTAATTCCTGAGCAAAACGACGTCTTTCTTTTTCTTCCGTTTGAATCACAGATTGTAATAATCTCTTTTCCATTTCTTTTCTTTCAGAAAGGTCACGTAGAGTTATAACGATGGCATCTGAACCATGATATTTTACAGGAAAGCCATTGATTTCAAAATCAATTTTTTTAGCGTCATTAGTCATCATTTTTAGCTCCAACATAGGATTTTCACCTGCATCCAACCCTTGTACATATTCTTTTGCCTTATTGAGATCTGTTTTGTAAATGAAATTAGTTAAGTTGTTTTCCATCGGATTTATTATTTCGGAATAAAACTGCTTTTGGGCAGAGGCATTACATTCTTGTATCTGTGAATTTTTATCTATAATAAATATTGGATCCGGACTTGAATTAAAGATATTTCTAAATTTAACCTCCTCTTGTTTCAAGTCTCTTAATAAAGCTTTTAATTGAATGTTGTTGATTTTAAGATTCTCTATCAATCGTTGGTTATCCGTTTTTAATTGGTATTGTCTGATGGCATTATCAACTACCATTAAAAGGTTTTTTGGATCGATGGGTTTATTGATGTAACTAATTATTCGTCCCCTGTTTATGGCATCTTTTATTAAACTGTGATCCATTAAATCAGTAACTAATATTCGTTGGATCGAAGAGTAGTTTTCTTCAATTTGTTCAAATAAATCAATAGCGCTTGCAGAGATGTGAATACAATCGGCAATGACAGTTGAGATTTCATTATGATGAATTATTTCAATGGCAGATTCTGTATCCTTTGCTGTGAAGATAGTGTAATTGTCTTTGAATATGAGACGATAAAGTTTTATCGAGTCAATATGGTTATCAACAATTAAAATATTGTGTTTAAGGATAGAACCCATAAGATTAAGGTTGGTCGGTTTAATTAAAAATATAAAAAAATTGCGGGAAATGCGACTTTAGAGTTATTGATATTTATAAAGCGTTTGACGAATATTATCATTTCAAGCATTTATTAAGGTCTGGTGTTGAGTTCGTTTCGTTTAGGTTGAGAGAACAATTAAATAGTCAGTGTGATTATGTTTTGGCATTCCAAATAATAGATAAAATCCTACTTTTTATTTTAGAAATCAACCCTATTGTGTGGATTCGAATTCTTGACTTTATTCTATTTTTAATTTAACCTTGTTTAGACAGGATGTGATTAACCGACTTAACTTAAATATTAACCTATGAAGAAAATGAAATTTACGGCGAAACTTATTCTTTATTTTATTGCCGTTGGGGTAATGTCTGTAAGTACTTTAGCAATAATTTCTTACTCTACCTCAAAGCGGGCTTTGGTAGATCGAACAAATGATCAATTATCTTCTATAAAAGAAATTAAAAAAAGTCAATTACAACATTGGTTTCAATCCCGATTAGGTGATATCAAAGTATACGCCTTTAATTCAGCTGTTCAAATGGCTGCTTATCGTTTTATTTCGGCTTTTAACGAGGAGGGTTTAAATGGAGAGACCTATCAAAATTGGGAAAAGGCACATGGTTCAAAACTAAAAACTTACATAGATGAGTATGGATATTATGATTTGTTTTTTATTTCACCAGATGGTAAGGTCGCTTATACTGTATCAAAAGAAAGTGATTTAGGGGAAGATTTAATTAACGGTCGTCTCTCAAATTCAGTTTTGGCCAAAGCTTATCGTATGGGAAAAGAGGGCTTTGCATTGGTAGATTTTGAATGGTATGATGTATCAAATGCCCCGGCTGCTTTTGTAACCGGTCCGATTAAAGATAATGCAGGTGCAATAATAGGCGTATTAGCTTATCAGCTTTCACTAGAGGCGATTAATCGTGTAATGCAAGAAAAGGCTGGATTAGGAGAAACCGGGGAGACGTATTTGGTTGGAGAAGATTATTTGTTACGAAGTGATTCCAGATTTTCGGTCGAAAGTACTGTATTAAAACAAAAAGTTGACACAAAGGCAACACAACTGGCATTACAAGGACAATCTGGGACTCAGCTTATAACAGATTATCAAGGGAAAGATGTTTTATGTTCCTATGCGAAGTTAAATATTCCAGGTCTTAATTGGGCAATAATTGCTGAAATGGATGAGTCTGAAGTGTTAATACCGGTCAAGAATATGCAAACAGTAATCTTTGTCGCAGCGTTTATCTTATTGTTATGTATATTTTTTGTTGCCTACTTAGTTAGAAAAGAGATAACTAAAACGTTAGGAGAAGAGCCCGAGGAAATCGCGCGTATTGCAGAAAATATTTCAAAAGGAAATTTAAGCATCTCCTTTAATCAGAAAACACATTTTGAAGGGGTATACCGTTCCATGTATTTAATGGTGAATAAAATTAAGAGTGTCGTATCCAGTGTTATAAGTGGAGCAGATAATATAGCCTCTGCAAGTCAGCACTTAAGTAGTGGATCTCAGCAGATATCTAGTGGGGCAAGTGAACAAGCTGCATCTACCGAAGAAGTATCCTCTTCTATGGAACAAATGGCAGCTAATATTCAACAAAATACAGAAAATGCTGAGAATACCAGAGGGATATCACGAAAGTCTTCAATAGCAATGGAAGAAGTAGCACAAGCTTCAGAAGAAAGTATGAATGCTGTTCAGGATATATTTTCAAAGATTAATGTGGTTGTAGAGATTGCGGAAAAAACAGATTTGTTAGCCATTAATGCGGCAGTGGAAGCAGCAAGAGCCGGTGATGAAGGGCGTGGGTTTGCAGTTGTAGCAGCAGAGGTTCGGAAATTAGCAGAGCGAAGCCAAAGGGCAGCTAATGAAATTGTGAAATTGGCTGAACGAGGTATGATAAAAACAGAAGAATCTGCAAATAAATTAAAAGCAATAGTTCCGGAGATTCATGAAACTTCTCGATTGGTTGATGAAATAGCAACTGCGAGCCGTGAACAAGAAGCTGGTGCTAATCAAATAAATTCAGCTATTCAACAATTAAGTATGGTTACGCAGCAAAATGCTTCTTCAGCAGAAGAGATGGCTAGTAGTTCAGAGGAAATGGCGTCTCAAGCTTCAGAATTAGAGAGTGTTATAAGTTTCTTTAATATTGGGGTGAAAAGAGGAACTGGAAAAGGGTATGCAATGGGATCCTTTAAGGAAAAAGTAGCGCCTATCCAGAACTCTCAACCAGAGAGTGTTTATCAAAAGCAATCCATGAATTCTCTATTTAATTTAGAGTCAGAATTAAAAGACTATGTAGAAATGTAATTTTGTTTTAGGTTTTTATCAGGTTGTGTAAGGGAGGAATAATTGGATATTATTTTTCCCTTACTTTTTTGGTTTTATGTGAGAAAACATATAAAAGGGGCTTGATAATTGATTTTATGTTTTTTAGCTTTATGTAATAGGCTGTTAAACTTTATGCATCAAGCGTTAGTTGTTCGCTTTATGAAAATAATAACTTTCTTAATGCCGTAGCGCTGTTAGCGCCCAATTGAAAACCATAGGTATTACCAAACCAAACCTTACGAAATATGAAATTAAAGGATTTAAAACTTAAAAATAAACTGGGCTTAAGTTTCGGGCTTGCTTTATTAATAATTGTATCAATAGGCTGGCGTGAAATGTCAGTCCTGAATTCCATTGAGAGTAAGGAAGCTGATGTGATAAAGGCATTTGATATTTCAGAAGGAATCATGAATGCTCAGATAGAAGTAGGGACCGAAATGCAAGTTGTTTCTGAAATGATTTCTGCTTTGTCTATTCAGGAAGTGGAACTGAAATGGACAGAAATCCAAGATGCTGAAAAACGTTTAATTGCGAATGCAAATTCTGTATTAGAAACAGCAGGAGATGAATCTTGGGGTGAAGAATTTGAATTATATAAACAGGGCATTGCATTTGAAATGTCCGATGTTATTACAACTCAAGAGTCTATAGTTAAATTGGAAATAGAAAAAGTAAAAGAACTTAAAATAAAAGAATTGCAGAATGAATCAAATGATAGTTTGGTGGTTACTGACAATGAATTGAAGGAGCTAATTTCGCCTCAAATTCAGAGTATTAAAGATGCCTTGTTAAGAGTTGGGACAGATGTGGCTATGCTTGTTGAAGAGGCAGTTTCATCTTCTTCTTATGAAGCTAATAAGGCGAAAAGTGAAGCTTTTATTTTGCTCTTATTTGGGTTAGTATTATGCATATGTTCTGCAATTGTCATAACACGTTCTATTACAATTCCGGTGAAAAAGGGATTAGCGTTAGCAAAATCTATAGCTAAAGGAGATTTGACCGCAAATGTATCTATCGATCAAAAAGATGAAATAGGTCAATTAGCCACCGAATTAAAACGAATGACAGCTCAGTTGCGTTTAACCATTTCTTCGATAAAAGCTGGAGCTGATAATATTGCAGGAGCTAGTCAACAATTAAGCAGTGGAGCACAGCAAATATCTAATGGAGCAAGCGAACAAGCTGCATCTACCGAAGAAATATCTTCTGCTATGGAAGAAATGGCATCTAATATACAACAGAATACTGCCAATGCAGAGAATACAAGAGAATTGTCATTGAAATCCTCAAAGAAAATGGATGATGTAGCATTAGCTTCAGAAGAAAGCCTGAGTGCAGTACAAGACATTTTTTCAAAAATTAATATTGTTGTCGATATTGCTGAAAAGACTGATTTGTTAGCTATTAATGCAGCAATAGAAGCTGCCAGAGCTGGTGATGAAGGAAGGGGATTTGCTGTTGTGGCTTCAGAAGTTCGAAAATTAGCTGAAAGAAGTCAAAAGGCAGCCAGTGAGATTGTTGAGTTAGCTGAGACGGGTCATCGCAAAACGTTGGAAGCAACAGATATGTTAAGAGAAATAGTTCCTGAAATACAAGAGACATCAAGGTTAATTGATGAGATTGCGAACGCAAGTATGGAACAAGATTCTGGTGCTGAAATGATTAATGCTGCTATTCAGCAATTAGGTTTATTAACTCAACAAAATGCCTCTTCTTCAGAAGAAATGGCATCCAATTCTGTAGAAATGGCTTCTCAAGCTTCTGAATTGGAGCAGTTGACTCAATTTTTTCACATTGATGAATTTGACGGAATATCCATAAACCTCGATTCAGAAAAACAAGATAATGTTTCTTTTAAGGAGGAAAGTGAAAATATAGAAGCCTTTGATGAAAGTGATATGATCAAGACTTTTGATAAAGAAGTTAATGATTATGTTGATATGTAGAAAGGAGTGAATAAATGTCTAACAGGCAAAGGAGCCTTGAGGTATTGTTTAAGCGTTGTATAACAGTTTTTTAAGAGGTTGGAAATTTATGATTTCCCTTGACAGAGCCATGTTTAAATCAATGTTGCTTGTTTAGGTAACTTAATTTGAAAATTATAAACTGTAAATTTTATAGAGATATGTAAAACTTATATTTTAAACCAATAACTATGGCCTGGAAAAATCTAAAATTAGGGACAAAGTTTTTATTGTCCTTTGGTTTTGTTATCGTCTTATTAATTTGTTCTGCTTATTGGGCAATTCGTGGAATTGGTGAAATTGTAACAAATGCTGAAACTGTAATCGAAGGAAATAAACTGAGAGCCACCTTAGAAGAAAAGTATGTTGATCATTTATTATGGGCACAGCAAGTTAATGAACTTCTGACCAATGAAGAAGTAAACACTATAAATGTTCAAACCAATCCTCATAAATGTCAATTTGGAGAGTGGTATTATGGAGAAGGTAGGCAGGAGGCAGAACGTTTAGCACCAGAGTTAAAATCTCTGTTTGCTGAATTTGAAGAGCCTCATAAACAACTGCATGAATCAGCACAAAAAATCAGGAATACCTATAAGCCTTTGAACTGGGAGCTTGCGGTTTTATTACGGCAAGTAAAATTGGATCATGTGATGTGGATGGAGAATGTGAAAGATGCAATTTTTGTTCAAAATTTGTCTAGTATTAATGTTATTAAAGATCCAACAGAGTGCCGCTTTGGAAAATGGATTCATTCGGGAGAACTGGAAGAGTTGGTTGTCGAAAATGAAGATATTCGGTCGGTGGTAGCTGAAATACTTAAAGTTCATGACGAGTTACACAAAAGTGTAAGAACGGCAGAATATTATCAAAGGAATGACCAAAATGCAGAAGCGAAGAAATATTTTAATTCTGTTATAAAGACGAAAACTGATATTGTACTTTCCAGATTTGATGAGTTTTCTGCCTGGTTCGAAAAGGATTTGCAAGTAGCTAAGAATGCCAGTCATATTTTTCACAATGAAACTATGGGGTATCTAGGAAAAATGGGGACGCTTTTTACAAAAGCTATAACCGAATCCAAACAGCATATTATGACAGATGAAGTACTGCTATCAGAAGCCGCTGTTACAAGAAATGGGGTGATAACATTTAATTTACTGGCTTCAATTATTGCTTTAATCATAGCCATTATGATTTCGAAAAGTTTGGTTGAGCCTATACTTCGATCAGTGAAATTTGCTGAAAGAGTTTCTAATGGTGATCTTACTGCACAAATAGATATTGATCAAAAAGATGAAATTGGTGATCTTGCTTTTGCGCTAAAAAATATGACAAAAAGGTTAAGATCTATAGTTGAAAATATTAAGTCAAGTGCAGATAATATTGCCTCCGCTAGTAGTCAATTAAGCTCAGGAGCTCAACAGGTTTCCTCCGGTGTAAGTGAACAAGCTGCTTCGACAGAAGAGGTGTCTTCATCAATGGAGCAAATGGTTGCAAATATCCAGCAAAACTCTTCAAATGCAGCGAAAACAAGGGAGATTTCTTTAAACTCAGCTAAAGCGATGAAGAAAGTTGCTAGTGCTTCAGATGCAAGTATGAGAGCGGTAGATGATATACATTCAAAAATAGGTGTTGTTGTAAAAATTGCTGAAAAAACTGATCTTTTAGCTATCAATGCAGCAGTTGAGGCTGCTCGTGCCGGTGAGCAAGGACGTGGATTTGCAGTTGTCGCATCTGAAGTTAGAAAGTTAGCAGAAAGAAGTCAGGCTGCTGCAAGTGAAATTGTGGCTTTGGCAGATCGAGGAGTTGAAATGACAAAGGAATCAACAAAAATGCTCAATGCCATTTTACCGGATATTGAAGAAACATATCAGTTGCTGGATGAAATCGCAAATTCCAGTAGAGAACAAGAAACAGGTGCTGAGCAGGTAAATTCTGCACTCCAGCAATTAAGTCGGGTGACTCAGCAAAATGCATCATCATCAGAGGAGATGGCTAGTAGTGCCGAAGAAATGGCTTCTCAAGCTCAAGAATTGGAACAAATAACCCAATATTTTAAAGTTGATAATGTGAGGGGTGATTTTAAGGATGGAGATTTTATTGAAAAAAATCTTGCAAATTCAATTCAAGTAAATGAGTATTTAAGGGAAACACCAGAAATGACGTTTAATTTTTTAGAGTAGATAGTCAAATTATTCAGAATAAATGAAATTATAAAGGTATTTAAATATGGAAGCAGTAGAAACAATTAACAAAAAAACAGTTGAGTCATATCTCACATTTCGTTTAAAAGGAGAGTTGTTTGCCGTGAGTGTACATAAAGTGCTTGAAATCATTGAAGTGGGCGAGGAGCATACCATTACAAATCTACCTAAAGCACCAGAAACAATTGCCGGAGTTGTTAATTTTAGAGGTAATGTAATACCGGTAGTTGATACTCGAATGAAGTTCGATCTTGATACTTACGAAGAAGGTGAAAAATTTGTAATCATGATTTTGAATTTGAAGTTAAACAATGGAGAGCACATGGTTGGTGCCATGTCTGACAAAGTAGTAGATGTTATTGAAATAGATGAGAAGACAATTAAACCTGTACCGGAAGTCGGACAAGGGTATAATTCAGATTATATTCGTGGAGTGATCCATAGAGATGGTCAATTCATTATGTTGTTAAATCTTGAAGCTGCTATGAGCACCGAAGATGTTGTTAATTTATCATCGACTGAAAGTCTTTCTTCTGAAATTGAAGATGAAAACGGTGAAGATATTGACTAAAAAAAATAGCCATAAATAAAAGGTCTTCATGACATAGTAGGGAAATTGCTTTTAAACAAAACAATTTATTTTTAACTACGAAAAACACAAAAACACACGAAAAGTAAAATTAGGGTGCAAATTTAGCTTCGCTGATTTTCAATTTTTTCGTGGTTTTTAGTGACTTTCGCGGTTGATAAAAAATGATTTTAGTGGTCAGGGATAATCATTTCGCTAAAAGCGAAATTCCTACATGACATAGGTCTTTTGTTTTATCAAGAATAAACTTCTATGAAAAGATCATCTTTGATTAAGATAAAGAACAACCCTTTTGTAGGGAAAGAGGGATTATAAATCAACACTTTTAGCTCTTTTAGACTTTGAACCTACCAGATATCTTTATAACTTATTAATTAGTGAAATTACAAAAGTATTATGGTTTTTATAGTCTGAATTTTTATAGTTAACCTACTTGTAACTAACCCAAAACGCCAAATTATATGGATTCAAATGAAGTTTCAAAATTTAAACAGCTTTTCATTGAAGAAGCAACAACTCTATTAAATTCTTTGGAGGGGATAATTCTTGATTTGGAAAACAATCCTAATAATCTTGATTTGATACAAGAGATTTTTCGGGTGATGCATACCATAAAAGGTGTTAGTGGCATGTATGGATTTGAAGGTATGAGTGTATTAACTCATAATGTTGAGAATATTTATGATCTAATTAGAAATGGTATAATAGCTGTAGACAAAGATATTTTAGACTTAACCTTAGCTGCTTCGGATCATCTTTTTACTTTGATGAATGATCAGAAAGTAGAAAAAAAAGAAAACAAGGATAGGCAGGAGAATTTATTAGCACAGTGCAATGCAATTCTTTCCAAAGGCCAAGGAGCCGGCTATATAAATCGTTTAAAACTTCAAAAGAAAGAATCTAGTGTTGTAACTTATAATATTATTTTTCATACCCATCAGAGTATATTGGATCGTCGTATTAATGTGCTTTATGCAATAAAAGATCTGGCCGAAGTTGGGGAAATTAGATCTATTTATAAATTGCCGGTTGAAGGAGAAGAAGAAGAAAGGTGGAGCATTTTTGTGGTTGGTGAGTTTTCGTTTGATGAATTAGAGGAAGCATTAATGTTTGTTTATGAATATTGCGTTATTCGTAAAGTGGCAAATCTTGATGTGTTTAATGAAGAAGAGATGGAGCGTTATCAACAGGAGTTAATAGCTGAGGAAATGGCGCACCTTGAAAAAAGTAATCAATCTGATTTTGTAGACGAATCGGATGGGAAATTGTCTGTATCTATAGTAAAACAGTCCATTAATACGGATTCAACGATTCAATCCATAAAAAAGAATATGAATCGTGTTTCTGTGGATTCAGAAAAACTTGATTATTTAATGTATTTGGTAAGTGAATTAATCACAACCTCATCGCAGTTGAATTTGATAAGTACTAAGAAGGAATATGAAGGTATAAGATCTCAGGTAGAAAAGTTAGATAAATTATCGAAGAACTTTAGGAATAATGCCTTAGATATTCGTTTGATTCCGATACGGGATATGGTGCCGAAATTTAACCGCTTAATACGCGATGTGTCTAAAAATTTAGGCAAAGAGGTTGAATTTATAACGGAAGGGATGGAAACTGAATTGGATAAAAGTTCAATTGATATGGTTGCAGAACCTTTAGTTCATTTATTAAGAAATGCATTGGATCATGGCATTGAATCTCCTGAAACTCGAGTTGATAATGGCAAAGAAGCAAAAGGAGTGATTAAATTGTCGGCTTACAACTCCGGAAATAATATTTACATAGAGGTTATTGATGATGGAAAAGGATTAGATAAAGATAAATTAGTTAAGACTGCAATAGCAAAAGGCTTGTTAACCGGAAATGAAAATTTAAGTGAAAAGGAAATCTTTAATTTGATTTGTCATCCGGGCTTTTCGACGGCAAAAGAAATCACTTCTATTTCCGGACGTGGGGTTGGAATGGATGTTGTGAAACAAAAGATTTCGGATTTAAGAGGAGAATTTCAAATAAAGAGTGAATTAGGCAAAGGAACAACATTCACAATAAAGCTTCAGCAGTCAATTGCAATTCTTGATACTTTGTTGGTTCGTTCTGATGATATGAAATGTTTGTTGCCCCTTTCTGATGTAGAGGTATGTTCACAAATGCCATACGAAGAAGTGGCTCATCGTCTAAGGCATGGAACGATTGATTTTGAGCAAGAATTGGTGCCCTTTGTTTCGTTAAGAGATCTGTTTAGCCTTCAGAATGATAGGCCTACAATGGCAAAAGTTGTAATTGTTACCAAGAATGGTGGTAGAGCAGCCATTATTACCGATGAGATTATCGGGCAACATCAAGCTGTTTTGAAACCTATGGGTGAATTAGTGAAAAAGCATGAAGAGATTTCAGCTGCTAGTGTTTTAGGTAATGGAGAAGTAGCATTCTTAATAGATACCAATGCTTTTAAATATACCGGATGATGAACTCTTTGCTCAGTGAATATATAAAATTGGGTTGTTATATAATATTTTGTTGTCTTTTGTCAAAAGGATTTTAATGAACATAACAATTAGTTTGATGCAAGCGTACAAATGGTGTATTGTTATTGAAGTTGTACCCTTCTAAAATTTATATTATGAATTTACATATCACATCTTTGGCGACTAAGACACAAATTTCATTTTTAATTTCCCTTGATGGTTTTATAGCGAGAAAAAAAGATACTAAAACAGCACAATTTATTAAAAGGATAAATGAGGTTGCAAGAAAGAAATATCCTGATTTCAAAATTCGAATAATTGAATCAAATAAGCATAAAATAGACTTTTATACCGAAAACCTCTTGATAGGATATTATCTTTGAATTGATTTTATTGTTATTTCAAAGGGATACTTCAGGTAGATTATTTATAATTTGCCTGAAGTATTTTTATTTTAAAATGGTCATTTCTTTAAGCAGGTAATCGGCATTGGCATATTTCTCAATGAAGAAAAGAACGAAACGAATATCTAACGAAATGTTTCTACATTGTTTGGGATTATACATGAGATCACTCATGACACCTTCCCAGGCTCTATCAAAATTAATACCGATGAGGTGACCGTCTGCATTTAGAACAGGACTACCCGAATTTCCTCCCGTAGTATGGTTGCTTGCAATAAAGCAAAGTGGTAATGTACTGTTGTTATATTGTCCGTAATCTTTAAAGGTGAATAATTGTTTTAGTTTAGCAGGGACCTTGAAATCGCTTTTCTCAGGATTATCTTTTTCTATCATACCTGACAAAGTTGTTTGGTAGTCATAAAATATGGCATCGTCACCTTCATAGCCTTTTACATTACCATAAGTTACACGCAAAGTAGAGTTCGCATCCGGATAAAATATTTTATTAGACTGATAGACTTTTATAGCTTGCATATATTGCTGGTTAAGAGATGATATTTTATCTTCTAAATCCTTGTGCTGATAATATATTTTGGATCCATATACAAAATAAAAGTCTTGATAGAGAATAAGGACTGGGTCTTTTTCAAGCTTCAGATAGCTCTTTTTATTGAAATTTTTAAGAAGAGAAGATAATTTCAACGAATCTGTAAAAGCAGACTTTTTATAAATCGTGTTTACAAAATGATCAATGTTACCTTTAAATTTTTTGTCAATTGTATGATAGGTCTTAGGCCAAAGTTCTTCGGGAAGTTTATTTTTATAAATGCTTAATAGTTTTATCGTAAGTTCTTTATCTAGTGGTTGGTGGTAATTTTTATAAAAGCTTGAAATGCTTTTCTTAGCTTCAATAAGCTTTTGAGAGTGTTTGATAGGGTCTGATAAGTAGTTGTTTAGCAGTGGTTTGAAGGAGCCGCTATATTCAACCAATTCCATACCATTGTAGAAGAGTAACTCATACATGTATTTTAACGCTAAAAAGTAATGGGCGTAGTTATTATAGAGTGAATCATATTTTGGAAAAATATCCTTATATGGATGGTGTTCGTCCAAAGAATCATTTATCCAATTTTTAATTTCTTGCTCATATTTTATTTTAGCTTCAATGGCCTTTTGCTTTTTTAAACCTTTTTGCTCACCTATCCATCTTTTATAGGTGTTTGAAATTTTTGCATATTTAACTGCATATTTAATTTGAATTTCTTCATCCTTTCTTTGGTATGAATCAATGATGGAGAGTTTTTCTTTTCTAATATTAGTCAATTCAGGATATATTTGGTCTAAAAGCATGTGAATGTGATGTGAGGGCGCATATTGATTGGTCGATCCAGGATAACCCATTAACATTGTAAAATCCCCTTCTTTTATACCTTTAGCCGAAATGCTTAAGTGTTTTTTTGGAAAATATGGAATGTTGTTTTCTGAATATTCAGCAGGACGATTGTTTTTATCGGCATAAATTCTGAATAAAGCAAAGTCTGCATTGTGTCTGGGCCACATCCAATTATCTGTATTGCCGCCAAATTTGCCAATTGCAGAAGGTGGAGCTCCAACTAAGCGTACATCTTTAAATACTTCATTGATGAAAAGAAAGTATTGATTGCCATGGAAGAAAGGCTTGACTTTGGCTTTGTAGTGAGTGTTTTTAATTGCGTTTGCTTCTATTCGCTCAATGTTATCTTCAATTTCAATCTGTTTTTGTTGATAGTTTAAGCTATCAGGGATTCCTGCCAAAACACTATCTGTGACGTCTTCCATTTTAATCAGGAAGGTAACTGTAAGGTCTGGATTGATAAGTTCTTCTTGTTGATTTTGAGCCCAGAATCCATCTTTGAGGTAGTTGCGGCTTTGCGTACTATGCTTTTGAATTTGTTCAAATCCGCAATGATGATTGGTGATTATTAATCCTTTGTCTGATATTAATTCTGCTGTGCATCCATTTCCAAATATGACAACAGCATCTTTTAAGCATGCTTTGTTAACACTATAGATATCTTCAGCATTTAACTTAAACCCTTTCTTTTGCATTTGTTCAATTGTATAACCTTTTAGAAGGGAAGGGATCCACATTCCTTCCTCTGCTGTTAGGGTAATTGAAAAAAGTAGAAGTTGAATTGTCAGCAAGAGTTTAAATCGCATTGTCGAATCGGGTTAATAGTTTTGCAATTCGGTGTAGAGTTTTTGTATGGGCATGCCTACCACGTTAAAATAACTGCCTTCAATGTGTTCAATGCCAATCATTCCAATCCATTCTTGGATGCCATAGCTCCCTGCTTTATCATAGGGTTGGTAGTGATCTATGTAGTAATTTATTTCGTTGTCAGTAAGGGTTTTGAAGGTTACTTTGGTGGATGAGGTGAAGCTTTTTTGTTTAGAATTACTGGTAAGGGCTACTCCGGTTATAACTTCATGCGTTGTACCGGAAAGCATTTGAAGCATTTCATAAGCATTTTTTTTATTAGCGGGCTTGCCTAAAATCTGATTGTTACAAACTACTACCGTATCAGCTGTAATGACTAAATAAGAATTGTTTTTTAAGTCTTGTTCAAATGGCTTAGCCTTCAGTTTTGCCAAGAACTCGGGAACCTCATTAATTGGCATGTCTTCCGAAAACACTTCTTCTACATCTTCCTTAATTTTTAGTTCAAATGGAATGTTCAGCTGTTTCAATAATTCTTGACGTCTTGGCGATTGTGAGGCTAGTATTATTTTATAGTTTTTAATGTTTTCAATCATGATTGTATTTTAAAAAGCTTTACCAGCTAATGCAATGAATAAGATGCCAAGAACCATAATGATTTTGTTGATGGTACTGGCTGTGTGAAATTCTTTAGGACTTTTGGCTTTGTACAGAATGGCTATTAAAACAAAATGGGGCACAGTTAAGCCAACTGAAAAATAGATTAATGAATAGGGTATTGATTGGATGAGGTCAATGTGGAAATAGATCAGCCATAAGGCAATGATGGTTGCAATTTCTAAAATCAACAGAAAGGCTTTGGTCAGCTTTACTCCCATGATGATTGGAAGTGTTTTGCATCCGGTAGCTTCGTCTCCCTTTACGTCTTCTGTATCTTTGATTATTTCACGGCTGAAATTGGTGATGAATGCAAAAAAAGCAAATCCTGTTGTCCAAAACCAAGCAGTAGAACATGCTTCAGTGCTTAAGATCTGTGTTCCATGAAATTTTGCAAGCGAAGCAAATTCAATGGATACAACTGCATATGCTACCAAGGCTGTGAATAAAGAGATGATTAGATTTCCAATAACCGCATGTTTTTTAAAATTAGTACTGTAATACCATAATACGATTGGGGTAATTACTGCAATTAGGGCATAATTTTCTTTCCGGCTTACAAAGGCTAAAAAGAAACCAATAAAAACAGCTGTGACGGTTAAAAGCACATGAAGAAACAAGGCCGTTCTTCGTTTAATTTTTTTTCCAATAAGAACTTTATCCGGTTTATTAATCCGGTCTATTCTTAAGTCAAAATAGTCGTTAATGATGTAGCCGGAAGCTGCAAATAAACTGGTTGCCAGGATTACTAGAATGAAGTAAATTTCTGGAAGAACAGGCTTAACATCGAAGTGATTCAATATGGGAATAATTAAAGTGTATCGAAGAAGTAATTGTAAAAGAATGATTATAAAAATATTCTTTGCTCTAATTAGTTTTAAAAAAATCATATTGAAAAAAGTTAAGCCCGTTTATGTTTTTACCATTTATAATCTAAAGCCCATTTTCCATGCGCTCTCAATACTTGTTCTACAACATCTCTTACACAGCCATCTCCACCTTTTTTATCGGAGATGTATTTACATAAAGATTTAATTTCTTCAACAGCATCAGAAGGACAAGTTGGAATACCTACTCTTTTCATAACAGGATAGTCCGGAATATCATCACCCATGTAAAGCACTTCATCCGCTTTGAGATTATTTTCTTCTAACCATTTTGTGAAAACAGGCATTTTATCTGAAGATCCCATGTATACATTTTTTATTCCAAGGTTTTCATATCTGGTTTTAATAGCTTCAGTTTTACCTCCGGTAATAATGGCTATAGGGTATCCCAATTTTACTGCTAATTGCAAGGCAAAACCATCCTTGATATTAGCCATGCGCATGGGTTCGCCGTTCGGAAACATAGGTACAGCTTGGTAAGAAAGTACTCCATCAACATCAAAGGCAAAAGCCTTTACCTTCATTAAATCTTCTTTAAAGTTGCTCATTGTAAAAATAATTTTGCAACTAAGATACGACATTAGATTGTTAGAAATTGGATGTTATTCATCAGATTTAAAGGTATGGGGTGTAATCCATAAATAATATACTCGCTTTATTTAAATTTCTTTTGAATGGTATCCGTTAAGAGTTGGTATAATTGAGCCATTTCCGGATCATTTTCAAGTTGTTTTTTATGTTTGTTTATCACACTTTGATCTCTTCTTACTGCGGGTCCTGTTTGGCTTTTTTGAGGGCTGAGCTGAGATGCTTTATGCGCTGTTTCTTGGATAAGGGGTAAAAGCAATACAAAAGGTAGATTCTCTTTTTTTAATAGATCTTCTGCAATGGCATATTGGAGATTTACAAAATTGCAAGCAAATACAGCAGCTATGTGTAATTGCTGTCTTTGTTGGGAGGACGCTAATATAATGGTGTTGGAAATGGAGTTTGCCACGTGTTGAAGAGATTCGGTTACTTCACTCGAATTGCCTTCAATCAGTATGGGAATGTCTTTGAAATTTACCTTTTTATCTTTGCTAAAAGTTTGAAAAGGGTATAAAACACCATGCTTTTTATGAAAAGCTAATACATCCATGGAAATACTCCCGGCTGTATGTGCAATTATGGCATTTGTTTCCGGTAAGGACTGGCTTACTTGAGGTAGGGCATCATCATTAACCGAAATAATAATTAAATCCACATTTGCATTTAGTTGAGATAAATTGTCTGTGGGGTGGGCATCTAATTCTTCTGCTAATTTGGATGCATTTTCAAGTTGACGACTGAAAACCTCAATTATTTGATGGTCGTGTGCTTTTAAAGCACAGCCTAAATGTGTAGCTACATTTCCGGCTCCAATAAGGCTAATTTTCATTTTTGTTTTGTTTGAGGTGATGTTCCTTCGCTTCTTCAATTAAAGATTCGGGATCCCATGCGCAATCCATATCTTGTATGGGATGCTTTTGTTGCATGAGTAAAATATTTTCCAAATGCTCTGAGAATTTTTTCGTTTCCATTACAAAGTGAGGATCATCCGGCGAATACCTTTGCTGTAATTTGTCCATTAGCTGTTGGCCAAGGTGCTTAAATGTGTTGGCTGCCCTTTGTGCCTGGTAGCTGTTGAAATCAAGATTTTTAAGCGCTTCAATACCAAGACTTACGGCAGAGCCAAAAGTTTCTTGTTTAACTGCATCTACACCTTTGTTTTTAAGTTCTAGTGCATGGGCAATGTCAATTCCTCTCACAATTAGTTTTAAATGAGGATGATTACGTTTTGCAACATTGACCAATGAATCAATTTGATTCCGGTCATTCATGGTTATCACTAAGATTTTTGCCTCCTCCGCACCGGCAGATTTCAAAGTGTTGGCATTGGTGATATCGCCATAATAGACTTTGTACCCAAATTTTCTCAGGTAATCGATGTTATGAGGATTGTTATCAATAATCGTGGCTTTAATACCATTGGCCACAAGAAAACGCCCCAAGACCATTCCAAATCTTCCAAAACCTGCTATAATAACAGGATTTGTTTCATTGTCAATAATGTCTTCAGGTGGCTTTGCATCAATCTTTGCTAGTTTGGGTTGAATCCATTTTTCATTAATAATAAAAAGTAATGGCGTAATGAGCATGGATAAGGCCACAACAATTAATAATACTCCGGAGGTGAATGAATCGTAAATGCCATTTTGAGTGGCAAAGGATATTAATACAAAAGCAAATTCACCAGATTGTGCCAAACTAAACGTAAAAAGCATATTTTGAGAATAGTTTAGTTTAAATGCCCTTCCTAAAATATAGAGAACAATCAGCTTGGTGATGATTAGGAGAGATAATATAAAAACAATGGTTAGGAGGTTGTTTTTTAAAAGAATAAAATCAATGTTTGCTCCAACCGAAATGAAAAATAATCCTAACAAGAGTCCTTTAAAGGGCTCAAGGTTATTTTCAAGTTCATGTCTGTATTCGCTATTTGCAAGTACTACACCGGCAATAAAGGTACCAAGTGCTGGAGAAAGACCCACGTAGTTCATTGCTAGTGTGATGCTTATAATCATTAAAAGGGCAGTTGCAGTAAAGATTTCCCGCATTTTCGTTTCAGCAATAAAACGAAAGAGGTAATGAGCAAAAAAGCGTCCTGCAATAATGATGAAAGCAACAATTGCAATGATAATCAGGAATTTCTGCCAGCCTTCGTGCGCAACAACGTTTTCGGTAACAATCAAATCACCACTTGATGCGGCTTCACCGGCTAATAAAGCAATGATACTTAAAATGGGAATAACAGAAATGTCCTGCATAAGCAAAACCGAAAAACTATGTTGGCCTGCCTGCGTTTTTAATAGTCCTTTTTCCGATAAGGTTTGCAGTACAATCGCAGTGGATGATATGGCAAGAATAAGCCCTGTGGTAACTGCTTGTGTTAGATTCAACCAGAAGAATGCAGATAAAACGGTGATAATACTTGCTGTAATACCAATTTGTAGACCTCCAAGGCCAAATATTTGACGCTTCATTTGCCATAGCATTGATGGATGTAGCTCCAAACCAATTAAAAAAAGCATAATGACTACACCAAATTCTGCAAAGTGCATGATTTCTGCGCCTTCATTACCAACCAGATGCAGAGCGTGTGGGCCAATAATGATGCCTGCCAACAAGTATCCTAATACTGAACCTAATCCAGCTTTTTTAGCAATAGGTACAGAGACAACTGCCGCCGTTAAATAGATTATGCTGTTGAGAAATATGGAATCTTGCGTCATGGCTTAAGGCATTAATTGCGAAATCGCATCATTACTGTATTCAAATTTTTTAAAATTAGAGCATGGTATATCGTAATCTCTAAGTTTAATGATGTCTGCTTTATATTGGCGAGCAATGGAATTTACTTCATTGTCATCCAATAAGTGTGAACCATGAACCGCATAAGGAGGCAGATAATTCATTTGACACAAATGAGCCGATTGCTCAAAAGGAATCATGAAAGCATTTAATGGATAGCGATTAAAACCATTATACGTATATGTTTCTTTCCGAGCCCCCGTGGTAATAACATTCATACATGTTTTCCCTTTTAATTCGCCACCATTTTTTCCAAAAGCAAATCCATGCTCCAATACTAAATCAAACCATTCTTTGAGTATTGACGGAGCACTATACCAATAAAACGGGTGATGCCAAATAATTAAATCATGTTGTGTTAATAAATCTTGTTCTTTATTTACATCAATAAAAAAATCAGGATAGTTATTGTAAAGATTATTTATCGTTACGTTTTCCAATCCTTCAATGGATTTTATCATTTGAGCGTTAATCCTTGATTTTTGTTGTAAAGGATGTGCAAATAAGATTAAAATGCGATTCATATTGGTCGTTTTATAGATTCAAAATTAACCTTATTGTCAAATAATCGTAGAGCCATCCGTTATAAAAAAATAAGGTTTAAAGGACGAGAAATGTTTTCGTCAATCAGAAAAAAAATATTTCTTTTTTTGTTAAATATTTTCCAACCCTAAAAAACATTTTTTCGGGGTTGATGTGAGCTTGTGTAAGTGATTGAATTCAAGGTGTTGTGCATGGGTTTTTTAAGCCTTGAAATGTTGAATCTCATAATCGTATTTTCGTCATTGATCAATTCTGCTTATTAAATCTCTTTTATAATCGACGAAAAATTATTTTCTTTATTCTTTAAAGTTAAAAGTGTTTTTATGAGACAACTATATATTGCATTTCTTCTTTTATTAGTCCTAACACCACTGGGCTATGCCCAAAAGTATGAAGATCGGGCAAAGAATTTTTATAAGTATGGAAATTATGAGAAGGCTTTGAAGGATTATATTCGATTGTATCGCAGGGATCAAGAGAATGTAGAATTGCTTCAATTAATTGTGGATTGCTACATCTTTGATGAAGAAGTGAAAGATGGGGTAATGCCTTATCTGGACAAGCTTTTGACCTTAAAACCTGAAGATGCAAAGGCTAATCTGAGTATGGCCAAAGCATTGTTTCACAGCTATAAGTTTGATCAAGCCGATGAGTGGGTTGTAAAAGCCTATAATTTGTTTTCCTCAGATGCAGTAGAAGAGAAAAAAGAGTGCGAAAACCTAAGAATCTACATACAAAATGCGAAAGAGCTGGTTAAAAAACCCATTGATATAACTTTTATTAATGTAGGTGATAGAATTAATACTTCCCGAAATGAAGTCAATCCTTACACGGTGAGAGATGAATCTGCTATTTTTTATACCTCAGATAAACGATACAATAGTTTTGCCGGTATCTATTATTATAACGTGTGTGCTGCCGAATTGAATGGAATGTTTTTTGAAAAAGGAAAGACGATTGGATCTTACGTTAACTCCATTTATGATGAATGGGTAGCTGGTATTACACCGGATGGTAAAATGCTTTTTGTGCATCATAATAGAGATGATGAGCATGCCATGGGTTATGCTGAGTATAAAGGGAATTATAGATTTGATGCCTTGTTGCCTTTCGGCGATCCTATTGATCAGGCTGGAAATGAATATGGTTTGTGGATGACAGAATCAACAGACACCATTGTGTTTTCGGGTGATGCAGATAATGGAACGATGGATTTATTTTATGCGATTCGTAAACCAGATGGTCAGTTTGGCTATGCACGTCCATTACCGGGGCTTGTTAATTCTGATAAATACAATGAAAATTATCCTATGCTTACCGATAATGGGACACGGTTGTATTTCTGTTCTGATAATGAAAAATCCATGGGCGGTTATGATATTTTTTATTCAGATTGGGATAAGTCTGCCAATGGTTGGGGTTCTCCTGTCAATATAGGATACCCATTGAATGATACCTATGATAATCAAACCATATCATGGGTACAAGGTAAACGACATGCTTACGTATCTGCTATTAAACCGGGTGGAGAAGGACATCGCGATATATATCGTGTGGTGTTTAATGATAAGCCTAATTACGAGGCTATTATTAAGTGTGGTATGCAACTGTACAAGAATAAAAAATATTCGATCCCAGATTTTTCTCCCGAAATTATTGTATCGGATACAGCAAGTATCGATAATGTGTTTGGGATGTATAAGGCGACAAAGGAAAAAGCTGATTTTGTTATCGTTTTACCTCCGGGTCTTTATGATTTGTGGATAAAGCATCCTGAAATTCAAACCTATAAAAGACGCATTGAGATCCCTGAGAAATGGTATAGTAATTTGCCTGAACAAATGAACATTACTTTGAATTCAAGTTCTAATTTACCGGGAGAAAATGCCGTAGAAAAAGAGGAAGTGAAACAAGATTCTGATGAAGAACCTGAACCTGAAGAAAATCAGGCAGAGGAACCCGAAGACGAAGAATAAAAAAAGAAACTTAATAAAAAAACATTGAGGTGAATGCGGGAAGTACTAAACTAAACTTTAGTTATCCCGAATTCACTTTTTTTTGTGCTATTTTTGCACATGAAGTAATTAATAAATTGATCATTAATGAATTTGAACCTGAAAAATCCAATCGTATTTTTCGATTTGGAAACTACAGGGCTAAATGTTGCCCAGGATCGTATTGTAGAAATCGGAATTTTAAAAGTGCATGTCGATGGTAAAGAAGAGTCGAAAACTTTTAAAGTAAATCCTGAAATGCCAATACCCAAAGAATCTTCGGATATTCATGGTATTACGGATGAAGATGTTAAGGATTGCCCAACCTTTAAAGAAGTCGGTAAGACTTTGGCCAAATTTATGGAGGGCTGTGACATTGCCGGTTTTAATTCAAATAAATTTGATGTGCCATTGTTGGCAGAAGAGTTTATTCGTGCAGAAGTTGATTTTGACATGAAAAAACGCAAGTTTATAGATGTTCAAACCATCTTTCATAAGATGGAGAAACGAACCTTGAGTGCGGCGTATAAATTGTATTGTGATAAAGATTTAACCGATGCTCACTCGGCTGAAGCTGATACTAAAGCGACTTATGAAGTGTTAATGGCACAGTTAGATCGGTATGAAGATTTGAAGAATAGTGTAGATTTTTTGAGTGAATTTTCATCCTTTAATAAAAATGCAGACTTTATTGGTCGTATTGTGTTTGATGATGATGGAGATGAGTGTTTTAATTTTGGCAAATATAAGGGTAAGAAAGTTGCAAAAGTCTTAGATGATGATCCCGGCTATTATGGCTGGATGATGAATGGCGATTTTCCTTTGTTCACAAAGAAAGTGTTGACCAATATTAAATTGCGTAATTTTAATATGAAGTAAGTTAAAACGGTCGAAATGAAGATAATTTGTATTGGTCGCAATTATGCAGATCATGCGAAAGAGCTGAATGATGAAGTGCCTGAGGAACCAGTGGTATTTATGAAGCCGGATTCTGCCATTTTAAGAAAGAATAATCCCTTTTATATTCCATCGTTTGCCAAGGAGTTTCACCATGAAGTAGAGTTGGTGGTGCGTATTAACCGTATCGGGAAAAATATTGCTCCAAAGTTTGCCAATCGCTATTTTGATGAGATTGGTTTGGGAGTGGATTTTACTGCGCGTGATTTACAAAATGAGTTAAAAGCTAAAGGATTACCTTGGGAGAAATGTAAAGCCTTTGATGGTTCTGCTGTTATTTCTGATTTTGTAAAGAAAGATAGTCTGGGGGATGTGAACAATTTAGATTTTCATTTAAATGTAAATGGTGAGATCAGGCAAAAAGGAAATACCTCACAAATGATTTTCTCAATTGATGACATAGTCGCTTATGTTTCTAAGTTTTTTACTTTGAAAATTGGTGATTTGATCTATTCAGGTACCCCTGCAGGCGTTGCAAAAGTAAATATGGAAGAGCGTTTGGAAGGATATATCGGGGAGCGAAAAATGTTTGATTTTATGGTTAAATAAAGGAGTGGGAAGTGAGTGTAGAGAAGTGAGAATAAATCTCATGTATTAATACTCTATACTCACTACTCATATCTCATTACTAAACATCCTTTTTATTCACATATAATTGCCCATGCATGAAACGTGATACCATTATCTTGCTTTTTTTCTCAATGTAGCCGGTTTCTGCTACGGCATCATATAGCTCATCATCTATGTTAATTTTACCGGAAGGCCTTAAGTCTGTTTGAGAGATCCCTTCCATGCCAACTAATTTTCCTAAGGAAGCATCTACTCCAATGTATCCTTCTTCAATGGTTTCTGCTGTGGTTAATGCTATTTTAGATCCAAAAGTAGATGATTTTAAGAGTTTTGAACTGGCATATATCATTGCGAAAAATCCTCCCAGCATGGCGGTAAGAACAATGGAAAAAGATTGGAAAACTTTACCCAGACCTACGCCTGAAAAATCGAAAAGATCATTTTGAAGCATGCTAAAGGTAAGTCCGGTGATGACTAATATTATTCCGGAGACTCCTGCTATTCCAAATCCGGGAATAACGAAAACTTCTAAAGCGATGAGAACGATGCCAAGTAAGAATAGAATAATCTCCCAATTGTCGGCCAGTCCATCAATGTACAGTGGCGCAAAATACAATATGGCTGCTAACCCGGCTGCTGCCAATGGAAAGCCTATTCCAGGGGTTTGTAGTTCAAAATAGATACCCCCCATTATTATTAGGATCAGTATGCCTTGAAGTACAGGGCTGGTTAATAGACCTTTCAGTCCATCGTAAAAGGAAGGTTTATATTCTGTGATTTCATACTTTTCAATTTTTAATTGAGTTAACACCTCTCTGATAGAGTTTGCTTTTCCTTCACAAAAACCATGTTCTATGGCCTCGTTGGTGGTGAAGGTTAAGATTTTTCCGCTATCGATAATTCCGGCTATGGCAATGCTTTCGTCAACCATAGCTTCGGCTACATGTGGGTCGCGTTTCCATACGTAGGAGGTGTCCCCATTGGAAATGATGGTATCCCGGCCGTGTGCTTCGGCAGTTGCTCTTATGGTGGAGCGCATGTAGGACTGGTATTTATCCGGCATTTTTTCGCCCGACTGGTTTACAACCGTTGCCGCTCCTATGTTGGCTCCGGGTCGCATGTAAATGCTGTCGCAAGCTACCGATATGAGAGCACCTGCCGAAGCCGCATTGTTATCAATGAAAACGTGTACGGGAATGCTGCTGTTCAGGATTTTGGTTCGAATAGAATCAGCAAAGATGACCATTCCACCATAAGTATTCATGTGAAGCAAGATGATGTCAGCATTCATTTGCTCAGCTTCATTAAAGGCTTCTTGGGTGTGAATCCAGGATGTGCTATTAATTTCCTGAAAGATTTTAAAGGTATATACCTGTTTGGTAGTTGTAGAATCTGCCACTTCAGCGAGAATGTGTTGACCTATTATAAAAAAGCAAATTGTAATTGCCGTTAAAAATTTTTTCATAAGCGATTGTTTGAGCTAAAAATAAGAATAAAAATGGCTGAAGAGAAGAATGCTTGCAAAAAGAATGTATGTTATGAAAATGAAAAATACCTTTTATTGGGTATAAGATACCTGAGTAAACAATATTATTTTTGCGGTAAAATAAACACTAATTTGAATTGACCTATACTGGGCAATTTTGTAACGAATGAATAACTATGAAGAAATTATCAACACTTTTACTGAGTTTTATCTTATGTGTAAATCTATGGGCTCAAGTAGATACTCAATTTTGGTTTGTTGATCCGGAGGTGACCAAAGGTCATGCTGATGCACCTGTTTATATTAGAATTACTGCTGTAGAAGATGCAACTGTGACAGTGAGTATGCCTGCTGAAGGAATAATTTTAGTAGATAATAAGTTAATACAAGCCGGTGAGCAATATTCAATTATGTTACCTAATGATTCAGATAGTGAGCCAATTGTTGAAAATAAACCGGCGGCCACAGTTAATCAAAAGGGGATTTTAATTGAGGCCACAGCAGAGGTTTCTGCTTATTATGAGGTGGCGGATTCTAAAGGGTTTAATCCTGAAAAGTTTGTATTGAAGGGAGTAGCTGCCTTGGGTACAGAGTTTATGATTCCATCACAAACGAAATATCGTAATCGGGTTTGGGATTGGCAATATAATGCTATGACTCCGCGACCAACCGAGAAATTTGACATTGTAGCTACTGAGGATAATACTGTAGTGACAATTACAATTACTGAAGATGATAAAAATGGTCATTTAGCAGGAGTGCCTTTTACAATTACTTTAGATCGAGGAGAGACCTACATGGTGGAATTAGATGTAGAAATTTCTCGCGTTGATTTTATAAAAAATACTGATACAGACTTGTTGGGTATTTCTCTTGCCGGATCAGAAATTGCATCTGATAAACCAATTGCGGTAACCATATCAGATGATTCCATTAATAAGCAAGGAGAAGGAGCTTATGATTTAATAGGCGATCAGTTAGTGCCGATTGATGTGATAGGGACAGAATACATTGCGGTAAATACTCAGTTGCGACCAGAAGATGTGAGCGAGGTATATGTATTAATGACTGAGGATAATACAACTGTTACCATTGATGGAGTTGCAGCTTCGGGAGGGCCTTTTAATCGGGGGGATCAAATTGTGGTGACAATAGAAAATGGTGCATCATATATAAAAGCAGATAAGGCGATTTATGCATATCAAGTGGTTGGTTTGACCGTTGTTGCCTCAGGAGGCAAATATCATAACGAATTTGGTTCTGCGGTTTTAATACCTATCAGTGGTTGTTCCGGGTCAAAAGAAGTGAGCTTTCAAAGACTGTATGGCGATACCCGATATTACATTCAGTTATCTACGCAGGGTAAGCATCGTGATGCTTTTACTTTAACTCAGATAAGAGGTGGAGGTATAGATCAAACAGCTTTATTAAATAGTTTAATTAGCTGGGAGATTGTACCCGGTACCGGAACTGAGGATGAAGCCTGGTATGTGGCTAATGTTAATTTAAGTTCAATTGATATTGTTACAACTCATCCTTATATCATCAAGAATACAAAAGGCTTATTTCACTTAGGTATTTTGGAAGAAAATGGATCGAGTATGAGTTTTGGTGTTTTTTCCTCTTTTAGTAACCTAACACTTGAGGGTGAGGCCATGCAATGTGAAGGCGAAATAGTCGAATTGAAGGCTGTTGGTAATAGTTTGATAGAAAGTTATCAATGGCGATTTGGTGATCCTACCGATCCAACCAATGATGTTACATCTGTGATTGGTACAAGTACTACTTACGAAGCATCAAAAACAGGAACTTATTATTTGGATGGCATTGCTTATGGTGGTTGTAGATTAACTCGTGAAATGGAAGTTCAGTTTATTGCTCCCGAAGTAAATCTTGGAGGGAGTGTGATTAAGTGCCCGGGTGAAGAAGTGAAATTAGAAACTCAAGCAGGTTATTTGAGTTATGTTTGGACCGGTGCTGTTATGGATTCTGATAATCCAAATGTCGCATTTGCAACAGCTACTCCTGGTCAAATGTTTGAGGTTTCTTTAACCGTAGTTGGTAATGAGCTAGGGTGTACTTCAATAGATGTAGTCACCATTGAAAGTTATGATGAAGTACGTGTTGATTTAAGTGTAGATTCTAATGAGAAGTTAAAGGCAGGTGATGAGATTTCTAATTTAGTTCATGATCCATCTTATTCTTATGAATGGCTTTTAGATGGAAAAGCTATTTCGGATCAACGAAATGATAATTCGTCTATTGTGGTTAATCAATCTGGAGAATATGAAGTTGTGGTGAAAAGTCCATATGGTTGTAAGGTAAGAAAGAGAGTTTCTGTGATTCTGTTAGATACGCCTGTTTCAATAGAAAACAAATTGAATAATGGTTTTGGAGTTTATCCAAATCCATCTCAAGGCGAGTTGTCGATTGTAGTTGGTGAGAGCGCAAGTATTGCTCTGTATAATTCTTTAGGGCAATTAGTCTTGAAGGAAGAGGTTCAAAAAGGAAAGTTTTTAAATGTATCCGGAATAGAAAAAGGTTTTTATTTATTAAAAGTAAATACTGAGAGTGGAGAGTTTGTAGAAAAACTAATAGTTGAATAAGGTAAATTAATTATCTTAATGTGCTGATGTATAATTAATTTAAGCCAGTTAAGGCACATGATTTTTTTAACGCAGACCTGTCCAATGTAGGCAGGTCTGTTTTGTTTTGATGGGCACAAATTCCATGGTTTATGCCTTGCGCATAATTAGGGACATATAAATTAATTTATAGAGGTCGATAGGTTAGTCATGCATTTCTGTTATAATCTAAAAAAAGCCCCAAAGTGGGCGATGTCCTAAAGCCTTGTCTGTCAGGGCAAGGATGTTAATCAGGTATTTTATATCAGCGCCCAAGTGCGTAGTTTTAATCACAAAACTACGCACCTTGAGCGCTAAAATATCCATTGTCCATTATATTCATAGCCCTTCGGACTAAGCTTTAGGACACCGCATCTTTGATGCTATGATATACATCGTTTTGATAAGTATTTAACTACGGACTTCTGAATTTGTTAAGCATACAACGCGTTTGAATCGTAGCAAAAAAAAAGAGCAAGCCCCTTTGGATTTGCCCTTTCTCGAACAATTATATTGGATAAGGATATTCTTCGCTCAGCTAAAAGTAATTGAGCAAAGTATGTTTGTTCGAACTCTGTTATTTGAGTTCGAAGTATTCAATCTATGAATTTAACTGCTAGCAGCTAATGGCTAGTAGCTAGCAGCTCTTATATTTACTCCTCACTAGGTTCAATTACTAAAAGAACATCCCCTTTAGAAACAGAATCTCCGGCTTTAAATTTGATTTCAGTTACAACACCATCTATTGTAGATTCAAGGTTGTTCATCATCTTCATCGCCTCTAATACAACTACAGTCTCACCGGCTTCAACTGTATCACCAACTTCTTTTTTGTACTCTACCAGCATGCCCGGAATTGGTGCTTTAAGGCTGCCGCTTGCTTCCACTTCTTTGACTTTACCACTTTTTTGGCGGCGACCACGAACTTGAGGGCCATTAGGATCGTTGATTTCTACCTTAAAGGTTTCGCCATCAACAGTCACTTCCAATTCACGTTTGTTAGCATCACCGCTTCCTTTTGAAGTCATTTCACCCGCTAAGGCTTTACGAACTAACTCTTTTTCTTTCTCAACCTGATCCATGGTTTTAGCTTTTACCTCTTCAGGAATTGGCTCTAAACCGTATTTCCATTTTAAGAAACGTTTACCGGTCACAGGGTACAGAGCCACGATTAATTCATCATCAATATCTTTAGCTAAACCTTCACAATCTTTCTTTACGGCTTCCATTTCAGGGGCTAGTACGCTTCCAGGACGTTCTGTGATAGGGTTTTTACCACGTGGGTAATCTTTCAATGCTTTTTTCAAAACTTCAGGGTTGATAGGCTCTGTTGTTCGTCCATATAATCCGTAGCAAAGATCTTTTACTTGCTCAGTAATTTGTGAGTACTCACCTTCGTATTTGTCAAACAATACATTGTTTACAGTCTGTACGCCAACAATCTGACTGGTAGGTGTTACCAAAGGAATGTTACCAAGGTCTTTACGAACTTTAGGTAGAAGCTTATAAACATCATCCAAGCGATCTAAAGCATTCATGGCTTTTAACTGGTTGATTAAGTTTGAAAGCATTCCACCCGGTGTTTGGTGAAGAATTACATTAATGTCTGTAATTGCATTCTTAGGGCTGTTGTCTAAGTGTTTGTATTTTGGAATTGATTTCTCTAATTCATCACCAATAGCTGTTAACTTCTTAATGTCAAAACCGGTATCGCGATCTGTTCCTAAAAGTGACATGACGATGGGTTCTACAGCTGTATGAGAAGTACGGTAAGCATAAGGAGCCATTACGGTATCAACAATATCAACGCCTGCTTCAATGGCTTTAAAGATAGCCAAATCTCCCATTCCTGATGTAAAGTGTGTATGTAGGTTCAATGGTACATCTGTAAAAGATTTAATTTCTTTAATCAGATTATAAATATCATAAGGAGAAACCAAACCGGCCATGTCCTTAATGCAGATTGAATCTACCCCAAAGTCAAGTAATTCTTTAACCTTGTTGATGTAGTAATCCATGTTGTACAAATCACCACCCAAGCGAGGTTGGTTTAATGTGTAACAAACGGTTCCCTGAAAATGCTTTCCATTGTCTTTCACAACTTTTGCGGCAGTTTCGAAATTGCGGAAGTCATTTAATGCATCAAAGCAACGGAAGATATCCATGCCGTTATCGATGGCGCGCTGAACAAAGGTTTGAACCACATCATCAGCATAGTTACGGTATCCAACTAAATTTTGGCCACGTAATAACATTGCAAAAGGAGTCTTAGGCATGTACTTTTTTAGGGTACGTAAGCGTTCCCATGGATCTTCGCCTAAGTAGCGGTGCATGGTATCAAAAGTAGCTCCACCCCATGTTTCGATTGAGTTAAAACCTATTTCATCCATCATTTCTGCAACCGGAAGCATATCTTCTGTGCGGCCACGAGTTGCAAATAATGATTGGTGGCCATCTCTTAATGTACAGTCCTGAATTTTTACCGGATTGGCAGCCTTAGGACGATCGGCGTCATATTGTATTTGAGCCATTGAAAGGGCTCCGTGTTTGTCAAAGTTCATCTTTAAAAAGATTTAAGCTATAAGTATCAAGGCATAAGATAGAGGCTTGATACTGTATCGTTTGTTTTTTTTGATATCTACTCTCAGTTTTACATCTTATTGCGTAGCATACGTCCACGGCGTTGAACCATTGCACGGTTCTTCATGATAATATCTTTACCCATGCCAGCCCAGTTACTGGTGTTTACAATTTGATCTTGTTGTTCGGCTGCTTCCTGTTCAAGGTAATAAGCCACTGCTGCCAAAGCCGCTTTTTTAAGTTTGTTTCGTCTGTCTGTCATGATGCAAGATGATTATAATGGAATGTTACCGTGCTTTTTAGGAGGAAGTATTTCTGTTTTTGTACTCATGACCTCCAAAGCAGCAATTAAGCGCTGACGTGTCTCACTTGGAAGGATAACATCATCAATATGACCTCTCTTAGCTGCTAAATAAGGAATGTTGAAGGCGTCTTCGTACTCTTGAATTTTCTCTTCTGTTTTCGCTTTTTTGTCTTCTGCATTGGCAATTTCCTTGCGGTAGGTCGAGATTACTTCCACAGCTCCTTTAGCACCCATCACTGCAATTTCGGCAGTAGGCCATGCAAAAACCATATCTGCACCAAGAGGTTTAGAGCACATGGCTAAATAAGAACCTCCGTAATCTTTACGTGTAACTACTGTGAATTTAGGTACCGTAGCCTCAGCATAACTCCATAAAAGCTTAGCTCCGTGGCGGATAATGCCATCCCACTCTTGCTGAAGTCCCGGTAAATAACCCGGCACATCCACAAAAGTTACCATTGGAATGTTGAAGGCATCACAGGTACGTACAAAACGGGAAATTTTATCTGATGCATCAATGTCTAAACAGCCTGCCTGAATCATTGGTTGGTTAGCTATGATACCAACCGAACGATTGTTTAAGCGGCCAAAGCCAACAATACAATTTTCTGCATAATGCGCGTGAACTTCATAAAAATCCCCATGATCCAGCACCTCTTCAAGAACCTTGTGCATGTCGTAGGCCATTTTCGGATCATCTGGAATAATCGTATCTAAATTTGGGCATAAGCGGTCTGCTTCGTCACCCATAGGTATCTGAGGAGCTTCTTCTAAATTATTGTTTGGAAGGTATTCCAGAAGTTCTTTGATCATTTCGATGGTGTGCTCGTCGCTTTCGCATGCAAAATGTGCATTCCCACTCTTGGTGTTATGAACCATTGCGCCACCTAATTCTTCAAATGAAGTTTCTTCACCCGTAACCGTTTTAATGACGTAAGGACTGGTGATAAACATGTGACTTTGTTTTTTTACCATAAAGATAAAATCAGTCATGGCAGGAGAGTATACCGCTCCACCGGCACAAGGTCCCATAATGGCAGAAATCTGAGGAATAACACCCGAAGCACGTGAGTTACGCATAAAAATATCACCATAACCTTTAAGTGCATCCACACCTTCCTCTACACGAGCACCGCCGGAGTCGTTTAAACCAATAATAGGCGCACCAGCTTTAACGGCCATGTCCATTACTTTGCAAATTTTGGCTGCGTGCATTTCACCTAGCGAACCCCCTCTTGAAGTAAAGTCTTGAGAGTAGGCAAATACCGGACGTCCATGTACCAATCCATGTCCGGTAATAACACCATCGGATGGAACTTCAACTTTTTCCATTCCAAAATTGGTCGAACGATGTTCTACAAACATGTCCACCTCTTTAAATGTACCTTCGTCAAATAGAAGGTCTAAGCGCTCACGAGCAGAGAGTTTTCCTTTTTCGTGTTGTTTTTCCACACGATCGTCTCCACCCATCTTTTTGATCTCCTCTCTTTTTTGTTTAAGAAGTTCGATCTTTTCAGATACTTTCATAGCATTAATGATAAATTGTAATTACACCTTTTTTGTTTCCCCATTTTTCATCAGAGAGCTTAAATGTATATAGTTCATTTTGAACTTATGTGTCAAATATGTTAAAAAATATGAAATTAGAGAAATTTTTCTCTAAATAAGTAGATATGTTAAGTAGAATTAATGCGGAAATGTTTCTTTAATTCCTGAAATGACTAAAATATACCCCATGACAATTTGTAACTATTGTGGGTTAGGTTTGTGTTGTAAACATAATAGGGTTGGTTGAATGTGCTGTTTTAAGTTTGTGAATTACCCAAATTAGGGTTTGTGTATTAGAGAAAAAAATCTGTAATACTGGCAGTTAGAGAAAAATTTCTTTAATTAATAAAGGGTCAAAGCCATTCATTTGCAGAGTGTATTTTCAAAAGTTAATGGTGATGAGATTAAATTTAAGTGTGTTTACTTCTAAATTGTAAGTGTATTTAAGTTGTTTGTTGTATAAGAGTTTGTAGTATCCAGAAATAGAATGACTTAATTTGCTTATGAATTGGTATTTTGGGTAGTGTTTTCAGCACATGCTTTATGGGTAGCCAATGTTGCTGCCACCACCGAAACGATAGAAAGAAAACCGGCAAGCGTAACGCCTATAAATGGAATGAGGAGAACTAATGAGAAGATCGTGCCATTGCCGATGGCTAATCCTTTGTTTTGTTTAATGAATTGAATGCTGTTTTTAACGTTCAGCTTTTTTCTTTCTAAAGTATAGTCGATAAACGAAAATCCATAAAAATAGGCAGAAACCAAAAATAGCGTTACGGTTGTGAAAATTCCTACTACCGGTATAAAACTTAAAAAAACGAGAATGATTGTAAAGAATATCTCAATACTCAAATTTCTTAATGCGAGTAAAATACCTCTTCGTATATCCTTAAAAAATTGAGCCCATTGAAATGGATTAGAATTTCCACTCAGAATTTGTTCGGTCTTTTCTGAAATAATTGCAAACACCGGAGCCATCATAATAATGATGAGATATCCTCCCAAGTAGGCATAGGCCAGCAGAAATAATAATCTGATCATCAGCCGGATGATCCATTGCATTGCTGAAGATAGAAAATCTGCTCCCCAGAATTCCCAACTCTTCACGTCTAAGGTGGTGCTAATCCATGTTGTAAAATCATCACTATAAGAGCCAATGGTGTAAAAACCAAGGGTAAATAAAAGAATATTAAGAATAAGCGGGTAAAGGAAAAATCTTCTTAAACCATTTTTTCGAATAAAAGTATTGGCTTGCGAATAGGTTTTTAAGCCTAAAAAAAAACCTTGGCTCAGGGTCATAATAACGATGATTAAAAATTGCTTTGTGATCAAAACTAAGCTTTTCGCTTAAATTTTACTATTTTTGCCATTCGAAAAAAATCAAATGTAAAAATGATGGATATTCAGTTATTGACAGCAATTTCTCCGGTAGACGGACGATACAGAAACAAAGTTGATGGGTTAGCCCTTTACTTTTCAGAGTATGCTTTAATCCGTTATCGTGTATTGGTAGAAATTGAATACTTTATTGCATTGTGCGAGCAGCCTTTGCCACAATTAGCAGATGTTGATAAAGCTTTGTATGCGGACTTGCGCAAAATTTACAAAGAGTTTCAGTTGGAAGATGCTGAGCGAATTAAAGAAATTGAATCAGTAACCAATCATGATGTTAAAGCTGTAGAGTATTTCATTAAAGAAAAATTTGACAAGCTTGGATTAGAGAAATATAAGGAATTTATCCACTTCGGATTAACTTCACAGGACATTAATAATACCGCAGTGCCTTATTCCTTAAGAGATGCAGTGCATGATATTTACTATCCACTATTAGAAGAGTTAATTCAGCAATTAGATGATTTGGCAACCGAGTGGAAAGATATTCCAATGTTGGCAAAAACCCATGGTCAACCGGCATCTCCTACACGTTTAGGGAAAGAGATAAAAGTGTTTGTAGAGCGTTTAAATAAGCAATTGGCCTTGTTAAAAGGAGTGCCTTGTTCTGCGAAGTTTGGAGGTGCAACCGGTAACTTCAATGCGCATAATGTAGCTTACCCTCAAATTGATTGGGTTGATTTTGGAAATAACTTTGTGAATGATGTTTTGAAGTTAGACCGAGAGCAATTTACGACTCAGATTTCGAACTACGATAACCTAGCGGCTATTTTTGATAATTTAAAGCGTATCAATGTTATATTAATGGATGTAGCTCGTGATTTTTGGACCTACATCATGATGAACTACTTCAAGCAGAAGATTAAAAAAGGTGAGGTTGGTTCAAGTGCAATGCCGCATAAAGTTAATCCTATTGACTTTGAAAATGCAGAAGGAAACATTGGACTCGCCAATGCGATTTATGCTCACTTAGCTGAAAAATTACCGGTGTCACGTCTTCAGCGCGATTTAACAGATTCTACTGTGTTACGTAATGTTGGTGTGCCAATTGGTCATACTGTAATCGCAATTAAATCTTTACAAAAAGGTTTAAGCAAATTGTTGTTAAACGAAGAAGCCATCGATCAGGATTTAGAAGACAACTGGGCGGTAGTAGCTGAGGGGATACAGACTATTTTGCGCCGTGAAGCCTACCCAAATCCTTATGAAGCATTAAAAGAATTAACGCGTACGAATGAGCGTATTAATGCTAAAAGTATGGCTGTTTTTATTGAAGGATTAGATGTTTCAGAGTCAGTTAAAGAGGAGTTGCGCGCCATAACGCCACAAACTTACACCGGTATCTATAAAGGATAAGTTGATTAAGTTTGATGTAATTCCGTATTTATGCATAATTGTTTTAACACAAGGCAAAAAAGCACAGGTTATATTACGAAAAACCATAAAACTCTGTGTTCTCCATGTATCCCTCGGGTATGAGTCTCTGTGTTGATGTTTCGTAAAGTTATGTCAGGCTTTTTTCATGATGTGTAATTGCGGTCATTAAATTAAGTTTTGGGTGTTTATTCAAAAGCAATTATTTCAAAGCTTTAATGATATTTTATTGTAAACAGGCTGTAAAAACCTATTTTTACAGCCTGTTTTTTTTCAACTCATAAATGAGTTTTTCAGTTTTAATTGATAACAACTGACTGGTTAGGTCAGTAATACGTAAATGATTTTTAATGAAAGAGATTTTAAAGGTATTTAAGCGTTTTATTCCACCATACAAATGGAATGTTCTCTTTAGTTTTGCTTTTAACATATTATCTGCCTTCTTTTCAAGTTTAGCTTTGGTCTTGTCTACGCCAATTTTAGAAGTGCTTTTTGATGCCACAAAAGAAGTTTTGACATTAATGCCATGGGAGTTAAGTAAAGATGTATTGGTTAATAACCTTTATTATTATGTGACCCTATATAAGCAGGAGTATGGGTCGGCAGCAGTAATTCCTTTTATTGGTGTGTTGATGTTGTTTACCACCTTTTTAAAAGTTGGCTGTGCTTATTTGGCTGCTTATCAAACAATTATTATTCGTAATGGAGTGGTAAGAGATATTCGGGTTAAGATTTATAATAAGCTTATGGAATTACCTTTGTCTTTTTACTCAAATGAACGTAAGGGTGATGTCATGGCACGAGCAACCGGCGATGTGGGTTCCATTGAAGCATCTATTATGTCATCTTTGGATATGTTTTTTAAAAATCCGATTATCATCATTGTAAGTTTGGGTTTTATGTTTGCCATTAGTGCTAAATTAACACTCTATATTTTTATAGTTCTACCTGTGGCCGGATGGATTATTGGTAGAACCGGGAAAAGTTTGAAAGGACATTCGCGTAAAAGCCAGTATAAAATGGGCGATTTACTAGGCATCATTGAAGAGTCTTTAAGTGGTTTAAGAATCATAAAGGCCTTTAATGCAGAGAAAAAGATGAAAGGTAAATATGCTTCAGAAACTGAGAGTTATCGAAAAATACAAAGTACTTTACAAAAGCGCTATCAATTAGCCCATCCTGTAAGCGAGTTTTTGGGAACTACTGTAATTGTGGTAATTCTCTGGATTGGGGCATCACTGATTGGCCAGGGTGAAGATAGCTTGAGTGGAGCAACCTTTATTGCTTATATTGGAATCTTTTATACCATTATTAACCCTGCAAAAGCCTTTTCTTCAGCTTATTATAATATTCAAACCGGATTGGCAGCAGTTGAGCGTATTGATGCTATTTTACTGGCCGATAATAAAATTAAAGACAAAGAAAATGCGCAAGAATTAAAAGTATTCACTACGAGTATTGAATATAAAAACATTTCGTTTGCTTATGAAGATACTAAAGTGCTCAAAAATGTCTCGTTAAGTGTACCCAAAGGAACAATGGTTGCATTGGTAGGGCAGTCGGGCAGTGGTAAAACGACTTTTGTAGATTTATTACCTCGCTTTCACGATGTGCAGGAAGGTTGTATTTGCATTGATGGGATTGACATTCGTGATATGAAAATACATGATTTGCGCGAATTGATGGGGAATGTGAATCAGGAAGCGATTCTGTTTAACGATACCTTTTATAATAACATCGCTTTTGGTGTAGAAAATGCAACTCAGGAAGACGTTGAGAGAGCTGCCAAAGTGGCTAATGCCCATGATTTTATTGTCGAAACAGAAGATGGTTATCAAACCAATATAGGCGATAGAGGAGGTAAATTGTCCGGAGGTCAAAGGCAGCGTATTAGTATTGCAAGAGCCGTATTGAAAAATCCGGATATCTTAATTTTAGATGAAGCAACCTCAGCCTTAGACACCGAATCAGAAAGGTTGGTGCAAGATGCGTTAGAGAATCTAATGAAAAACCGTACAACCTTAGTGATTGCCCATCGTTTATCAACCGTGCGAAATGCAGATGTGATTTGTGTTTTTAATCAAGGTGAAATTATTGAGCAAGGTACTCATGAAGAGTTAATTGCAAAAGATGGTGCTTATAAGAAGCTGCATGCTTTACAGATGGATTAATGTAAAGATGTAGCTTATTTTAACATTGTAAATGTAACTTTTATAGCACTTTTGTCATATTACTAGTAAAAAAATGGATATCCGTTTTTACGCATAAATTTTGAATGCAGACTTGCCGGTGCACAATGTCATAAAGTTGCGGCTGAAAGCCTTGATTAAATTAGCGTAGGGCATCACCCTAGGTAAATTTGTTGGGTTTTAAATAGCTCTGTAAGAGCGAAATGTTTCTTAAGTTAATGACATTGGCTTAGTGCATGCGAGAGCACAAAAGCAAAGAGTTTATGAAGCAGACTTTAAAACTCTGTATCCCCCTTTGCATCGTGTTGGTATACACCTTTGGGTTAAGGTGTTTTGCTGTTGTGCTAATCATTTGTGCATCATGCATAATTGCGGACATTCAGTTTAAAAAATAATGTGATGGTGATAAAAGTGTTGTTAATTTTCTTAGGTATTGTATTAATGTTTATTACCCCCTTACAAGCAAAAGGCAGGTTTCATAACTTGGGAAAGTTACAGGTAGATACTGCATTTTATAAGGCCTACTTCAATGATTTTAGAATTCCTTATGAGCAATTTGAAGATTTGCATACTTGCCGAATTAAAATAATCTCAAAACCACTTAAAACAACCATGGCTGCCCGGCCATCCTTCTTATCCCTTTTGTGGGGGAAATCCTCACGACGTTATATAGTCTTTGTAAATACTAAAAAGGACTTTGATGGGGTTTTGTTAAATGATGTTCCCAAAACTGCACGGATAGGATTGTTTGCTCATGAGTTGATGCACTTAAGAGATTACGAAACCAAAGGAGTCTGGGGCGTTATAAAACGAGGATTTCAGTATTTGTCTGTTTCGGGTAAAACGAAAGTGGAGCATTATACCGATAGGTTAACCATCGCATCCGGGTTTGGAAAGGAGCTCTTCAGCTGGTCTCATTTTGTGTTAAATGGTTCTACTGCAAGTGATGAGTATAAAGCTTTTAAGTCCAAGGTATACCTGTCTCCGGATGTGATTTTAGACGAAATATCAAATTGTAATTAATATCACTGTTGAGCAGGTAAATTGTTTGATTGAATTCTTTTTTATTTAAAGTATGTTAAAAATAACAACAATTTGATTTTATGAGCGTAGTAAGGTAGGAAACTCATGTGTTGAAATTTTTAACCAAATATTTCTTGATGAAAAAGTACGTTCAGCAATTAATAGAAGACTTAAACGGATTAAAACGAAATGCACACTCTAACCTGAATGCATATTTTAATGGAGAATGTGTTGATGAGTATTTAATTATTGAGGATGGCGAATTTAAAGGAATAAAGGTTTCTGACTTAATAGGGTTAGAATTTTTTATGTTACCGGATCTTAATTATCTAAATCGCAATGAGATAAAGGAACTGGTAAAAGTCTTGTCTAATCTCTGGAAAGCGTATGGTTTAGATCCTATGTTTGCCGCTTGTGTATCAGATGGAGTTAAGTATCTGCAAATGAAAGAATACTTAAATGAGTTTGTTTTTCCTACACAAAATTCAATGGTGGATGTAGAGATGTGTGATTTCATGCCTCATGCATGTCCCTATGGTGAAATGTGTAGTTCGCAAAATATTGCCGCATCGAAGTGTTGCCAGAAATGTAATAATAGCTATAAGCTATCCTGCTAGACGCTTTAGTCTTCAGGAAGAAAATCAAGTGATATAGAATTTACACAATGACGAGTGTTTTTTGGAGTAAATCCTTCTCCAATGAACACATGACCTAAATGGCCACCGCAGTTTGCACAAATAATTTCGGTACGTCTTCCATCAGCATCAGGAACTCTTTTTACTGCATTTTCAATCTCATCATCAAAGCTCGGCCAGCCGCAGTGCGAGTCAAATTTATCTGACGATAAATACAAGGGTGCATTACACCGTTTACACACATAAGTGCCATCTTCCTGGTGTTTGTAATATTTACCCGAAAAAGGAGCTTCGGTTCCTTTATGGATAATAACTCTTTCTTCATCTTTGCTTAATGGATTAAATCTTTTTGTGTTGCTTTCTTGTCCCATAGTTAGATTTGCAAAGTTTATGAAAAGTATGGCTACGAGTAGATATTTCATTTTTTATAAATTGATTGTTAACTGTATCTATTAAAGGATTAATGGGTAAGAAATGTTCATGTTGGACGGCTATAAAACGCACATTGATTATAACTTTAGGTTATTGTAACAAACAAAATGTTAGTGCTGCTGCTGGGTGTTGTGATTTCGTTATGGTGCTTAAAGATGTTGATAGTCAATGTGATAAATGGGTCTTGGTGCCACGTTTGCTGACTTCTTATTCTATTATTATTCTATGATTTTTTTCTTGTTTCTTTTTCCAAAAACTTTAAAACTCCTATTTTTGCACCTCACAAAGATTAGCCAAATAAAATGGTAAAAGAATTAAATCCAACAAAGTATACTTTAGCGTCAGTAAAAAACGGCACTGAATTTCCGGATGAGGGCTGGACGCTAGACTCACCTTCACAGATTGGTTGTGGTGGATTAGTTAGAGCAATCTATCAAAAAAAGCAGTTAGAAGTTAAAGATTCATCATATGGTGTTTTCCGCTTTGCCGATTGGTTACCGGTTCATAAGATGTTAGAAGGGTCTTCAGCACCTGTGACCTATAAAAGTGAAGGTCTAGCAAAGTGTCTGGGACTTGACGACTTATACATTACCTTTAGTGGCTATTGGCCTGAAAAGGGGGCTAATATGCGTACTTGTTCCTTTAAAGAAACTGAAGCATTTACCGTTGGAGGACGCTTAAATGGAAACAGAGACCAGGTTTTAGTGGTAGCTTCGGCAGGTAATACTGCCCGAGCCTTTGCAAGAGTGTGTTCTGATAATAATATTCCACTTTTGTTATGTGTGCCGGAAGATAATATTGATGCGCTTTGGTTTGATAGTCCAATTAATGATAACGTAAAATTGGTCGTTACCCGATCAGGAAGTGATTATTTTGATGCAATTCATTTATCAAATTTGGCCTGTAAGCTTGATGGATTTATAGCAGAAGGAGGCGCTAAAAATGTGGCTCGTCGCGATGGAATGGGAACTACCACTTTGTCAGCTGTAACTGAAATTGGTCGTATACCTGATTATTATTTTCAGGCAGTAGGGAGTGGTACAGGGGCAATTGCAGCCTGGGAAGCCAACCTTCGGTTAATCGAAGATGGCCGTTTTGGAACCAATAAAATGAAGCTGATGGTTTCTCAAAATGCACCTTTTTTACCAATTCACGATGCCTGGAAAGCTAATTCCAGAGCAATGCTACCGCTTGATGATAAATTAGCGCGTAAGCAAGTAGAGGAAATTGATGCTAAGGTATTGTCTAACCGAAAACCACCTTATGCGGTATCAGGAGGCTTGTACGATGCGATGATAGATGCCGGTGGAGATGTGTTGGTTGCGACAAATGAAGAAGCATTAGAAGCTGGGCGTGTATTCAAAGAAGTGGAAGGGAATGATATTCATCCGGCCTCTGCTGTGGCAGTAGCTACTTTAATTAATGCGGTTAAGACAGGTTTAGTGAAAAAAGATGATTGTATCATGCTTAATATCACAGGCGGTGGTGAAGAACGTTTTAAATCTGATAAAGAAATTACTTATTTAAAACCTAGTTATGTTTTTGATATTAATCCATCTCAAGACCTTGTAAAAGAAGTGATGGATAAGTTGTTTAAGTAGCAAATAACGTTAATATATACAGAAAAGGCTGTCTCAATAAGAGTTGTAGATAGCCTTTTTTTATACGGCAAATTTTAGTAAGTTGCATTTTAATAATGTATGATTGTAATTGCCTGATTTATTTGGTAATATCTAAATTTAAGTGTGTATTCTGATCTGTTTGGTTCTGTTGAAGAAGGAAGGTTTCTTTTCGTATTTCGAAAACAATAGCAGGTTTTAGTGTAATTTCAAGTATCACTTTTTATTAAGAGGTAAAAATGGATGTAATTATTTCCGAAAATAGTTTTAAGAAAGCAGTTTTCTTCCTGTTGTTTGCTTTAAGCTTGGCACCTTTGGCTATGGCTCAAAATGGTATTACCGGTATATGGAATACTATTGATGACATTACCGGAAAGCAAAAAAGTAGCGTTGAGCTTTCAATAGTAGATAATAAACTGTATGGAAAAATTGTAAATCTGGTCAATCCTGAAAATGAAAATAAAACCTGTGTCGAATGTAATGACTATCGTAAAAATCAACCTATACTTGGTTTAGAAATAATCACCGGCTTAGAAAATGAAGGTGGTGAGTGGACTGCCGATGATGGCATACTCGACCCTGAGAATGGAAAAGTATATGATGTCAAAATTTGGACAGAAGATGGTAAACTCATGGTACGAGGCTATATTGGTTTTTTGTATCGAACACAGGTTTGGGTGCGGCCTGAAAAAAAGATGTAATTCACTTTTTTGAGGTCAGTAGATAAGTACATACATTTCTGCATAAATCTAAAAAAAATGCCCCCAAGTGGGCGATATCCCAAAGCCTAGCCTGTAAAGGCAAGGATGTTAATCAGGTGTTTTGTTTAAGCCCTTCAGTCTATGCTTATTGACACCGCATCTTTGATGTTAACGTAAGCTTACTGTTGATAAGTATTTAACTATCACACCTATTACTTTCTTAAAAAAAGTCTGATATTGAGGTAGAAGTTAAATTTACTGTCGAATTCGATAGAAATAAGAAGTCCCGCTGTTGCGGGACTTCTTTATTTTAGTGCTCTACTTCAAAAAACAATTTATAATAATTTAAACCTCTCTCTGAGTCAAAACCTTTTTCAAGGTATTGTCTTTTACCATGTACATATACATGAAAGTTTTTATCCAGTTTAAGGATTGATTTGAAATTCTTCTTTTCTCCTTTAACAGCATCTTTGGAGATGTCAAATGAGTCGTTGATGGCCCTATTGTTTTCGGTCTCATAAACGTTTTTGTAATCCTGAAAAGCTTCAGCAATTTCCGGTTGGCGAATAACATCTTTCTCGAATTGATTCTCGCTAAACTCGTTGTTTTTACTAAAAAAATCCATTGAGCGGTTCATGAAATCGATCTGGTCTGGTTTGGGAACGTCGTTATCTTCATTGAACACATCATTCACAAAGCCCTTGCACATTTGAAGGTAATTGTTGGTGAAATAATAATTGTCTTCTCTGGGTTTAAGGCCAAGGAAATCACGTTGCCAAAAATGAGCTTCAGTGCCTTTGTTAATGTTGTCAATAGAGCATATTTTATAGCCTAAAGATTCTTCTGTGTTAAAAATGATACAGCCTTTATCCAGTTTTTTAATGTTTATTCCTTGTTGAGAACCAAGCTCGAAATTCTGGTCTTTAAGGTAGACCTTTAAAAAGGTATCTTTATTTTCCGATTTAAAAATTCCTAAAGCATTACAAACTTCACCATCAACAACAACATTGTCGAATAATACCATGTAAAATTCACCTCCTCTGATTTTTGGGTGATTACTTTGTTCTTGCAAATGCCCTGCAATGTTTAAAGAGGTGTCGTAAAACTCGTTGGGATTATCAAATATTTTTTTTGCGAGTTGATAGATCAGATTGTTTTCAAACCCTTCTTCGTGGTCAAAATTGAAATAAGCCTCTGTTTTGAAAGGTTTAAAGAAGTATTGCTTAAGAATTTCAACAATATCTTCTTCAGAATGAAGATTTACTGTGTTGTTTGAATATCTATTACTTTCACCTTCAGCTTTACAGCCAATGTGGTGAATCACTATTTTATCAATGTTGGTTTGCGAGAACTCTATCATGAAATTTGCTATTTATACCATCCGGAATTAAACCACAAATATATCAATAATGCCTTAACTATCATGGATAAAATAGTGATTCTGGTTTTAATTATGAACTCTTGCAATGATCGGCATACCATGCGATAGAGTGTCGTCTCCCTTCAATCAGTTCATGTAAAATGATACGGTCGTCCCACTGGTCTTCGTAACTACAAGATTGGTCTAAGGCTCTTGTGAGTGTTAGCCATTCATGAATGATTTTTTGGGTCAGTTTCCCTTCGAATTCTTTGAGCAACTTTAAGCATTCTTCCGATATGGGATGTAGCTGATTGGTTTCTCTTTTGATTGTATCTTTACATGCATACAAATGTCCATCTACTTCGATGAATTCGTCTGCATCCATGTTTAGGTTGAGTTGAAATTGATTTGCTTTCATTTTGTATCCTCCAATTGGTTAGGTGAGTAAATTACGATGCAAATGGAGTGCTGTAAAGATTTCTAGTGTAAGATGTTGAGTGTTTTGTGGAATTAAGGATAAAAAAAAGTCCAAAGTATTTTATCTTACTTTGGACTTTAAAAGAAACTATTTTATAAACTAGTCTAATATTTATTATCTGGAGTTAGAGCTTAGTTGATCAAATATTGAGCTTGGGTATGGCGATTAATGTTGAATAATTAAAAGTTAATTGGCACATAAATTCATCTGCACATCAGTTTCTATTATCTATATTCAAACAATCTCAAATTCTTCTTATACAATCTTATATATCACACCATTATACTTTGGAATAGTAAGACCAACACCTGTGTGTGTTGCAATTTCTTTTGGAAATTGAATTTTCCTTCCTTGTTCTAATAGGTCAATGCCTTTAAAGTATTTGATCTGGTTAAATTGACTAGTTTCAAAAGCATGTTCAGGAATCATTACTCTGCAATCCTGGTCTGTATCTGTAAAGTTAACTGCAATCAGGAATAATTCATTCTGATCATACCTTAACCAGCTATAGATGTTTTTGTCTTTAAAATTAGAATTGTCCTTATTCGACCAAACCAAATCGTACCTTTCACCTTTAGATAAACCATTGTGCCTATGTGTAAGCTGAATAATTTTGGTGTACTGATCTTTTAATGCTCTTTCTTCTTCGGTTAAATACAAATGACCATTGGATATTTCTTTATAATATCTGCTTAAAGACTCCACACTCCAATAATCAAAAATGGTTGTTCTGCCATTTTTTCCACTAAAGCCTTCTTCATCCATTCCTTTTTCTCCAATTTCTTGACCATTGTAGATCATTAGGGGATTATTGTTGAAGGTTGCGGTTAATATAAATGCAGCCAATGCTTTTTTAGGATTGCTAAAAACAAAATCAGAAGCTAATCGCTGTTCATCATGGTTTTCTAAGAAGAATAACATGTGTGGCGCAATGTCGTTAATCTGATTCCAGGCTGAAGTGATGGAGTAAATATTTTGCTGCCCTTTAGTTACAGCTAATAGTGAATCGTAGATGCCGACTTTATCATAAAGCCAATCAAATCCACCTTCTTTGATATAGCTTTTGTAAAGATGAGGTTGATATACTTCAGCTACAAATACAACGTTTGGATATTCTTTTTTTACTTCTTTAATACACCAGTTCCAAAACTCTACAGGTACCATCTCGGCCATGTCGCATCTAAATCCATCCACTTTTTTGGAGCACCAGTACAACAAAATTTCTTTCATTTTTACCCATGTGTTTGGGATCGGACTAAAATGTTTTTGAGCGTCTTTAAGGTAATCGATACCGTAGTTTAGTTTAACCGTTTCAAACCAGTCTGTAATATTGGGCTCTGCTACAAAACAATCGTTACCGGTGGCTTTAGCCGGTTTTTCTTTCCAAAGGTTGTTATCGGTATTCGATTTAACAGGTGAAGTTAATTCAGTTCCCGGTAAATAATAAAAGTTATTATTTATGTCAAAAGAAACCTCATGGTCATCGTTTTCACCCAGATCAATAATGTGCTCAGGTTTTGCATCTGAAATATATTGACGGGCTACATGGTTGGGAATGAAATCAATGATGACTTTCATGCCGGTTTCATGTGTTCTTTCAACTAATTTTTCGAATTCATTTATTCTGTTTGGTACATCTTCTGCTAAATCCGGATTAACATCGTAGTAATCTTTTACAGCATAAGGGCTACCTGCAACACCTTTAACCACCTGAGGATTATCTTTTACGATGTTGTATTGGCTATAGTCTGTTTGAGTAGCATGCTCTATAATGCCGGTATACCACATGTGAGTAATGCCCATATCGGCAAAGTGTTTTAGAACTTTAGGGGTGAAATAATTTAGTTTTCCACTTCCATTGATGGTTAAACTACCATGACTCTGGTTTTTTCCGGAAGTGTTGCTGAATAAGCGTGGTAGTACTTGATATATAATAGCTTTATTCATCGTTAGTAAAGATTAGGATATGAATTATTGTACTAATCCCATGAAGGTAATTAATTTATCTGATTAAATAGAACTGTTTTGATGTTAAAAAACCGTTATGTTAATAATGTTTTTGTTCGAAAGGTCTCATCATTTTATTTACTTTGTCGCAATTACCAGATTCTATATTATGAAATTAAAAATAAAATTACTTCTAGTATTTGTCTGTGTTGCATTTTCGTTAAAAGCGCAATACTTGGTAGGAGGTACTGATCCTGCAAATGTGAAGTGGAAACAGATTAAAACCAATAATTTTCGAATCGTTTTTTCTCATGATGTTGAAGAGGAGGGGAGACGTTTTGCTGCTATGTTGGATAAATTATATTATAAGGATGGATATTCTTTGAAACATGTACCATCTGGTAAACTTAATGTTTTGTTTCACTCTAAAACAGCTTATTCGAATGGATTTGTAGCATGGGCACCCAAGCGCATGGAAATATTTACCACAAGTCATCAGTCTATTTATGCTCAGGATTGGTTAGAGCAATTAGCCATACACGAGTATCGCCATGTGGTGCAAATGGATAAATTGAATGATGGTTTTACCAGGATTTTTAGTTTTGTCCTGGGGCAACAAGCTGTAGGTATTGCTGCCGGATTGTATGTTCCGCGTTGGTTATTTGAAGGAGATGCGGTATTAACCGAAACTGTTTTGTCTAAAACCGGGAGAGGTCGGTTGCCATCTTTTGAGCAAGAAATAAGAGCTCAATTAGCCGAAAAGAAACGTTATTCATATGAAAAAGCCTTTTTTGGTTCGTATAAAAATTATGTACCAAACTTTTATCACATGGGTTATCTCGTGGTTTCTGGTGTGCGTAATAAATATGGAGCAGGAGCTTGGGAAAATGCCATGTATAAGGCCGGAAGAAACTCTTGGTGCCTACCTCCTTTTCATTCTATTCCTTTAAATTGGGGGTTGAAAATAGCGACAGGCAAAAAAATGGTTCCTCTGTATGAGGAGGCCTTTGATGATTGGCATTTCAGGTGGTCCTGCATGTATGATTCTTTATCTGTAACTCCATCCAAAGCCATAACCAAATTAGATCCTCGGTATAAAAACTATAATTATCCGGTGATGACAGAAGATGGTAGTGTGGTTGCGCTTTTGACAGGTATGGGTGAACAAAGCCGCTTGGTTAAAATTAATCGGAAATCCGGTGAAGAGGAAGATTTGACCTTGATTCAACCCAAATATGGTGAGCCAATTTCGTATGGAGGTGGTAAAATTGTGTGGAGCGAAAAAGAAGTGCATCCACGTTGGGCGTATCAGGATTATTCTGTAATTCGACTTTATGATTTTAATACCGGTAAACAAAGACGGCTAACCAACCAAAGCCGATATTTTTCACCCACTATTTCTAAAGATGGTAAAGAGATTGCAACGATATATATATCTGAACAAAATGAGAATTTTATTGACCTCATTGATGCCGAAAGTGGAGCGTTAAAAAAGCGAATTGCTACTCCTGAAAACCAGTTTGTTCTAACCCCATCGTGGAATGGAAAAGACATAGTTGTAGTGGTATTAACTCCTCAAGGAAAGAAACTGAGTGTTTTAGAAGTATCTACCGGTGTGTGGAGCGATATTACCGAGCCGTATTTTAGTAACATTAGTCATCCTGAGGTGATCGGTGATTATGTGTATTTTTCAGGTAGTTGGACCGGCATTGAAGATGTTTATCGAACACATTTAACCCAAGGTGGTCTGGAGAAAGTAACCAATTCGAAATATGGATCCACTTTTGTAACAGGATTGTCAGGAGATAAAACTTTAGTGTATTCAACTTATACAGCTGATGGTTACCAGTTGCGCGAAGCAGATTTAGATGAGTTGGAAATAAAGCCTTTCCAAACACAAGATTTACCCATTGAACCATTTCTTCAGAAGTTAGCAAAAGAAGAAGAATCTGGTAATTTGGATTTGTCAAATTTAGATGGGAAAGATTATACCGTAAAAGACTACTCAAAACTTAACCTGGTTGGCGTTCATAGTTGGGTTCCGATGGCAAGCTCTGATGGAGATAAGACTGAATATGGAGCTCAGATTCTATCTCAAAATCTGTTGAGCTCCTGTGTTTTTACCGCCGGATATAATCCGGATAGTCAAAATAGTGAAGAAAAACTGTTTTTTGATATGCAATATTCAGGCTGGTGGCCGGTCCTTAATTTAAGGTTAGCTAAGGGGGATGAGCGAGTAGGAACCATTGGTAAGGATAGTATTGATGCTGAAAGGCGCGATCTTTTTTCTGTAGATGCCACTGTTTCACTTCCTTTAAAGTTTGATCGAGGAATCTATTACCGTACCATTCAGCCGTATTTAGCATACTCTTACGAAAGCAAATCAAGCTTTACCTTTACACGGAAAAAGGAAAACCTTAATTTTCCGCTCAGATATAGCGTTTTAGGTACATCTTTTTCTTCATTTGGATATGGTATTTATGCACACAATATAAAGCAGCAAACGCAAAGAGATATAGCTCCACGATTGGGTCAGTTTATCGATCTGCAATATAAACATTCACCCTTCTTGGAAAATAAACCGGCGGCCATCTTTGGGGTGAATTCAACCTTGTATTTTCCCGGTATAGGCCGCCATCATGCCGTTATGGTTCGAAATGGTTACCAGTGTAAGACAAGAGGTGAATTGCTTGAAAAAGAAAAGTTTTCCTACCGCTATAATTATTACACAGATTTAGTGACTCTCCCTCGAGGAATGACAGAGACGATAGATAATGATGAGTTGTATTCGGCTAAGATTGATTATAAAATGCCACTTTTTTATCCGGATCTAAATATTAGTGGGTTCTTATACATGAAACGCGTTTCAATGAATGTGTTTGCCGATTACGCTTATTCAAAACTTTTATGGCAAAGCACCTTTAGAAATCAATGGTATCATTTAAATCAAAACCATTATTCGTTTGGGGCAGAATTGGTGAGTGAAATTCATCCGCTTCGCTTTGTGTTTCCCATTAATGTGGGGGTTCGATATGCTTATTTGCCAAATAGCAATACTCATTATACGGAGGGTTTGATTGGTGCCGGATTTACTACAGGAGGATCTAAGCGTAAAAAATAACAGAATGTTCGTATCGAGGTATAATCTAAAAGATTTTGGTATGAGAGCAAAGGTTTGAATACTGATAGACTCAGAGACACAGAGTTTTATGGTTTTAAATTTACTAAACTCTGTGTTTTTGTCTCCGCCTTCATCGGGCAGGTTGTGTTGAAAAAAACTATGTGCTGAGCGGATAGGCATGAGTGGAATATCCGTGTGTCGCGATATACAGCGAACAATTGAAATATTTTTATAGAGGTAAGTAGTTAAATACATATCAAAAGTAAGCTTACGTTAGCATCAAAGATGCGGTGTCATTAAGCATAGCCTGAAGGGCAATGAATATCATGGCATGTTATTGTTAGCGCCAAAGGTGGGTAGTCGTGTGATTAAGACTATTCACCTTTGATGCTTAAATAAACTACCTGAATCATATCCTAGCCCTTACAGGCTAGGCTTTGGGATATCGCCCACTTTGGGGCTTTTTAGATTTATGCAGAAATGCATGTATATATCTACCGACCTCAATATTTTTATTTACACATTAGCACATCGTAAAATTACCACATTATTACATCGGCTCATTGCTAATCGCTCCTTGAGTTAACTCAATAACCGTAATCTCAGGAGGCATTCCAACGCGTGCCGGCATTCCCAAAAAGCCAAGACCACGATTCACATATAGAAACTGGTGACCTTCACGGTATAAACCCGACCAACGTTTAAATTTATATTGTGCAGGACTCCATTGAAAGCCTTTGTAATCAAAGCCAAACTGCATTCCATGGGTATGTCCGGCAAGGGTTAAATCGTAATCGTAGTCTATTGTAACTTCCGAATCCCAGTGATCCGGGTCGTGTGATAATAAGAGTTTAAAAGGTATATTTTCAATTCCTTTGGTTGCTTTGGCTAAATCACCATATTGCGGAAAAGGCGGATGTCCCCAGTTTTCTACGCCGGCAATAGCTATCGTATCATTGCCTTTTGTTAATGTCAGTGATTCGTTGTTTAATAACTGAAACCCAAGTCGCTGGTGTGCATCTTTTACCCCTTGAAGGTTCGCATCCTTTTCTTGAGGAGTGGCCCATTTTGAATAATCTCCGTAATCATGATTCCCAAGTATAGAGTATTTTCCATGTTTAGCTTGCAGTTTGCCAAATACACTTTCCCAACCAATGGTTTCTTCTGCAAAGTTGTTCACCAGATCACCGGTAAAGCAAATTAAATCAGGATGCTCTGCGTTGATTATCCGAATGGCCTCTTCCATTTCGTAGTAGTTGGAATTTAAACTACCAAGATGCAAATCTGAAATCTGTACAATTTTTAGTCCTTCAAATGCTTTTGGTAGGTTTGGGAAGGCTAACTTATTGTATTTAACGCTAAAGTTAAAACGCCCTTTCATCACTCCAAACAGCAGAGATACAAAAGGTAAAGATGCCATGAATATACCGATCTGACTTAAGAATTTTTTTCTGGAAATCTTAGGGTAACGCCCATCATTCATCTTTTTTATTTTACCATTGGGCTCAAATTTATTTTTCACTTTAATGGCGTTGTGGGTCATTTTATAAGTGAAAATGTAAATGAACTTCGGCAGGTAAATAAACAGGTAAACTGTGATAAACCATTGAAAATAAACGTATACACCAGGGCTAGCTGCAAAATTTATCAGAAGCCCAAAGATGATAAACGATAAAACAAATATAGCCGGCACGCTGTAGTGCCAAAATGCTCCAAAAGGAAAGGAAAACGTAGCTGGTGTTTCTTCTTTTAATTCTTTGTAATGTTTATGAAGTAGGTAGTCTACTATAAAACTAAAAAAGATCATCCCCACTAACGCCTCAATCGAAAATCTCATCCCACAATCTTTAAGGTTAATAGCTTGGTTTGCTAATCGTTGGGTTTACGCATGTGAGCTGAAAAGGTTATGGATTTCAAAAAAAATATAGAGAAATTAACAAAAAATAGGAATTAGATAATAAAGAATTAACTATAAATGATTAATGGTAAATGAAATGTTCCAATAATGGAAAATTATACAGGATTAGTCCTTGGCTTTATCCATTTTCGATAGGAAATTTGCACATCAGCAAATGGACAATTAATCAATTTAACAATTAGACAATTGGGCAAATCAGCACATACTAATTGATTAATATTCATAAAACTCCTCTTCAGAAGTATCCGCAAGTTCCTTAAAAAAGCGACCACAAACCTGACAGATATCCTGAAAGAATTTTTCTCCTTTTTCAGCAGTGGCTTTGTTCGGACTTCCAATGCCGGTATCATTACTAATTTTATCCCATTTTCTTTCAGCCCAGGCCCAGTCTTTATTAAGGGCGTTCACTTTAAACTTCTTATACTGGCCATTACCGGCTTTGCTTAAGGGTTGTACAATTTCCGGGTAAAGAAATAGCATTAAGCTCGTTTCCATTTCTCCGGCGTGTTCTCCCGGATTTTGAAAGTATTGATTGGGGTCTAAAGCCTCAAACCAGTTGCAGGTGCAGATAATTAATTCTTTAAAAGCCGCACCAGCTTCACGAACGATACTTTTGAAATCATTCCCTCTGTGTCCATTAAAAATCAGAAGTTTTTTTATGCCAATGTTAAGCAGATTTTGGGCGATGTCTTTAATAATCGCTAACTGAGTAGTTGGCATAATGTTCATGGTGAAAGGGATGTTATCTTGCCCTGTATCTACACCATAAGGAATGTGTGGAAGAACAATTACTTTACTGCCATTGATTGTTGCAATTTCAGCAGCTTGCCTGGCAATTACAGCCGTTTGAAAATTATCCGTACCATACGGCAGGTGAAAGTTGTGAGCTTCGGTAGCACCCCATGGAAGAATGGCTAAATCATAGCGAGATTCTTTTAATTCTTGATAATTTAAATGCTCCAGTAAAGTTTCAGTTTTCATGATGATGGCGTTATGGTTCGAATCAGTAAGTTACTAAGAAGAAGCTGTACATGCAATGTAATGTGTAAATTAGAAAAATTGTGACTGTGTTAAATTTTAGTTCTGATTAGTGGATGTTTGAAGGTTGGTTAATGTGCTGAATTGCTAATGTGAAAATGTGTTGATTTGAAAGCTATCAGTCTAACAATCTAATAACCTAACACCTACTGACCTAGTAAACTATCAGTCTAATGACCTAAATACCTATAGACCTCCATTCTATTGACTTAACAAAAACTCTCATCTGCTGTTATTAGCTTTTGAAGGGAATGTTATCTTTGTGTTTCAAATTTTGTAAGTACTTAGTTTTGATAAAAGATATTATAGATACGACTAATGATGCAGTTGTTTTTTTTCGTTTGCCCAACGGAAAGAAGAAGCATTTTTTATCAGGGAAGGCCAAAGTTTTAACAGCCGGATTGAAGGATGAATATTTGCATCAGGATGGCTTTATTATAGCTCCGTTTTCTGATGAAAATCAGGTTTCTGTTGTTGTTGTAAAAGGTTTCGAAAAAGCGTATGAGGCTGCTTCACAAGTAGAGTTTCAGGATGTGTGGAATAAGGTTTTAGACAATTCAGAACCCTGCTTTCCTGAAAAAGAAACTTCAAAAAAAGAATATCTGGATCATTTTGAAGAAATGATGTCAAGTCTTCAAAACAATGAAGCTAATAAAGTTATTTTGGCCAGACAAAAAGTCGTAGATGGGATAGGACAAAATCAGCATTTGCAATTGTTCGATCAACTTTGCGATTTATATCCCAACGCATTTGTACACCTTGTTTTTACTCCACAGGTAGGCGTATGGATAGGAGCGAGTCCTGAATTGCTGTTGAAAAGAACCCAAGAAAAGTTTTATACGGTTGCTTTAGCCGGAACTATTCCAAATGAAACGAGTGCTCAATGGCAAAAGAAAGAAATCGTAGAGCAACAAATGGTAAGTGATTACATTTTGCAAATAGCTCAAGAGCTAGGCATCGATCAGTTGCAGGTGCATGGGCCACAAACCATCCAAGCTGGCCAAGTCCAACATTTAAAAACCGATTTTGAGTTTTTAGCTTCGGCATTTGAAGGTGACTTATCGGACTTGATCAATAAGCTTCATCCAACACCCGCAGTTTGTGGATTACCAAAAGAAAAAGCCCATCAGTTAATTGAACGAGTCGAGAAAATGTCCAGATCTTATTATTCGGGTTACCTAGGTCCGGTTTCAGCTCATCAATTAGAATTGTATGTAAATATTCGTTGCATGAAGTTATGTGGTCAAAAGGCTGTTATCTATACAGGTGGAGGCCTTACGTTGGATAGTGTAGATGAAAAAGAATGGCAAGAAACTGAATTGAAAGCTCAAACTCTTTTGTCAGTTCTAAAAAATATCAGAAATTTGCAGGCTTATGAGTAAACCTGTTTCCGACAAAAAAGTCGTTAAAGCATTAGTAGATATATGCTTATCAGAAGGATTGCGCGAAGTTGTGATATCACCGGGGTCTCGCAATGCGCCTTTAACCTTAACATTTGCAGCCCATTCAGAATTTGAATGTTTTAGCATCGTTGATGAACGTAGTGCTGCCTTCTTTGCTTTAGGAATGGCCCAACAAACCGGGCGGCCTGTAGCCTTAGTTTGCACCAGTGGTAGTGCCTTGCTTAATTATGCTCCTGCATTGGCCGAAGCTTATTATCAAAACATTCCGCTCATGGTCATAAGTGCCGATCGTCCGATGGAATGGATTGATCAGGCTGATGGGCAGACTATTCGTCAAGTGGGAGCTTTGGATAATGTCGTGAAGTTTTCTTGCCAATTGCCTACTTCAGCAGGAGATGAGCATGATGATTGGTACATGAACCGCTTGGTGAGTGAAGCGTTTTATCACTGTCGATACCGAAAACCCGGGCCGGTGCATATCAATGTGCCAATTCGCGAACCTCTGTATGGAAAAACAGTACATCCCATTCAGCCACAGCGAAAAATTACACAGGTGATGTCTGAATATCAGTTGCCTGAAGCTGAGATGGATAAATTAGCGGAAGTGTGGAATTCCAGTGATCGAATATTAATTCTGGTTGGGTCCAGAAAACCCAATGAAGAGTTGAACGAGTTGCTGTGTAAAGCTTCCAGCATGGATAATGTGGTGGTTTTAACAGAGACAACTTCAAACTTAAAGGGAGAATGTATGTTTACCGGCATTGATAAAGTGATCTCAACCATTACCGAAGAAGAGATCCATTTTTATAAGCCTAAGTTGCTCATTACCATCGATGGGTCTGTTGTGTCAAAAAAGGTGAAGACTTTTTTACGAGACTATCCGGCCAAACTGCATTGGCACATTAGTTCTGTTAATCATCATCTGGATACCTATAAGCAGTTAAGCACCGCTATTGAATCCGATGCTTTGATGTTTTTTAAACAGTTGATGCCAAAAATTGATAATGTCAAAAGCCGCTTTAAGCTAACCTGGAAAAACAATTTTGACCGGGCAACTAAGAATCATGGTGAATATTTAGCAAAAAGCCCATGGTCAGATTTAAAGGTGTTTGAAGTTTTAGCTAATGAAATACCCCGGAATTATTTAGTTCAATGGGGTAATAGTTCAGCCATTAGATATGCGCAGTTGTTTGACGAGTTTTATCAACAAGAAAATTACTGCAACAGAGGTACCTGTGGTATTGATGGAAGTGTCTCAACAGCAGTAGGAGCGAATTATATCACCAAGAAAGAAACAATTTTAATTTGTGGAGATCTTTCCTTTTTGTACGATAGTAATGGTTTGTGGAATAATTATTTACAGCCTAATCTTCGCATTGTAGTCATAAACAATGGAGGAGGAGGAATCTTCCGGTATATTCCGGGTCCTTCTGATTTTGATGAATTAGAAACTTATTTTGAAGCTTCACATGATTTAAATATGAAATCTATGGCTGAAATGTATGGTTTAGATTATGCCTTAGCCTCAGATGAGAATTCATTAAAGCAACAATTGGATAGTTTCTTTTCTGCTGGAACCAAAGCAAAAGTGTTAGAAATTAAAACACCGGCCAAAGAAAATGCCAATGTGTTGCGATCATATTTTAAACGTATTAAAGACGAATTATAAAATGAGTCAAAGAAATTGGACAACCATTAAAGAGTACGAGGATATAAAATTTGACTTTTGTGAAGGAATTGCAAAAGTGACCATTAATCGCCCTCGTGTATATAATGCATTTCGCCCTCAAACCGTAAATGATATGCTTGATGCTTTTGATGTATGTCGTGAGCGTCAGGATATAGCAGTAGTTATATTGACCGGCGAAGGCGATAAAGCATTTTGTTCCGGAGGAGATCAAAATGTTAAAGGATTAGGCGGTTACATTGATGATGCCGGTGTGCCTCGATTAAATGTATTAGACCTTCATAAAAAGATTCGTACCATCCCAAAACCTGTGGTAGCCATGGTTAATGGTTATGCCATTGGAGGAGGTCATGTATTGCACGTAGTTTGTGATTTATCTGTTGCAAGTGATAATGCGATCTTTGGTCAAAGTGGTCCTAAAGTTGGAAGTTTTGATGGAGGATTTGGATCTTCGTATTTAGCACGTATTGTAGGTCAGAAGAAGGCACGTGAGATTTGGTTCTTATGTCAGCAATATTCGGCTCAGGAAGCTTTAGATATGGGCTTGGTTAATAAAGTTGTACCGTTTGATGAACTGGAAGACGCTACCGTTGAATGGTGTAAAATTATGATGCAACGTAGTCCAATGGCTCTTCGTATGATTAAACGCGGATTAAATGCTGAGTTGGATGGACAAACCGGAATTATGGAATTATCCGGCGATGCAACGCTTATGTTTTACTTGATGGAAGAAGCTCAGGAAGGGCGTAAAGCCTTTTTAGAAAAGAGAGATCCTGATTTTCAGCAATTCCCTAAGTTTCCATAGTTATAGAGTAGTGAATTGATAAGACATAGAAAACGGAGCCCAATTGAGGTTCCGTTTTTTAGTTTTACAATGTCTCTTCTTTAAAATTGACATTTTGGATTTTTCGCAGGCGTTTTATTAGCGGTCGTTTCTTTACATATAAAAGAAAGGAAGGCAAGTAAGCTATCGTAAAACCTAAACTTAGAACAAGTATAAGAAGCCTTAGCATTCCCCAGTTTCTTAAACTAAAGCCTAAAATTACAAAGCCAATGTTAATAACACCTATAATGAAGCTAATCTGAAGGTGAGACAGTCCAAGCGCTAACATTCTGTGGTGAATATGATTCTTATCAGCATCAAAAGGGGAGCGACCTTGGGAAACGCGTAATAAGAAAATTCTAACAGTATCTACAATCGGAATAATTAAAATAGCCACCGCCACCGCCGGTGCACTATTCATAGAAAATACAAGTGAGGATTGATTTGAACGTATGTTATATTCGCTAAATGCTATGGCCACAACTCCAACTAGAAAACCAATGATCAAGGAACCTGTATCACCCATAAAAATCTTTTGCTTTTTAGAGAAGATATTATAGTAGCCAAAAGCAAGTAAGCTGCCTATAAGTGCTGCTCCTAAAACCGGAATGTGATAACTGCCATTGATGTAAAACCAAAATGAAAACGAGAAAATAGCAATTATACCTGTTATGGTTGCCAGGCCATCAATGCCATCGATTAAGTTAAAACCATTGGTGATAAATACTAAGCTTATTATACTTATTACTGTGCCCCAGAATGGATTAGGTATAATGCCAAAAAAACCGTGGAAGTCTGTAATGTATAATTCTCCAAGTCCTACTATTATAATAGCCGATACAATTTGTCCGGCTAATTTAACCATGGGCGCAGTTACCAAAATATCATCTTTAATTCCAATCCCAAAAATGATAATTAAGGCCGGAGTTAAAAAAGGTAATTTGGGAAATTCAAACCAATCGACAAAAAGCGAATAGGTAAATATAAAGCCAATAAAAATGGCTAATCCCCCTAATGTTGGAATAGGTGATGTATGGGCTGTTCTTCCGTTTGGTTCGTCGTATAAGTTTTTCATGTGCGCTACCCTTAAAATGGTTGGAATTGACATGAATACGATGGTAAATGATATAAAACTAGCAAATGGAATTAGAAGTTGTATGATTAGTTTGGTCATCTTGGATTAAATGTTTAAATCAAAAATAATGAAATTTATTTTGGATAGTCTAAAAGTAAATGTTTGATTTTAGAACTTTTTATGAAATAAAGTAATCTTATGCTTAAAATATACTATCTTTTAATAGGCCTATATTATTGGCACAAACATTATCAGGGTACACGATCTTTCGGATAAAATTCTAAATTTGTGTAAACACGAATACTTTTAAAATATTATGTACAAACAACTTCTGAAAAATAACTTTAAATTGACCTTGAAACCCTTCGTTATATTTATTATTATTCTAACTGCATTTAGTTGCATTCCGCAAAAGGAATATTTGTTGTTGCAAAATAAAGATCAGCGGGCAGGATATGTAAATCCTTATGATACAATTGGGAATATTACCGATAGGTATTTTTTACAGGTGAATGATTACTTGTACATTAATGTGTCTACACCGGAACCAAAGTTATCTGAGTTTTTTAATAACCGCTCAGGAGGTATGGCAGGAGGTCAGCAAGGAGGAGGTAATTATTTCAATTATTTAATTGATGACTCCATGAATATTGATTTTCCATATGTTGGGAAAGTTAATTTGGCAGGCTGTAATCTAAAAATGGCAAAGCAAAAGATTAGCGAAGCATTAAAGCCATTTTTAAAAGAATTTAATCTGAAAGTTAAATTGGCAAATCCTTCGTTTACAGCAATTGGTGAATTAGGTACCGGCATTCTTGGAATGGATAAAGACCAAGTGACCATTTTTGAAGCCATTGCAAAAGCCGGAGGTATAAATATATTTGGAAAAGCCAAAGACATCAAGTTGTTACGTCAATTGCCTGAAGGCCCTGTTACTTATTCGATTGATATAACCGATAAAAATATCATCAATTCAGATTTTTACTACATCTATCCGAATGATGTAATATATGTTAGACCAATGCGGGCAAAGCAATGGGGTATAGGTGAATCATTTTCCTTAGGATTGTTAACAACTGCCATGGCTCTGTATTTAACCGTTATTACTTTCACCAAATAAACGCATATGACCAAACAACCCACCTCGGATAACATATCATCACCTGATTCAAGTCTTGGATTGAACCTTGATATCAAAAGGTTAATTGCTGATGTGCTCCATTTTTGGTGGTTGTTTGCACTGTTTATAAGTTTGAGTTTAGGCGTTGTATTTGTAATACATCGTTATAGTGTGCCGGTTTACAGCACTACCATGGCATTGTTGATGGAAGAGCGAGGTACGGACAGGCCTCAATCAGATATGATGGAAGGTTTTGGACTTACTCCGGGCCAAAGCGGTATAGATAATCAAATTGCCATTTTATCATCCTGGGAGATTATTTCAAAAACCATTGAAAGATTAGACTTTCGGGTCAGTTATTATGCAAAGGGAAATTTGAAAAACACAGAGCTTTATCATGTTTCACCCTTTGTTATTCAATTTGATACACTTTCGTCTCAATTAATAAATACACCCATTTATTTTACTTTTTTGGAAAATGATAAGTTTGAACTAAAAGTTGAAACCGAAAATGGGCAAACGTATAATTATTTCACCGGCCAGCAAGCTTCAATTGGAAAGATCAATTTTTCCAAGGTCTTTTCTTTGGGGGAAGACGTTCAGACACCCTGGGGCTCTTTTAAAGTAGCGAATGTCAGGGGTAACCCGCAAACGAAAATACAGTATTACTTTAAATTTAATCATCCCAATGCATTGACCGGGCATTATAAAAGCCTTTTGAGAGTAAATGTACAGAATAATGATGCTTCTATTGTAAGGGTGAGTATGACCGGAAAAATTCCGTATAAAAACAAACGGTTTTTAGATGCTTTAGCCGAAGTGTTTATCGAGAATAATCTGGAAAAGAAAAACCTGATTGCGACTAATACGATAAAATTTATAGAAGAGCAACTTACGGTTATTTCCGATACTTTATATACAACCGGAAATCAATTAAGCCGTTTTCGAACCGAAAATCGTATTCAAAGTATTTCTGCAAAAGCCGAATATTTATTCAAAGGTTTGCAAGATATTGAACAAGAATTGGCAGAGTTGCAGATTGTAAAGCGGTATTATTTGTATCTCAATGAGTATTTTTCAAAACCATTAGATGGAAATCGCGTGTTAGCTCCAGCCGTATATCAGACAGAAGATAATATGATGGCAGATATGATTAAAAAAATAATCGATTTAAATAGTCAGAGAATTGGTACTCGCCAGTCTTATGGTGAAGATTTAAATCCTGCGATCCGTGAGATTGAGAATGAATTAAGTGTAGTTACAAACACTTTGTTGAGTACTATTAGTAGTCAATTAAAAGTGATTAATGAATCGATAAAGGAGAACTTGGAAAGGAAAGTGCAGAAAGAACATGAATTGTATACTTTACCGGAGCAAGAACGGCGATTGTTAGGTATCGAACGAAAGTTTGATTTAAGTAATGAGGTGTATACCTTCTTGTTGCGAAAACGTTCTGAGGCTCAGATACAAAAAGCTTCAAATACACCCGATCATCAATTGTTGGAAGCAGCCCGTTTTTCAGGTCAGATTTCTCCGAATAAAAGTGAAGATCGAAAAAACGCAATCTTGATTGGTTTATTAATCCCCTTAGCATTTATTGTTTTGCGCAATCTTTTAAACAATAAAATTCTTTCTCCTGACGATTTAGAAAAAATCACAAATCTACCGGTTTTGGGTCACGTAATACATAGTCCTAAAGAAGAAAGTAACGTCATACAATATCATCCAAGGTCTGTCGTAACCGAAACATTTAGACGTGTGCGTACACGCTTAGAGTTTTTTACTCAGGATAAAGTTTGTCCGGTTATAGGAATCACCTCATCTATGCCCGGAGAAGGAAAAACATTTTGTGCCCTAAACATTGCCGCTGCTCTTGCTATATCCGGTAAAAAAACAGCCTTGCTTGGATTTGATTTGCGTAAACCTGGTTTGAATAAAATTATTAATAGTAATGGGCATATAGGGATTTCTAACTACTTGATTGGGAAAGCAAATGTTAATGAAATTATCATGGAGGTAGAGCAAGAAAATCTATTTGTAATACCCACCGGTGATATTCCTCCAAATCCTTCAGAATTAATAAGTTCACCTAAGATGGAGAGTTTGATTTCTCAGTTGAAAAAGCAATTTGATGTGATTGTGTTAGATACACCACCAATGGGCATAGTATCTGATCCTTATTTATTGGCCAGGCATACCGATGTGTTAGTATTTCTCGTAAGACAAAATCATACCATAAAAAGTATTTTAAGGCATACCTTAAAAAATGTTCAGGATGAAGGTATAGAACATATTAGTCTTTTGTTAAATGATGTGGTGGTGCAGCGTAAAAGGTATGGTTACGCTTATGGCTACGGTTACGACTATGGCTACGGATATGGCTATAATAGTGGTTATTACGAAGAGTAAAACTTTGAGTTATTCTATGTGTTGATGTGTTAATGGTACAATATGTTAATTAGTAAATGTGAGAATGTAAAAATAAAATTACTAATTGTTTAATAGCTTAAAATGACATAACTAAGAGTTAATCCTCATTTTTTAAATTATGAATTAGCATTTTGAAAAAGCGATAAGATAATGTAGAGATCCGTTTAATGACTTGTACGGCATTTGTATTGTCTTGTTTTAAAATTGAATCTTTTGCAAAGCTTATCTTTTTCTTTAATCCTTTGGTTCTTTTTAACCGTTCCCAAGCAATGGAATAGCTTTGTTTCAGGTCTTGTTGGTTCGAGTTTGTTAATAAGGAAATGAGCCTTTCTTGTTTTTGTGGAGAAAGGTTACTTTTGTATTTACTCAAGAAAGGGAATTCATAATCTAAAAGGTATTCACAAGAGTTGAGGATTTCTACCACAGTATCTTTTGTATTGGATACTTCTAAAAATTTTTCAAAATCGTATTTTTCAGCTTTAAAGTAATCAGATTGGGTAAGTAATACCAAATCTAAAAACCAACTAAGTCTAATGCCTCCTCTTTTCATGGTATAATGTATATGAAGGCATAAATAGATTAGGTTTAAATGCGGCGACATATTTAATTCATTTTGATACTGTTGGGTAGATTTCCAAATATCATCATTGTAGAGGTTGATTTTCAGTTCATCAGGAAAGAGAGATTGATGAATTTCTAATAGCGTATTGTTAAATAAGATACCCGGCAAGTGATGATCTGTTGATCTATAGTTGCTTTCGTTAGCGGGATTTGTATTGAGCTGTTCAAATAAATTTTTGGCATGATGAGGACTCAGGAGAATGTCTATATCACTCATTGGCCGTAAGGCTATATCCGGGTATATATGGCGGGCTAAAAAGATGCCTTTTAAAGGGATTACCGGAGAATCAATAAGTTGTTTTAATTGTTTCCAGGTGTTTGTAATGTGGGTGTTTCTTAGCAAAGATGTGAGATAGGCTTTTTTTAATGCATTATTTAAATCTGTGGGTACTTGACAGTTAATCTGAACAATTTTGAAGTATAAATAGGGGGCAACGCCATTTTTCTGAGCAAACGAAAAAGCTTTTTCCCAATTCCATTCCAGATTAAAAGCAATGTCCTTATAAAGGAGGGATTGAGTAACCCACTTTTCTTCAGCTGAAAAATTCTTATGTGTGCGTCTTAATTTCATATTTCAGGATTAAAGATAAGGATTTGTTTGTTTTGATAATCAAGATTGCCAATGTCTCCATTGAAGATTGAGGTAGTATTGGTTTAACGAAATACCTTTTAAAAACAATAAGGTTAAACTTATAAATATAAACCTTTAGAGGTCGATAGATAAATGTTTACATTTCTAATTTAATCTAAAAAAAAGCCCCAAAGAGGGTGATATCATATAGCCTTGCCTGTCAGGGCAAGGATATTAATTATGTATTTTACATGAGCGCCAATGGTGCGTAGTCTTGTGATTAGTATCTTACCAGTGATATTCGTGTGTTTTTTTGCAGAATATTTTAAGCGAGCTGCTCATAGTCTTGATTCTCACTACTTGATACTTCTCTGGCTTGTCCATGTTAGGGCTACGCACCTTGGAGTGGACAATATTCATATTGCTATTTATTTATAGCCCCACGGACAATGTTTCACGACACCGCATCTTTGATGCTATACTATGTTTCGTATGGTATAGGTATTTAATCACTGACCTTTGTAAACCTTATTTAAAAAGTGAGTACTAAATAAAAACTATTGGTATTTGAAACTATCAAGCTTTAATTCAGTGAAATCCCTTTGGTATTTCTTGTAGAAAACAGAGTTTTCCCACATGTTTTTTTAACAGGATTTACCCGATTAACAGGCTTACAGCTATGATTTTTATAAAAAAAACTTGTAAATCCTATTAATCATGTCTTAAAAGCGAATACCCTGAGCTTTAATTATGGCAGGGCTTAAAAGATCAAAGGGAATTGATTATCTTCGTTGTTAAAGGAGTTACAATGGGAAAACAAAAAATATTAGTTTTTATTGATTGGTTTTTACCGGGCTATAAAGCAGGAGGACCGGTGCGGTCAATTGCTAATATGGTTGAGTTTTTAGCAGATCAGTATGATTTTTATATTGTTACCAGAAATACAGATTATACCGAAACGACTCCTTATGAAAATATTAAACCTGATACCTGGATTGATTTTCAACCCGGAGTCAAGGTTTTTTATGCATCCCAAAGTAAGCAAACCCTTTCTGATTGGAGAAAGATTTTAACACAGCAAAGTTGGGATGTTGTGTATGTGAATGGAATTTACTCGTTTAAATACTCTATTCTGCCATTACTTGCAACAGATAAACGAAAAATTAAAACAATTGTAGCAGGTAGGGGAATGTTCGCCCAAAGTGCAATAGATGTAAAGGCTGTAAAAAAGAAGTTGTTTTTGAAAATGGCAGGTTTCATCGGATTGTATAAAAATGTTTGTTTTCATGCAACCAATGACAAAGAAAAACAAGACATTCATACTGCTTTGGGTAATGATGCTAAGGTTATCATTGCAAATAACCTGCCAAGGAAGAATATAAATTTTGAGCAAGCAATCGAAAAGAGAGTAGGAATAATAAAACTGGTATCCATCGCTCGTATATCTCCTGAAAAAAATACATTATTCGCTCTTCAATGCTTGGCCGAGCTAAAATCATTTAAGGGTACAATCGATTTTGATTTATATGGGCAGGTTTATAATGAAGAATACTGGCAAGAATGTCAAACGATAATCAACGATTTGCCATCTAATATTAGAGTCTGTTATAAAGGAATTGTTAATGCAGAATTAGTAGGAGAGACCTTTACTAATTATCATGCTCTATTTATGCCTTCGAGGGGTGAAAATTTTGGTCATGTGATTTTGGAAAGTTTCATGGCATCACGACCTGTTTTAATTAGTGATCAAACTCCTTGGCGAAATCTTGAACAAGATAAGAGTGGATGGGATTTGGAATTGTTTTTAGAAGGAGAGGGGCAGAAGGTAGAAGGCAGAAGGCAGAAGTGGAATCAGGTTCTTGAAACTTTGGTTCAAATGGAGCAGGATGTTTTTGATAAATATTGTATTGGGGCAAAAAGCAGAGCAATCAATTTCATATATGATCCAAAGCTCTTAGATGGCTATCGAGAGTTATTTTAATAGCAGAATTAATGCAAGTATTTGATTTTAGAATGTAATCTTTATATGTTAGAGCGAACTCGAAGAAATGTAACTTTTTTCTTTCGAAAGCCACAAAATCAGTACTTTAGTATTGAAAAGGTTTTTGAAGAAGTCATCCCCAATTTGTCTCCCAATGTTCATTCAACAATTTATAGATTGAAAACCGGCACTCAAGGTTTTCTAGGAAGGTTAAAAGCATTAGTGGAAGCCTGGAATAATAAAGATGAAATAAACCATATTACCGGAGATATTACCTTTATTGCATTGGCTTTACCCTCTAAAAAACTAATAGTAACTTATCATGATTTAGAATCTTTGGCTCAATATAAAGGTTGGAGGTTTCATTTAATTAAGTTTTTTTGGGTAACAATACCCGTTAAGCGAGCGCAAATTGTTACTGCAATTTCAGAACATACAAAACAACAGTTAATTGCTTGGACGAATTGTGAATCAAATAAAATTAAGGTTGTTTCGAATCCTTATTTTAAAGAATTGGCTTATTCTCCAAATGAATTTAATTCAAAATCACCAACTATTTTGTTGATCGGTACTAAAGTGAATAAGAATCTGGAAGGCAGTTTGAATGCGGTTGCACTATTGGAGACAAGCCTTGGCTTAAAGACTCGGTTAATTATTGTTGGAAAAATGACGAGGAGTCAAATAGCCTTGGTAGAATCACTTAACCTAAGTGCTGATAATTTAGTCCATGTGCCTTACAGTAAGATTGTAGAAGCTTATAAGCAGTCAGATATCCTATGTTTTCCAAGTTTTTATGAAGGCTTTGGTTTGCCAATAGTTGAAGCTCAAGTGATTGGAAGATGCGTTGTTACATCTAATTTTGGAGCTATGAAGGAAGTGGCCGGAAATGGTGCTGTATTTGTAAATCCAGATGAGGTAACCAGCATTAAAGATGGATTATCGTCAGTTGTTTTAAATGAAGATCTAAGATGTAACTTGGTTCAAAATGGGTTGGAGAATTCCAAGAGGTTTAATGTTCGTGAAATAGCTCGTTTGTATTCAGATGTGTATGACTTTAAATTCTAATACCTAATCGCCTTTTTATCAACCATAATAATCCTAGAATTAAAAGAGTTGCTTTTACCAGATGGTTTAGAACAACTACAAATTCAGTTTCTGCTTTAATGACTTGAAGAAAGAGAATGGGGCTCCAAATTAAAAGAGTCGGGTAGAATGAACTCCAATTTTGGATTTTATGCCAAAACCAACCAATAAATAGTCCCCAAAAAAACATAAAGAAAATACCTCCGAAGTAGCCATAATTCGCGTAACCTTCCCCAACGATACTAATCCCCATGGATGTATTATCATCAATGTGAAGTCCGGTAAATTTTTTGAAGTTTTCACGCCCTCCAGCTTTCGCTTTTTCTGGGGCTAAAAATCTAGGTAATAAGCTAGATGAAATTCCTTCCCAAATTGTTTCTCCATTAGCAAAACTTTGATTTTCTGTAACGTTCTTCATGATGGCTGAAATAATCCAGCCCTGATTTAAGCGGTTGTTGATATCCTCATCAGAAGATGGTGTAAAAATACTTCCAGTATTCCATTCCTGTACTGCCAAAGATAGAAATAGAGTTACTTTATTTCCGGAATAACCTTCGTACCATATTTTTTGCCTATAAGAAGCTTTAACAGATTGAATGGTAATAGCCAGAAAGGCAGCAACAATTGCAATGCTTATTTTTTTTGTAAAAGAGTATCGTTTTTCTTTAGCTACAAAAGTGAAAAGTAACATTCCCCACAAAAGTAAATCATGAAACATTCCAAGAGCGATAGAAGCAATCGCTGTAAAAGTTATAGTGCCCCAGAATATGGGCCAACGATTTGGATGGTCTGAAAAGAGTAAGTAAGTAATGCCAATGTATTTAACGTTTGAAAGCAGGAAAAAAGCAAACCTTAGAGAAGCCGGGAAAAAAGATGAAACATAGGGTATTATAAATCCACCGGCAATTAAAAAGTAAGGTAGGCGAGGGTATTGAAATAAAAGATGTTTTACTTTTCCTCCTATATCTTCTAGATTGGAATGATCTTTAAAAAAAGAAATTCCAATACGAAAGGAAATGATGGCAGGTACTAGAAATGACATGTACTCAATTTCATTTACATACATGTGGTATTTGTAGTGGTGGACATCGGTATGGTAATCAATAAAAGGACCTAATATCCACTGTAAGGAAGCAATTGCTGTCATTAAGTCAATAATGGGCAATTTATTACCCATCTCATTGATGATCTTTAATGTGTAAAACAAGGTTAAACCAAGACCTATTGCACTCCAAAAATTAGCACCCACACTTAAAAGTATGAATGAAAGCAGAGTTGAAATAGCGATATTACTTTGGTTTGACATAACGTTTTGTTTTGTGCCTTAAAGATAGAAAAATCTATCTGTTGGATTTTGATCTCTCGGATGGAACCTGAAATTAAAGAGTGTTTTCTTATGAAGTTGTTTTTTTTTAGATGCTACATTTTTAGGCTTTCTCTAAACTCTCTTTTGAATATTTCTTTGACAATGCCTTTGAAAAATAATTAAATTAGATTTATTTTTACTGCCGAATTTTAAAGATGCCAAATCGATGTATACTTCAGAACAAATAGAAAAAATTGGGAACACGGTGGTTTATCTGGCTTCAAAAATTCAGAATATCTCTAAAACAAAGCTACTTAAGCTTATTTATATTCTTGATGAGATTTCTATCAAGCAAAGTGGAATTCCTTTTTTAAATCTCCAATATAAAGTTTGGAAATTTGGCCCTGTTTCTAATGAGCTTTTTGTCGAATTTTCATCACGCCCATCAATATTAAAAAAATTTATTGAACGTAAAACTACAAAAGATGGTCATGACTTTATTGCCCCTAAAACTGAATTTTGTGAGGATGAATTTAGTCAAAATGATTTAGACCTTCTTGAGTTCGTTGTTGAAAGATTTCAAGGCTATAATGCTGAAAAACTTATTGCTTATACGCATAGAGAGAATTCGCCATGGTATAATGCAGCAAAAAAGAATAATGTATTACAACAGTTAGAATCAGAGGAGATTGGTATGACTGAAATAATTATTGATATGAGTGAACTTGTTGCTCATGATTCTCGAAAAACTGAGCTGTATAAAGATTTTATTGAGTGTTAAATTCAATAGCATGTACAAAGAAGGTACTATCATTTATTTCGACCCATTCTACTTTAAAAATGGTAATACTGCTAAGCCAAAATATTTTGTAGTTCTCAAAAATATTAATGGTAAAACCGTGTTAGCAAGTCTTCCTACAAGAAAAGATTCGATTCCCAGATCCAATGAAGTAAAACGAGGTTGTGTTGAATTACCCGAAATTAGACTAAATTGCTTTGTTTTCTCATTAGATGAAGAAGTTACGACTTGCGGTAAAAGCTTTAATTTTCCCACTCATATCTATGGTCACCAGTTGGATGCCTATGAAATAAGTAAACTTAAAGAAATATATCCATTAGAAGGAACAGATTATAAACTTTGGGGTGAATTAAAACCTGAAATTTTCATTGAACTTATTAACTGTTTGAAGAACTCACGCTCTGTTAAAAAGAAATATATTTATATGTTATCTAATAACCTAGTGTAGTTTCTTTTCTAATCCTTCAAAGCCTTTTTTACCCCTTCTATCAGTTCCTGAAAACTCCATTTTTCGATTCTTCTTTGAAAATTCTCAAACGAAATGCTATTCTTATTTAGTTGCTTTATAAGTTCTTTTAATTTACGGACTAAATCATCAATGTCATTCGAGATGAATATTTTGTTTGGCTCCGAAGCTAAATCTATCGCACAACCAACTTTATCTGATATGATGACTGAACGATTGGATGCTAAGGCCTCGTTTATTGCTAATCCCCAAGTTTCACCTGGACCTTGTGAGGGTAAGCAAAATATATCACATAGACGATATACTATTGGCATCTTTGTTTGATTTTGCAAAGGGAGAAAGATAATATTGGAATTACCTTTTGCTTTTTCTTTTAAATCAGCTTCTAGTGGTCCTGATCCTAAAAAGATAAGTTTAATAAAGTTGTTTTTTTGTTGGTTAATTTGAAAAATTGCATCCAACAGAATTTCCGGATTTTTTTTTGATTCAAATTTTCCCGCAAATAATACGACAATATCTTCCTTTTTTATTCCAATTTCTTGTCGCCATTTTAATGCTTTTTTTTCATAAGCTCGTTGGTGATAATCCATAAAACGGCTATTGTCAATGGCATGAGGTGCGAAAAATAACTGGCTTTCTTTTAATCCGTGATTTAGAAAGTACTTTTTATTGTTTGTTCCAACATAAAGAGCTTTGTCTACATAGCTATAAACAAGAGAGAGAACGTTTTTTCGAATTTTATACTTAATATAGCTCTGAGTTGATTTAACAAAATCCTTTATTGTCTTATTTTTTCTGCTTACTAAGTCTTTTATTTTGCTATTCTCATAATCTAATAAAGTGCTATCTCCCCGGAAAAGAATAGGTATTTTTCCTTTAAAATAACGCATGGCTTTAAAGTGAGCATGGAAATTCCAACCAAAGATTAGAATGTGCGTGGGATTGTATTCCTTTATCTCATTTATTAATGTAGGACATTGAATGCCATTAAACTTTTTATTGTTAGGATTCTTAGCTTTATTAGGAACAAATTTATAAGAATAACCTTCTAATAAGGGAATGTCCCATTCAATATTGGAACCAAATGTTGCATCAAAAAAATCGGTTTCCCGTTGACTCCAGGTATAGAATACTTTGAGATCAACATCAGGTTCTTTTGCCAGCATTGCAAACCATGGTGCGTTATATTGGATGGGGTGGGTGGTGATAATAGCAAGACGTTTCATGATTGATGATTAAAAAGTAACCGCAGAGAAAAAGAGTAACCGCAGAGTTCGCAGAGATAAATTATTCTTTGTGCCCTTAGCGATTCTTTTCCTTAGCGCGCTTTGCGGTTGAATTTCTTTGCGCCCTTTGCGGTTTATATTCTACAAATTATTAACCACTCTTTTAATTCCATATTTTAATAATGCAACATTGAAATTAATTAGCAAGCCTAGTTTGTAGTTGCCAAGTTTTAAATAGGTAAGTATTTGTGCTAAATGCACATCATTTAATGCTTCAACACTTTTTAATTCCAATACTACTTTATCCTCAACTAATAGGTCTATACGATATCCACAATCTAACTTCACATCTTCAAATACCAAAGGCATAGCTTTTTCTTTTTCAACTTTAAAACCAGCTTTTTCTAATTTATAAAATAAACATTCCTGATATGCTTTTTCAAGCAAACCGGGACCTAATGCTTGATGAACTTCTATTGCTATACCAATGACTTTTGTAGCTAGTTCGTTTTCTGTCATATTAACTTGATTTAACCGCAGAGATACAGAGAAACCGCAGAGTACGCGGAGTTTATTTCTTTGCGCCCTTTGCGGTTTAATTTCTTTGCGCCTTTGCGGTTAGTTATTTATAAAACTCTTTCAATGGCATCAACCAATTTCCTGGCACTCTCCTTAGAAGAATATTTATCCAATGCACTTAAATCCGGTTGCCATTCTTTTGAGTTAAGTCTAGTTAGAATAACTTTTTTAAAGGCGTGAACAATATCAGCTTGCTGCATTTCCGGTTTATATCTAACTGTATACTGGTCAGCTTTGCAATCTACCATTACTTTTACTGCACTACTTTCATGGTGAAAGATGCTAATAACGGGACGTTCACTAAGTAATGATTGGTAGGTTTTACTGGCCGTGTAATGGGCTTCAGTACTTCCAATTATCATTACTGTATCCACGACAGATAAATAGTTGAGTACATGTAGGAATGGATACCGTTCTCTATCTTCGAATACAATATCGCTTAAGTCGTAATCTTTTGCATAAGCCGTAATACGTTTTGCCGGATAGGAGCCTGTTCCAATAAACCATAATTCAATATCCTCATTCCATTTTTTTTCCTGACGTAATTCTGCAAGAGCTTTAAAGAAAGCATCCATTAAAACATGACTGTTTGGCAGGAATGCTCCGGCATAAAGCCAAATGTTTTTATGAGAATTCTTTTTCCATGGATATGCTAAATTTTCAACCTTTACTTTATGATCATTGGGATCAAATCCATAAGGCATGCCAACTTGTGTGATTGGTTTATGGGTGTGTGGGTTGTAGATTAGGTTATTAGATTGATAGGTTGTTTGGTCGGTAGGTTTAGAGGTGGATAGGTTGCTAGAATCCTTGTTTAGTAGTTGCTTGGCGATGGTTGGGAAGTTACGTTCAATAACAGGGGAATAGTAAGGTGTAGATACACCACTAATTACGCTTACTTTTTTAATTGCTATTGGTTCAAGAATTCTTGCCACCCACTGACTGATAATGGCTCTTTTGTTTTTTTGGTTACTGATGTCTCGTACCCAGGGATCAATGTAATCTATACCATAAGGTATTTTTGTTTTCTCATATAAAAAACGTCCTAATAAGGCATTGTAAAAGGATGGAATTGGTAGCCAAATAAAATCTATTTTTTCAGTTTTGATGATGTTTTTGGCTTCTTTATATAGCTGAAAAAATGCACGTAAGCCAATATCTCCAATAATTCTTGGTTTTGTGATTTTAAATGCACTTACTCTGGTTCCTTCGAAATCTTTCGAAAAGGTTTTTGTGAAATCAGTATCGGCATCTTCTTCAAAATACTCTTTTTTTACCGTCAAGACTCTGGGTTTCCATCCGAAATCTTTTAAGTAATTTCCGATTAATCGAGGACGTTGAACTCCGGCAAGGTTGGCTGGATGCCAATGGGGGTATATGATGAGGATTGTTTGCATCGTAGGTCTAACAGTTAGTTAGAAAAGGTTATTTGGTCAATAGAAAAATAGGAGATTAGATTGGTGTGATGGAATATGTAATTAGTTATCATTGGTTTCTGATGTTTTTTGTAGAGAGTTCTGTCCATATCTGTTTAAGAGATTCTCGTTTATTATCCCAGGCTAATTCTTGTGCGTTTTTATACCTCTCGAGCTTATTTTTTCTAATCACGGCTATATTTTCTTTTAGTTTTAATAAGGCCTTATTAATTTCTTCGGGTGTTTGACCACAAATAAGACCATGATCAGGATAATTCTGCATAAGACACTCGTGACCTGTTGTATTGGTCGTTAAAGAATATAAACCAGACTGTAAGTAAGCATATAGTTTATTAGATATTGCTAATTGCTTATTTAAATCTGTTTTAGCCATTTCTAATGCTAAACCAATATCGTATTTTCTAAGATTTTTGTGTAACACAATTTGAGTTACAGGAGACTCTAAAGTTATGAATGATAGGTTTGGTTCAATCCATTGCTCATAAAATGATTGAATTTTTGTGCCATAAATAGTTAGTTGGAAAAACTCTTTTAGCTCTTTTAAAGCTTCAATTAATTCCTCCAAACCTCTCTTAGATGAGACATCCATTGAAAACCACACTAATTGAATTTTATTTTTGTAATCATCAGTTGTTTCAGGATAAGGAAATTCATCTGATGGGAAAGAATTGGGTAAGTTTAATAAATTGGATTTAGCTTGGGGGATTTTAAATTCTTTTGAAACTTTTTGCATAATTGGTGTTCCTGCAAAAGATAAATAGCTGCTATGTAAAAATACTTCTTGCATCAAAAGAAAGCGTCTTTCTTTTTCAAACTCAGGATTTGTCCATGAAACATTTTCGCCCGGGTGATAATCTTCAACATCGAAACCTATTTTTGCATCGAATTTTTTTGCTGCGTATAGTAACGGGTATATACTTGTTGTATTTCTTCCAATGATAATGTCATATTTACGTTTCTTTTTTAGCCAAAGCGAGAGGTACAACATAATTGATCGCTTGTTGGAAGCGAAAGCAGAAAGCATGAGGTTTTTCCGGTTGAATCTCCATGTTTTAAGAATAATCAGGTGTAGAATTGATGCGCAAAACCAAATAATGAAGTTTTGTTTTGTGGCATAGATAGAAGTACAATGAATGTTTAAGTTTTTAACTAATTTGTCATGATTTTCATCCGTCCAATTATTAATTTTAAAAGCAAAAAGGTCTACTTTATATCCGATTTCCTGAGCTAATTGTATTTCTTTAACCAAGCGAGGTTTCATACTTAAATTAGCTGTAGTTAAAAACAAAATAGTTTTTTTTTGAGTCATTTAATTGGTGATAAATTTAATTGTTCAGATATGTAAGAAACATGTTTAAATGATGCCGGGTAATCACAGGGATTGAAAATCTGTTAATTGCATCTTGCCTAACTTGGGTTCGATCAATTTCTTTTATCTTACTAATGGCTTCACTCATCTCTTTCACATTATTCACCACAAAACCATTTAGTCCATTAGTAATAGCTTCAGGTACAGCAGATATGTTAAAGCCGATAACAGGAGTCCCACAAGCAAGACTTTCAATCATAGTATTGGGAAATGCTTCAACTGCAAGATTTAATGGTAATAACATGGCTTTTGCTCCTTGTAGATATTTTATTTTCTGGTCATCATTTACTGCACCAACATAATGAATAAGTGGGTGATTTAAATAAGGCTTTACATATTGATTAAAATATTCCTGATGCTCGGACGGAACATTACCGGCAATAATAAGTTTTTCTTTGGTTGCTAGGGCTGCTTCAATGGCTTCTTTTGTTCCTTTAATGTGTTCAATTCGTCCAAGGAAGAATAGATATTCCTTTTTTGTTGAAGGATTATCAGTAAACCTTGAAGTATCAACCATATTATGGATAATGTGCCATTTGCTTTGCATTGGCAAGTGCTTGATCATGTGAGTTGCATTTGCAGTATACACAATTCTTTTTCCAATGATTTTATTGGCTAATGCCGTTGATTTTGGAGAGATGAATCTGCCGTAGCGTTTAAAAAAGATCTTTTTTGTGAAAATCCAGGATGGATATAAATATAAAATTCGCGAATAACAATGTATAACGTCAGGTTGCTCTTTTTTAATAACTTGTAATAGTTGATATGCATTACCAATGATGTTTCTTATACCAATACTACTTTCACGTTTCCAACTTATAATTTTATCTGCTTCAGGAGCTATCGAATCTTTGTTTGCTAATAAAATAACCTCATGGCCAAGTTCCTTTAATCCTTTTAGAAGGCCATAAGCAACTCTTTCTGCACCACCATATAAAGTTGGAGGAACTGGTATTTCAGGATCTGTACTAATTAGTATTTTCACGATCGTTAACTTTTTATTGCTTTATGTCTTTTATTATTTGGTCAATAAGTCGATTTCTACCCTTTTCGTTAATGTGGTCTTGATCTCTAAAGAATTCATCGTGATTTACATATAAGTTTTTGTAATCTATTATTCTATAATTATTAGAGTATACTATTGAGTCCGCTTTATATGACATGTTATTGATACATTCAATGTAATTTCTTGATAATGGAAATTTAATTCCAATTAAATCTATATCGTTTAATTTACAAACTTCAATGATTTTGTCTAGAGCTTTTTTAAGTTGAATAGATTTTTGATTATATGAAAATTGGCTTTCAAATTTGACGTTGCAAAATTTCTTTTTGTCAAGAATATCTACCCATTGTGTAGTTTTATTTTTTTTATCACCTCTAATTAATTGGGAAATATAATTAGTGAAAAGTTTTGCATTGTTGGTATCAAGTAAGGGAAAATAGAAATAAACGTATTTTTTTAAATAAAAATTAAACTTTGAATAATAAGAAAAGTCTTTTATTTCTGAAAATTTAGCAAAGTGAATAGAACGGTGGTTGTTATTTAACTTTTCTCTATAAGGAGATAGGGTGTGGTCATCAACAGAAATAAGAATTTGTTTGGGAATAATATTATTGTTTAGTAAGAATAGTATTTTCGCATAAATGTCAATATATGAATCACTATCATAAGAAAAGTTACATATCTTATTATTTTCCAGTATTTCTCTTCCAATAGCGTACCCGTGTGAATCAGCGAATAAAAAGGTATCAAAGTTGTTTAATTTATTTTTGGGAATGATATATTCATTATATAAAAGTGGTTTTGCTATTAGAAATAGAAAAATAATGTTGAATAATAAATATAAGGCGAAAAAATGTAGCGTTTTTCGAAAGAAGAGCATCATGTGTGTAATCTGTTTTAAAATTGAAAGTAAATAAATTCAATTGTAGAACTGTAATTTCCTAAAAAGAAAATAGAAAGAACAATGCAGAGATATATTGTTGACCTTAACCACTTAGGGTATTTTTTAATTTCTAATGCATGCTCTTTGTTTCTTTGAAACCATTCAATGAAAATAAAGATGATTAATAAGAAAAAGATTTTTCTTGGTACAATATGTTGCGTTTCAAGAATGGATAATGAGAATATCTTTGATAGGTAATTAATAGCTCCAGAGAGACTTTCAGCCCTAAAGAATATCCATGTCAATGAGACTAAAGTAAATGTTGTGAGAATTTTAAAAATATCGTAAATATCATTTTTTAGACTTGCATTTAGCTGAAAGTTATCTAAATTTTTTCGATTTACTCCTGAAATCAATAATGGAATAAAAAAAACTGCATGTAGAAAGCCCCATGTAATAAAGGTCAAATTGGCACCATGCCAAAATCCGCTTACAATGAAAATGATAAATGTATTTCTGATTTTCATTGTTAAATTTCCTCGACTACCGCCGAGAGGAATATATATATAATCTCTAAACCACCTAGATAATGAAATATGCCAGCGACGCCAGAATTCGGCAATGTCTCTTGAAAAGTAAGGAAATGCAAAGTTTTTAGTAAGATTAAATCCAAATAGTCTCGCTGTGCCAATGGCTATATCAGAATAGCCTGAGAAGTCTCCGTATATTTGAAATGAGAATAGGATTGCACCTAGTAATAAAGTTTGACCACTATAGTTGGTGTAATTATCGAAGATATTGTTTACATATATGGCGCAATTGTCCGCAATAATTATTTTTTTAAATAAACCCCAAAGCATTTGTCTCATGCCATCTGAAGCCAGATCCACATTGAAGTTTCTTTTATTCCAAAATTGAGGTAGCAGGTTTGATGCTCTTTCGATAGGTCCAGCAACTAACTGAGGAAAGAAGCTTACAAATGCGAAGAATGATATGATATCTTTCGATGCATTTATTTTTTTATTGTAAACATCTATAGTATATGAAAGTGTTTGGAATGTATAAAAACTTATACCGACAGGAAGGATTATATTTAAGGTAGTTATATTTATATTATAACCGAAATGAGAAAATGACTCAACAAAACTGGAGATAAAAAAATTGCAGTATTTAAAATAAATTAATAGTCCAATGTTTATTAAAATACTTAAATATAGGAGTCTCTTTCTTACTTTTGTTTTATTGTAATGACTTAAAAGAATTCCTATTGTAAAATCAACGCAAGAACTAAAGAATATTAATGTTAAAAATTTCCAATCCCACCAACCATAGAATAGATAACTTGATATTAGAATGATTATGTTTTGTTTTTTTTGATCTTTACTGAATAGCCAGTAGATAACAAAAACAATAGGTAAAAATAAAGCGAATTCTATTGAGTTAAATAACATGTGTTAATTTTTATACCAGCACATAGGTAATGCAATATGAGCATTACTTGTATTATCAAAATCTAATTTATGAGGAAATGTTTTGGCTTTTGAAATGGAAGAAACCCGGTCTTTTCTTATAAAAGTAAACTCAGCAACTTTAGGAATTTCTATTCCAAGACGTGTTTCAATACCACTCCAATTGTTGGGGTGAATATGCACGCAGAAATGCGTTTGTAAGAGTTTGTTAAAAACAATTTCTGCAAAATGGAAAAAATGAGGATTCCATAATTTATCTAAGGAATGAAACTCAATTACAATAATTCTAAATTGCTTCATTAATGAATCAGAAGTATTTATGATGGTATCGTATTCTCCACCTTCAATGTCCATTTGGAGTAAAAGGTCGGTATTATTATTGTTTTTGAATCCAGTTGTTTCAACCCATTCATCAAGTGTAATAAAGTCTTCGTTTTTAGTACAACCAATGAATTTTTTAATAAAACTATATTGTTCTTTAGGGATATCAAGATTTACATTGTCAACAGATTTGTCGGCTAAAAATATTTTCATGCCATTGTTTAGACACCATTCTTCAAAACCACTTACCTTATCTACACCAGGCGAAAAACAAGCTTGTATGTCTTTAAGATCATTAGGCACTAGGTAACCACCATCATTATTGGGACCAATTCTCATTAATTCAAAGTTAGTTTGAAGTGGATGGAGTTTTTCAATAAACTGTCTGACTTTTTCTTTTGGCGTCATCCATTGTACCATTAAATTTCTTTTTTCAAGTTGGTTTTCAACAATTCTTTTAATTAGTTTCTTCATTTTTGGTTTGGTGTTTTAGTACTTAATATCTTATTGATCTAAAGATGTTTTGAAGTTTTTTTGCAAATTTCCAGCCTAGTAGCTTTTGTAAAATAAGAAATAATTTACCTCCCTCTATTTTTATATCACTTCCTCCGAGTTCTTTTATTTTGAGTTCTATTTCTTTTACTAAATTTTTATGGTTTGGATATATTCTGTATGCCCAAGTTTGGTACCTGTTTGCACAAAGTTTTTTTGCAAGAAAGGAATTTTCTTTTTCTAAAAAATAGGAACAGCCTAAATTAGTAGACAGTAAAGCTGCCCGATAGGCATTTTCAGTAATAGTACTTGCTAAATTACCAGATAATCCAGATCGGTAAAATAATTTTGCTCCAGGTGTAAATAATACTTCTTTGGCTGTAAGTAAAAGTTTTGTACTAAACTCAAAATCGTTGTTTAAGCTTAATCTTTCATCCCAATAGCCAGACTTATCAAGTAATATTTTTGGAATTAACCAGAGAGGAGCCCCCATCATATCTGCTTTTTGAGATAAGGCTTTTTTTAGCCAGTCTAAACTATCCATGTCTTTCCAAACAGGTTCAGGTTTAAAAATGGCAGAAGCCGGATTTTCATCGTAAAAACGTCCCCATTCACAAGATGCAATTGCATCAGTACGTCCATTTATTTTCTTGAGCTGTAATTCAATGTGTTCAGGATTCATGATGTCATCAGCATCAAAAAACTTTATGTAATCTCCATTAGCTGCTTTGATACCCGTGTTTGATGCGGCACATTGTCCTTGATTTGTTTGGTTGATAACAGTAATCCGTTTTTCGTATTGTTCAAGGATATTTGGAGACGAATCTTTTGAGCCATCATTTATACATATCACTTCAATGTTTTTGTAGGTTTGGGAAAGAACAGAGTCTAAGGACTGTTTTAGATACTTTTCTGCATTATAAACAGGCATAATAACCGAGACTACATGATTTTTCATTATAGGTATCCTTTAAATCCTTTTATTAGTTGCGAAAATGAAAGTTTTGATGTTTTATACAATTTCAAAAATGATGAATATTGATGGTGAATTAGTAAAGTGCGTAAAAGATTTCTGGCATAGTTTTGTTTAATTTTTTTTTCTGCTAGAATAAATTCATCAGGAGAGAAAAAATCACGGCAACTTTGTAAATACTCATTTTGTATATGATAACGAATGTTTTGAATGTTCGTGTTTTTTCGTTCATCAACAATTTGCTGACCTTCATGGACACGCCACCAGATAAGTGAGGGCTGAAGTTTTACGATTGCATATTTCTTAGCAATTTTAAACCATAATTCATGGTCTCCGATATATTGTTTGCCGGAAAATCCACCAAACTCTTCAAAAATATCTTTGCGTATAATTGAAGCAGATGGACCACAGCCGATGATGCTTTTACTTAAAAACTCTGCATAAATAGATGCTTGGGGTAAGGATATTTGTGGGAAGGGTGTCTTGTCGTCAATGGTATTATATGACAAGCCTAAGGCAGCATTCTGATACTTTTCCATAGCCTCTACCATATAATCTAATGTATATTTATAAATGGTATCATCAGCATCAAGATATTTTAAGTATTTACCTTTTGCAAACGATGCAGCTTTGTTTCTGTTTGGATAGTCACCAATATTTGTTTCATTTTGATAAAAACGAATACGCTCATCTTTTTTCGCGTATTGCTGAATGATCTCAGCTGAGTTGTCTTTAGAGCAATCATCTACAATTATTAATTCCCATTTGGTATAGTTGAGTTCCAGAACACTATTTATACACTCTTCGATGTAGTTTTTTCGATTATATACAGTTGTTAAAATACTAACTAAAGGATTCATATAGATGTGCTTGTTTAGAGTTAGGGTGAAAGTGTCATTAGGAGTTCCAATAATTTTTCTTTGTTATTTTGGAGACTACTCTTTTTTTGATGTTGCTTGAACTACTTAATAAGTTTCTGTGAATTTGTTTATGAACTGGTTTACGCGATTTAACTATAATACTACCCATTCACTAGACCACTACTAACTGTTTTTAAGATATTTTTTTTCTTTTTTTCATTCAGATACTATACAGATTGAGTAAGAGGTTCTGTCAAGGTGGAGAGCAAAAAATACTACCTTTTTCAGGTGGAGAT
>QKJP01000014.1 GCA_003249255.1 Bacteroidales bacterium
TGTTTTTAGAGGACTCAGGCCGTAAGATACCAAATTATCCATCAAGACAGAGAAGAGGAGAACTTCTCTTCTTCCTGTTTTGAAAAATTATTTGTTTAAACTACCTGATCCCTTAAAGTTGCATTTGTTACTTGAATTTAGGTGTCAAACGAGTGTTATCTTCATGTAATTTTGAAAAGGAATATAGTAAAAAGCAAACTAACACACTTAAATTTCGAATCACTAACTATTATTATCATTACAACTTCAATTAATCATTTAGGTGAAGCATTTTACAACAATTGTGCTTATTATAACCCAATTACAATTAGGGGCGCAGAATTTTTCAGCTTTCCCTGATGATATAATTGTGCAAAATACAATGAGTGCATCACTAGCTGATTATTTAGAGCGTCCATCCAAACAAGTCTTTAAATCCAGTATCTACGTCAAACAACGCACCGGATTGTTTAAAGAAATAAGATCGTCACAGCTCAATGTCCAATACTCTCTAAAACATTCCAACTTGGCTCTTCAGGCCACCACTAACCAGAAAGGCAAATACATCAACCGCAATCGAATCTATGGCAGTTATGCCCATCACCTAAAAATCGCGCCAAATAAATATATAGCTGGCAGTCTCTCGGTGGGGCTAGTCAACTATTCGATTAGTAGTAACTCAGGAGGGCCTAGTGGATCGGATATGGCAGCAGATGCCTCCATCGGGTTAGCCTATTACGACAAAAAAAACACCATTAACCTAACACTTAATCAATTACCACAACCCACCTTGTCACCATTTTACGAAGACATGACCTTAGTGCGTTATGCCCAAGTTTTAGTATTGCATAATTATGGCACTCTTAAGCGAGTGAGTGGGCACGTTTATGGACGAGTGGATGTGTATGCCGATTCGTACAAACAATACTCAATAGGAAATAAGTTGGTGGTAAAAGATAGGATGTCGTTAGGGTTAAGTGCAAATTCGGATGGCAATATATTTGCTGGGATAGGCGCTAAAACTAACCCTACAAACAACAATATACTAGAGACTTACCTTGGTTACCAAACGCAAACATCGCTACTAGAAAACAGATATAATGTCTCGTCTTTTCAATTGGGGATAATATATTATAGAAAAAAATGATAACCCTTTACCAATTTGATTGTAATACAAGAAATGACATTTGAAGAAAAGATAATATCAGCCATACTTGATAATAATGATAGAGAGGTAATCTCTACATTATACAAAGTATCGTTTCCACCAATAAAGCGGACTCTGAAACGTCAGGGAGCTATGAGTGATGATATTCAAGATGCACTTCAAGATGCCATGGTCATACTGGTGCGTAAAATACGAGATGGCAGCTTACAGAAGGATAAAAACATCAACAGCTTTTTATTTATTATAAGCCGTAATTTATGGATTAACAAAGTCAAACGAGACAATAAATCTACCACACTGGAGTCTTATACGGAACCATCAGAATGGGACAATGACATTCATTTTCAATCTTCAATAAGCGAAAAAGAGCAGACAATACGTAAGGTTATAGACATGCTTGGTGAAAAATGTGCAAACGTATTTAAGTCGATACTCTTTCATGGCCATAAATATAAGGATGTGGCAGAGGAATATGGATTTGCAAATGAAGGAGTAGTTAAAATTATTAAAAGCAGATGTAAAGATAAGCTAATAAAGCTTTTACAAACAGAAACAGAATTAAGAGACTTATTTATAGAGTATGACCAGCGATTCACAAAATATATATAATAGTCTTTTTAGCTACCTCAGAAAAGACCTCTCTCCCCAAAAGGAAGATGTTTTTTTACATGAGGCCAAACAAAGACCAGAGGTAATGGACGATTTAAAGACCTTTAGTACGGCACAGGTATTATTTGCAGAGAATGATTTGCTTCATTTTAAGCAAACAGCCAAAGCTTATGCCAAACAACAAGCGCTTATCAAAAAACGAATTAAAATAGCTACTATTTCGGCGGCACTAATAGCAGGAAGCGTAAGTTACCTACTCATAAATCAAACAGACGACCATACTAAACAGACACAACACACAATTATTAACTTAGACACCATCACACATACAACACCAGAACCAATAACATCAATTACAACGTCACACAACAAGACAACCACACAAGAAGTGCGAGAAACGGAATCGCTAACTAAATTAACATTACACACAGACAAAAATCACACACACAAGTCAACAATAAATGCGAATGAAGTACCTTCTATCATAAAAGAAGGTGCTTCAGACACACCAGCAGATGACAACAACACTAAAACACTAGAAAAAGAAACAGAAACCACAAAAACCAACGCGGTTGGACCAACAGTTCACACACAAGAAAAAATAACAGACACAACAAACAAGACAAGCACAACAGACAAGATAATTAGTACTAACACAAAAAAAGAAACTAAAAATAAGAAAACAGAAAACAGCGAACAAAAAAACAATACCATCCCGTCAAACACAGAATATGTGGCCCCTAAAACCACTATTGAGGATAGTAATCCATGTGTTAATGCTAATTTGAATACTTTTGAGCCCTTGGTAGACGACCATGTGGTACTAATTGACAAAACAATAGACGAAGGAAGTATAATCATATATAACGAATTGGTTAAAGTAGTCTATCAATACCGTTTTGACACCAACAAACAAGTTGATTGGGATGGTAAGGACTTACACGGCGAATATGTTTCGATGGGGCTTTATAAAATCATAACGACTTATAGAAATGGTAAAAAATGCATTCATGATTTAACAATACTAAGGCGATGAAACAAATAATACAGATGATGTTTTTAATACTCACGCTAGTGTTTGGAGGCACTATAGCAACGAGTCATGCCCAAATTGTTAAAATACAAGATGCCGCATTTGCCAACTACTTATTTCAAAATTATCCTTCAGCGTGTCCGCAGAAAGGGGAATTGAACGTGGCGACAGCTAATACTATTTTAGGTACTATGGATTTTAGCAATCAGAATATTACCTCTATTGATGAACTTATCTATTTTAAGAGCATCAAAAATGTAATAGGGATAAACAATAAAATCACAAAACTGCCTTCATTGGTTGGGTTTAAAAACATAACCAGCCTTAATTTGTCACGCAACAAGATTAATGTAGCACCTGATTTTTCGTCCTTAACGACACTCACAGCATTTAACTTATCTAATAATTTACTGCAAGAATTTCCTATTATTGGCTCGTTACCAAACTTAAAATACATCAGCATCAGTAATAATCTAATCACGGCATTACCCAGTTTTAACCAATTACCAGCGTTAGATTCGGTAGGTCTTCAGCGAAACCTACTTACGGTAAATGCCATAACACCTCTAGCCACAAGGCCTAATTACGAGACTATCTTTTACCCATTTTCACAAAATGAATTATCAAAAGACATTACCATAAACATGTATGTTGGTGAAGAGCTCAGCATCACGTTACCAGATGAAATAGGCGGCTCTGGTGTACGTTTTAGATGGTTTGCCAACAATGTAGTGAATAATACAGTAGGTGAAGACTCACCAACGTTTACCATAAAAAACGTGGTAAAAGGCAAAAACATCTACGAATCAGCCCTATACGCCAAGGACATACCAAAATGG
>QKJP01000013.1 GCA_003249255.1 Bacteroidales bacterium
ACTTGCTGCTGCCACCGATGCACCTGTGGCTACTGCACCCATATTGCCCAATTCTGCCAATTCGCCTATGGCTTCTAAGCCTCTCAAATCAGCAAGTAAACCATTTACACCTTTTAGGGAGAAGTCGGAACTCTTTTGCTTTGCGCCTTTTAGGATGGCTTTTCTTAGGTTGGATTCTTTACCCTGTAAGCCTTTAAATAGCTTACGTACTTTGCCATGTGTCTTTTTCAGTTTGGCATGTTTTTCAGGGTCGATGTTGTATTTCCCAACAAGATTATCGGGTAAGTAAGCGTATTGCAGTTTTTTGGCAATGCCGAACATATTTAATCGCAATGCTGCCAATAATCCGCCTCTGATGGCAATAGATAATGGATTGAACCTTACAATTGCCTTAACTACTTTCTTGGCAACTTTGCCTATTTTTTTGCCAACCTTTTTAATGGCTTTGAAAAATCTTCCTTTGCGCCTTTTTCTCCTACCTAAACCATCCATTTCATCGTCCAACTCATCCAGTTCTGTCAATCCCTGAATGGCTTCTGAATCGTATTTAATCAGTCCTTTTTCGGCAAGTTTTTCTTCAATATCAGATAGTTTATCCAATACCGAATCACGCTGTGGCGTATTCCAAAACTTGATAGCCTGGTCCAACATGGAAATGAATTGGTCAGGATTTTGAACATGAGCCATTTTATCCTTATTATCCCTGTTCCTTAATAGAAAATTCCGGGTACGGACTAAATAGTTGTAAGTAGCATCTTCTGCATCCCCCAAGCCGTTTATGGCATCGTCAAAGTCAATTCCTGAGACAATAGTGATTAGTTCCTCATGGTCGGCTTGCACCTGTCTGCCACCAGCTAAATCAATGCCTGACAAAACCGAAATTGGTAAACCCAAAGCACTTGTACCAGTTATGCCGTCAAAACCCCGAAGCCCTGCTAATTGTAGTGGAGACATGTTAAAGTCGGACTTTTCAAAGCTGTATGGCTTTTGGTAGTCGAATTTTGATAATACTGGGTCAATAACAATCTCGTCCTCTGAATCGCCAAGGGCAGGAACAATTACATAGATATGCTGAAAGTTCTTTTTACCATCGTACTTGGTAATGCGGAGCTTAAATGGAATACCCAAACACTTTAAAAGCGAACCCACAAAAATGCTGTAATCGTCACAGTCAATTCCTGCGGATGCTCTGCCTTTTTGCTTGTACTTAATTTGTCCGTCAAGCCATGAACGAGAAGGGGTTCGGAGCTGTTCCGTTCCATCATCATCTTTATGATATTGCAAATAGGTGTATGAAAAATTGAAGATATTCCGGCAACTTTCTTTTAAGGAATTACCTTTCAGCATACTTGCCAGTTCCTCGACCTCACGGAAATGTGAACCGATTAAATCTATACAGCTCTCAACGGTTTCAATAACGTTGCCGTTTTTTATAAATGTGTCCTGTCCGTTTGCCTTTTTTATAAGGTGGTTGAAACGTTTGCCGTTTTGGGTGTTTCGTGGGCCGGATACAATGCCTAATTCGCCCAATGCTAATCCGTTCATATTTTGTTCCTCTGATAATGATTGCGTAGTAGTTAGAGTTTCGCCATTAACGCTGATGGTCATGGTAAAAGTCATGTCCTTTTTTAGCTGCTCGGTATTTGAAAGCACAGAAAGGGTTAAGCCTTTACCCATAAGGTTCAGGTATGGCACTTGAAAAACGATTTCAGGCTCTTGTGTTTTGCCTGCTTCGATGGTAAGACCTTTAATATCGGGGGTGGAATAAGCGACTGCCGAACCTTTGTAGTTTGCAACTACCTGATTAACGGCTAATGTGATGGGTGCTTTAGTGGGGTTGTAACAGCGAAGCTTTACGGCAAATTGAACTTCCTGTAAATTCATCTTGTGGATGCGGAATCCCAAGAGGGCAAAGTTCATTTTTGCCCCTGCCAGAAGCTTTTTGCCTTTCTTAATGAGGTAGAAACCTCCACCAACGGCTGCAACAGCAGCTAATGTGCCTAGTATTTTTTTTGTGCTTGCTTCCATAATGGAAACAAACTTATAGTAGGGTTTAGGTGGGGGATTGGGTAGCTTTGTTTACAATTTAGCTGAATTGGTTGGAATTGGTTGTTTTTGGGTGGAGGGTATAAAAAAAAGTCGGTGGTGTACCGACTTCTCTACTTTATTTTAAATAACATTATCTATCCTTTTACTTTAAATCCATGAAATCATCGTAAAATGCTAACGGATACTTGTCTTTAGGTAACAGTATTTTATTCTTCATAAATTCAGAGATATTAATAGTGGTATCTTTGAAATCGCTATTAAGTTCATTCATAATCTCCTGCCATGTTTGCTCACCGTATGTTAGATGCTGAGTTTCGCCCTGATCATCGAGATGTACGACTGCTGTTCCTCCGATTATGGTATGAAGCTCAAAAACCTCTTTACGATATTGATTGAGATAGTCCAAATTACCTTCCATATAACCATCCGGCTCCATAAAGTTTCGGCAAAAAGACCACCAACGACTGTTATAGTTACTATGCCAATTATGAAACGTATCGTTATCAATAGTTCCATAATCAATTTCGTTCTGAATATCGCGAAATTCATAGCTAACGCCTTTTTTGGCAAATTCAAATTCAGAAGCTATTGAACTATCTTTTGAAAAACATGGAAGTTTTATGTAATTATCTCCGTGTTTTTTTAGTATTTCATGTGCCTGATAGTATTCATCACTTAGCCAAATCGTTCTTTTTGAGTTGGGATTAGGAATATTTCCTAAAATTACATTCTTATAAGAAGGTTCGAACTCATTGCCATCAATATCAATCCAAAATTGATGATAGTACCCATATTCAACATTGACTTTAAACCTTTTAGAAAGGTCTAAAGCCAATGATTTTACATTTCGTATATCCAAATTATGATTTCCTATCGTACTAACATCATGTCCCATAAGTAAAACATATTATTCAAGAGTTGAGCCATCTGCAAAAAGAATCTTTTCTGGTTTCCAAACCAACTTAATTTGCTTCAAGTTTTTTGACTTTAACAATTGGTCTTCATTCATAAACTGATTGTAATCAGTAGTGGCACTATAATTTTTGATTGAACTTGCAGCCACCCCATCATCATAAGTTAGATTTAAAGATTTGATTTCTTTATCAAACAAGTCGGTAAACATTATCTGACCTGTAAATGCAGTTATTTCTTTATCTGTTTTATTCTCAAATGCGAACTTGTAAGTAATATATTCCTGGTAGTCATATTCAGAATATCCTTTATCAAAGATGGTAACAGTTAAAGCATTCTTTAATCTTGCTATTTTGGCTTCCTCTTCCTTTTTAGCTTTTTCTGCTAATTCTCTTTGAATACGTTCTTCCTCTTCTTGTTTTTGCTTTGCTATTTTGGCTTCTGCCAATATTTCATTATAACTTTTACCATCAATACTTTCGTTGAGTAATTTAGCTCGCACAAAATATATTGCTAGTAGGTTCATCTCGGTGCTATCAAGAGCGTTTGCTTCTCGAATTGCTTTGAGGTCGCTTTCAAAAGTTGCATCGCTATACGTATTATTCATTGGAGAAGAACACGATGCCAGAATTACAATCGCCAATAGGTAAAAAAGTTTCTTCATTTGTCTAGTTTTTAAATGTTTTAAAACAAAGAAACTATAAGCGTTTGTCAACTAATGTCAATAATCTATTTAAAGCTGTTTTTTACCATTTTTTCATTCAAATAATCCTTAAAGGCTTGCGGATAAATAACCTCTATCTCCCCGGGCAGTCCTAAAACAAACCTCCCAACACCTATAAAATTGCCAACATCAGTTGTTAGTATGTATATTTGATTGTCAGCTTCTTTAATATATTTTTCACTTAAAGGGAATTCTTCAATTAGTAGATTATATGCCAATATGGATAATTTTAATTGTATAGCAATTGGCTCAAAGCTCTGCATCCGAAAAATATCAGTTATGCCTTTATGATGCTTTGGCTTGAATTCCCAACAATTATCGGTAAGAACAACTTCTTTTATCCTAGCTGTTTTAAATATCTTGTTGCTTTGGTCTTCTGTATCGTAGCACCAAATACCCATATAGTTCACAGTAAAATCAATGGGTTCGACCAATCTATCACGAATGTCTTTACCATGCCCGGATTTATACTCTTTTAAAACAACTTGTTTTTGTTGCTTAATTGACTGTATTATATTGAAAATATTATCGGTTTCTTCTTTTTTTGATATAGCATGAATAACCCGGTCGAAATCATAAAGGCTATACAGCTTCTTGGCAAGTTTGTCCTTTAGTTCAGAACCATCTTCAATGGAATGTATAGCTTTACCCAAAATAAATGCTTCTTCTTCGGTGAAGTGTAGTAATTGACTAATATCCTGAGAAGTGGATTCCTCTTTATCAATTTTGAAATATCCATTACTATTTTCTATTACGAACCCTACCTGTTTAAATGTGTCGAAATATCTATACACGGTTCTTTGCGAAACAACAAATCGCTCCGATATTTCCTGAATGGTTCTGCCGTACTTGCAATCAAGCATCAACAACACCTCCAACATTTTTTTTCGCTTGGTCTGCCATATCTATATTTTGCTTGCAATTGACACTAATCGCTCATTGTATTACTAATGAGCGATTACCTGCTCTAATTTTACATTTTGATTTTCTTGGATGGACAATGCAATTAAATACTCCATCCTTTCTAAAAATTCTTTTTCATTGGCAATTATTTCTGCCATACTCATATCTTCATTTACATTTATTCCATCCACTATAAAATTAGTATCATTGGTCTCCTTACCATAAAGTCCTTGTGAATGAGCTTTATCTGTATTTAAACCAGAAGAAAGAGGATAAATTAAGCCTCCAAATAAAACATTGGGTTCGTAATATTGAATGTAAGAATGGATTTGATAAAAGTCATTTCTATCTAAATCGTCTTTAATCATTCTCATTTTCTTAAATTTGGCATCAAGGACGATAACTTGATTGCTTTCTAAATGCCTCATTACTAAATCCGGGAACATTTTTCGACCATAGAATAATTCATCGTACACCTTCAATTCTTCTTGCCCAGTAACATACCAATCAGTAAAGTGTCGATTCAATAGTTTTTCAAGATATATTTCAAATAATTGAGCAATATCAAATACATAGCCGTGGGTAGAGAGCTTATTGTTTTGCTTTTGAGTTAATAAGTCTTGTTCACGTAAAATAATCTCTGCATAAGCTAATACATTTTTAAAAGGAGCATACATTGGGTTTTGCAGAATCGTGTTGTTTTTAGCTTTTTCAATAGTTGCATGGTGGGCGTAATTGCCAGAATAATTTTGTTTCAACAACTGAAATGTACCAAGTATTTTGCGGTGAATTTCCTTTCCGAAATTCTGTTCTAATTTTCTACATGCCAAATACAAAACATCTACAATTTCTTGTATGAATGTTTGCTCACGGAATGAGGTAGTCAATTTTCCTTGAAAAGGGAAATCGGTCTTTAGATAAGCATTTACATCTACTTTACCTCTTACTTTATGACTTCGTTGTGATTGTTGTTGATATACTTTTGGGAGACCTAAAACAGAAGCTTTTTCTAATGATTGAATAAATAGATAGGCAATAATATTTTGAAATTCATTTGTTTGGTCTGATTTTGCAGCTTTGGCTTCTTGATTATCGACATAAATATCATTCACGAAGTTAAGCATCCGCTTTAAAAAATTATCGCCATAAAGAGGTGTAATATTAAATTGACAACCTTTATGGTATAGAACACCTGCAAATAAACCCGTTTGAATGAAAAACTTTTTTTCCGAATTTGAAGCTTCTTTCGAGTAAAGTTTTAATATAAGTTTTTCCTCGTCCTCTAATTTATTGCGTTGTTTTTTAAAGCCAAATATTTGCACCTGTTCCAACGTCTCATTCTTGCTTGTAAACTCAAATGTTGACGCAAATAAACTATCCTTTATTTTTTTAACTTGCTCTGCCTTTTGCACACCAAATTTAGTCTTTAGTTCATTCTCAACTAAAGGACATTCTTCGTAAAAATTATGATTGGTTGGTATATGGGTGCGCATTATTAATTAGATTTAAAAGGTTGTTTAAATTTAATTAGTGCTTCCTCCAACTTTTTATCCAATTCACTCTCAGCAAACATGGCACGCATGTATTCCTTTAAAGTTGGACGTAGATGCAAATCGAACAATGAGGCTATATTTGCAGCACTAATTTCCTTTCTATTGGCAATACCTGTCATTTTCATAAAAAATGAATGCCCAAATTCGTAAGATTTCCCTAACCCTAATTCATCACTTATGTAAGTATTAAGCTTATTGCAGGCTTTCAGGTAATCCTCAATATTGCTAAAATCATCCCCATTGCGGAATTTAGTCTCTTGCTCTATTACATCATAGTCACAATCTTTTCGAATCCATTTAAAACGCCTGCGTAAGGCTAAATCGAAAGCGTCGATACTTTTATCTACATCATTCATCATTCCAATAAAAAACACATTATTGGGAACTCCAAAATAAGCATGATGTAGTTCATTATCCTGCACATAATGATAAGCCAAGGATTTGTTTTCAGGATTCTCTTTTATCATTTCCTCAATAAGAGTGGAGTATTGCGTTTTAATCAAGTTTTTCGTATCGACAATAAGTTTATCATCTTTTAATTCTACTATGTTTCGATAATCTTTTTCAATACATAAAAGCGTTTCTCCAAAAACAGACGAAAGGTTTGCCCGATTAATTTCATCCACCACAAAATAGTAGTCTTTAGTGGGGTTTGCTTTAGCTTTTTTACAAAAGTTTTTAAATATGCCATCCACTAATTCAAACTTAATATTGCCATCTTTGGTCACGCCTTTTGGCTTTATGCCTTCAATAAAATCCTCGTAAGTAAAGGAAGGGTGAAATTGCACAAATTCATACCTTGTTCGGTCTCCTTGGCAAATAAAATCAAGACTGTTTTTAACGGCATAAGTTTTTCCAGTTCCAGGTGGGCCATACAGAATTACATTGGGTGTGTTTTTATCGGCAATACCTTGAGTATTGGAATATTTCCATAAAAAGCGAGACAGTAATACTGAATCAATTGGCGTATTCTCAACATCAAGCAAGCTATTTGCAACGATTCTCAGCTCATGGTTTTTGCCCAAATTTGTCTTTTCATTGCTATTTAAAAACTCATCGTGTAAGGCATCAATTACTGCATCAGAATAAATAAAAAGAAAATCGTTTAAATGGTCTAGCACAGCTAATTTACGAAGTACTTGCTTTGCAGAATAATCACTATTTTCGACTAAACTCACTTTTTCTGTAGCATCCTTGGCAACAACAATGCCTGTTATTAAAGGTTTAATTTTGCTATCAAAAGCCTCCGTAGCCTTCTCTTTTGAATTAATATTTTGCTTATCGCCTTTTTTTAAGTCTTTCCTAAAAGTATAAGACTCGCCATCACTGTTTAGTTTAATTTCAAAATTATTGGCATTGCCTGGTTTCGATGAACCAAAAACAGTCCGTGTGGTACGTTCTAAAAAATTACATAGGTAATAACCCGGAACTGATTCTGTTTCATTTTTTCGATTAGTATATTCTTCCAAAGAAAAGCTACCCCCTTCAATTTTTTCTTTATAAACCAGCCATTGCTCTAAAAGATTACTAACTTCTTTGTTTATAGCCTCTATACCATTTTGGTTATTATCTTCTTTGAATTTTATCCAAAGATTTTTAAGCTCTATTTGTCGTTCTGGAGTAAGTTTAATGTTTTCCATAATTAGTTCAATTCTTTTTTTTTGTATTGCATTCTGAAGTGCCACCACAATGCGCAAGTCGTTACTATTTTCGGTTGGTTTTAATTTATACAGGGCAGGAATTCTATCTGCTTCTCCATAGGCACACCCGTCAAAATCTAAATTCAACTGCTCTAGTTCCGATTGGCTTAATGTATTGATTAGTTTTCTATTTTGCGCTTTTCCTGGAGTATCCATTTCGTGAACCCAAACTGAATCTGAATCAACTATACCACACAAAAAACACTTTTTATTTCTGTTAGCACCTTGCGCAATCAAGATTAAATCGCCAAGTTTAATACTATCTGCAAAATGCACTCCAGTTGAAGTTTCACTATCAAAACCAATGTATGCTTTTCTCTTAATTTGGATAGCTTTTTTCCATTGAGACTCAGTGCTATCATTTAGTACATTTGGTGAAATAACCCAATAATTCATTCTAATACATTGTTTTTAAAGGAGAATAACCTGAATAAACCTCAGAAAATCTCCAATTGAAAATCTATTGCTTAATCAATTAATTAACATTTACTTCCTATTCTTTTTAAAATTCTCTGCCTGAGTAAAAATATCTTGGTACACTTCGTCACGCTCTACCGGAGGATACCCGTGTTCATCAAGCAGTATAATTAATCCCACTTTAAGAGCCGATTTTATATCGTCTCGTTTATTCCAATCCGGGAAACGGGCTTGCTCATCAACCAGTTCTTTAACTGCTTTGGCCAATTCAATCATTTTATCTTCGGGGTAGGAGAAATCGTATTTACTGCACAAGTGGAGTAGTATGTCATAAAAAGCCATTTCTTCGAAGTCAATGCCGAAATCGTCTCCGGCAAAGAATTCTTTGTGTACGTCCCAGATAAGATTGGTTAATTGTTCTGCCATTTCTTCGTAAACTTCACTACGTAGCACATCGTTTTCATCCCTTTGATTGTAGCGTTCCACCAAAACCTGCATCTTGCGTGAAAAGTCGATACCACGAACCATGTTCACCTTTTTCATTTCGCCAATGGCTTTGGCTAAAAGCTTTTGAAGCAGTTTGATTTTGGTATTTGGGAGCTTTATTTTATTGATTTTATCTATGTAGTCTTCATCAAAAATATCCTGATGGTTTTCCTTTTCTTCACCCATTTTAAAGATTTCTTCCACGCCATCGCTTGCCAAAGCATCTTTAATCATTTCACGTACACGAGCATTCATTTGAGCTGTATCGGGGGCATCGCCTTTGGTGAGTTTAAAAACAATGGAACGGATGGCCAAATAGTAATGGGTGTAATCTCTTTCATTTTGTGTGAGCTTTTCACTTCCTGCACATATATCGTAGGCTGCTTTAAGGCGTTTTACCAAACCCATAAACCGGGCTTCTTTATCTTTGGTTTGCATTACAAATTCAGCCCCTTCGTTCAAGGCATTCAACTGTTGCAGCGGTGTACCGTCAAAGTATTTTGAGTTATCGAACTTGTGAAACAATTTTGCCAATAAGTCTAAGTGATTCCGAACAATAATCAACGATTCGCCAATGTCTTCAAAGTTATCTTCATCGCCTTTATTGTATTTTGCAAGGGCAAGGTTCATTTGCTTTTTAATGCCAATGTAATCGACTACCAGACCTTTGTTTTTACCTTCAAATTTCCGGTTTACACGAGAAATGGTCTGGATTAGGTTATGCTGTTGAATCGGTTTGTCAATATAAATGGTATCAAGGAATGGTACATCAAAACCTGTGAGCCACATGTCCACCACAATGGCAATTTTAAAGTTCGATTTGGCATTTTTAAACTGGCGGTCGAGTTCTTTTCGATACTCTTTTGTGCCTAAAAGGTTGTAAAGGGTTTCATCATCATCTTTACCACGGGTCATAATCATTTTTATGCGCTCCATTGGTTTGATTTCCTTCTGGTCTTTCTCCGAAAGTTCAACACCTTCTTCTGCCACAAGCACCTCGTTCCATTCGGGACGCAAGGCAATTACATTTTTGTAAAACTCATAAGCAATTTCACGGCTGCTGCAAACAAATAATGCTTTACCTTTTACGGATGCTCCCTCAGAAATCCGGTTTCCGTAATGCTGAACAAAATCTTCAGCTAAAGCTTTTAGGCGGTCGGGGTCACCAATTATGGCATTCATATTGGCAACGGCTTTCTTGCTTTCTTCAATCTGGTATTCATTTGCTCCCAAATCGGCAGCTTCTTCGTAATACTTTTCAATTTTTTCGAGTTCGCTGTTGTTCAGGGCAACTTTTGCAGCACGCCCTTCATACACAATACGAACTGTAATTTCATCTTTAACCGATTCGGTCATGGTGTAAGCATCTACCACTTTACCAAACACATCAAGGGTGGCATCAATGGGCGTTCCGGTAAAACCTACATAAGTGGCATTGGGTAAAGAATCGTGCAAGTACTTGGCAAAGCCAAAGGTTTTGGTCACTCCCTTTTCGGTTACCCGGATTTTCTGGTCGAGATTCACCTGACTTCGGTGTGCTTCGTCCGAAATGCAAATTACATTGGTGCGGTCGGTGAGCAGTTGTGTGTCTTCGGTAAATTTATGAATGGTGGTTAAAAATACACCCCCACTTTGGCGACCTTGCACCAATTCACGCAAATGCGCACGGCTTTCAACACTTATAATGTTATTGTCGCCAACGTATTTTTTTGCTTCACCAAAAGTGTCCGATAGTTGGTCGTCCAAGTCGGTTCTATCGGTAATCAACACAATAGTTGGACTTTCGAAATGTTTGCTTTTCATGAGCAAACGGGTAAGGTATAGCATGGTGTAGCTTTTACCACAACCTGTCGCACCAAAGTATGTACCTCCCTTTCCATCACCGTTGGGACGTTGTGCCAGTTTTATATTGTCGTATAAGCGATTGGCTGCATAATACTGCGGATACCGACATACAATTTTCATATCTTTTTTTGATGTGTCGGGCATAAAAATAAAGTTGCGGATGATGTCTCTTAACCTATTCTTATTCAACATGCCCTGCACTAAGGTGTACATGCTGTCGATGCCATCCACGTCCTTTGCTAATCCGGCAATTCTCCGCCAAGCATAATAAAACTCGTAGGGTGCAAAAAAAGAACCTGCCTTATTGTTTACCCCATCGCTTATTACACAGAAAGCATTGTATTTAAACAGTTCAGGAATATCTCTGCGGTAACGTACCGTAAGCTGGGTGAAGCCATCATGAATTGCAGCATCCTCACGAATAGCAGACTTAAACTCAAACACGACCAAAGGCAAACCATTGATATAGATAATGCCATCGGGAATACGCTTTTGTGTTCCGGTAATCTCCAATTGGTTAACAAACTTATAGATGTTGTAATCCTTGGGGTATTTCTCTTGTGGGTCGGCAACTATGCTATCCAGATTTTCACTTGCCAATTGGGCTTCCAAACCATTGTAATCAATCAGTTCAATATGAATGTCTTTTTTACTGCGGTCTTCACGTTTTAAAATAAACCCATCGCTCAACCAGCGCATAATGGTTTTGTTGGTGTCGTAAAGGTCGCTGGCCGGGAGTGTTTTTAATTGAAGAAGAATAGACTTTGCTTCGGTTAAAGTGAGTTGTTGACTTTGATACTTCGACAAAAGGAACTTGATGAAATCGTCCTCGATAATCACATCCTCTTCGGTGCGCGCTATGGTAGAGCCCAACTGATGGGAATACCCTTCGTTCTCCAACAATTCTATATATGCGTGTTCTAATTTTTCTTCGGTGAATTTCATGATAATAATAATTTCCTTAGTCTTTTACTCTTAGTTTAAGAGATTGGTCATCATCAATTTTTAATATTGTCAAAACAATAATTCTTAATAGAACATAGTAAAGTTTTATCAACTCGTTTTCTGAATCAGGATTTGTTCCATGCATAAAGCTATTTCGTAAGTCTAAGCCATTCGTAAATTCCTTTTTGTTCAGATAATAATTAAAATAACTCTGTTCTAATCTATTAAAGAGTGTATCCTCAAAATACATTATGCCAACATCAACCATTTGGTCAATAATAACTCTGCATTCCTCTGAATAGTGCCAATAGTTTATGACTTCTTCTTTATATAGTTGTTTTAATACAAATAATTGATTTTCATCTTTTATCTTTAAATAACCATTATGGTCAACGTATAAGTATTCAAGTTCAAACAAATGATGTAATCTGTCACATTGGTAAGATTCAAAATTACCATAAAGTACTTCCTCATTTATTATTAAATCATATAAACAGTGGTAGTTACTTTTTTTGAAAGGTTCTACATAACTTAACCCCGATTGGTCTGAGAATAAAAAGTGAATTGGAAGAGCTAACTTACCTTCATTCAGATAGCAATATTTTCTTGCAACAAAACTAGGAATCTGACTTAGGTTATAGGCAGTAGAACTCATGCAGAGTAGTTCATTGTCAATTTCTCCTTCCTCCTTATATAATTTGTACTGTCTAAGTAATGCATCAAATTCAGCTAAAAGCGTTCTTATCCTTTCAAAATAACTTATACCATTAGAAGGTAAATTGAATCGAAATCCTTTTAATCCAAATAGATTATCAAGGTGGTCAACAACATAATATTGAATGCATTTCTCTATATTTTCCTTTTGATTTTGATGCAAAATCTTATCAAATAGAAAAATTTGTGCTAGTGATAAAGTTTCTTTTCTATTAAAAATTGGTCCAACCGGGTATTCGTTTTTAGATTTCATGAAGATTTTCTCCATTGTGCCAAATTCAGAATCCTTACTCACCATTGAAATACATCTCTGTTTATCCAGATAAAAAAACAAATTAATAAAGTGACCCAAATATGAAATTGGCATATCACTTTTTAAAAGATACTTTATCCCATATGTATAAATATCGGTGTTGCCATCATTCGAGGCACTAAATGGTTCTAATTGGTCTTCACTAAATGCAACTTGGATACCAAACAATGTACCGCCATTTCTATCAAGAATTTCCTGATTTAATTTTTCTTCTAGTCTTTTTGCTTTTAAGCGTGTTTTATCAGAAATTTCAAGATTATCGGATTTTTTTATATTTAAAGCTAAGCGAACAAAGTTTAAGTTTGCTTCCTTTTTATCTAAATACCGAATGATTATATCTTCTCTATCTTTGATATTTAAACATTTGGGAAAGAATAAGTCATTTCTTTCTCTATCGTGTTTCTCCACAAATTGTGATAATAAAAGCTCTGCTGACTTTTCATAATTTAACAGATAATCCCGTATTACAGAACCATAATACGCTACAAGCTTTTCTTGATGAAGTATTGCCCTAATGTTACAGTTTTCAGAAGTTAAAAGATTTGCAAATGAAATTTTATCAATATGCTTATGAATGGAAAGATTTGAGGTTATTTGCCAAAACGAATCTTGTAAAGTCCAACATTCTAACTGACTAAACAACCCATTAATGTTACTACTATTAATTTTATTCCAGTATTGTACAATGGTAGACCAAATAACCTTTACTTTATCTTTGATTCGGTTTATTTCAATTTCTGTCCATTTTTTAAGAAAAAGTTCATTGTCGATATAAAGCTTTACTTGGTATAATTCAATTAAATCATTAATGTCATATTTATTTTCGGCGGAAAAAGTATATAATATCTTGTCAGCTAACTCCAAATTACTGAAGCAAGCACCATCATATTTTGAATAGAAATATACTCTATCTGATTTCATAAATTTTAGTTGTTTATAGTAGTACTATTTCTTTAAATAATTATTGAAATATCAATTGTTTAAAAAGGTAAATCATTATTAGTATCTGCACTCAAATCTTGTATCTCCTCAGAATTATCATTATTGACTTTTGTGGAAGTATTCTTCTCCTGCCAATCATTTGCAATTCCTTTCCAGTCAACATCTCTGTCAATAGTATTTCCTGTCCATACGTCCCAAAAATCCGGGTCATCTGATTGAGGGCGATAGTCTTTTTTCAAGTCTCTAATTTTCACCAAAATAGGTAACTCGGATGCCCAACCCAATAAAATAGCTTTTTGTGACGGCAATGAGGGTAATTCTCTTAAAAGTCCTCTGAAATTATCTGGTAATAATCTACCGACTAACTCTTGGTCTCTATCATTGCTAATGCGATGTAAAAAAAAGCTATTGCATTGTGATAGTACAGTAGGGGATAATTCAGATGGGCGTTGAGAAGATAAAACTAAACCTAAACCAAACTTTCGTCCTTCACGAGCAATCTTCTCAAATACTTTGGTACATATTGCCGATGAATTACCATCATTTGCTTCATTATAACGGGTAATAAAGGAATGAGCTTCCTCCATTACCAATACAGTAGGGAATGATTTGCTATTCAGCTTTCTATATCGTTGTAATGCTTCAAAAATAACTCTGGCTATGACTGATGTTACAATATGAGTGATTTCTGAAGGCACAAGAGATAGGTCTATGATAGTAATTGAAGATTCTTCACTTTTACCAATATAACTTTCAAGCCATTTATCAAGCTGAATATTTATTTTATCACCAATTACAGAATCCATACGAGAATCTGCCAGCATAGTGCGAATTCTTGCTATTAAAAATTCAAGATATTGTTCATTTCCTGTTTCTTGTGCTAGAGCTTCTAAATAATTTATGAAAACATCACCTTTGAAAGGAATTGGAGTGTCTTCATTTTTCGGAAACAATTCATATTCATTTCCGCCAAATGATTCAAAAACCAACCTTATTTTATCTATTAAATCATGAATTTCTTGTTGAGTAAATATTTGATAGTTATACCTCTCTGGGGCATAAGCAACTTTGTGATTTGTAATGTTGGCAGATAAACTGGCAATTAACTCAGGTAGATTTCTATCATCTATATTAAAAGCTTCCAATGATATTTTCCATCTTTCAAGTTTTTCAATGAAGTTCTTATTTGTAGGGAATTGGCCGTTATATGGTTCTCCTTTGTTTTCACTGGAGATGATTGCTTGTAGAACAATTCCAATAAACTTCTTTGCTTGAATATCAATGTCATTGTTAAATTCTAACTCTTCGTTTCTCATTGCCCTTAATGCACGTTTAAGAAGAGGCAATTGAGCTTTTGAGCTAGCTTGTGTAAATGCACTCCATTCTGCACTATTCCATAACCAAAGTGGGATTTCTAATGGATTTTGTTCTGCACCAACCTTGAAAATTTTTGCTTTTTCTCCAAAAGCTTGTGAATATTCACCGTTTGGGTCAAGAATAATAAAACGGGAATTAACATTTTCCGTGCTTTTGTTTTTCTCGGCTTCTTCCAAAGACCAGTGAATCAAACCGGAAACAGTGCATGATTTACCACTTCCTGTATTCCCTAGTATAGCTAGGTGACGACCGAACAATCTATCCGGGTCTATTTTAACTTCTGCATTCGCAGCTAATGGACTATTGCCAATATATACCCTGCGGTTTGAACCAGATTCTACAATTGCTTTTAACTGTAAATCGGTAGGTATTAAAACAGGAGAGCCAATACTAGGAAATGAATGTACTCCTCTTTGGAACTTTAATTTATCTTTTTGAACAACCTGTAAAACACCCAATGGAGCAACTTTCATTTTTCGAAGAGGGAAAGGAAGGTCAATCAATCCGTAATCCTGATAACCTTTTCGTTTAGGAAAAGAAGACCGTTCAACAGCTATCCATTCAACCTGAGATACTATGTATCCCATTTCGTTAGGAATTATTACATAACTGTTAATTCGAGGGAATTCACGAGGAATGCCAGCGTTTGCAGCAATACCATCTGGTGCTTCTATATCCAACAGTACCTTAATTTCATCCGGGGCGATGAATTCAACAACACCTATTCTAAGGTCAGCTTGATTTTCAATTGGCGTTCTGCTCATCTTCAGTTGGTTTTTTGTCATTAGTTGACACAGTTCCTCGTGCTCTTAGTAAATCAGCCATTTTGTAGGTAGTTCTATCAATAGCTGGTTTTGGCAAATAATTATCCACTAGGGTTTTTAAGTCACCTAGATGATTTCCAATGAGTAATGACACCTGAACAGGTCGTTTTGCTTTTTTGTAAAACCTATATATTCTGTCTCCAATATCATTAAATGCGATTATTACAAGGTGTGTAGATGGTATTGTCAACATATCTGATAATACTCTGTTTATATGGTCATCTCCAAAACTATAACCATAGGTAACAACAGTCGAATTTGGTCGAACAATAGCACTTGCAAAATCTCTGAATAACTCAACGTATGGATATTCAGCCGTCTCCCTATCTTTTGAAGCATTTGGATAAATCATTAGACTACCCTTAGACATGCTATATGTTTTAATGTCTTCTGCACCGTAAGGCAAGGCAAATCTTCTTACAATACCATCATCTTCAATCCAGTCAACAGAACCGTGAAGTTTTGTATAGTTTACAACACCTTCCATATAACGCGGTTCGCCTCTAATTCCCGGTGGATTATAATGTAAATCAATATTCAATCGAGAAGACCTGAAAATTGGCGAAATGCTACCAACAAACCTATCAATTAAATGCAATCCTGCCAATTCAGCACCAAACTCTAGCATTCTATCATAGTTGGTTGTGAACAGATTTAATCTCTCTCTGGTAGCAATACGACTAGCAAAACTTAAAAGAAAATTCATTAAGTATTCAGAAGATTCTTCTTTATCTGATGTGACAATATTGTATTCCGATTTTAAAACTGAATTTGCAAAGTCTGTGATGCCCTTTTCTAATTCTTTTTTAAGTTTATCAACCTTTTCAATTAAATCATCCTCTTCTTTATTTGAAAGGTAAATTTCTAATCCTCTTATTAATTCGTTTATTATTCTGATTTCATCTTCAATGTTTGGAGTACCTCTACCAGTTTTTTCGGCTGTTTCTTTTGCTTTTTTCTCAATCTGCTCTTTAAACTCTGTGATTGTCATGCCTTCCATTCCAGCACCGGAGGAGTTCTTTGCCATATAATGAATTGCAGAAGAAATGCCAGCTCCAGTTAAAAGTGATAAATGTTCACTTTGGAACAGAGCTGTTAACCAAGGTTCTATTTCACTGCGAAGTTTTTCTTCATTTATTTCTTCAACTGGAGTAGGAACCTTATAATCTCTAAGCTTGATTATGTTTTTGCCATTCCAGCTTTCAATTCCCTTGTTTTCGTCTTGTTCACTCATGGCATTATTTTTAATTTTTTATGGTTGCAATTTTTGAAAGCAGTAAATCTTTAACCTCATTTAATTTATCATTCATTTTTCTTGTCAAGTTAACTTTCTCCTCAAAAACCGTTAGAGATTCACTCAGCATAATACTTATTTGTTTTAATGGCAAAAGAAATGGAATAGCTTGAATAACCTCTCTTTTTGCAATATTTGGCTGTGCACTTCCTCCTGATTCTTGTATTAGAAATCTTTTGCCATCTTCTGTTTCAAGAAAATGTCTGACACATATTGAATCAATTACTTGGATATTAACTCTAAGTATTAATAATGCCTGATTTATTATTCCTAGTGGGTCAGTGTTTTTGATTGTCGATATTTTTCCTAGGTTTACACCTGAACAACTTATCAGTATATCCTTTGATTTAACTGAGAAACGTTTTAGTTGTATATATTTCTCATCAGAAATAAAATATCTAAAGTTTCTATGCTCGTCTAATACATGTTGCTGTTCATACACAGGTGTACCTTTAGTTTCCATATCATCAACTTTCAAAGCTGACCCAAATGGCCCTCTGATATAGCCTTTATCCTCAAGAACGTCACCTAAAACACCTAAAAACCAACCCTCTGGAATCTCCTTATCAAGTTCCTCATTATACACCATTGCACCACCCGAGCTTTTGTAGGGATTTCCATTTTCATCAGGGAACTCAAAATCGACAAACCACTGCTTATAAATAGCCTGTGCGGTTTCTTCGAGTTTTTGAATGAGTTGCTTATTTAGCTCAATGCGGTTTTTAATGGTGTTGTATTCGGTAACAATTTCACGTTGTTTTTCGGGAGAGGGTAAAGGAAATTTCATAGTACAGAAATCTTCCCACTCCAAACTGCCACGAACACCACCAACGGCATGAAAACAAGCTTCACGGTCAAACTCTTCACGAGAGAACCACATCATGAGGTATTCGGGCAAAAGCTCTTTTTCATCCTTTACTTCAAAAATTGGA
>QKJP01000056.1 GCA_003249255.1 Bacteroidales bacterium
TTGATGTTGCTTAATTAAATATTTGCTATAAAGGTTGTTAAGTTGGTTTCTTGAGATAAGGCAAGTTTTTTGCGTAATCGATGGTGGGCCATATTTACACTTTTGGGTGATATCCCCATAAGATCAGCTATTTCTTTGGTTGAAAAATTTAACTTTATGAGTGCACAATGGCGTAGGTCATTACTCGTAAGGTCATTGAAGCGTTGGTTGAGTGTTTCATAAAAATGCTGATTAAGCGACATAAAACGTGTGTTAAACTCTTGCCAATAATCATCTCTACTTTTGTTCGCTTTGGCAATGATGTTAAACTTATTATTGCCATCCTTTACATTATCTTTTACAAATTCACACAGTTCGGCTACTTGCTTTTCTTTTTCTATAAACTGAAGAGCAAAAGAAGTTAACTCTTTATTTTTAGTTTCAATTTCCTTTTCATTTTGTGCATTTCTAAGTTGATGTTTTTTTCTTTGTTTATGGTTAATGAAGAAAAGTAAGGTCACTAAACATAAAGCAATTAAAGCCATCGCGTAGGTTTTTATACGATTCAGTTTTTTTTCTTTTTCGTACAATTCCTTGTTTTTTTGTGCAATTTCTAAGTCTTTTTCAATCACCGTTTGTTTGTGTCTGCTTTTAATTTCATACAACTCTTGGTGTATGTCACTTCTATTGCCATAGATGTTGTCGTGCTTAATTTTAGAACTGTGTATAAGTTGATAAGCTTTAGCATAGTTACCCAACTCAGCCTCCATTTGAGCCAATTTGTATAGTAAATCAAACTCTTGAATGGTGTGATATTTATAGTTATGAATGGCATCAATGCTTTGTTGGTAGTACATAGCTGCGGTCTGCCACTGTTTTTTATGGGCATACAAATCGCCTATAAACCAATATATAATTACTAAGAAACGTTTGTCTTTATTGAACAATGCATCATTGTCATCAATGGATTCGTATCTATTTTTCACATCCAGTAAGGTTTTTTCTGCCTTTTCTAAATCATCATTTAAAAAATACCGAATGCCTTTTTCTGTATCAATATAACCTCTGGCTATACTGTTTAACTGAATACTATCGGCGTACATGTAACACGAATCTAAATAAGAACTAGCTGCTGCTCGCTCAAGGTATTTATTACAAGCCATTACCAAATTAAAATAGCCAGTAATCAGCTCATTGCCCTTTTTCTTATCAGTTTTATAGATGTGTTTGCTAGCTGCTAATGCTTTATTAAAATAATCTATGGAGTGTTTACCCTGGTTAATACTATTGTATAGTTCACCTAATAAGCGGTAGCTTTTCATTATTTGCATTGGGCTACCACTTTCTTCTACCAATACTGCATTGGTCCAGGCTATGTCAAAAGCCTCGCTGTATTTAAGCTGATCTTTAAGTATTGTTATGGCTGCCAATTGGCAATCGATAACTTTGGATGTATCTGCTTGTGAGAGGTAATGTATCGTGTAGTTGTTAAGTTGGGTAATAATCGAGTCTGGATTCTCAAAAGACAGATCAATCATTTTTTGAAGTTTTTCAGAAAATATGTTCTGTGTTTCGGCATTAACTCTTGCATTTGCAGAATTAAGGAGTAGGCATAATCCTAGCAATAGACACAGTGTTTTAATAGTCGATTTCTGAATGGTTATTGAGAATAAGTAATTGAGCCTATGATGGTTTAAAAGCATTTGCATTGTTCTAGATAATGGTTGTTGTAGTTTATATTTGCTAAAATGGAAAAAAAATAGGTTCTAACAAAGGTGGTTGTTATAAATCAATTAATTGATTTTTTTTTTATTGCTTTCTTACAAATAAAATAGTGCGTTTTTTATGTGTTGGATATAGGGTACTCCTTGGTTCAATAGTCTGTTTCTATAGACACACTTACACACTTATAATTATTTAAAAAATAAATTAGAATGAAAAAAAGAATTCTTTTTGCATTCTTGTGTCTGTTCGTGTCAATTAGTTTTCAAGCACAAGAGGTTAAAATTACCGGTAATAAATTTACGGTAAGTGGAAATGATATTTGGTTTAATGGGATTAATAGTCCTTGGCATCACTTTGTAGATTTTGGGCGGGATGAGATTAAAGAAAAGCCAGCCGATCAATTTAATTACGAATGGTGGACCAATGAGTTTGCCAAGTATAAAACCAATAAAATCAATCTGTCTAGAGTTTGGATTTTTTGTAATGGCGAGGTAAGTCCTGAAATTGATGAAGAGGGCTTTATAAGTGGGGTGAATGATTATTTTTATAAGCACATGGATCACCTGATGAAAGTATCTCGTGAGAATCAAGTATATATTTTACCTTGTCTGTTATCGTTTGATATTACTAAAACATACCATCCTAAAGCACCACTTTGGCAAAAGTGGTTGTCGTCAGAAGCCAACATACAAAGCTTTATCGATAATGTTTTAATAGAAATGGTGAAGCGTTACGAAAATGAACCTTTTTTATTAGGATGGGAAATATGTAATGAGCCAGAATGGATTTTTGAAAATGCTGGTTCACACGGAGGAATGACTTTTGAAGATGTGCAAAAGATGCATGCCATGATTGCTGCAGCCATTCATAAAATTAGTGATAAGCCTGTTACCACCGGTTCTGCAGCGCCAAAATGGAACAGTGAAATTTTTAAAGCCAATCACGATCCTAAACTTGGAAATATGTGGTCTGATGAAGCTTTATCTTCATCTATCAATGATCCAGAAGCTTATTTAGATTTTTATCAATACCACTGGTATCCTTGGCAAACACAGTATTTAGGATCACCTTTTACTAAAACAACCGCTTATTATGAGGTTACCGATAAACCTGTGTTGGTGGGCGAGTCTTCGGGGCAAGATATCTCGGATACCTATTTCAATCAAACGGTTGTAGAAATGTACGAGAATGCATTTAATAACGGATTTGCTGGGGTGTGTGCCTGGAAAACACCACAGAATGACGGTCATGGTACTTTTGAGGAAATTGCCGTAGCCACCAATGCTTTTCATGCCAACCATGCCGAATTAGTTTATCCTTCGTGGGATCCTATATTGGTTACAGGAGTAGAAATTATGCCCGCAAAATATACTTTTGAAGTTAATGACGAATCTAAGTTGATGCTTGCTTTCACACCTGCCAAAGCTACCAATAAGGATGTAAAGTGGACCTTGGAGAATGACAATATTTCGATTGATAAAGAGGGCAATATTAAAGGCTTAAAAGAAGGTACCTGTAAAGTAACTGCAACCACGGTAGATGGCGGTTTTACTTCGCATTGTAACATCACAATTACAGAAGACCTTCCGCCTAAAAATTTTGTTCTTCACATCGAAAAAACAGGTAATGGTAAAATTACTACCGATCCTGCTGGCTCTACTTTTGTAGAAGGAACCGTTGTAACTATTACAGCCGAAAGTGTAGTGGGTTACAAGTTTTCGCACTGGACAGGCAACAAAGAAAGTAACAGTAATGTCATTCAATTAAAAATGGATGCCAATAAAAGTGTCAAGGCTATTTTTGAAGTTTATACGGGCGTTTGTGAAAACCCTACCTTAGTAACTGGTGAGTCGTTCGAGATCAATGGTAGCG
>QKJP01000043.1 GCA_003249255.1 Bacteroidales bacterium
CATACCAGAGGTAGAAAGTACTGCGCGTAGAACCGGTAGAGGTGAGCTTGATGAGCACTCGCAAACTACCAATAGTGCTGAGATAGATGTTAATTTTAGTTTGGATGATAGAGAACAATCCGTTTTTTTGGATGATGTGCGTCATAAATTATCCAGTGTGCCTGGTATTGCATTTACCGTAGGGCAGCCGTTAGGCCATCGCATCGATCACATGCTTTCGGGAACTCGTGCTAATATTGCCATTAAGATTTTTGGTTCTGACTTAAATCAATTGTTTACCACTGCCAATCAGTTAGCAGCAAGTATTAAGGGTATAGATGGGTTGGTTGATGTTAATGTAGAGCAACAAATTGAAGTGCCTCAAATTCAAATCATACCAGATAGAGATCGGTTAGCGGTTTATGGTATTACTTTAAAGGAGTTTAATGAGTTTGTGTATGTAGCCATTGCGGGCGAGAAAATGACCGATATCTATGAAGGTCAACAGTCCTTTGATTTATTACTTCGTTATCAACCTTACTACACCAATTCTATTGATGGCATAAAGAAGGCTTTGATCGATTGTGCAGATGGTAATAAAGTGATGCTTGAACAGGTGGCTAAGGTGGTTTCTGTTGCTGGTCCGGGTTCTATAAGTAGGGAAGATGTGCAGCGTAAGATCGTGGTGTCGGCCAATGTGTCAGGTCAAAATCTAAACGAAGTAGTGGATCAAATACAAGAAACGGTATCCGAAAATATAGTGTTACCTACGGGCTATCGCATTCAATATGGAGGTCAATTTGAGAGTGAAGCGCGTGCCTCACGGATGTTGCTTTGGGCATCTCTGTTTTCCATTGCTATCATTTTTATGTTATTGTATTACGAATTTAAAAATGCTACGTTGGCCAGTATCATCTTACTTAATTTGCCTTTGGCCTTAATAGGTGGTGTTTTTGCCATTAAAATGACCGAAGGTGTTATAAGCATTCCTGCCATCATTGGTTTTATTACTCTTTTTGGAATTGCAACTCGCAATGGGATTTTGCTGATCTCTAATTATCAGCAATTAAATAAGGATAATTTGACTCTAAAACACTTGGTGGTACACGGAGCTGCCGATAGGCTTAACCCGATTCTAATGACGGCTCTTACTGCGGCCTTAGCTTTGGTGCCAATGGCCTTAAGTGGTCAGTCGCCAGGCAATGAAATCCAAAGCCCTATGGCTAAAGTAATTCTGGGTGGCTTATTTACATCCACACTACTAAATATTTATGTAGTGCCTGTGGTGTATTATCTGTTTGAAGTACAAAAGGTTAAAAAGTAATTATATGAACATTAAATATATTTCATCATTGGTTTTTCTTTGTGTTTCCTACTTTGTTTATGGACAAAATAGTATGGAACAGGTATTGGCTGATGTAGAGGCTAATAATCTGATGTTAAAATCAGTTAAGCATCAGAAAAACGCACTTCAAACACTAAATAATACAGGTCTTAATCCTGATAATCCTGAAGTGAGAATGGCTTATTTGTGGGGGGATCCCGATCAAGTTGGTAATCGCACCGACTTTTCCATATCTCAATCACTTGATTTCCCAACATCGTATCATTACCGAAATCAAAAGGCAAATGCCCTAAATAAAGGGCTTGATTTTAGATATCAACAGGCTTATAATGTGGTAATGTGTGAAGCTAAGCTTGTGTGTCATCAACTCATTTATCTTAATCTACAAAAACAGGAACAAGTCAAGCGCTTGGATTTTGCCCAGCAAATTGCAGAGGCCTATCGCTATAAATTTACCGAAGGCAGTGTCAATATTTTAGAGTTAAATAAAGCCGATTTGAATTTGTTAAATGCAAAAACAAGCCTTTCTAAAATAAACACAGAGCTAAATGTTGCACTTCAGAAGTTACAGGTTTTAAATGGGGGAGAGGTGGTGTCGTTTGACGGTGTGTTTTTTGATGAGGTCTTTCTTCCTGATGATTTTGAACTTTGGTATGCCACACAGGCTTCTTCGATACCTTTGTTGTCTGAAATGACCAGTGATTTAGAAGCATCGCGGTTTAATGAAAAATTGGCCAAGTCTCTCACTCTGCCTAAATTATCGGTTGGTTATATGACCGAAACGGTTGTTGGACAGCAGTATTCTGGTGTGACTGCTGGTATTACTATTCCGTTGTGGGAAAATAAGAATACGGTAAAACAAATAAAACGATCGTCCTTGGTTTCTGAAACAGAGTTGCGAAATAAGAGCTTAGAGACTTATCATGAATTAAAGGCTATTTATCAAAATGCGGTTCAGCTACAAGGAGTTGTTTTAGAATATAAACAAGCCATGGCTGTGTTGTCAAATGTGAGTATGCTTAGTCTGGCATTGGAAGTAGGTGAGATATCCATTCTTGAATATATCGTTGAGTTAGGTTTTTATTACGATACCATCGATAAAATGTACCTCGCCGAACGTGAGTTGCACGATACAGTGGCTCGTATGAAAGCCTTTGTGTGGTAGGTTTATGAGAATTTACTAAACCTTTTTAGTATGTATATAAAACAACAAAGGGAAGCTCATTTTCATAAGCTTCCCTTTGCGGTCTGGACGGGACTCGAACCCGCGACCTTCGGCGTGACAGGCCGACATTCTAACCAACTGAACTACCAAACCAAGTATTTGTATTTAGGAAAAAAGTGGCGGTCTGGACGGGACTCGAACCCGCGACCTTCGGCGTGACAGGCCGACATTCTAACCAACTGAACTACCAAACCAGTTAATCCCTAAAACAATCCTTTTATTAATTTAAAAACTTTTGGCGGTCTGGACGGGACTCGAACCCGCGACCTTCGGCGTGACAGGCCGACATTCTAACCAACTGAACTACCAAACCAATGTTTTTAGCTTTCTCCTTTTGAAAGCGATGCAAAGATAACTCTTCTTTTCTCTTTTACAACACCGTATCCGCGTTTTTAATGGTTTTATTTTTGCACCTGTTCCTTCTTGCTTTTATGTCAGTCTCTTATGTAAATCTATTTGCTGAATTTTTATTTTGTAATCCTTATTTTTGTTTGGTTCTGTAGGTTTAATCTCCGTTTTTGAAAATTGATCATTTAGTTTTAATGTCGTTTTAATGTCGTTTTAATGTCGTTTTAATAGTCTATTATTGTAATCTGTGGTTTTGGGATAAGTCTTTTAACTCTTTTTAATCTATATAAATGTCACTTTTCCTAGTAGTGAGTGTTTATTTTCCGTACTTTTGTGAAATTTTTTATTTGAAATACTATGGCGACTATCATCAACGAAGTTTCAAGAACATTCAACGAATTTCTTATAATACCTGGGTTAACCACTAAGGAATGTACCCCAGATAAAGTAGAACTAAAAGCTCCTCTTGTTAAGTATAAAAAAGGAGAATCCTCTAAGATAACTCTAAACACTCCGTTTGTATCTTCTATAATGCAATCTGTTTCTGATAGTGGAATGGCTATTGCTTTAGCTAAGGAAGGTGGTTTGTCCTTTATTTTTGGTTCTCAATCCATCGAACAACAAGCTGAGATGGTAAAAAAAGTAAAACAGTACAAAGCTGGTTTTGTAATTAGTCGAGCTAATATAACAGCAGAACAAACCTTAAAAGATGTACTTGACTTGCGTAATGTCACTGGCTTCTCAACCATTGGTGTTACCCACGATGGCTCTCCTAATGGTGTGTTTTTAGGTATTGTTACTGGACGTGATTACCGTGTTAGTAGAGATAGTGCTGATAAGAAGGTTAAAGATTTTATGACACCACTACCAAAATTGATTGTTGGTAAGGTTGGAATTTCTCTAAGTGAAGCTAATAACTTAATATGGGAGAATAAGCTAAATGCACTTCCTATTTTAGATGAAAATAACTGTTTGCAATACTTTGTGTTTCGTAAAGATTATGATAATCATATTGATAATCCAAACGAAATACTAGATGATCAGAAAAGATTAGCTGTTGGTGCTGGTATTAACACTCGCGATTATAAAGAGCGTGTGCCTGCGCTTGTAGAAGCTGGTGTTGATGTCGTTTGTATTGATTCGTCTGATGGATTTTCAGAATGGCAAAAGGAAACCATTCAATATATAAAGAGTACCTATAACAATACTGTTTTTGTTGGAGCTGGTAATATTGTAGATAAAGAGGGATTTTTATATCTAGCCGAGGCTGGTGCCGATTTTATTAAAGTTGGTGTTGGTGGTGGTTCAATTTGCATCACTCGTGAGCAAAAGGGCATCGGTAGAGGTCAAGCAACTGCACTAATTGAAGTAGCTCAAGCTCGTGATGAATATTTTGCTAAAACAGGGGTGTATGTGCCTATTTGTTCTGATGGGGGTATTGTACATGATTATCACATGACTTTAGCTTTAGCAATGGGAGCTGATTTTTTAATGATGGGTCGTTATTTTGCTCGTTTTGATGAAAGTCCTACTCGTAAATTATTAGTAAGTGGTAACTATGTGAAAGAGTACTGGGGTGAAGGTTCTAATAGAGCTAGAAACTGGCAGCGTTATGACATGGGTGGCAACGATAGCCTTAAATTTGAAGAAGGGGTTGATAGTTTTGTTCCTTATGCTGGAAAACTAAAAGATAACTTAGAGATTACAACTGGTAAAATAAAATCAACCATGTGTAGCTGTGGTGTGTTAACACTAAAAGACTTGCAGCGTGAGTCTAAAATAACCTTGGTGTCTTCCACTAGTATTATTGAAGGTGGTGCGCATGATGTAATTGTAAAAGAAACAAAGAATTAGAATATTCTGATTTTATATAGATGGCCTTCAGTTATTAATTGAAGGCCTTTTTTTACCAGTCCAACAGCTTTTTTTCACCTTCTATTTTTTTCAATCCTGATATTTCCTGAGTTACTTCAATAGTACCTCTGTAGGTTTTGTCTAGATCTCTAACGGCAAAGTATTGTATCATTATTGTTTTGTCACCCATATTTATCCAAAAGTCTGCTCTGCTTTTTTCTCCTTTTCTAAAAGAAGTCACAATTTGGTTGACGGTGTCAATGCTTTCTCGTGGGTGACAGTTTTGAACCAGTCTACCTATGATGGCTTTACTTCTTGGAAATACTCGGTCTGGCGTGTTTGAGAAAAATCGTACTTCATCATTTTCATCCACAAAGGTTATGTCAATGGGTAAATGATTAAAAAGCAATATCAACTGTTCTATGCTCATTAATCCTGTGCCCATGTCAATATAACCTTCCTGAGGTTCTTCTTCTATTTCTATGGTTTTGATGTTGTCTTCTGGAGTGTAATAGGCATACCCCAACTCTATGCTTTCTGGTATTAATGCATTGAGTTGCTTTTCGCTAATGGTTTGTGTTATAATGGGATATAGGATGCGTTCTTCTCTAAATTTGACTGCTAACATATTAAAATAGATAAGTCCTAAAAGATTATTAACTACCTTAACATTGCAATTTGGTTTTTTCAACTCATCTGTAACAGCTTTTATATTGTGGTTGATGTCTTCATGAAACGACCACATTATTTGTAAACAGCGATGCTCTGATAAATACCGTTCTATTATGGGAAATAATACATTTTCTTTAATAATGTATTGCCTTCTAAAATCACTTAAATCAGTAAATGCTGTGATAAGTTTTTCTTTGATGCGCTCTTCTTTAGGCAACGCGTTAAATGACTTTATAAGCGGTCTTATGTCATTTAATTTTTCTGACATGATAACATTGTTAACGAATAAACCATGCAGATAACTTCCTTTCTTAGGTTTGTTAAGAGGTAACTTGTCAATGGCCTTAGCTAATAAATTCATCACTTTATTGATGGCTTTTTTTACCTCAGCAAGATCGTGATCTTCCTTCATTATCCGATCAAACGCATGGATTATAACCTTAGGTGTTGCACTGCTTATAATAGAATGGTAGGTTTTAACCAATATATCACCCTCAATTTTATCAATAAATCCCTTTGTTAATAGGTATAACTCTAAACTTTGCTCTTCTAAGTGATCAGATATTTCAGACATATTCACAGAATTTTTGGGTTGATTTAGAAACAGAAATTAGCATATGTGCTTATTTGATTAGTTTCTTCATCTATTACGCAAAAAAACTGTTTTGAGTTACTTCTTATATAGAGGTTATTGACCTTAACCACCGATTTTTTTTGTTTTATATCCTGCTGTTTTTAATATGTCCATTACTTTTTCTCTAAAATCACCTTGTATTAGTATTTCGTCATCTTTGGTGGTGCCACCAACGCCACATTTAGACTTTAACATCTTACCCAATTCTTTTAGATCCTCATCACTACCTTCAAAGCCTGTAATCAGAGTTACCATTTTACCTCCGCGTTGTTTTTTATCTAGTTGTATGCGTAGGTTTTGGTGTTGTGGTGCTAAAGTGGTTTTTTCTTGCTCCTCATTAGTCTCGTAGTCGTAATCCGTCTTTGTAGAATACACTACGCCATCTCTACTTTTTTTGTTGTCTTTACCCATGGTGTTATAAATAGCAAAGTGGTGACAACAATTTGTTATCACCACCACTTCTTAATTAAATAGTTGTTTATTAATACTCTGAATAGGAATCCATCATTGGTTTATCCTTATACCCATTGGCTCCAAATATTAAGTTTATACCAAGCATAACCGTTGCTGTTTCCATTTTAAAGGGAACAGGATTTTTTGATCCATTATTATCTACCATGTTATATTCTGTTGGTAGGTGGTCTGCTAAAAGATAAAATTGTAACGGGCCTGTGCGTAATGCAAAACCCAAACCAAAGTCGTTATTGCCGTTTATATCTACATTGTAATTGGCATTAAAAGTTAGAAAATGGTATAAGTTTATATTTGCAGAAGCACTGAAATCTTGACGAAAATCCTTTTTCTCAAATACACTTCGAGATAAGAGACCTAGACTTAATACATGATTAACTCTGTATAATCCCCCAAGATACATTACTGGGCTTAAGGTGGTTGTAAATCTTTCGTTACCTGTTTTACCACCAATTACATTTTTTACTGAATCAATAATGTCATTATATCTATCGCCTAAACTATCTCTATCTAAAGCACTAATAGATGGTCCCGTAAAGTCATATTGTCCATTAACAGACACTGAGTTTAGATCCTTCTTCCATGTAATAAACCCTACGTTATTTAATGCAGCAGAGAAAGACCAGGCTTCGTTTAATTTATAAACAGCACCTAAATCAACTGCAAGTCCTGGATTTGAAAAGTTTAAACCATAGGTGTCAATTAGATCCTGTGTTTCCATATCACGCAACTTTACAGAGTCTGGTATGCCGTTTTTTCCTTCTGTTACCTCTAGCGGTGCAGATGTGTGAATACTGCCATTCATGTCTAGATTCCACACCTCACGACTGGTGTTTAGTTGAAACTTATCAAATGACATTTCTACTGCGGATAGTCCAAATAGGGGTTTGATATGAGCTCCTAAGATTAGGTTTTTATTAATCTCATGTGAGTATCCGAATGATATTTCCCTGTAGTAAATAGCTTTAAAACCGAATGGAGATAGATCAAATGAACTGCCATCAGGGAAACCTTTATCCGTCATTTTAAATAAGTCTGAGGGAAAAGATAATTTGAAACCTACTTTTTCACTTGTGGAAAATGTAAAATAGCCTTTACTTGTTCTAAATCCAAAGTATAATGTAGAGATGGATTCATTGTTTGATAAAGAAGTAGCATTGTTTAAGTTGGGATATAACTTATTGTAATCAAACTTTTTGTTTAAAGGATGTACCCATTTATTATCTACATTTTGTAGTAAATTACCAGCCGATAGATCACTATTGGTTGAGGAGTAGATTGAATTTACTAAAGGTAGTCCAATAAACACATTAGCTCGTGGCATCATGGCCGCGTTTATGAAGTTATTTTGAGGTAGATTCTCTAAATAATAGAGTGATGTTGCGTTTTGAGCCTGAATGCTAAGTGTGTAGCTTATTAAAATAACTAGGCAAAGCAAGGCTTTTAGTTGTATATCTCGAATCATAATATTCTCTTATGTAGTGTTTGTTTATTCTTTATTTTATGTTTGGTGTGCCAGCTAATTCGAATGAGACAAACATGTCGATGAAGTTTTTCTTAGTTACTTTTATGTAGTTTACACCCTTATTTGCTGTAACAGAACAGGTTTTAATCAATACATATTTAACGTCAGCTTCTTTCCATTTCTTTAGCTGCTCTTGTTTCACTCCAGCAATAAAAGTAGATTTACTGCTTTTAGTTAATAATCCATTAGCATCAGTTACTGCCGCTATTATAAACTGTCTATCGGCTTCCGTTTTAAATAGGGAGTCAATCTTAATATAGTCTTTGTTTGCTAAATAAACCTGAAGATCCATTTCAAATGGTAATCCATTATCAAAATCAAAGTATATATTTCCTTTTTTAAAGTTATCAGTGATTTGATCATCTTCACCCACTGAATCTTTATAGTCAAAATCAACAGTGTCAACTCGACAATATTCACTTGTTTTAAACCAGAGTGGTATGCTCATGTTTAAAGTCGTGTTTATCTTACCAGTTCTACTTACAAAGCTTAATACGTTTTTGCTTTCTGGATTAAGTGTAGCATTTACTTTACCTGTTATTTTATTTGGTTTAAACGCACCTAGGTTTAAATCCATTATGTTAGAGTTCGCTTTTGTGATCTCTAGTATGCTAGTGGAAGGAACTACTGGTATACCCCAAGCTGCTGCTTTTAGAGTGTATGTGTTGTTTGTTATATTTAGGTTTTTGGTGGTGTTTGTTTTTGTTTCAGTAAATTTTAAGTCACTCGCACTAATTGTAAGTGCAGTGCCTAAAACACTTTTTGATTCTAAGGAAACTAAGAAATCTTGAAAAGATATAGAAGCGTCTATGCCCATCTCATCAAAAGCATTGATTTTAATGTCTAAATCATGTTCTTTTATTGGTTTGTTGCCAAAGTTTCCAAAGGCAAAATCTGGTAATATGTTAGAAAATGTAAAGTCAATTTTAATTGGCTCTGGAAGAACAGTTATAATACCAACGGTTTTAAAATTTGTGAATTTAGCAATTAAATTCAAGTAACCAGCGGGGTAATTATTGGAGTGAAGTAGGTTAATGTGGTACCCCTTTAAAGAAAAGGTTTTTGTTATAATCTTGTTGCCTGCATCTGCTTTTACGTTAAAGCTTAATATTTCTCCTTTTAACGAGACTTGAGGAAGCGTTATTTTTATATCTCCTTCCAGTTTGTCTGGAATATTGATGGTAAGTGTTAAATTTGCATCGTACAAATGGATACTGTCCATTCTGATAGCCTCACCCATGTTCAGCTCTATAATGTTCGTGATTTCAGAGTCTGGGATATCTACTAAAGACTTTTTTAGTTTGCCAGCCGGGAATATAGGTATACCATTTAGTGGGTCTAGTTGATAATTCCACGAATAAATTACAGGATCTAGTGTTAAAAGATCCGACCATTCATAGTTGTAATTTGTTTTGTATTGTAAGCTTAATGTGCCGTCTGCATGCTCTAGTAAGAGTGTGTCGTTGTCAAACTCTTTTATTAGATCCTCTATTGAAAGATGTAGTTTAGCTCCGGGTACAGCTAGTTCATAATCTCTGTCTATATCTTCTGAGATATCATCTACATTTATCGTTTCTTTCTGACACGAAAGAAGTATCGTCGATAATAGAAGGGTTAGTATAAAAACATGTATATTTTTCATGGTGTAGTTTTTTAAGTCTTTCTAGGCGTCAGATATTGACGCCTAGAGTTATAAAGTTTTAACGTTTCTATTTTATTACTTTTATTTCTACTCGTCTGTTTTGAGCTCTTCCATCTTCAGTTGTGTTTGGTGCTATTGGTTCATCAAACCCATACCCTTCATACTCAACTCGACTTTGCTCAACGCCTTTAGAAACAAGATAGTTCATTACGGATAAAGCTCTAGCTTTTGATAACTTTTTGTTAATGGCTGAGCCGCCCACGTTATCAGTATGACCAGACACCTCAATTCTAATGTTATTGTTATCCATTAATAAGGAGGCTAATTTATCTAGTTCTCTAAATGATTCGCCTTTTAGTGTTGAATTTCCAGAGTTAAATAGAATATTTTGTACTACTATTTTTGCTCCTGTTGTCATCTTTTTAAGCGAATAGTCTTTCTTTATTAGTAAATTATCAGATGGTTTAAATGTAATGGAGTCGTTGGCAAAGAAATAACCATCTGCCTTAATTTCAATAGAGAAAGGTCCTGCTACGTCAACTTGTAGTGCATATACTCCAGTGATTGAGTCACTTCTGCAAGCATTAAATGGCAAAAGCTCATTTGGGTGATACATAGACACAATGCCGTATATTGGTTTGGCCGTCTCCTCTTCTAGCACTCTCCCTTTTAAAGCGTAGTATATTTTGCTAGTTTTTAGTCTATAATGTTTTTCAGTACTATTACTTTGTGTCAATTTAGTATCCAAACTATCTGTTTGAGTAAAATAATCGATTGCTTTTATTACGAGTTTCACCTTGTACTTGTCGGCTAACGTAATGGCGTAATTACCTGTTTCTGCTTTTGTAACTTGACGAGTAAGTAAGGTATCTGCTGTTGAGTCGTACACGCTTATTTCTGCAAGCAGGGCAGCTCCTGAGATCGTATCTCTTACGGTTCCACTAATAGTAAATGGCGACTTGAGTTTTATTAAGCTAAAATCTTTTGTAATTTCTGTATGTCGTACGGAAGGACAAGTTAAACTGTCTGTTTTTTGAGCGTAACCTTTAGCACTGGCTTGGTACGTGTATTTTCCACAATCCTCAAATGTTAATTTATATAGCCCTGTAATTGTGTCAGTTTCTGCTGAAGTTACAAGTTCGTTTGCCTCATTAAAAACACTTACCTGACCACGTATGGACGTGTTGGTTTTTGAGTCGAATAATTTACCAATTAAGGTAAATGGAATGCGTTGATCTTTTACTATTTTATAAATATCTAATCCGCCAAGGCCAGATGCACGTACAGATGAATACATAGCAACCATCGGATCAGGTGTTTGGTGATAAAATAATTCATCAGCTGGACTGTTGATGGGATAACCTAAGTTTACAGGCGTTTGCCAAGTGCCATCTTTACCTTTCTCGGATTTATACACATCATATCCACCCATTCCGTTATGTCCTTTAGAAGAAAAGAAAAGTGTGTTGCCATCTGCAGAAACGGAAACACCTTCTTCATCAAAGGGGGTGTTGATAATAGGCCCTAGGTTTTTAATCTTTCCAAAACGATTTTTCCCTTTCTGCTTTGCATACCAAATATCTTTACCTCCTTCACCACGCCTTCTTGTAGATACAAAATAGGCACTTCCATCATCTGCAATTGATAGTGTTGTTTCTTTATAGGCAATGTGATTAATAGAGCCTTTAAGTCTTTTATTTTTTTTTGCTTTGTTGTTTTTTATGGTAGCTGTATATATGTTTCCATTCTGTTTAAAGCCTTTGTAATAATAGATTGTGTTGAGCTTGTTGTTTACTCCAGCTACACTGTTATTCTCAATACCATTTAATTTCTTAATTGAAAATACCTCTTCACTAGGCTTTTTTAAGCAGTCTTTAGTAACTAATACACGCTCATTAAATTTAAAACGAGATACTCTTTTTGTTGGTTCGTTTTTAGGGCGCTTTGAGGTAAAGTATATTGAAGAATTCCAAGATGAATATACCGCTCCATAATCATCATAATAAGTATTTACTAACGGACCTAGGTTAGTGATAAATACTGGGGTTGGGTTTTTTAAGGCTGCTTCTGCAAAATCACAATCTTTCTTTAGTTGATCTAGCATGTTTTTGTTAGTGTATTTGCCCCACTTGCCTAACGAATTGTAATAATTCTGAAAAGCTTCTTTTGCTTGGGGGTATTGTAAAGCATATTGATTTGCTTTGCCCAATGCTAAGTAATAGTCCTTAGCAACCGTTGCGTCACTTTGTGTTAAATAGTTTATAGCCATTTGCTTATCTGATGCCCATAAATAGCAGATGCCTATTTTATAGTTTAAAGCTGCGATGTTATTGTTGTAATCATACAAACGCAAATAATACTTAAGAGCTTCGTCGTAAGTGCCTTTCCCTTGTTTGTAATATTTCTCAGCAGTTTTAAATTCTTTTTTTGCCTTTGATTTGTCAGAGGCATTCTCTAGTATCGTTTCTTTTTTAATACGTGGGTTTTCTTGGGCTTTTATTGATGCAGATAGCATCAAAACAAGACTTAATATTAGAGATAAGAGTGTTTTTTTCATTGTGTTTTTTTAATTTGATAAGAGTTCGGATTTCTATGTGAATTTAGTGTTTTATTTTAAATATAGCAATATATGTATAGATAGATACTATTTGTATTATTTATGATTGTATTAGTTTTGGTTGTGACTATAGGGATGAGTAATTGATTTAATTTAAATGTTTTAGCTTGCTCTTTTATAGAGTTATAACGCCTTCTATAATGGATATTCGTGATGTAACCGATATGATTTCGTCTGGGGTTGACATCATTGATACGCAAGTAATTGATACATATTTTAAGTTGTTAGTGTGCTTAAAGCTTGTTTTACCATTTGGTGGCATCAATAAGGTTACTTGTTCTACCTTGCCGTTGTTATTAGGTACAATAAATTTAAACATGTATTGTTGTGGCCAAACTTTACTTTCTGCTAGCCTGCTTCTTAAACTTTCTAATTGTGATGAGTCCATGGTTGTTTTTTATACTGCAAAGTTAGTCTTTAGTGATTATTGAACAACAAATACGTTCTTTGACTATCACAAAGAATTCATTTATTCTTAATATAAGTATGAAGTAGTATGAGTAACTCATTTTTTTGTTTTTCTAGATCAATAAGAGTGTATTGCATCAGTAGGTAGATTTAGTATGGAGTGCTTTAGTTGTTATTCCGAATGTGTTATCTAGGATTATGTGTTTTAATTGGTTTTGTGCATTGATATGGTTATTAGTTGTTTGATTTCGTTTTTTTGTCGTTGTCTATTTGTGTTTTCAAAGTGTTCGACTTGATGCTTTTTTTTACTAAGTTTATAAACCGATTTTCTTTTTATTCGAAATCTCTTTTAGAAACTTTAATTATTGTAAGATGAAATTATTTGCGTGTATCATAGCCTTTTGTTTTGTAAGTAATATGTTATCTTTTTCTCAAGATTTGCTTGTGACAGGTGAGAATGACTCTATTAATTGTAAGATAAATAGAATTGA
>QKJP01000051.1 GCA_003249255.1 Bacteroidales bacterium
GGTGCAAAAGACCAACAAAGACAAGCCTTACAAAAGGATTTAGATCAGGCCTTAAAAGCGGAGAATTATGAGCGAGCGGCTGAAATAAAACAACAGTTAAAAGAGTTAGATGGCGGTGCTTCAAGCACCTCAAAAACAACGAGTCAATCCTCATCTAATTCGTATTCAAGCGTAAGTAATACAAAGAGTACTTCTAGCAGTTATTCATCCCCTAAAAGTTCAGATAAATCGTTTTCTGCTTTTGGTGGACTGATGGCTCCCATGGGTGATTATGCTGATGGAACCAGTTTTGGTGTAACTGTTGGTGGTGAAATGTTATTTCCTCTTGAAAAAGAAGGCTTATCTGCTTTTGCCGATTTTCAAATTGTGTTTAACATGACAAGCAGTGATAGTAAGGATGCCATAGAAAGTGAGCTGGATAAACAGGTTAAAGATAAAGATATCACTAATTATGCTGTGGGGCATAGTAATTTTATAAATGTTCCTGTGGTAGGCGGTTTAAAGTATGACTTTAACGAAAAGTACTATGGTAAAGTAGGTCTAGGACTTAATTTTTTAAAAATAACAGATTCGTTTGTTGATACCCAGAATGAATACTTCATATCAAAAGAAGAGACGAGTTATGATTTGTCAACTTCCTTAGCGTTTAAAATGGGAGTGGGAATGGTGTTGAACTCTAGGTGGAATTTTGAGTTGTTCTACAATAATGGTGGGAAGGGTCAGTTTTCAGGCGAATCCACTAATTCAATTGATTATAAGGATGAGGATATGGAAGATGATTCAGAAGTTGTTTCATTTGACTTTAAAAGTACTTCTTCCTTGTCGTACTTTACGCTAATGGCCGTTTATAAGTTTTAGGACAATTATAGGTTAATAAAAAATGACTGGAATGAAAAGTATTACACATACACTACTTGTTGTGGTTCTCCTGCTTTTCACAAGCTGTGACAAGCAGGAGCGCTTAACAACTACAGATGCACCATCATCTACAAGCGCCAATAAGATTGAGTTTTATACCGATGATGTCTCAACTAAAGTGGCCATGGATCTATCATCTAATAGTGGCAATGACCATATTATAGCCTTTAAAGATTATAATAGCGTATCCTCCTATGTTGGCACACAGGCATCAAAAGAATACTCCACAGTGGTGTTGTTTGATGAGAATTATGGGGGTGATGAAAATATCTTTTATTATAATGTAGATAATGTTACGCAAACGCCTACAAATGTGCTCATATCTTTAGAAAAGATTGACGATACGCAGTCTTATGTAAATATATATGACTATGATTGGGTAACTCAAAGTGGAAAGTTGATTTATAAGATTTTGTACGATAGCTCAAAGGCTGCCAATAATTCGTTTGAGATAATACTTGACTACACTTCAAATCCCTCTCTTGATGGATTGCCTAATAATACATCATCTAGCATTGTAGCATTTAATACTTTACGTAAAAACGCCAATGCACGCAGTGGGTTGACCACGCTAAAGAGTGGTTCAGATTCTGATGGTGATTCTGTTTTTGACTTGGAAGAAGCTTTGGATGACGCTTTAAAAACGTTAAGTGATCTGAGTGAAACATACTTGCCTTTAAATATTTGGAAAAGCCTTGGAACGTGGATCGGTAATAAGTCTGAGATTGTTTATAAAAAAACGATTGGGAATATTGTGCAGGGAGTAGGATTTGTATGGGAAACAGCTCATGTAACGTATGAAACTACCAAACAAGATATTCTTCAGATGAAAAATAAAAATACCAACTATGTTTCACAATCTTACTCAGCTCAAATTGTTGATTTTGACGAATTTGAGAAAATGCCAGAAAGTAAAAGAAAGAAGATTGAGGATTATGAAGATCTTAAGAGCGAAGTTGTGACTAATGTTTTGGAGGAAAAGATTATTCAACCAGAAAAGTGTAATGCACAAACGGAGTCTGGTGGCTTTGGGACTACCATTACCACTCATTTTTTAGGCCTAAATAGTGGGAAAGTAGAAGTTGAATATAATATGTATAGTATACCCGATCAAATGATTATCGAGTATAATGGTAAGGTGGTAGCTTCTACTGGTAAACAGGTAAGTGGTACTGGAGTATTGAGTTTTGAGTTTTTGGGAAATGCTCCTTACGACTATAAAATAACCGTTATTGGAACTGATAGTGGTACGCAATGGGACTACGTTGCTAGATGTCCAAGGTAGTATGATTTTTGAGATTCTTTATTAATATGTCTGATTTTAGTTTTGCATAAGCAAATAGTGATGATGATTTAGAAATCACAGCTGTTTGCTTATGTGTTTTAATTCTAAGTTATGAAAGATTTTAAAGTAGAGTCTATTATTTATTGCATTATTGTTTTTGTGTTGCTAAGTGTTTTTGGATGTTCCGAATCGCGCTTAGAACAAGTTTCTCCTCAAGAAACCTCAAACACTAAAACAGAGGGGCTGCCCTCTGTAACAACTATAGATATTACTTCTATCACCACTAATTCGGCAATTAGTGGTGGCACTATTGTGGCAAAAGGTGAGGGTTCACTAATATCTGCTGGTGTATGTTATGGTAAAACGGCTAACCCTACGGTAGGCAGTTCTACGCCCAACGATTACAAGGGTGCTACTACTTATACTAGTCTGCTAGTGGGTTTGGAGGCAGGTACCAGGTATTACATCAGGGCTTATGCCAAAAATGAATTGGGTATTGCTTATGGTGTTCAGAAGACGTTTGAGACCTTAGCTTCTTCGTCATCCGAAATAGAGTTGCCTGTAGTAACCACAACGGATGTTAGTGCTGTTACCTCAAGTTCTGCAACTTGCGGTGGATTAATAGTGTCTGCAGGCAATGGTACCATTACTTCATCAGGGGTGTGTTGGAGTAAAACGGCTAATCCTACCGTAAATAACTCTACACCTAACGATTATAAGGGGGTGGCCAGTTTTAGCAGTTTGCTCACCCGTTTGGAAGCTGGTACCACTTATTATGTGAGGGCGTATGTAAAAAACGAAGCGGGCACAGCCTACGGTGTGCAAAAAACATTTAAAACGCTTGCGGCCTCATCATCCTTTACGCTGGATGGAATATGGTATACAGAATCTGGTAAGGAAATTGAAATAACCGGTACGGTAGGAGTTTATCTTAAGTTTAATACAGATTGGCAGAAAGTAGCCGATGCCGGTTTAGTATCTCTGGGTGATGCATCTTTGAAAAATATAACCAAAATAAGTGAGGGAAAATATTCCTGTCAGTCTATGTGGGCGCATAGCACCAATTATGTGTGGGATAAGGTCGATTATTCTACTGATGGTGTGTTAACATTAAGTGCTGACGCAACTTATTTTGAAGTAGTTGATCATAGTCCTTTTACAGGAAATAAAGGATCATTTATTATGTATCGTAAGTAAGCATTTT
>QKJP01000058.1 GCA_003249255.1 Bacteroidales bacterium
AGATAGCCTAAAGGCGTTTTTGCCACTTTCCGGAAAGTACGGTTATGTGCTTTTTGACAGTTCAAAAGTGGGTGTAGTGGAACTCGAAAGGGTGCAATTAAGGTTATCCACATGGAAGTACCAATGGGACCTCATACATGACCCGCAAACAATGCTGTTTGCTTGGGCGCAGGATGAAAGTGAGGGGGCATTTATTTATGGCATTACATGGCTAGGAAATTATCTTTGGGGGCTGGCTCCCGATACTCAGGAGAGTCAGGTTGAAACTGACAGGTCATTGTACAAGCACGTACATGAAAAATATGATAAGTATTTTGCTGATTCAAAAACGAATGATATAAACCTTGAACTTGAAGGTTTTAAAAACTGGACTGTTCGTAAAGCTTCACATCAAGGTATTGCTAAGAAAGTTTTTAAGGGTGTGAAGGATAACAGCACCACATTTTCATTACATAATGAAGGGATATATTTTGAGGATTATACACTAGAAGAAAAAGCTTACAAGGTAGCTGTATACAGTAAGATTGAAGCTGTTTCTCTAAGTCAGGATATCCGAATAAAAAGTTTTAGTGAATTACGGAATAATACTTCAATCAAAGTTGGTTACACAAGTGATTATGGGCTGATTTCATTTTATGATGCTGATGGAAAAATACAGATGGTACTTCAAATAATCGGCGGAAGCACTCCGAAGGAGGCAGTTACCCAATGGATAAATTATCTAGGATTATTGCTTCCATCGGAGGAACAGCAAGAAGAGGATAAGGAAAATTCTATTCAGGAGATGCTGAAATCTGTACAGCTTTATGCACTTGAAAAATTAAATGAGATTTGGGGAGAAAAGGATGAAGGTCAAGAAGAAACGGCAATTGATGTTGCATTAACAGAAATGGAGGAATTTTTAGGCAACTCATATGCGTTTGGTGGAGGCGATAGTAGAACCAGTTTAGATGACAAAGGTACGGATGAGATGGACTGTTCCGAATTTGCAGCACGGTTTCTACAGAAAGCTTGTGGTTTAGAAGAAGTTCCAAGTCCGTTTTATACATCTCTTATGTTAGGAAGCATGGAGGATGGAAGTTTCGATAGTTTCTTACAGCACGTAAAGAATAGTGAAAAAGAAGATTTTAAGGATATAAGACCAGGGGATGTTTTCTTATGGAGTAGAAGCTCTAGTGATGGGCATACAGGGGTTGTTGTTTCTTATGATAAGGAGACAGACAAAGTAACAGTCATTGAAGCCATAGGAAGTTCAGGGGCTTCGGAAGAATCATTTTCAAAAGACCTTGATGGTTATTGTAAAGGTTGTATCCGAAAATCAATATATACAAGAACTGGAAAAGCTTTATATAAACATGCTGGTTGGAAAGGATATTTTAGAGCAGTAACTACAAAATAAATAATGTCATGAAAAAATATTTAATAATACTTATGATAGGTGTTTTTGCTTCATGTAAAGCACAAAATAATGAATCACCTATTGACTTCTTTTCTTTAATTAAAAGCCCTGAATATGTATGGACAACGACATATAGTATAAAGATAGCAGATGATGTTACCGTTGTATATTATGAATTCTACATGAAGGATGCACAGGTCGGGCAAGGGTGTATTTATGCAATTTCAAAACAATTTCCTGAGAAATGGACAAAAGATGCAGTTCAAACCCCCAAAGGAGAGTGCAATGATAAGAAAGGTTATAAGCCTCTATTTTATATAAATTGTGCTGCAAGAAGACTTTTTACAAAAGATAAAGAAGAACTAGTTAACGAATTTGATAATTATACATTTTTTGTAGATAAGACTGATTTAGAAGGCCCTTTTAAAGAAACTTCAGAATCTGGTAGTGCTGAATATTATAATGAAAAAACTGATAGTAAGGTTATTATTTATAAATACGAATCAGGTAAATGGGTTGAAATCGAAAATCAGAAATTGGGTGATGAAATACCTAGAACTTTTGGAGCTAAGTATATAGAAAAATTAGCTAAGCAGAAAATCCATTAATCATAAATATCTTTCCTGTGTCCCACTGCAATCACATCAACAACAAGAACATTATCGTAAATATCATAGATAATACGGTAATTACCTTTTCTAATACGGTAACCATCACGGCCTTTTAGTTTTTTACAACCATGGGGTCTAGGATTATGGGCAAGATTTTGAATGGCTTCAAAAATAGGCTCGGCAATATTATCAGATAATTTGTCGAGCTGTTTTTGCGCAGTTTTGGTAATGGTAATACTATAATTAGGCATTTTTTGCTTTACGATTTTTTAGGTACTCATCAAAAGGTATTGATTTTTCGTTTTTTGCTTTTACTTCATCGTAAAGCCTGATGTCTTCAAGTTCTTCAACTTGTTCAATCATTTTGTTGTATTCACCAATGGGTAAAATAATAGCTATTTTATGCCCTTGGTTATCTTCTATATATTGTTGTCTTAAAGCTCCCATAATTTTAAGTTTTTAAGCACTGTATGCCTGTCTGGTTTTAAAATCCCTAAGGTAGGTATCTATAATATCAAAAATCTTGGTTTTTGTTGTACTGTCCAGTTTTTCAATATCTTTTAATCGTTTTAGCGTTGTGTTGTCGATATGCTCATATTCTCCATCTTTTACAAGATAGTCGAGGGTAACACCTAAAGCATCAGCAATACGTGAAGCTACTTCAATAGAAGGAATATTTTCCCCTCTTTCATACTTGCCGATAATATCGCCAGAAGTTCCAACAAGCTTTCCAAGTTCAGCCTGTTTTATTTTTTTCTGTTTCCTGGCGTATGTTAATCTATCCGAAAAAGCCATAAATACATCAGATTTACGAGTTATAAACTAATAATACACAAAAATAACTGATAAATAAGTTAAAAACAATTTAGATATAACTTGTTTGAAAAATATAAATGAGTTAGATTTGTGAGGTATTTATCAGATTAGAAATTTTTAAAATATTTTTCAAATGCAAATCCCCGACATCAAAAACAGGCTGCCCATAACGAAGGTTTTGGCACATTATAATATTAAAACAGACAAGAACAACCACATAAAATGCCCGTTTCACCAAGACGATAAACCAAGCTGCAAAATTTATTTAGATACAAATACTTACAACTGCTTTGGCTGTGGCAAAACAGGCGATGTAATACAGTTTATACAGGATTACGAGAAATGCAGCAAACACGAGGCATTAAAAATAGCTGCAGAACTTGCAGGAGCAGAAATTAAAAATACCGATGTAATGGGGATTGCATCTACAAAGGCTGAAAGTGAGGAGACTGACTTTGCAACTTTGTTCGCAAAGCAAAAAGAAGGTCTCCCACGCAGCCCTAAAGCACAGGAGTATTTAAAA
>QKJP01000017.1 GCA_003249255.1 Bacteroidales bacterium
AACCATATAAAATCTCAACTTAAAATAGCTGAGTGGCTATCTACATTGTTAGATATCTCCACTTCAAAATTAAAACGAGACTCTAAAAAGGGGGCACTATCACATAATCAAAGACTTAATGCTCTATATATTTCTTAGCTTGACAGCTATGGATGCAGGCGGGGACACAGAGTTTTATAGTTGAACTTTATAAACTCAGGGCTTTTGTGCCTCGTGTTAAAATAATTATGCGTAAAAACGGATATACGTATTAATTTTAAAAAATAACAAGAAAGTTCTTTTGATTATTTGTATAAATCACTATTTTTGTTTCAACGTAAACGAAGATTATGACAGTTTGTAACTCTTATTTTAGCTTTTATTTTTTCTTTTTTGGTTTTAAGAACCAGAAGGGACGGGCTATACTATAATTTTTAAGTTATAAACGAGAAAATATAAAAACCCGCCCAATAAGGCGGGTTTTTTTCATATATAAACAATACATTGATGGCGAAGCAAGTAAGAAAGGTAGTAATACAAGGGTGGCCCGGCGCAAATCATGAGATTGCAGCCAAAGCGTTTTTCGAAGGTGAAAATTTAGATATTATTCCCTGTTTAACATTTGAAGAATTGTTTAACGCCATCAAACGTGACAATTCGATCTATGGCATCGTTGCAATTGAGAATACGCTAGCAGGTAGTATCCTTTCAAATTACACCTTATTAAAAGATAGTAATCTGGTCATTATTGGTGAATACAAAATGCGCATTAAACACCAATTTTTAGCTTTGAAAGGCCAGGAGATAAAAGATATTAAAGAAGTTCACTCCCACCCAATGGCCATTGCCCAATGTCAGGAATTCTTCAAAAAGTATCCACACATTAAATTGATCGAATCAGAAGATACAGCTCTGAGTGCCAAATTAATTTATGAAAATCAAATAAAAGGAATTGGTGCCATTGCATCAGAACTAGCCGGTAAAATGTACAAGCTTGAAACACTTGCTAAAGACATTGAAACCAACAAACGTAATTTTACACGTTTCTTAATTATTTCTGATAAAGGAAAGACTGAAGTTGAAGATTTACTACAACAAGAAAGAATTAACAAAGCATCGATAGTTTTCACCCTTCCGCTTGAGGAAGAAGGCAGTTTATCAAAGGTGCTAACCATTTTCTCGTTTTACAACATCAACTTAACCAAAATACAATCTTTACCTATGATCGGTCGCGAATGGGAATATTTGTTTTATGTGGATGTTGCATTTAATAATTACACCCGCTACTTGCAATCGCTTGATGCCATCAGACCACTTTGCCAAAGTTTGAAAACATTAGGTGAATATGAAAAAGGAAAACAATCTTACCCGCTTCCTGAATCGGTTAAAGAAAACGCATAAAAATAAACTCTGAGATTTTTACAATGAGCCATCAAATATCACCTGCAAATAGAATTGGAGAAGTAAAAGAATACTATTTCTCTATTAAATTGAAAGAACTGGACAAGCTTCGCAAAGAAGGCAAAAACATTATCAACCTAGGAATTGGAAACCCCGACTTACCTCCTGCACCTGAAGTATTGGCTGAATTAGGAAAACAAGCGGAAGTTGCTACCAATCATGGCTATCAAAGCTACATTGGTATTCCAGAGTTGAGAGAAGCCATGGCATCTTGGTATAAGCGTTATTACAATGTAGATATTGATCCTACCAACGAAGTTCTGCCATTAATTGGTTCAAAAGAAGGTATTATGCACATTACCTTGGCTTTTGTTAATCCGGGCGATAGCATTCTTGCTCCAAATCCGGGATATCCGGCTTATGCATCGGCCGGAAAAATTGCAGAAGCTCATCTGTTGAATTATGATCTGAAAGAAGAACTAAACTGGCAACCGGATTTGGATGAATTGGAAAAACTGGATTTATCTAAGGTTAAGTTAATGTGGATTAATTATCCAAACATGCCTACCGGAGCTAATGCTGACGTAGAATTCTTCAAGAAAGTAATTGCCTTTGGTAAAAAACACAACATTGTTATATGTAACGATAACCCATATAGTTTTATCCTGAATAACAATCCTCAAAGCATCTTGAACATTGAGGGTGCTAAAGACATTGCCATTGAATTAAACTCTTTAAGTAAATCGCACAACATGGCCGGATGGCGCATTGGAATGGCGATTTCGAATCCGGAGTTTATTCAATATGTGTTACGTGTAAAGAGTAACATGGACTCTGGTATGTTTAAACCTATGCAGCTGGCAGCAGCAAAGGCTTTAGGTTTAGATCAGAGCTGGTATGACACGGTAAATGCAGAATACCGCAAACGCCGCGAATTGGTGTTCGAGATTATGAATCTCTTACAATGTAAATACGACACCAAACAATCGGGCATGTTCGTTTGGGCTAAAATTCCTGATTCAATCTCAGACAGTGGAGCCTTATCTGACGAGATATTATACGGTTGTGATGTCTTTATTACACCGGGTTTGATCTTTGGAGAAGTGGGTAAACGCTTTATTCGCATCAGCCTATGTACAAAGCCTGAACTATTGAAAGAAACGATTGAAAGAATTAAAAAATTAAAACAGCAATAAAATGGGACACAGTTTAGATTTACAGCCAATTACACTTCCCGGATTGGATTTGAAAAGGCCAATTTTAATTGCCGGCCCTTGTAGCGCCGAAACAGAAGAGCAAACTTTAGAAACCGCTAAGCAACTAGCGGCTAATGGGGTCAAGATATTCCGTGCAGGAATCTGGAAACCACGTACTCGTCCGGGCGCTTTTGAAGGCGTAGGAACTGTTGGTTTACCCTGGTTAAAAAAGGTAAAGGAAGAAACAGGCATGTTCGTTTGTGTAGAAGTGGCTACTGCTGTACATGTATATGAAGCTCTTAAGTTTGGAGTAGATATGCTTTGGATTGGAGCTCGTACCACCGCTAACCCATTTGCTGTTCAGGAAGTTGCAGATGCTTTAGCCGGTGTAGATATTCCTGTATTGGTGAAAAATCCCGTAAATCCAGATTTAGAGCTTTGGATTGGTGCTTTGGAGCGTGTCAATCAGGCAGGAGTTAAAAAACTTGGAGCCATTCACCGCGGATTTAGCACATATAATAAAACTCAATTCAGAAACAATCCTGAGTGGCCAATTCCGATTGAGCTACGTCGACGTGTTCCAAATCTTCCGATCATTACTGATCCTAGCCACATCACCGGTAACAGTGCTTTAATTTATGACATTTCGCAGGAAGCGATGGATTTGAACTTCGATGGCTTATTAATCGAGTCTCACAGATGTCCTGAAAAAGCTTGGAGCGATGCCAAACAGCAAGTTACTCCGAATGAATTAAAAGACATCATGGATAAGATTGTTTTACGTGAAGCTCAAATTGGAGACAAGCCACGTGTAACGCTTGATGAATTGCGTAAAGAAATTGATTCCATTGATTCTCAGTTATTAGAATTATTGAAAGCTCGCATGGGTGTTTCCGAAAAAATTGGTGAATACAAGCATAAAAATAACATCACCATTCTTCAAACACGTCGTTACGACGAAGTCATGAACAAACGTAAAGAACAAGCCGAAAAGGTTGGCTTAAATCCGGAATTTGTTTTAAAAGTATACGAGCACATTCACGAAGAATCTGTTCAATGTCAGAATGCAATCATGAATAAAGAGAAGTAAATGCATGAAATACCAACACAGAGACACAGGGACACAGAGATTTTTTTTAAAACATTCAATTAAAAACCTTAGTGCGTTTGTATCTCTGTGTTGGTATTGTTTACGTTAAATGTTTTTTGAAAACAAGATCAAGCTGCTTCTCATTGAATTAATATACGAAAATTGAATTCATTACTACCAGAGGCTAGCATCTAAAAGCTAGTATCTAGTAGCTCTAACAAAGCTGTAAAATGAAAATATGCGTCATCGGTGCCGGTAAAATGGGCACATGGATTACAGATGCACTTTGTTTAAATCACGAAGTGGCTATTTACGACCAGGACATGAGTCGTTTACGTTATGTTTTTAACACACTTCGATTTACCAAAGCGGAAGAAATCACAGCGTTTAATCCGGAGATTTTGATTAATGCTGTGACCTTAAAATATACCCTTCAGGCTTTTAAGGATTTACTTCCTTACATTCCGGAAACTTGCATATTATCGGATATTGCATCCGTAAAAACCGGCTTACAGGAATTTTATATGCAAAGTGGCAGACCCTATGTTTCGACACATCCGATGTTTGGGCCTACTTTTGCGAACTTGAATGATTTAAGTCAACATCATGCCATCATTATTAAGGAAGGTCATGAGAAAGGCATTGAATTTTTTAGGGACTTTTACAAATCTTTAGGACTAAACATTCATGATTATACATTTGATGGTCATGATGAAACCATTGCTTACTCGTTAAGTGTACCCTTTGCTTCATCATTGGTTTTTGCCGGATGTATGAAACATCAAAAAGCACCCGGTACTACTTTTAAGAAACACATGACCATTGCACGTGGGTTATTATCGGAAGAAGACCACTTGTTAACGGAAATTCTTTTTAACCCCTATACTTATGGTCAGGTAGAAAGAATTCGCCTGCACCTTAAAGAATTATTAGGACTTATAAAAGAAAAAGACTCAAAAGGAATGCAAGAATTCTTGAATAAGGTACGAAGCAATATTGCGGAAGGATAAAAATGCTTCTGGCTGCTAGCCATTAAAAAACGATCCTGTGTTATACATCCAGAATGCAATGATTGTTATATGACATTCTAATATCTATTAAGGTAAAAAAGAAATAGAAGGTTAAACAAACTGCATATTTTTCAACAATAAAAAAAATCCACTTCGGACATCCCCCGATAGTTATCGGGGCTTCGGACATAGTATAATGAATAAACCTAAAGTCATATTAGGAATGAGTGGCGGAATGGATAGCTCCATGTCCGCCATTTTATTACAGAGAGATGGTTACGAAGTAATTGGCGCAACACTTTTGACACATGGCGATGAACAGGCAGAAAGTATTCAAGCTGCCATAAAATTAGCGCATGACTTAAATATCCAGCATCACCTTATTGATTGCCGTAAACAGTTTAAAAGTGATGTGATCGATTATTTTATTAATGATTACTTACAAGGAAAGACTCCCAACGCATGCATTCACTGCAACAAAACCATTAAGTGGAAACTCCTGAATGATTTAGCTATTCAAACCAATTGTGATTTCATAGCCACGGGTCATTATGTGCAAACCAAAACTTTTAATGGTCATCATTACATAGCAAGAGGAACAGATCCTGCTAAAGATCAATCCTACTTTCTTTGGAATCTGGATGAAGAAATCATTAAAAAAGCCCTCTTTCCTCTTGGTAAACTTAAAAAAAGTGAAGTACGAGACCTTGCTCGCACATTAGGCTATACCGAATTTGCAGATAAGAAAGAAAGCATGGGTGTTTGTTTTTTAAAAGGCAGTAATTATCGTGATTTTTTAATTCAGGAACTTCCTCCCCATCATCCGGCATTACAAAAAGGAGAGGTAATTGATGACAAAGGTAATTTGTTAGGCCACCATGAAGGTTTCCCTCATTACACCATTGGCCAGAAACGTGGAATTGAAAATGTGACCAAAGGCAACTGTGTAATACGCATCCAACCGGAATTCAATACCTTGATTACCGGAGTGCGCGAAAAACTATTTACTACTGAAACTATTATCAAAGACATCTCACTATCAGAAGATAACGACCTTTGGAAAGATAAGATCTTTATCCGAATTAGAGGATTAGACAGCGTGCCGGGTTATTGGGGTAAGATCAAGCCGGAAGAGGATTCAATCCATGTCTTTTTTGACGAACCGGTATGGGCCCTATCTCCGGGGCAATCCATTGTTTTCTATCATGAAGATATGTTGATTGGAGGAGGAATTATTCCTTAATAAATAATAATGAATAGAGAACAAATAATATAAAAGAGCGCTAGAAGCTGTAAACGTATATGCCAAGTTATAAGTTATTCATTATTCATTAATAATTGATCAATGGTTTGCTGATTCTTGCTTTCGATGACATGAAATACATCACGTTCAAACTGAGCAAAACCAGATTCATCTACACTTTGGTTAATGACTCCATCTTTTAGATAATGAATGTAATCACAAAGATTGGTTAGAGTTTCGATGATGTGAGAGGTAATGATGATGGTCTTCCCTTTTTCTTTTAAGCGAAGTAAAATCATACGAATGATGCGGCAGGTTTCGATATCTAAACCATTAAAAGGCTCATCTAATATCATGATGGATTTATCTTGCTTAAGGATACCTAATAAAGCCAATTTCTTTTTCATACCGGTGGAGTAACCATCAATGATTTTATTTAATGGTAAATCAAAGAGTTTATTCCACTGCTCAATATCAAAATGAGGATTTTTAAAAAGATCAAGGTATTCTTTACCTGTGATATTAGAATAAAAATAGTTCTCGGTTACCAAATAACTAATGGATTTCTTTTGAAGCTGCTTTCCATCTTCATGAATACTTCCATGTTTAGCCTTTTTTAAACCAAAGAGCGTATTAAGAAAGGTTGTTTTCCCTGCTCCGTTTAAGCCAACTATTCCATGAATAAAGTTTTTTTGAAGCTCCAGATGCAATCCCTTTAGAACATCTACTTTTGAATCGTAGGCTACAGTTAAATTAGTTATTGTAATCATGTAAGTAATCGTTAAGATTTTTAACAGCTCTAAAATAAAACCACACACTCAAAGCCCAAACTCCGGGTAAAAAAACTGGAATTATCCCTCCTAAAAAACCAATGCTTCCCATGGTTTGTGCGGCTGGCGATTTTTGACCGGGATCGTAGTAAGCATATTTGGTAAGAATAATATACACTTGCAAAGACACCAATATGACTAATTCCCCAAGTGGAATGTACCAATACTCATACTGAAAAAACCAAAAGCAAATTAGTAATGGAGCAATGATGATAAAATAAATACTTAGTTGCTTCTTAATTTTGTGTTTAATCAGCTTAGCTGGATTTAACTCATACAACATGAGCATGGGTACAGGTTCGCTTTCTTCGTAGAACTTAAAACATATAATACCTAAAAAAAAGATAGCGATAGGTACACTTCCGATAAACCAAGAAGTAAACAATGCAACTACCCAAAGAGGTACTAGTATCAAAAACTGCTGCCTCACACCTGCTTTCCATTCAAAACTATCGTGCGGTATCCATTCCTGAAGCTTGGTATTAATACTTAATGCGTTAATACTACCGTTTAAAAATGGCAAAACAGAAACACCTGCAATCAATATTACAACAGGCTTCCAATTGAAATGATAAAGTAAACAAAAGATTAACGGTATACTTAATGTCAAATATTCTATCCATAGAACTTGCTTATAGTTCTTAAAATGAGTTCGTAAAAAGAGTTTATCTTTTCGTTTTATTTGAATAAGCGCTAAGGCAACAGGTATTGCAACTGCCATTAAAAAGGCAAATAATGGATCGGAAGCATAAGCGAACATGAAAATAGCTGTAGTTGCTACAATACCAAGAAGAAAGAGGCTTCTAAAAATGCCTATTCCTACCAAACTTCTGCTAAGTTGCTGTGTTCGTACTTTTAATATTTCTCTTATCATTTATAGGTTTCGATCTAAAACTAAATACTATGCCTCACACTTTATTCCCAATTATTTAATCTAAGCATAATATATAACTTACTTTCACGACATGTTATTGCTGTAGTTTTGTTTTATAAATAATTAATTCATTGATTATGCAAGCAAGACAAATCTTAGAGAACTACTTATTAACTCACCCAAATTTTTGGGAGTTTGATAATGAGATGGAAGAAGTAAGCCGCCTAAAAGCAGCGTGTGAAAAGGAAAATCTAAAAAACAACTGCAACTCGGCATCTCAAGAGGTAAACAATTAGAGCCTAACAAAAGGTTCTAATCAAATGAAGCTGAACCGGATGAATTTCCTAATTTCAATTCCAATACTTGCTTTGTTCGATTGGTAATTTTATAACGGTCGTCAACCCTTTTTCCGACAATCCAAATAATATCTTCTCCATTAATCACAATCCAGGCATTTTCTTTATCTACGATACTGTATTTCTCATCGATAAAAAAATCGCTCAGTTTCTTAAACTTTCTCATTCCTAATGGCCGAAAGGAATCTCCTTGCTTCCACCGACGTACCAACAAGGGAAAATCAATTAAATCAGCATCAAAATGAGCGATGTATGGATCTGTTGAGTATTTAAAATCCTCCGGTTTTTCATAAGATAAATAAGATAAACCGGCAGCATTTGGCTCTTGCAAGGTTTCTAACCAAAAATGCTCTACTTCTTCATCTTTGCGTTCTGTCAGTAACAGATTATGACGATCTTTTAAAAGACGATGAGTTTCACTGAAAAATTGTTTTCCAGATTCTGCTTTTAATGCTAATAAGACATCATCAACCACAGCCGAATTAAAACCATAAGGATGCAATATCTCGAAAAGAATAGAAGCTTTCTGAGGATGATCCAGCAATCGTTTGATCGGAATTAAAACATGCCCTGCTTCCTCCACAACTGCAGCATCTTTAAAACCCTGAACTTCTGAATCCAAAACACTTTCAACTTCCTTTAAATGATTCATATTCCGAGTCATGGTCTCTAAAAATGAAGCATTGATTTGCTTTAAAGATGGAATGACTTCATGCCGAATTTTATTTCGCGTATATATCGTTTCGTCATTAGATGAATCATGACGAGAGGGTATGTTTTCATTCTTGGCATAAGTTTCAATTTGTTCTCTGGAAAAAGCTAAAAGTGGTCGAAGAATGGTATTGTTTTTATAACTCATGCCAGACAAGCCACGAATGCCTGTACCCCTTACCAGATTTAAAAAGAAAGTTTCAACAGCATCGTCACCATGATGGGCTGTCACCATATAATCATGCGGTCTCTGTTCTAATAATTCCTTAAACCATGCGTAACGCAAATCACGCGCAGCCATTTCGATGGAAATTTTGTTCTCTTGAGCATACTCTTGGGTTTGAAAAACTTTACAAAAGATTGTGATTTTATTTTTAGAACAATAATCAATCAAAAAATCCTGATCAGCATCAGACTCCTCTCCTCTCAAGGAAAAATTACAATGAGCAACTTCAAATTTGAGACCTAGCTCCTTAAAAACATGTAGCATTACCATCGAATCTAACCCACCACTCACAGTGAGTAGAAATGAGCTTTGGGTGTCAATTCCGCAGTTATGAATCAAAGAATCCTTGAGAGACTTCGGAGTGAGTTGCTTCATTATTTTTCAATATTAAACAGAGCCATTATGGCAGATGCTTTTAACATGCATTCATCGTACTCCTTTTGAGGTTCTGATTGAGCAGTAACGGCTCCTCCCACCATAAAAGACATGGCTTTTTTCTTTTGATTATAGAGTACACTCCGAATAACCACATTAAAATCACAATCACCTTCCGGCGTTACATAACCAACTGCGCCACTGTACAAGCCTCTTTTATTTTTCTCGTATTGCTCACTTAATTTCATGGCATTTACCTTGGGTGCACCGGTCATTGATCCCATTGGAAAAGTACCTTTTATCACGTCTACCCAATTTAAGTCATCTTTAAGATGCGCTGATATTGTTGAAATCATTTGATGTACCTGCGAAAAAGAATACACATGACAAAGTTCTTCAACCTTAACACTCCCACGTTGAGCAATCCGAGATAAATCATTTCTTACCAAATCGGTAATCATGATGTTTTCAGCACGCTCTTTGGGTGAATTCACCAAATAATCCTTATTGGCTTTATCCATCATCGGATTCTCTTCTCGCTTTGATGTTCCTTTAATGGGCTGAGAAACAACATTATGACCACATTTTTTAAAATAACGCTCCGGTGAAGCACTCAACAAAAATTTGTCATGGTATTTCATAAAAGCAGCAAACGGAGTTGGCGAAATTGCTTTTAAACGCTCATATACATCTTGCGGATTCATCAGGAAGTTTTGAGCAAAAAACTCCATGCAGAAATTGATCTCGTAAATATCACCTCTCTGAATATGTTTTAATAATTCCTCAACAGCTTCTAAATATTCCTTATGCGTAATTTGAGGAACTATTTTTACCGGATCCATTTCCTCATTATAAGGCAATGTATCGGTAATGGTTTCGATAAATGCGATAACTGCGTCTTCGTCATCGTACTGTTCCAAATAGCCAACCTGCCATTTGTTTTTATCATAGAGAATCAGAAAGCGGGGAACAAAGAAATATAAGTCTGGTAATTCTATCCGATCGGGTAAATTTGACACTAGTTTCTCAACTTGGTTTTTTACATCGTAAGTAATATAACCCAACAACCACTCTTTATGTTTTTGGTGAAAATCATACAAATCACCCAAACTATCATAATGCTGGTCAATGTGATCAAAACCCGCCACAAAATCATATTGACGAGCCTTCTCTATAAAATCAGGTATTTCGAAATTATTACTATCAAGCACTACACTTACCCCATACTCCTGACTGGCCCAACAAACTTGATTCTTAAACTGCTCTACATTTTTTGGAGCGATTTCTATGAACTTACGCATGGGTGCAAAAGTAAAAAAATAATAGGCAGAAGGCAGAAGTCAGAAGTAAAAAAAGTGTAAATGATCTAGTCTGAAATAATGATTAATGATTAGTGGTTAATGATTAATGCGAATTAATGATTTAAACAATTGTGTATTATATCATGTAAAACTAGGCAAAAAAGGGGTAAGAATTAGTTTCGCATTAATTCATTTTCACGTTTGCACATTAAAAACTTTTGCCTTACTCCTTTTATCTAAGCTTATTTGTTTGGTGCTTGGATATTGTGCTTTGAACCAACTTTTAAAAGCCGCTAATAGCGTCAATCTCATTTGCATTGGGTCATTAGCACATCAGCAAATTTTAAACTTCTGCCTTACCCCTTCGGCCTTCTAAAAAAAAGAGGAACATCAATTAAGACATTCCCCTTTCCATATAAAGCGATATTTATTTACAAGTAGATAATCAATTAGCCATCCCGTAAATCAGTCTAACATCTATCATCTAACCATCTAATTTCTTAATGACGTCCTAAGTAATCTGCAATTCCATCTTGAGTTGCTTTTAGTCCTTCATCTCCTTTATTCCATCCTGCAGGACAAACTTCACCGTTTTCTTCAAAGAATTGTAAAGTATCGACCATACGGATAGCTTCATCAATGTTACGACCTAAAGGCATATCATTAACTACTTGATGACGAACTACACCTTCTTTGTCGATTAAGAAAAGACCACGGTAAGCCATTGGAGTTCCATTAAAAACAACTTGGCCGGCATCATTGTAATCATAAGAACCTGCTAATACGTCGAAATTCTCTGATATAGTCATGCTATTATCGGCCACTAATGGATATTTAACACCTTGAATACCACCTTCTTTTTTAGGCGTTTGTAACCACTTCCAGTGAGAGAATTCTGAATCAACAGAAACACCTACAACTTGAACGTTACGGCTTTCGAACTCGGCAATTTTTTCCTGAAATGCTAAAATCTCGGTTGGGCATACAAAAGTAAAATCGGCAGGGTAAAAATACAGTACCACATATTTTTTACCAATAAATTGATCCAATGAAAAGTTTTCCACTATTTCACCACCGTTTACAACTGCTGATGCACTGAATGAAGGCGCTTTTTTTCCTACTAATACAGACATAATTTTATTTTTTAATTTTGTTATATTTTTTTGATTATTCCTCAATCATAAAAATTTCTGATTGCGCATATATAACAACAAAGGGGGGTGCAAAAGTTTTCAAATTAACAGTTTTTAACAATTTAAAATAAATATCAAGATAGAGGCAAGTAGTTAAATACTTATCAATAGTAAGCTTACGTTAGCATCAAACATGGGTTGTTATAAAGCCTAGCTTGAAGGGCTAGGCTTTGCGATATCGCCCACATTGGAGCTTTTTTAGATTTATGCAGAAATTTATGTACCTATCTACTAACCTTAATATCAAGATTTAAGACATAAAAAATCAAGTACCAACTTTTCTCAATAAGGGGATATAAAAAAGACTCAACGAAGTATTACTTTCGTGAGCCAATTCTCAAAGCAGAAACGCTTTAACTAAAAACTTCTCCGGATTGTAAGGTCTTATTAAATCCAAACAACAGGTATAAAACAGGCATCCAGCCTTATTTATCTTTCGTACGAATTACACAGGGATAAAATCCCTGTGCTATTATAAGATTGACTTACAGACAATTATTTCTACAATTAACAATTAAGCACTAAACATTAATCATGGTTTGCTGCATTAATTTGAGCAATCTTCACAATTACCTCCACAGCCTTCTCCATACTTTGTACAGGAACAAATTCATAACGTCCGTGAAAATTATGACCTCCTGCAAAAATATTAGGACAAGGTAGGCCCATGTATGATAAGCGAGCACCATCTGTTCCTCCTCGAATAGGTTTGATGATAGGCTTAATACCACACTCCTCCATGGCTTGTTTGGCAATATTCACCACGTGCATTACGGGTTCTATTTTTTCACGCATGTTAGAATATTGATCTTCCAGATCTAACTTAACTGTTGTTGGTTGATATTTTGCATTAATTTGTACAACTGCATCTTGAATCAGTTTTTTGCGCTCTTCAAATTTCTGCTTATCAAAGTCTCGGATGATAAACTCAAGTACCGTACGCTCTACATCGCCTTCAAAGGATAGAAGGTGAAAGAAACCTTGGTAACCGGATGTGTGAGCAGGTGTTTCTTTTTCAGGAAGAAGATTTAAAAACTCATGTGCCACCAACATCGAATTAATCATTTTACCTTTAGCATAGCCCGGATGAACAGACCGGCCATGAAAGGTTAGTGTAGCTCCTGCTGCATTGAAGTTTTCGAACTCTAACTCTCCAATCTCGGAACCATCCATGGTATAGGCAAAATCAGCTCCAAAAGAAGGTACATCAAAATGATCTGCGCCCTCTCCTATTTCTTCATCAGGAGTAAAGCAGATACGAATTTTCCCATGTTTGATTTCTGGATGCTTGATTAAATAAGCAGCAGCTGTCATAATCTCTGCAACACCAGCTTTATCGTCAGCGCCAAGCAAAGTACTGCCATCAGTAACCACTAGGTCTTGCCCTTGATATTTTAAAATCTCAGGAAAATCATTGGTTTTGATAACAATATCTTGTAAACTATTTAATACAACATCAGAACCATTATACTTTTTGATCACACGAGGTTTCACATCCTTTCCTGAAAAATCAGGACTCGTATCTACATGTGAAATGAAACCAACAACCGGTACATCTTTATCAATCGTAGAGGGAATGGTAGCCGTCACATATCCATGCGAGTCTATTTGAGCATCTGATAAACCAATTGCTTTTAATTCATCCACCAAAATCTCCCCCAATACTCTCTGTCCCGGAGTAGATGGGGTAACACCAGATGACTCATCCGATTTTGTATCAATCACCACATATCTTAAAAAACGATCCAATACACTTTCCATCTCTTTTTTATTTTTTGCATAAACAATGGAGGATTGCAGCAATAATAGCAACCCAATTGTAAATAAGAATTTATTCATTATCATGAAATTAATCATTAAACACTAATACTTATTCAATGTACTTTAGTCATTTATATCTACTTCTCATCCATCCTTAACCACTAATAATATATTCTTTATGATTTATTCATTAACCATTACTCATGCTGCACATCATCAGAATTATACCTAAAGCCCAAACGCTTACCAACTTTAAATTTGGAATTCATTATTTCGCCGGCCATTTCTTCCATGGTGATGATTTTTACTTCATCGTAAGGAGGTACCAATAAATCAAACTCTAGTGAATACAAAATGGCAGTTTCAGCAATTTTCCTTAAGCTATTATCATTAACAACAGAAGTACCAAAGTGGTTTATTCCTGTTCCCCGCTGGCGTTTTCCTTCTACAAAATAATGCCCTTCTACATTAATAAAAACGCGTGCAATTAAGTAACCCAAATCATTCATGCGGTTATAACGAAACGAATCATGCAGAAAGTTGAAGATATTGATCACCCCACAATAGGTTTTAGCCAAGTTTTCTTTAACGTATTCATTTTTCCATATTTCATGATCCCGGTCAAATTCAAAAGCATTGGTATTCATCTGAAAAACCAACACATCACCACCCACTTTTAGTTGAGCTATAAACTGACCTTTATCTTCATACTCAAGGCGTATGCGTTCATCATCAATTGTAATAGCTTCATTGTACTCTACGACTAATTCTTGTAAAACCGTTTTAAACTGAATGAAATAAGCATTGGTTTGCTTAAACACATCCTGCTTGGTAACAACCTTAGATTGAAGCAATTGCAAAATTGCTTCTTTCACTTTATTCTTTATCATATCTAAAAGTTCAAATTCTTAAAATTTGAATTTAACATTAATAAGCAGAACCTCGATAAATCACCGCACAAAAAAAGGAAGCGAATGCCTCCTTTCATGTTTCTATCTCTTTTTTGTAATATCAATTTCATGCGCAATTAAGTACATTTTATGTTCTGTGATGGAATATAGTCTTATAAATTCTATAACTATTCAGAATTATAACACCCAATAAATTACGCATCATATCATTAACAAATGGTTATAATTTAAAGTACGAAATAAGTTCATCCAGTTTTTCAGCTTTTTCTCTTAAACCTTCTGAATTAGTAGCCAACTCTTCACTCGAAGCAGCATTACGTTGGGTTATGTTGTTTAACTCTTGCAAGGTTGCATTCACATTGGTAGCTCCTTGATTTTGCTCTGCACTTGCAGCAGAAATCTCATGTACTAAAATAGAGGTAGACTCAAACTGCGGAATGGTTTCTCCCAATAAATTTCCGGCAACTTCAGTCTTTTCAAGGCCCTCATTGGCAATTCTTACAATTTCTTCAGCTGCTTTTTTAGTTCCTTCGGCGAGTTTTCGTACCTCAGAAGCAACAACTGCAAAACCTCGACCATGCTCCCCGGACCGAGCAGCTTCAACCGCTGCATTTAAGGCTAAAATATTGGTTTGAAATGCAATATCTTCAATAACAGTGATTCTTTCAGCAATGGTACTATTGGCTTGAAGAACTTCTGCGGTTGTATCCGAAACTCTCTTCATACTCTGATTGGCCGTTTTAGAAATCTCTTCAGTTTTAAGAGCATTAGTCGCATTCATTTGAATATTAGCGGCAATTTCTTCCATGGTAGACGCGACTTCCTCAACAGATGAAGCTTGTTGATTGGCACTGTTTGAAAGTATTTCGGCCATTCTACTGGTGGTTTTACTGGCAGCAACCATCGAACCTATTACATCATGAATATCATACATGATGCTTCTTAACTTAGAACCTAAATCATTAGTAGCATCCAGCATCACTTTAATTTCATCATCCCGCTCGTAAGTTAACTCATGCGCATCGGACAAATCACCCTTTCCAAGTGCCATTAAGCGATTACTAATTAATCGAATGGATTGATTTAAAAACTTGGAAATAAAAAATGATAAGACCAAAAACAACACCAGTGACACTAGTAAAATAACCAAAACAATGAAAAATGAACTTCTAAAAGTGACTTTTATATTTGTAAAAGCTTCTGAACTTTTGGCTTTGCTATCCAAAATTATCTCATCCAATAGATCTTTAATGGTGTTATAATCAGAAATCATAACCTGCATATCCTCGCTCAAACTTTCAGAAAAATTTCCATTGATCATATCAATTGAAACCTTTAAAGCCAGTTTATAGTATCCATGCACCATTGTTTCGACCTGAGTAGCGGCTTCATTATTCTTTCCCACTACATTGTTTGAAATTGAATCTAATAAGATTTTTATATCATTATAAATCAAATCAGTTTCAGATAACATCTCTACATCGGCCGCAGAAACTGCGTCTTGCATACTTCGCTGAAGCTTATCTAATTTAACCCGTAAATCGGAAGCTAAACCCTGATAAGGAATATACCCTTTTTCAATGCGCGTCATTAACTCTTTGGAATCGTAATTGGAATTATAAGTAACGCCAAAAATCAAAGCGATGACTACAAAAAAAACGATTGGAAACAACAACAGCACATACCTTATTTTTAATTTCTTAAGCATGTTTGTAGTTTATTAAACGAGTATACACCTGGCTAATAAGAGGTAGAAAGGTGTAAAACATCTTAGTTTACTTTTAATTCTTTAACACCGGAAATATCAGCTCCACTAGAAACATAACCAATGGCGCCCTGATTGGCTTTTACAAAATCAATCACATCCTGATCGTTGGCCTTTTCAACTGGTGGAGTGCCTTTACCTGAGAATACGGCTTGCTGCCAATAACTTTTAACTGCTCCTACCGATTTTCCTACAACAGCAGAAGAAAATGCTTTACGAACCTCAGAATTTGCTCTTTGATCAACAGGTACAACCGCAGCACCACTTGCCCAAGTTTTCTTTTTCTTTAATAAATACGAAGCAACCTCGTCTTTAGTGATGGAAGTAGCTGCATTGGATTTATTAGCGATTACTTTGTATTGAGCCATGGCTCCCAAAGTAAATATGCTCATGAAGAGTGATAGTATTATTAATTTTTTCATCTTTTCTTTTCGGATTTAATTAGAAGGATAATACCAGGGATAATGTGTAGTGGTTAAATGAACCGTCTTCTAAATAAGAACTTGCAGAACCTTGAGGTAAATCAATACCCGGAGTTAACATTTTAAAATCATTACTTGGCATTATATGCCTATATTCTGCTTTTAATAAAATCTCATAAATTGGCCTAAATGTTAAGCCTACCGTATAGGAAGTAACATCTGCAGTTAATTGAGTATCAAACTCCGATATATTAAGAACATTTTCTAAATACCATATGGTTTGTTGATCTAATTTAAATAATTCATAATTAACCGGAAGAACCACAGCACCCTGAACATCAGATACATAATCTAATCTCACAAATGGGGTTAACTTTCCAACAGAATACATTGCCTCTAAGTAATATCCTTTAAATTCGGCTGAATAGTAATCGCCTGTTGAACTTTTTAGTTCCTTGGTTTCCTCACTACCTACCCAATACTCTCCATTTATTTTAGCAGATCCTAAATTTAGCTGGACATCAACCCCATAACTGTTTTTAGAAGAAGATTTCCATTCCGGTGCGCCTCCTCCATAAGAAATTGCAAAAAGAGATTTTCGACCATCGAAATAATTAAGCCCAAGATTTAAAAGACCTTTGTAGTTTGCATAAATTCGACCTGATCCACCCAAATGACTCACTCTCTCAAAGTCTTCTGAATCAGTGGATATAGGCAGACCTAAAATATCTTCCCTACCCTGTATTCCCACCATACCAAAGGCTGAATGGCCAACCGAGAGATAACTGCCATAAGTGAAATTATAACCCATTTTAATATCTTCCCCAAACTCACCCGAAAGTTGAAGACCGCTGATGCTTTGCGGTAATAAATAATGGTGAGATACTAACATTGGCAAAGATGCGGCAGTGTTTAATGGCGCAAAGAAATATTGATTTACCGGACTTAATGGTGTTAAATATTTACCTAAACTAACCTTAAAGCCCTCATTGAAAGTATACCTACCATACGCTTCAACAAACAAATCCCGGATATCAGACAGATTATTATGATATACTAAAGTACCTTTAAACTCCAAGTTTGATAATGGCTTATAAGAGGTCAACAAGGCAACTTCTGATAAACCAATAGCCGGATCTATATCATTCCAATAATGCTTATAATCAATATCAGTATACTCAGCTGCGGTATTCACATAACCGGTCACAAAGGTCTGCGGTTCCCATTCCTCCTGGGCAAAAGTTACAGTAGTAGTTAACAGCACTAAAGCTGATAATAGTAAATGTTTCAATTTCATAATGTGTAATTTGTAGATATTCCAAATCCATTAAACTCAATTAATAACGCTTAGCTATTAGTTAAGTTTTAAATTAATAATAAATGTAGTTTTGGCTGTTATTGATCTATTACGGCACTCTATCTATTTGGTTACTAACATTTATTAACTGTAAACCTTTTTTAAATAAAAAACTGTTCCATTAACAAAGCAACATCCTAAATAATAGGTTTTTATAAAAAGAAATAGGGCAGATATTTTTTTAGAACCACAAATCAAACAAACGAGTCATTTATTCGAATTTTAACTCACCTAAAAAAATGTGATAATACATCTAAGTTCGATATAAGTTCAAAAAAAAGGAAGTCAATCGACTCCCTTTTCTAACTTTAAGGTGTTTATGATATCCCTAGTATGCTTTTGCAAATAACACACGCTTTTTAGATGGTTTTCCGGTTACCATACAAACGCCATCTTCCTCCGGTTGATCCAAAGGGATGCAGCGAATCGTTGCTTTAGTTTCTTCTTTTACCTTCAACTCTGTCTCTTCTGTACCATCCCAGTGAGCCAGAATAAAGCCTCCTTTTCCTTCTAACACGTTCTTAAACTCATCATAAGTTTCTACAGAAGTAGTGTGTTCTTCTCGATATTTTGCAGCTTTTGCAAAAATATTTTCCTGAATAGTGTCTAGCAACTCAGCAATGTATCCATCAATTCCTTCAATACTTACAACCTCTTTAGTTAAAGTATCACGACGAGCCACTTCGACTGTTCCATTTTCTAAATCACGCGCTCCCATGGCTAAACGCACAGGTACGCCTTGTAATTCGTATTGAGCAAATTTCCAACCCGGTTTACGTTGGTCATTCGTATCAAACTTCACATCAATTCCCCTGGCACGAAGTTTCGATTGGATATCACTTACTGCTTCTGAGATTTTATCTAAATCTTCTTGCGATCTATAAATCGGAACAATTACAACTTGAATAGGAGCTAATTTTGGAGGCAGCACTAATCCGTTATCGTCTGAATGAGCCATAATTAATGCTCCCATCAAACGCGTAGAAACTCCCCATGATGAAGCCCATACAAAATCTTCTTTCCCCTCTTTGTTGGCAAACTTCACATCAAAAGCTTTGGCAAAATTCTGCCCCAGGAAGTGAGATGTACCAGATTGTAAAGCTTTTCCATCTTGCATTAAAGCTTCAATGGTATAAGTTTCCAAGGCACCTGCAAAACGCTCGTTAGCAGTCTTTACTCCAATTTTTACAGGAACTCCCATATAGTTCTCAGCAAAATCAGAATAGACCTTTATCATTGTTTCAGTTTCTTCTATCGCTTCTTCTCTGGTAGCATGAGCAGTATGACCTTCTTGCCACAAAAACTCTGCGGTACGCAAAAACAAGCGTGTTCTCATTTCCCAACGTACCACGTTGGCCCATTGGTTACATTTAATAGGAAGGTCACGGTAGGATTGAATCCAGTTTTTATATGTACTCCAAATAATTGTCTCTGAAGTGGGACGTACGATTAACTCTTCCTCTAACTTGGCTTCCGGATCTACAATAACGCCTTTTCCATCCGGATCATTCTTTAAGCGGTAATGAGTAACAACCGCACATTCTTTGGCAAAACCTTCAACATGATCTGCTTCTTTACTCAAAAATGACTTGGGTATAAACAATGGAAAGTAAGCATTCTCATGCCCTGTATCTTTAAACATCTGATCCAATATACGTTGCATCTTCTCCCAAATAGCATAGCCATAAGGCTTAATAACCATACTACCTCTAACTGCAGAGTTCTCTGCCAGACCTGCTTTTAAAACCAAGTCATTATACCATTGTGAATAACTTTCACTTCTAGGCGTTAATACTTTTGCCATTTCAAATAACCAATTAAACAATGAAAATTAAAACTCATTAAACCAAACCAATACCAACTTAATCCATCCCCATCAATTCTCTTTTGGTTTAAAAAGCTGCAAAGTAACACAATTTCAGCCAAAAACGGAAAGACAAAATTGTATTTTCATTTCGCTTACAAGGTCTAAAAACATCGCCATTCCAATCCAGGACTAAATTGGATGTACCATCTTAACTTTTCTTTAACTTTTCTTCTTAAAAAGTATGATTCGGCATATTTTTTGCTTTATTAGATATGCAACTATAATTATCTAGTTATGAAAAGTAAATTAATCATAGGCTTATCAGTTTTACTACTTAGTAGCTGTAGTTCAAGCAACTGGCTCGACTCCAGCTACTATGAGGATGATATCTATTATAATCCAAGTAGCAAACCGATTTCTGTTTCTGATGACTATGCGCCATCAAAACAATCGTATTCAAACGCGGATGAGCGATATCCTTCATCCTATACTCAACCCAATAACAGTGTTTCGAAGGACAGTAGAGACTTCTCTCAGGTTCAACAACATTATGCAGCGGAAAGTAAAGATTCTCTAAATTCGATTGATAATAGCGGGGAGTACGCACAACGTCTGGCAAAATACCACGACTACAACCTTCCGTATGAATACTCTAATTATAATGATGAAGTTCATTATAACGATTATGACATTTATATGGACAATTACAATCCATATTCTTATAATGGCTGGTACGACCCTTGGTATAGTTCATACTATGCTCCATACAATTATCACCATAGACCTTGGAACTGGTCTTTATCAATGGGATATGGCTACGGTGGTTGGAATTATGGTTTTGGCCTTGGCTACAGTTGGGGTTATGATCCATTTTACAGTTGGCATTCTCCGTGGTATGGAGGCAACTATTGGGGTGGATATTGGAATGGCTGTCACAATGGACATTACTGGGGACATTATCACGACACTGGCATATCCTACTCACCCAGAGAATATAAACCCCGGGATAATGGCTCAAATTACGTGGGCTCAAGAGGTAGTTCTCCCTCTTCACGCGTACCATCAAGAGGGGCTAATACTGCCATGCAGAAAAGCTCAACAAATGCAGTAAGCAGACAAAGTCCATCAAGACAGCCATCAAGCTCAATACAAAGATCTGGCAATAACACTAGAGATAGCTACACAACAACAACAAGAAAAGATTACATTCAAAAAGCACCTGTTTCTAATTCGCGTGAAAACATAAACCGAACCGGAAATACAGTCAGACCGAGTACAACAAGAACCCGACAAAGCTATACTCCAAGCTATCAAACAACAACCAACAGTCGTTCAAACTATAACAGATCATCAAGTTATACACGTCCAGCCTCTACCAATTCGAACTACAGAAGTGCCCCAAGTAGCAACTCATCAAGTTCGAATAGTAATAACGTAAACACAAGGTCTTCAGATAATACCTCAAGATCATATAGTCCAAGCAGATCATCATCAAGCGGTAGAAGCTATGCCCCTTCGCAATCGACCGGAGGAAATGTTCGCAGCTACAGCCCGGCATCATCCGGCAGTAGAAATTCATCAGGTGGCAGATCTACTGAGGGAAGATCAACAGGAGGAAGACGATAATTATATTCACTTAGCTCAATTACATGACCATGAAAAAAATAATCATACCATTCGCATTTCTATTTTATTTTAGCTCACTTTGGGCTCAAAATTTAGATGATGTAATTCGATTCAATGAGAAAAATTACACCGGTACAGCACGCTCTTTATCTATGGCTAATGCCTTTGGAGCATTAGGTGGTGATTTAACCAGCATCGCGATCAATCCGGCAGCGGTTGCCGTTTATCGCACTTCAGAATTTGCATTTACCCCGGGTTTTTCGTTTACTCCTACCCAATCTGATTGGAATGGAAGTAAAGCCGAAAGTGATGTATTCAATATGCAGTTTAATCAGATTGGAGGAGTAACCACCTACAAATCGATGCATGAAAAAAAAGAAGGCCTCATTAGTACCAGCATAGGATTTACCTACAACAGACTGGCAAACTTCAATAAATCAGTTAACATTTATCGTGAGAATGTACCAATCAGACACACCTACCTTGATGCAGCAGCTGATTATGCAAGTGACAACACTCTTCGCCCGGAAAATTTACCCGATAACGAATGGTTACTTTATCAAACTTTTTTATTAAATCCAATTGCACCTGATAGCACTAATTATTTTAATGCCTATGAAGAATTAACAGATGCAATTTATACGCGAAACACCGGAGGAATTAACCACAGACAGTTGATAGAAAGCTCAGGTAATTCTGGCGAATATGGCTTAAGCTTAGGAGCAAACATCAGCAATAAGTTTATGTTAGGTGCTTCACTAAACTTTATATCCTATAAATACCGTGAAACAGTAAGTATTTTGGAAGAAAATACAAGGGGACTAAATCCCTCTTATTCATCCGATATCTCATCCTATCAAATGCAAAGAACTTTAGCACAAGATGGCTTTGGGATCAACGCTAAGTTTGGAGCCATTGCAAACCTACACCCGGTAAGAATAGGTTTTTCGATTGCAACGCCAACCGCAATAAGTTTTAAAGAAGATTACAGCAATGAAGCCAAAGCCTATTATTTTGATGGAACTGAAGGTTCTAAATTAGAAGGAACTTACGATTACAGTTACCGAACTCCCTACCACATCAATTTAAGTGGAGCTTATGTATACAAAAAACTAGCAGTTATTTCGGTTGATTACGAAATGACTGATCACACCTTTGCTAAATTTTCAGAACCAAATGATTTTAGCAATACACTTTTCTTCTTAAATCAACAAATTGAAGCAAGTTCTAAAGTTGCCCACAACATCAGAACCGGATTAGAAGTTAAACCTCTTCCCTATTTAGCCTTAAGAGCCGGATTTGCGTTTATTGACTCACCATTAAAAGAAGAGTATGTTGGTTATGACATGGCCCGTTACATGTATTCCGGTGGCCTTGGATTTAAAAACAAAAGCTTTTTCTGCGATTTAGGATTGTCAACCACTCAGTATAAATCTAACTACTACATCCACCACTATTCATTAACATCCACAACGTTAAATACAAGTAATTATCAATTGGCCTTTACCTTTGGTTGGAAGATGTAAGAAAAACAAAATTTAAATGTCCGCAATTATGCATAATGCAAAAGCTATTAACATAACGACAAAAAATATCAACACAGAAACGCAGACCTGCCCAATTTAAGCGGGGACACTGAGTGGTATAGTTGAACTTTATAAACTCTGTGCTTTTGTGCCTCTTTGTTAAATAATTATGCGTAAAGACGGATATATGTTATACAAAATCAAAAAAGCCGCTGCTCAAATATGAACAGCGGCTTTTTTATATCATTTATATTGCCTTATATAATCATACCTGCAGCAACGGTTTCATTCGTTCCTTCATCCACCAAAATCAAGCTTCCAGTAATACGGTTCACATTGTACGAATCGAAAAACAATGGCTTAGTTACACGTAAAGACACTTTAGCAATATCATTCATTGAAATATCTTTATCGTCTAAATCCTTTTCCAAAGTATTGATATTCATTTTAAATTGAATATCCTTAACCATACAACGCGCCTCTGCTGATGTATGACGTAACACATACTTTCCTCTAGGAATCAGTTTACGCTCATTAAACCAACACAACATCACATCCACATCCTGGCCAACTTGAGGCTGACCATTATTAGTTTTCACTAACATGTCACCTCGGCTAATGTCAATATCATCCTCTAATGTTAAGGCAACAGACTGAGGCGCAAAAGCATACTCCAATTGCTCATCCATAAGGTTGATGGATTTTACTTTGGATGAAAATCCGCTTGGTAACACAGTGACTTCATCACCCACTTTAATAGCTCCACTTGCCAAACGACCTCCATAACCACGGTAATCGGGCCATTCTTTAGACTGAGGACGAATCACATACTGAACCGGGAAACGGAAATTATCGTGGTTTATATCACTACTAATGTGAATATTCTCCAATAAATACATTAAAGTAGGACCATCGTACCAATCCATTTTTTCAGAACGATCTACCACATTATCACCATTTAAAGCACTAATTGGCACAAAACGAATATCTTTTACAGATAACTTTGAAGCTACGGCATCAATGTCCTTTCGAATAGTTTCAAAAGTAATTTGGTCATAATTAACCAAATCCATTTTATTGATGCAGAAAATCACATGGGGAATTTGTAACAATGAGGCAATATAAGCATGACGCAGTGTTTGCTCTAACACTCCCTGACGGGCATCCACTAGGATCAATGCAACATTTGCAGTACTTGCACCTGTAACCATGTTACGCGTATACTGAATGTGTCCCGGGGTATCTGCAATAATGAATTTACGTTTGGGTGTTGCAAAATAACGGTATGCAACATCAATGGTAATTCCTTGCTCTCTTTCAGATCTTAAACCATCTGTTAATAAAGCCAAATTAACTTCTTCATGACCTGAACGCTCACTCGCTTTTTCGATGGCTTCCATTTGATCTTCGAAGATGGCTTTACTATCGTATAATAATCTACCGATTAATGTACTTTTACCATCATCCACACTACCCGCAGTGGTGAAGCGTAAAAGCTCCATATCTAAATACCCTGATGCTTTTCCGGACATATATTTCTTTTTTTTACAATTCTACAATTAAAAATAACCTTCGCGCTTACGATCTTCCATTGCACTTTCTGAACGCTTGTCATCAGCCCGCCCACCACGTTCTGTGGTTCTGGTTGAAGCAACTTCCTGGATAATATCTTCTAAGGTATTGGCAGTAGACAATGTTAACCCTGTACAAGTGACATCTCCAATGGTACGGCAACGCACTTGCTTCACTTCAATTTTTTCATTTGGCTTTAATGTCATGCATGGCTCATTTGCCATCCACACTCCATCTCGGTTGAATACTTCACGCTCGTGAGTAAAGTATAAACTTGGTAATGGAATACTTTCCATTAAGATGTATTGCCACACATCCATTTCAGTCCAGTTACTTATTGGAAATACACGGAAATGCTCTCCCATATGTTTCTTTCCATTGAAGATATTCCATAACTCAGGACGCTGATTTTTAGGATCCCATTGGCCAAATTCATCACGATGCGAGAAAAAACGTTCTTTTGCACGTGCCTTTTCTTCATCTCTACGACCGCCACCCATTGCGGCATCAAACTTATGCTTTTCAAGACCATCTAATAAGGTTACAGTTTGTAACTTATTACGACTGGCATTAAAACCTTTCTCCTCTACTGCTTTGCCGCTATCGATTGAATCCTGAACATATTCCACGATACACTTTGCACCAGTTTCTTCCATCAGCTTATCACGGTATTCAATGGTTTCCGGAAAGTTGTGACCGGTATCTACATGCATCAATGCAAAAGGTACTTTGGCCGGCCAAAATGCCTTTCTAGCAAGGTGAAACATCACTATGGAGTCTTTTCCTCCAGAAAATAACATCACCGGATTCTCGAACTGGGCAGCTACTTCACGAATCACATAAATTGACTCTGCCTCTAATTCTTTTAGGTGGTTTATACGGTACTTATCCATCTGCTTAATTTTTCCTACTATCTTAATAGAATAATAAATAGTTGTTTTATATATAAAAAACGAAGCTATTAATTGTTCAAACTATTTTAATATATTTTTAAATCCTCTTTGTCAAATCATTTAATATTAAGTTATTATGATTTAAAAGAAAATTTTATCGCTCCAAATTTAACAATTCTAAAAGGATTTTGAAAATTTTGAGTCACAATGCTTTCAAGAAATAAAACATACAAAAAAAGGGTGCTTTTAATGCACCCTTTTTAATATCCTAAAGTAAAGAAGCTTATTCTTGTCCAAAACCTTTATTATACAGCTCCATTGTTCTCTCACTAATTCCTACATTGGAGAAACCTCCATCGTGGAATAAATTCTGCATGGTAACTTTACGCGTCAAATCAGAGAACAAGGTTAAACAGTAATCGGCACACTCTAAAGCATCTGCATTACCGAGTGGCGACATGGTATCTGCAAAGTTAAATAAACCATCTAAGCCCTTAACTCCACTACCTGCTGTAGTTAATGTTGGAGATTGAGAAACAGTATTGACTCTAACTTTACGCTCTTTACCATAAATAAAACCAAAACTTCGTGCGATTGATTCTAACAGTGATTTTGCATCTGCCATATCGTTATAGCCAACAAATGTTCGCTGTGCTGCCACATAACTTAAACCTAGAACAGATCCCCACTCATTAATCGCATCCATCTTATATGCTACTTGTAGCATTTTATGAAACGATATAGCTGAAATATCTAAAGTCTTATTTAAAAAGTTATAATCTAAATCATCATAAGTACGCCCTTTACGAACATTTAATGACATTCCAATAGAGTGTAATACAAAATCAATTTTACCACCTAAAGCTTCCATTGATTCTTTAAATACATTCTCAAGATCTGCTACATTAGTCGCATCTGCAGGAATAATTTTGGCATCCAATTTTTCACCTAAAGCAACTACTTCACCCATACGGCAAGCGACCGGTGTATTTGACAAGGTAATAATTGCACCTTCTTCTTTTGCACGTTCAGCAACTTTCCAGGCAATGGACTTATCATTAAGAGCTCCAAATATAATTCCTCTTTTTCCTTTTAAAAGATCAAATCCCATTTTTCAACATATTTTTGAGGGCACAAATATAATGTTAATATTATTAACAATACAAGACGGCCTTTTAAATTATTTTAATAAAACGACACAATACTTTTTGTAGTTAACGAATAAGCTCTCCAAAAAGCCTCACAAATATATAATTTAATTTAATTATTCAGTAAAGCGCGGGCATTCTTTAATGCTTCTTCAGAAACTGCTGCACCACTTAACATCTTAGCTATCTCTACTTCCCTTTGCCCTTGGCTCAAACGCTCTATCTGCGATACCGTTTTATCTTCATCGTCTTTTTTGAAGACCTTGTAGTGTACAGTACCTTTTACAGCAATTTGAGGCAGGTGGGTAATACTTATCACTTGCATCTTAGTACCCATCTCAGACATAATACCACCCATTTTATCAGCAACTTCTCCTGAAACTCCGGTATCAATTTCATCAAAAATAATTGTAGGCAAATCTTTCGCCGCAGATAATAACGACTTAATACTAAGCATCACACGAGACATTTCACCCCCTGAAGCTACTTTATTTATAGCTCCCGGCTCGCCATTTTTGTTCCCGGCAAATAAAAACTCGATATGATCAGTTCCATAAGACGTAAAACCTATTGAGTTATCATGCTTTATTACCAAGCGGGCATGGGGCATTCCTAAATCTTTTAATTGCTCTTCGATTCGCACTTGAACCTTACTAAATACAGCAGTTCTGGATTCTGAAAGTTGTGAAGCGATGGTATCTAGTTCTTTTTCTTCCGTTTCAAGTTTAGCATTCAAACCTTTTAATTCCGAATCAAAGGAGCTAACTTTTTCAAGTTTTAGTGCGATTTCATCTCTTAAAACAATTAAATCATCCACATTTTCTACTCTGTGTTTTTGCAATAAGCCATATAATAAATCTAAACGCTGCTGAGTAGACTGTATTAATTCAGGGGAATATTCGATGGACTCTCCTTTCACACTTATTTCTTGATCCAGATCTTTCAAATCAATATAGGCAGATTCCAATCGCTTAACCCATTCCTCCCCATCAGCAATAAAACTTGAAACTTTAGTTAATTTAGCAATCGCATCCCTTAAATTATCAAGGATCGACACAGGCTCTTCTCCCATTAAAGCATTCACTGTTACCAAAGCCGATTTAATATCCTCGGCATGTGTTAACTGTTCTAACTCTTGTTCCAGTTCGATTAGCTCCCCGGGTTTTAATGATGCAGCTACGAGTTGATCGTATTGAAACTGTAAATAATCGACATCGGCCTTCTGCTTTTCATTTTCTTCAAGCAATTGTTTTATGTCTGATTGAAGTTTCTTATATACCTTATATTTCTCCTGATACTTTTCAAGAACAGCCCCATTCTTTGCAACCGAATCGATAACCATCATGTGAAAAGCATTATCACTTAAAAGTAAGTTTTGATGCTGAGAATGAACATCAATTAACTGAGCACCAATATCTTTTAAAAATGATAGATTTACCGGAGTATCATTAACAAAGGCACGTGATTTACCGGAGGGTAGAATTTCGCGGCGAATAACGGTTGACTCTTCATAATCCACATCTTGTTCTTCAAAAATAGTGGCAAGATTATAACCACCTATTTGAAAAACGCCTTCAACGATACACTTTTTCTCTTTGTCAAATAAAGCACCTGAATCGCTCCTTTGCCCAAGAATAAGAGATAATGCGCCTAATAGAATTGATTTTCCGGCCCCTGTTTCACCGGTTATGACTGATAAACCTGATTCAAAATCGATCTTAACACCATCAATCAAGGCGTAATTGGAGATCGAAAGAGACTTTAACATACAATAAGTTTTATTTTGAAGATGTTATGCCTTCGTATTTCTTTTGGTTGGCAGGATCGATTTCTTTCAACAACTCAACAGCTTTACCTTGTTCCATCGAAAAAGATTCTTCAAAAATCTTTACGATTTCATCGGCTTTTGAGTTAAAGAAAATTTGCATGTAAAAAGAACCCGGTTCGGCTTTAAAGACTTTGCGTAATCCTTCCAAGCTTCTTAATATTTGTGCTCTTCCGGTTTCTACATTCTCTGCCATCACATCTAAACCTTTTCGATGATATTCATAATAACACTGACGCAAAGGTTTATGGTCTGTATCTAAAACCTGATCTATCAACCAATATCTATTGCGTTGGTTTTCGTAGGACTTCCACCCCACATAAGGAGATGATTGAGCCATTGCCACAATCTTTTCAGCATTTTTATAATGCGGTGAACCTCCATTTAAGGCAAAAGTATCATAATCAAGCCCTAAAACTACGTATGCATAATAAGCCAACACGCCGACCAAATTAGAATCAAAAGCATTTGGATTATAGATGATGGGTTCCGACTCAACATATCTAAATTGAAAATCTTGATCTAAATGATTTAACAGAACTGAATAATAAGCAGAATTATACACCGGTCGTCTTGCCTGAACCTGAATGGTCGCCTTAAAATCATCAACTGAAACAACTTCAGTAATATTAATAAGAATATTAAAATCTATTCGTTCATCAACAGCAAACACATCTTCGGTCCACTTTTGATTATTCATAAACTCGGTTAAATCCTTTTGCAAAGTTTCAAACACACTTTTATTCGTTCCCTGAACACTGGGCGAAACCACCTGTACCCGACACTGAAACTCCTGAGCTCCCAACAATTGAACTCCAAATAAAAATGTGAACAATACAATTCCTAACTTCATGTATTTCTAATTTTTAATACGCTTTTTCAAAAATCACAGCAATTTATGCAAATAATTGACAATATCTTCTGCGACTTCCAACTTATTCTTTAACGAATAATCAGTTTGCTTATTACCTTTATCTATGATGGTTATTTTATTTGTATCGACATTAAACCCGGCACCTTCATCTTCTAAACTATTTAACACAATAAAATCCAAGTTCTTTTTTTGCAGTTTATTGACAGCATTTGCCTTTGCATCGTTTGTTTCTAAAGCAAATCCTACTAAGATTTGATTCGCTTCCTTAACCTTTCCTAAAGCTGCAGCAATGTCAACAGTAGCTTTTAGTTCAATGTGTAACTCATCTTTTTCTCTTTTCACCTTTTTATCAGCACGATGAAGTGGTGTATAATCAGCTACTGCAGCAGCCATAATGGCACCATCAGTTTGCGGGAAGTTTTCAATACAAGCTTTGGCCATTTCAGCAGCACTTAATACATCAATTCGTTTAACCTTAGCATTTTTTACTTTTTGAGAAGATGGTCCGGAAACTAAAGTCACATTAGCCCCTCTTGAAGCTAATTCCTCGGCAATGGCAAATCCCATCTTTCCGGAGGAATAATTTCCAATAAAACGAACCGGATCAATTTTTTCATGAGTTGGCCCGGCCGATACCAAAAAATGCTTTCCTTCTAAATCGTGTTTCTCTTCTTGGCGAAAATGATCCTTTAGATAGGCAACAATATTTTCAGGTTCTTCCATTCGGCCCTTTCCAATTAAACCACTTGCCAATTCACCACTTGGAGGTTCAATTATAAAATTTCCATAAGACTTTAAGGTTTCGATATTTTTGATGGTAGACGGATGCTGGTACATGTCTAAATCCATGGCCGGAGCAATAAAAACAGGACATCTGGCTGACAAATAAGTGGTAATGAGTAAATTATCTGCGACACCATTTGCCATTTTACCCATGGAATTGGCCGTAGCAGGAGCAATAATCATCCCATCAGCCCACAAACCCATATCTACATGACTATTCCATGCACCATTTTCAGGATTAAAAAAATCTACCAAAATTGGACGCTTAGACAATGTTGCCAAGGTTAAAGGAGTGATAAACTCTTTAGCCAATTTAGTCATCAACACTTGAACTTCAGCACCTTCCTTAACTAACAAACGAATTAGATTTGCTGCTTTATAGGCTGCAATTCCTCCGGTAACACCTAGTATAAACTTCTTTCCTTTAAGCATATCTAATCAAACCGATGTGATTTATTTATTAACTCAAACTCCATAAACAAAAAAAGATAAAAGAAGCATTAAGTTCTTTTACCTTTCTTTGAAATATTCTTGTTTTCAAAATCTTTATATCGTAAAATAGAATTTATATCCGCCTTTAATAAGGCTTCTATTTCTCCTCACTAAACGATTCTTTCTCCGGATTACGAAAATACACGTTCCCATCTACAAACTCCTGGGTTGCAATACAAACTGCTTTGGGTAGACGCTCGTAAAAACGAGAAATTTCAATTTGCTCACGGTTTTCAAAAACTTCTTCCAAATTATCTGAATAAGAAGCAAACTCTTGTAATTTAGCACTTAATTCTTCTTTGATCTCAACCCCAATCTGATTTGCTCTTTTGGCAATAATCGCTACAGATTCATAAATATTTTCTGTTGGTTCTGAAAGCACATTTTTGTCCCAAGTTACTGTTGACACTGGTGCATTTGTCTTTTTGTAATCAATTGCCATAACCTTTTTATCTATTAATTTTCTAATACTTCTATTTTCTTATTCTTCTCAAGAATTACTTCAGCAGATTTTAAAATACGATCTGCCTTAGCTTTATATTTACCGGTTGGAAACTCATTGATAAAGGTATAATATTCATCAACAGTATCTCTGGCTCGCTCTTCTTTTTTAGACTCAATACTTTTATCTGCTTGAATAAATTTCGATTCTAAGATAAGAAAAGATAACTCTTCTCGATATTTTGTATCCGGAAACTCATTTAAACTATTTTGTGCTGCAATAACTGCAGACAAGTAATTATTACCCAAATAATCACCTAAATCATAATATAACTTAGCACTTAAATAAGATTTATAAACCAACTTATCTCTAAGCTCATCCATATACTCCGTTGCCTCATCTACCTTGGAACTTTCAGGAAATAAGTTCACAAACAATTGAAACTCCTGAATGGCTCTTTCTGTATCTGTTTGATCTAAACGAGGATTTGGAGATATTAAATAATAACAATACCCAATTAGAAACTGACACTCTTCTGCTTGTTCACTGGTTGGAAAGTTCTTCACATATTCCCCAAAATAATGTGCTGCTATTTGATAATCTCTTAGGCCATACAAACACTTTGCATACTTATAATTAACTTCTTCAATACGATCAGTCCCTCGATATATATTTATTAACTCCGAATACAGTGTTGCAGCGCGGGTATAATCTTCTGCGTCATAATATTTTTGGGCTTCTGTGTACCAAACCTCATAATCTGTACTTTTTAAAAGTTTTTGATACTTACTACATCCACCTAAAAATAACCCAAATACTACTATTAATAATGTATATCTAAATTTCATAAATCGCATCGTTCTTCAGTGTTTATTGGCGTACTACATATCAAAACAAACAAGGTCTACCTCAAAACATTCTGCAAAGATATATTTAAGTTTAGAACCTCGCAACACAAAAAAAACGTTTATTGAATAGAATTATTATTCATTTTAGCGATCCACTTCAATTTTTCACTTCTACACTATCTAACACTGCTTTTAATCCAATTGCCTAACTATTCTAATTAGAACTCCTTGATTAAATTATTAAGCTAGAATAATTTTTCTGTTAATTTTGCACTTTCATAACAAAACAGGCTTTAATTTAATACAGAATGAAACTTAAAAATCTTTTTAACACCCCAAAAAACTTTGAACTGAATGAATATCTGGTTTTAATCTATCGTCTGTTTATCATGATGGTTCTTTATGGACTCTGTAGAGTTTTGTTTTATTCATTAAACCTCCGTCAATTTCCAGATACTTCATTCCTCGACCTTCCTTTACTGATAATAGGGGGAATAAATTTTGACCTTACTGCCATATTATACCTCAACCTATTGTTCTTGCTCCTGTCATTAGTTCCACATCCTTGGAAACACACCAGCGGTTTTCAAGCTATTATTAAATATGTATTCTATATTTTCAATTCCATCGGATTAGCTTTCAACTGTATCGACATTATTTATTACCGTTTCATTTTTAAGAGAACCACTGCCAGTGTCTTTTCCATCCTTAAAAATGAAGATAACATGGGAGCTTTATGGGTTCAGTTTTTTATAGATTATTGGTATATTCTAGCTCTATTTATTGGGTTAATTTGGTTAATGATTCGTCTCGACTCCTTTATCAAATCAAAACCAACCGTTTATATCGTAAAATGGAAATACTATCCTACATCGGTTTTGTATCTTTTACTTGCAGGAGGATTAATCATTTTGGGTATTCGGGGTGGAGTAACAAATGTGAAACCCATTGGCATGGCTGATGGTGCAAAATACACCAGTAGTCCAAACGAATTAGCCATTGTTTTGAACACCCCTTTTTGTATCATTAGAACCATTGGCAAAACCAAATTAAAAAGACAAAACTTCTTTAAGGATCAAAAAGAACTGGAAGAGCTTTTTAATCCGGTAAAACATTATACTCACAACTCCAACTTTCAAAAAAAGAATGTTGTTATCATTATTCTCGAAAGCTTTAACAAAGAGTACATTGGGGCATTAAATCAAAATAACACCAACCCGAATTATCAAGGATACACTCCTTTTTTAGATTCATTAATTAAAGAAAGCCTGGTTTTTACTAACACTTATGCTAATGGGATAAAATCAGTAGATGCTCTACCTGCCATCTCTGCAAGTATCCCTGTATTCGAAACTGCATTTGTTGTATCTGAATATTCATCAAACAATATAAATGGACTACCTTCTATTCTTACCAAGGAAGGCTATTCAACAGCCTTTTTCCACGGCTCTCATAACGGATCTATGCGTTTTGATGCCTTTGCCTATAAAGTAGGTTTTCAAAAATATTACGGAAAAGATGAATATAACAACAATGATGATTACGACGGCCAATGGGGTATATTTGACGAGCCGTTTTTAGACTATTTTGGAAAAGAAACATCTAAACTAAAAGAACCATTTTTATCTTCGGTATTTACCTTATCATCCCATCACCCATTTACCATACCAAAGAAACACAAAGGAGAATTCCCTAAAGGCCCATCGCCTTTTCATGAAACCATTGGGTACGTAGATTATTCTTTAAGCTTATTTTTTAAATATGCCAGCCAACAAAGCTGGTATCAAAACACCTTGTTCGTTCTTGTGGCAGATCATAGCACTGCACCCTTGGTAGACGCTTATAAGAATGATAAAGATGCCTTTGCAATTCCATTGCTCTTCTTCACACCTGATGGTTCTTTAAAAGGAACCAATAATAAGGTCGCACAGCAGGCAGACATTATGCCAACTATCTTAGATTACTTAGGCTATTCTAAGCCTTTTATTGCATTTGGCAACAATTTATTGAGCAACAAAAAATCCTTCTCGGTAAATTTCAAAAACAACAATTACCAACTAACAACAGATTCGATATTTATGCGCTATGATGGCAAAGAAATTCATTCCGCATATAACTATATAGAAGACCCCGGGTTAACAAGAAACATTAGAGACAAAAAATCCATTGCCCAGGAAAAAAATTACCTCTTTGCATTCATTCAACAATATAATAATCGAATGATAGATAATGAACTAGCCATTAAATAAATCAAAAAAAATAAAGACCAAAATCTACACGAGATAGTATTACAAATTCTACCCCTCAGAAGAAAGCTCAATTTTTTAAGGTAATATTTCGTAAACTCAGTAAAAAGCTTACATTTGCAGCGCAAATTTTAAATTTCAGCAAAGTGGATATTTTCGATAAGATAAAAGAGAGTATGGGTCCTCTTGGACAATATGGAAAGCAAGCGCACGGATACTTTACGTTCCCAAAGCTTGAAGGTGAAATTGGCCCAAAAATGAAATTCAGAGGTAAAGAAGTTTTAACCTGGAGTATTAACAACTACCTAGGTTTAGCCAATCACCCTGAAGTAAGAAAAGCTGATGCTGATGCAGCTGCAGAGTTTGGTATGGCTTACCCTATGGGGGCACGTATGATGTCTGGTCAAACTACCAAACACGAAGAGCTTGAGTCTGCTTTAGCTGACTTTGTTGGAAAAAAAGATGCTTACTTGCTAAACTACGGTTATCAAGGTATGGTATCCATTATTGATACCCTTTGTTCCAGAAAAGACGTTATCGTTTATGATTCAGAATGTCATGCTTGTATCATGGATGGCATTTTCTTACATAAGGCAAAAGGTGGTAAAAGTTTCGTGTTTGCCCACAACGAGATGGACAAATGCGAGAAAATGCTAGATTTTGCTGCTAAACGTGTTAAAGAAACCGGGGGTGGTATTTTAGTGATTACTGAAGGTGTGTTCGGCATGGCTGGCGACCTTGGTAACTTAGCCGGCATTGTAGAGTTAAAGAAAAAATTTAACTTCCGCATATTAGTTGATGATGCGCACGGTTTAGGTACAATGGGAAAAACAGGTGCAGGTGTTGCTGAGCACTTTGGAGTAACAGATGAGATTGATTTAATGTTTGGTACATTTGCGAAATCTTTTGCTGGAATTGGTGGTTTTGTGGCTGCTGACGAAGATGTAGTAGACTATTTGCGTTATAACTTGCGCTCTCAGATCTTTGCGAAATCATTACCAATGCCTATGGTATATGGTGCATTGAAACGCTTAGAAATGGTTAAAACACAACCCGAGCATAAAGAAAACCTTTGGACAATTGTAAATGCATTACAAAATGGATTAAAAGAAGCCGGTTTTAACTTAGGATGTACTGAATCTCCTGTAACACCGGTATTCTTAGATGGCAATGTACCAGAAGCTACAGAAATTACAATGGATTTACGTGAGAACTACAACATCTTCTGTTCAATTGTAGTCTATCCGGTAATTCCTAAAGGTCAGATCATGCTTCGAATTATTCCAACGGCAGCTCACACTTTAGAAGATGTAGAATACACCATCAAAGCCTTTAAAGAAGTAAAAGTAAAATTAGAGGCTGGTAAATATAAATCAGACAAACTAGCTGCTGTAAAGTAATTAACAATAGCATACAAAATATTAAGGGTATCATTTGATACCCTTTTTTTATCATATTTTACATCAAAACAAGTAACAAGCGCATGAATAAAAAAGATCCGATGGGCCGAGCTGCCTTAGCCTATTTAGAAGGTAATCAAAAAGAACAAATACTAATTCGCTCGAACATTGCCGAAGATGATTATATTCCGGTAAGTTATTTATTCAGAGATTATAATCACATGCCTCGATTAGAACAGATGGCCTTAAATGCGTGCAAAGGAAAAATTCTTGATGTAGGTGCAGGCGTTGGTTCTCATGCACTTTATCTTCAGAATAAAGGTTTGGATGTAACTTGTTTGGATAATTCTATACTCAACTGTGAAGTGGCTCGAAAAAGAGGTGTCAATAAAATCATTAACGAAGATTTTTACCGGCTTAATGGTGAAGATAAATATGACACTCTATTGTTTATGATGAATGGAATTGGTATTGCCGGAACTTTAAACAACCTCCCTGCATTCTTTCATCAGGTTAAAAAACTATTAAAACCAGATGGACAAATTTTATTGGATAGCTCCGACCTGAGATATCTGTATTTGGATGAAGATAGTTATTTGATTCCCCTAAATGGACAATACTACGGGGAAGTGGTCTATACCATGGAGTATAAAAATGAAAAATCAGCTTCATTTAATTGGTTGTTTATTGATCCAGCTTTGCTAGACGAAAAAGCCGAACAAAACGGCCTTAAGTTCGAAAAAATTGCGGATGGTGAGCATTATGATTATCTAGCACGCCTAACCTTTTGACCAACAGCTCAATTTTATTGAAATAAGTAAGTTATAGGATCGAACAAATTCAGCTGAATCGCGTATACTCTTTGTTAACCAAATTACATACGGTTATGAAAAGATTATACGTACTCATATTTATTTGGATGTGCTTAATCACTTTGGGCGTTTCTACCAGAGCACAAACACCAAATATAACAACATATGACCCACTACAAGCAGCAATTAATGTTCCTGCAGACCAAACGCTACAACTTACTTTTGATACGAACATTCAATTTAATCCTTCGATTACAAGGTATTACATTGAAATTTATGAAATTGGGAATCTAATTCCCGTATATGAATCTCAAATAAGAGCCGGAAGTGCTGATAATGGAGCATCTATTGCAGGAAATGTGCTCACTATTGACCCGCCAACTACCTTTAATGGTAGTACTGAACATTATGTACTTATTGATCCAGATGGTATATTAGCTGATCCATCCGGAGACCCTTTCCCGGGTATCATTTCTACAACACAGTGGACTTTTACAACTGAAGCTTTGACCGATCCACCAGCTGTTTTATCTTATGATCCTATTCAAAACGAAGTAGATGTACCGGTCAATAAAACATTTATTCTGACTTTTGTCGATGACATCAAATTTAATCCATCCTCAACACGGTATTACATAGAAATATTTGAAGATGGAAATCCAATCTCTGTCTATGAATCAGTCGTTAGATTTGGGGCTGCTAGTAATGGGACATCCATTTTAAACAATGTATTAACCATAGACCCACCAAATTCTTTAAATGGAAATACTATACATTATATAACTATTAACCCAGATGCGATTTTATCAGACCCGGGCAATGTTCCGTTTTCCGGAATTTTGGATCCGAATCAGTGGCGTTTTACTACAGTAAATTTAAATCCCCCCTCCATTTTAACTTACAATCCTACTCAAGGTGAGATTGATGTTCCGGTTGACAAAACTTTAACCTTAACGTTTCAAGAAAACATTAAATTCAATCCTTCATCCACGCGATACTACATCGAAATATTTGAAGATGGAAATCCAACATCTATATACACGTCACAAGTGAGAAATGGAATTGCTGATAATGGAGCATCAATTTTAAACAATGTATTAACCATTGATCCACCAACCGATTTTATAGATAACACAATTCATTATGTAACCATAGAGGCAAATGCAATTTTATCGGATCCTGGCGATTTACCATTTACTGGGATTTCAGATCCTAACCAATGGAGATTTACAACGGTTGATATAATTCCCCCGGTTATTACGGATTACACCCCTAGCCAAGGTGTAGTGGATGTACCTATAGATCAAATAATTAACCTAACATTTTCTCAAAACATTAAATTCAATCCTTCTGCAACTCGCTATTATATTGACATCTATGAATTAGGCAATCCAACACCCATCTACGAGTCTCAAATACGAAATGGAATAGCTGATAATGGGGCTTCAATTTTAAATAATGTCTTAACAATTGATGCGCCAATTAATTTCTCAAATAGCACAACCCATTATGTCATAATAGATGCAGATGGCATTTTATCCAACCCCGGAGACATACCTTTTGCAGGCATTTTAGATCCGGCAACCTATGAATTCACGACCATTCTACCAGCACCTACAACCACTTTTAATCCTCTTAGTGGATCTACAGGTGTGAGTATCTTAAGCAACGTTACGATAAATTATGATTTACCAATAAGAAATATTGATGCCAGTGAAATAACCGAGTTAAACCTTAGTAACTTAATTACATTTGAAACCGGGGGCACTCCTATCCCATATACTGCAACCATAAATCTGGAAAAAACCAGTATTACGATTGATCCGGATTCCGATCTTCCAATGGATTCTCAAATTGATGTAAGCATTCTGCCGGTTGAAAACATGGTAGGAGTTGAGCAATCGACCAGTCAGCTATGCTCCTTTTCAACCGACTTATTCAATGTATGGAACGGTTCTGTATCAACAGACTTTGCCGACAATAACAATTGGAATTCTCCATACGTAAATGGTTTTTCAATTCACATACCCTACCCATGTACATTCTATCCGGCTATTACAAGCAATCAAAGAAGAGCAAATATATGCACAGTGGATGCAGGCGCCAGTTTAACAATCAATGCCGGAGGCAGATTAACGGTGGATGATTATTTTGAACTAAAATCATCCAATTCGGAAACCATTGGCAATGCCAACTTTATTAATAACGGAACATTAAGTATTTCGCAAGGTGCAGAAACCAGGGTTTTACAAGAAATTTCTACAGAACCTTACGATTATTACTTTTCAAGTCCGGTAGCATCTGCCAGTATTTCATCAATTGGGTGCAATGGGCAAGTATGGGAAAGAATGCCGGGTTACTGGTCTGAATTAGCCACAACTGATCCCTTTACTCCTGGTCAAGGCTATGTAGGGTGGAGTACCGCTGGAACAACTTGGACTTTTAGCGGAGACATCAACAATAATGCATCTTACCAAATGAATGCAGTTAGAACAGCGTCTCCAAATAATTATGGATGGAACCTAGCCGGAAATCCCTACCCCTGCTCTATCGATTTTAAATACATTTATGACAATGGCTTTACCACTAACTTAAACAGTTCATTCTATATCAGGATAATTGGAACAAATCAACAAGGAGCTTACAATGCTGCAACAGATTTAGCAACAAATTTAAATTCACCAAATCCTGCACATATTCCATCCTTACATGCTTTTTATGTACAAGTAGATATTGCCCAAACCAATGGTTCAATCACAGTTCCAAAGGAAGCCAGAGTTGGCACTAATTTCACTTATTTAAAAAGCGGATCAACACTGACACCTCATTTAAAACTGGAGGGTATTAATGGTACCAAATCTGACGAATTAGCCATAGCATTTTTAGCTGACGCAAGTGATAATTATGACTTGTATGACACAGAAAAACAATTTGCCAGTGACAGTTATAATTTTCTTCAGTTGTATACTATTAATGACATGAAAAACCTTACTATTGATACGTATAAGACTTATGCAGGAGGTAAAAGTATTGATCTCGGCTATCAGGCAAGTCAATATGGCGAATATCACATCAAACTTAAATCGATGGTAAATTTTTCTGATCAATTAGATGTCGTTCTTGAAGATAAAAGTTTAGGAACCTTAACTGCATTGCAACCAGGTTCAGAATTGAGTTTTACTTCAGACAAAGGTCGATATGAAGATCGCTTCACGCTTCATTTATCAGAAGCAATCAGCACCCAAGAAAATTATAATACCATAGATTTACCAATTAAAATTTATTCTCAAGAGAAAAGCATCTATATTTTATTGCCTGAAGTAGCTGATCCTATATTCAAAATACTTAATACAAATGGACAAATTATTGAATCCGGAAAACTAAGTTCCAACTTGTTAAACATTATTAATACAAACTATTCATCAGGTATCTTTTTAATACAGATCATATCAAAAGAAGGTAATTATACTGAAAAATTGATAATTAAGTAATATCTTTAATTCAAGTATAGTTATCAAATGAAAAATAAAAGAAGCTATATAAAACCTGTCATCACTACTTTTGATATCGATAGCAAAATATCACTGGTTATGATGACGAGTGAAGGTGATATACCTATCGACCCGAGAGGAGCTCCTCCGCGGACACAAAATGCCTTTAAAGAAAATCCTTTTGAAAAAAGAAAAAAATAGAGCAGCTTTTATGGCTGCTTTTTTTTACTCCAAACATCAAACTCTTATCTCCTCAACCAACCCCAGCACCCCATTGTCTAAAAAAATGGTAATATGAAGTATTTTACTAATTTTGCAGCCTAAAATTTATTAAAAGTGGGAAGATCGCGAAAGAAAAAACCTTTATTAAAGGAGGTTGAAATTACCGATGTGGCTGCCGAAGGGAAAGCCATGACTAGAGTTGAAGACAGAGTTGTGTTTGTTCAAAAAGCAGTACCTGGAGATATTGTAGATGTACAGGTTACAAAAAAAAGAAAAAACTATTATGAAGGTCACCCTGTCTTTTTCCACAAGTACAGTGACATAAGGCAAGAACCTTTTTGCGAACACTTTGGTACGTGTGGAGGTTGTAAATGGCAAGCTCTTCCTTACGAACATCAACTAAAATATAAAGAACGTGAAGTAATTAATAACCTTCAACGTATTGGTAAGGTTGTATTACCAGAGTGCACTCCTATATTAGGTTCCAAAGAAACCAAATACTACCGAAATAAAATGGAGTATACCTTCTCTAATAAAAAATGGTTAACCTTTGAGCAATTAGATTCCGGTGAAGAAATTAAACACAGAGAAGGAGTTGGTTTTCATATTCCGGGGATGTTTGATAAAATTGTAGATATCAACCATTGTCACTTGCAAATAGAACCTTCTAATGCAATCAGACTAGCCATTAAAGAGTATGCTTTTGAACACGGCTTAAGTTTCTTTGACTTACGATTTCAAGAAGGTTTTTTACGAACACTCATCATCAGAACAAGTTCTACCGGTGAAATAATGGTTATATTAACCTTTTTTCATGAAGATCGGGAAGCAAGAGAAGCCTTACTCAACTTCATAGCTGATAAATTCCCTGAAATTACATCTTTAATGTATGTGATCAATTCTAAGGCGAATGATACAATTACCGATCAGGAAGTTGTTTGTTTTAAAGGGAGTGACCACATCTTTGAAGAAATGGAAGGTTTAAAATTTAAGATTGGTCCTAAATCTTTCTATCAAACCAACTCGGAGCAAGCTTATGAGCTTTATAAAGTAACCAGAGACTTTGCCGGTTTAAAAGGAGATGAAATTGTTTATGACCTATACACGGGTACAGGTACCATAGCTAATTTTGTGGCCAAACAAGCAAAAAAAGTGATTGGTGTTGAATATGTTCCTGAAGCTATAGAAGATGCAAAGGTTAACGCTGAATTAAATGGCATCACCAATACATCGTTTTACGCCGGAGACATGAAAGATGTACTAAATGAAGACTTCATTCAAGAAAATGGCCATCCGGATGTGATGATTGTTGATCCTCCTAGAGCGGGGATGCACGCTGATGTGGTAAATACCCTGATTAAAACAGCACCTGAAAAAATTGTATATGTAAGCTGTAACTCAGCTACTCAAGCCAGAGATTTGAATCTGTTAGATCAAATATACAAAGTTACAAAAGTTCAGCCGGTGGATATGTTCCCACAAACGCACCATGTTGAGAATGTGGTATTATTAGAGAAGAAATAAATATGCTATTGTTTTCATTAGAAAATGCGAGAATTAGGTTGCTTTAAATAATTGAAGACATCTTGTTAATAAGATAAAAAGCGGATTGAAAATATATCAATCCGCTTTTATATTATTTTGTAACCGATGAATGGTTATGATGTGATATAAAATAATTACCACATTTACCCATTATTCAATTTCACACTTTATTAATCCTGTTCTGATAAGAAACGCTCTGCATCAATAGCAGCCATACAACCAGAACCAGCTGCAGTCACAGCTTGACGATATTGCGTATCCTGAACATCACCACAAGCAAACACACCTTCTACGTTTGTTTTAGCAGTACCGGGAATGGTTTTTATATAGCCCACTTCATCAGTGTCAACATAGCCTTTCACTAAATCAGAATTAGGCTGATGTCCAATTGCTAAAAAGAAACCATCGATTTCAATTTTCACTTCTTCTTCTTCAGGTGTACCAAGATTTTTAACAAGTGTTACACCTTCTACAACTCCATCACCAAATAATCCTTTTGTTTGATGTTTCCATAACACTTCGATATTCTGGGTTTTGAATACGCGTTCTTGCATTACCTTTGAAGCTCTTAATTCATCACGGCGAACAATCATATACACTTTTTCTGCTAAACCGGCTAAATAAATAGCCTCTTCACATGCAGTATCACCTCCACCAACTACAGCAACTTTTTTACCTCTGTAAAAGAATCCATCACAGGTGGCGCATGCAGAAACACCTGAACCGGCATATTTACTTTCATCCGGAATACCTAAATATTTGGCTGTTGCTCCTGTGGCAATAATTAATGTTTCTGCTTCTATTACTCTACTTCCATCAACGGTAATTTTAAATGGACGTTCTGATAAGTCGGCATTTGTTACATATCCAAAACGAATATCGGTTCCAAAACGCATTGCTTGACTCTTTAAATCTTCCATCATCTCAGGACCTGTAATACCCGATGGATATCCAGGAAAATTTTCAACTTCATTTGTAGTAGTTAATTGACCTCCAGGTTGAAGACCTTCATATAGAACCGGGCTTAAATTAGCACGAGAAGCATAAATAGCAGCAGTGTATCCGGCAGGTCCGGATCCCACAATAAATACTTTCACTTTTTCAACTTCACCACTTTCTATATTTTTTTCTTTTGGAGCATCCATGTTCTCCATTTTTTCAAATAACGCCATATAATTATACTTTAATTTTTTTCACTTACTCTTTTCAATATTTATACCAAGCTCAAAAGTTGACATAAATCATTTTAATCCCACAAAATAAGTGCATTTTGTCAGATTTTCATGACAAGATATTCAGTTCTTATTTTATTTTGTAAATAACAATGAATCGACATGAAAGTTTAAACCTGCGATCACGCCTAATCCTCCATTAACGTTGTTATGAATTTTTAAGGATTCATAAATTGGTAAACCCTCATAACCCTCCGAAATAATTTTAGACCTAAAGAAAGCGTAATAGTCAAAGGTTAAATGATATAAGTAAATACTAATTTTCACTTTCTCTTCGTAATAGTCTAAAAAATATTCAGTTTCAGGAATGTTAAACCGCAAAGCATAATAACTACCATCAAACAAATAATCGGTAAATAAACCTTGGAAGTTCAATCCCTGTAAAATAGATCCACTTTCATCATATTGGTAAAAAACAGGATCTTCCTTCTCTATACTTACCACCCTTCGGGTATAATATGGTTTGGTTCCAAGAGTACCCCATCCTTCGCGAACAACATGTAACTGATAAAAATTATCATTAACAGGATCATCTTTAAACAGTAATTTACATTCCAAAAACCTTTTTTCCGGCTTCCCTTCTATTTTTGATTTTATTGAGGTTGTATCAATTTTTATAACCGGAACATATTCCGGTATACGCGTTGAGCCGGTGATAATTCTTCCTCCCGATTCAAAACTCTCTACTTTTACAACATCACCTGCTTTAAATATAAATTCTTTCCAATTACTCCAAGCAGTGTCTTTTGGTAACAGATATGTTCCAAGAGGATTCTCGTTCAAATATATCCGAAAACGTCCTTCAGAAAACAATTGATAATTACTTGGCGATAAAATACTGGTACTCTTTCCTGTAAATAAATTTAATGCACTATCCGGATAAATAAAAGAATACATCACCAGTTCTTCAGGTACATCTGCAATATTCATTTCTATTTCTTTCTCACAAGATGTAAAAGCAAGAACAAAAATGACCGGTAATATGTATATCAATTTTCTCAAACTAAAACTTTAAAGCATACCTTACATAGGGTATGGGTATTGGAAACAAACTAAACTGATTTAGAGTCCTTTGTGAATCAGCACCATCTTGTGATCCGGAAAAGTATAAGAAATAAGGATTTTGACGACTATAAGCATTAATTACCCCAAAACTCCATAAACGCTCACCTTTCTTTGTATCTTTTGTAAAATTAAACCCAATATCTAAGCGATGATAATCCGGCATTCGATAATTATTTCGTGAATCGATATGCTCATTATAATTGTGATTAAAAGGTTTTTCTCCCGTTGGCATCGGTGGTGAATAATATTTTGATTCTGCTAAAGTAATAGGACTACCTGTTCCATAAGTCCAGCTAACAGACAAATTTGCTTTTTTCTTAAAATGATAAGTTGTATAAATAGAGATATCATGTGTCCGGTCAAAGTTAGCCGGAAAAGCCTCTCCATTATTTATATTCGTATCCTTAAATTGATTGATAGTTTTAGAGAAAGTATAACCAATCCATCCGGTTACCCGGCCGCTACTTTTTTGCAGTAAGATCTCTAATCCTTTTGACTCCCCGATTCCACTAGATAGTTTATCATCCCATTCCAATGTAAAATCAAAAAAATTAGTTTCATTCCTAAAGGTCAAAATATTCTGAAAGTCTTTAAAATAAGCCTCTAAGGAAACATTAAAACCACTACTTATCTCATATTCCACCCCAAACGCATATTGGGTGGTTTGCATGGGTTCGGTTTTTTCAGAAACAGGTAGCCAAATATCTGTAGGCATGCTTATCAATGATGAACGAAGCAAATGTAAATATTGAGTCATTTTACTATAAGAGGCCTTTATTGCACCTGAAGTCCCCCAAAGGTACCTGCAAGAGATTCGCGGCTCTAAAGATTGATAAAAAGAATTTGGAACAAAAAAAGAAGAATATCTTAAACCCGCATTGACTTTTACCCTTTTTAGTATTTGAAAATCATCTTCAAGGTAAAGGCTATATTCTGTTCTCAACAAATCTTCACCCCCATATATTGTATCCAAGCTTGCCCCACCAACAACATCATTGGCAACCACATTGATTCCCGGATAAAAAACATGTTTGATAAGGCCTGATCCCATACGAATGTGATGATTATTGGATGGTAAATAATTTAAATCGATTTTTGCTGTAAAATCTCTGATCCCACTGAAATAAGTTTGTTCACCATAATTCCATTCGCCATCTGACAAATAATTTTGAAGATGTCGCACATCAAAGCGATAATTACTATAACTACAAGTGAAATTTGAAAATAACTTAGCTCCAAACAAATGGGTCCATCTTGCTGAACCAATAATATTCCTCCAACCTATTTCATTTTCATCCTCGGTAATAGCAAAACTTCCATTCGCACTTAAAGGCATTTCCTGCCTATTAAAATATGCTCCATATTTATCTTTTCCGGTAAAACCACTAATGTATAGATTATCATTATCAGATAGTTTAAAACTTACTTTTCCATTTAAGTCGTAGAAGTAATACCGACTTTTATCGCCATCATCTTGAAAAAAATCGGCAATCAAATCATAATACGTTCGTCGAAAAGAAAGGGAAAATGAAGACTTTTCCTTTTTTATTGGTCCTTCAATTGCAAATTTGGAGGATAACAGACCTAAACTAGCACTTCCCTGATATTTTTGCTTATTTCCTTCATATAAGCGTATATCCATTACCGATGACAAGCGGCCACCATAGCGAGCAGGAAATCCACCTTTAATTACTTCAATGCGATTAACAGCATCTGCATTAATAACAGAAAAGAATCCTAATAAATGATCAATATTATAGACCGGTACATCATCTATTAACACCAGATTTTGATCAGGTCCACCACCTCGCACATACAGTCCAGCATTACCTTCACCCCCACTCTGAATACCCGGCAACAATTGAATGGTTTTAATCACATCTGATTCTCCGAGAAGTAGTGGTACATTTTTTACCTGCTCGACAGGGAGATGAATGGTACTTGTACGTGCACTGTTCAATAACCCCGGATAACGTTCACCTGTCACTTTCACCTCTCCTAAATCACTTTTGGGTAAAAGTGAAACATTAATAATGGTATCAGATTTTAAATTAAAATGAGAAACAACTTTATCATAACCAACATAGGAACAAACCAACTTTGCAGATCCTTGAGGCAATATTAATGTGTAGTAACCAAAATTATTTGTTACCGTTCCTTGAAGCGTATTTAAATCATAAACGTTAGCCTGTAAAAGGGATTCAAAATTGGTTTGATCACGGATGTATCCTCGAACCACATAGCGTGGCGTTGATGCATTATCTGGTTCCAGGATAATTTTCCGTCCACGAATTTCATGTTTTACCGGACAGTTTAAAAACAATTCATCTAGAAAGCTCTGAATTGTACCACTTGTATTAATTAAAGTAAGATTAGATTTAAAGCAAACTAAATTGCTGTAACTAAAGATAACATCAGCTTGTTTTTCAATTTCGGATAGAAAAAATTCAGTACTTCCTTCTGTAGTCTGAAAAGTAATGGGAGTAAATAAAAGTTTTTGCCCATTACCTTTGGCCGTTACCAAGACAATGAGCAAAAAAAGTAAAATTAATCTATGCTGATATAAAAATCTCGAATTCACATCGGAAAATTAATCAGAGACGATCAATTTGCCATCATTAACCACCATTTTTTTCTTAAAATGTATTGCTAATTCCTCTACAACTTCAGATATTGTAGGTTTTTTAAAGCGTGTAGTAACCTTTTCTTCAGGAAGTTTACACAAGAGCTCAACTTCTTTTATTTCTGAAAAATAATTTTCTACTTCGTTAATAATTGTTGAAAAATCTTCTCCTTCGAATTTTAATTCCCCTGTCCTCCATGACATAAAGTTATTATCAGTAATTTCCGATTTAATAACCTTACCGTTTGAAGCAATTGCTTTTTGCCCTTTGGTCAGAATTACAGTTTCATCCCCCATCGAAAACTGTACTTTACCATGCGTTACAAACAATTCCACTTTGGATTCAGATTCTCTTAAATGAAACTCTGTTCCTAAAACTTTAACCTCAGATTCTCCAATATTCACAATAAAAGGCCGGTTTTCGTCACGAGCTACTTTAAAATAACCCATTCCTTCCAAATGCACCTTTCTTACCTGCTCATCAAAACCTTTGGAGTAAATAATCTTGCTTCCCTGAGCCAAAATCACAGAACTATTATCTTTTAAAACAATTGAATCAACTTGCTTAGATACCTCAAAGGCCTGCAAGTGACCAAATCCGGGCACATTTTGATACAATAGAAATGAGCTCACCGCCATTATAGTTGGTATCATTATAGCTGCTACCTTTCGTATCCACATAGATGGCTTCTGAGAATTAGATCCAGCAAAATTCATTCTGGCTGAACAAGATTTCCATGCTTTAGCAGCATCTTCTTCCAAGAATGATTTTATTCCCTCTGACTTTTCCCAGATCTGCTTATACCGGCCATACTCTTTCTCGTTAAGTTCAGATGTGGCTCTCCACTCAGAAAGTTCCCCTTGCTCATCCTGTGAAAGACGACTCGTAAACTCTTTAACTATTAAAACCTCTATATCTTCACGTATATTCATAAAGTTCTTTTAGTGAAACTCTAATACAGAAAATGGATTGATCATTTCCTGAGATTCTTCCAATTCAGTTACAACAGCTTCATTTTCTGCAACCAGCTTCTCAAGTTCATCCTTATTCACCTTATCCTCTTCCGGATTGGGAAGTAACTGAGCAAGCATTTGTAAAATAAATTCCATATTAATCAGGTTTTAGGCTGTTTTTTCGTATTTCAACACTAGTATGACAACTAACAATAAGCCTACACGTAGCTGATTTTAAACTTTTTCTCACAAAAAAGGATAAAACACTGATATACACCACCATAAAACCACTAAATAATCTGATAGTTTTTCTCGCAGCACGCGCAAAGCTTTACTAATCTGAGTTTCAACGGTACGTTTAGAAATGTTTAATTCATCGGCAATTTCTTGATTGGTATCACCTTTAAATCTGCTTTTTTCAAATATGCGCCTACATTGCTCGGGCAAAGTTTGAACCACTGCAAAAATACGGTACTCCAATTCAGTCTCTTCTAATTTGTCTTCAAAAATGGCTTCATCATTCTTTTTATCTATAAAAATATTGGCATGATGATCCCGCCTTATTTGATCTCGCTTAATTTGGTTTAAGCATTTATTTTTAACCGATTGATAAAAATGAGCTTTTAATGAAGTATGAATCTTGATTTCTGATCTTTTTTCATAAAACGACACAAACACATCTTGAACGAGTTCTCTTGCCAAATCATCATCCAAAATGACTTTTTTTGCAAAAACAACTAATGGCGTATAATATTTAAGAAACAGATTCTCATAAGCACTTTCATCTCCTTGTGAAAGTCCTTCAAGCAACAAATTATCATCAGTTATCTCTTTCATTTTTTAATTATTGATAATTCTTTTGAAAGCCCATTCACCTTTAATTTTAATGCCTAACAGATATATGCCGCTTGGCAGATTAGGGAATGAAAAATAATTACCGCTCTTAACCCTAACTTCTGTCATCTGGCCAGACACTGAACTTAAATAGATGGTTTTAACAGCTTCATTGCAGTTAATATTTACAACAGTTCCAGATTTTACGACAGTTGGATAAATTGCAAAAGAAGGTGCTGCAGTAAGAGTTTCGGAACTCGTAACAATATCATTAGTGGAAATATCACCGAATGATTCTCCGTTAATCACAAATCCAAGTAAACGTTTACTAGTGGAAAACATGTTAAAATAAGTCTCAGTTTCATATTTTAGACCAACCCCTTTTTGATATTCACAATGAAAAAAAGTCTCATCACTATTCTCCATTTGATTGGAAACAGGATCAAAATAAGATGCACCAGTATATTTTTTTGTCACACCATCCTCTTGAGTCATTTGGATAAAAAGCTCTTTACTATGTTCAGAAAAGTCTTTGCGAGGCTTCCCGTATTCTCCTTTTTGTAAGTTTAAAAAATGTGATAACGAATCAACTAGAATAACTTCTTCATTAATTTCATAAGGGCTTGCATTTTCAGCTACATCATCACGAAAAACTTCATAATTCTCTCCTTGGCCGATCCTTGTATAATGCAAGGTATCATTAACCCAATATTTATTCTTGATGGTAAATACTTCTATTTTTTTATTGCCAAATCCAGACTCAGACATTCTGGAAATTTCATATTTAAACACAGAACCTTCCGAAAAATTGTAGATATCTTTTAAACTTAAGGTTTGAGCTTGTATTGAAAAGCTCATAAATAACAATAAAACAATGGGTTTGATTAGGTTTTTCATGGCAATAAATATTTTATTCACATAAAGACAAACATAAAATAGAATTCACTTATTACATATTTAACAAAAATATTAGTAAAATAATAAATCTTATCTATAAACTAAAATCTTCAACTCGACAGATAAAATATGATTAGAATCTTTAGATATTGAATCGATAGAAAATAAACATTACACTTTTTCTCAAAACAGTTATTATTCACATTTCAAACTCATCTCCAATAACACTCTAATTAACACCCAAAAAAACGAAGGTTGATATTAACTGATATAAGCAAAAACTTGTTGCATAACCTTGGTTTTATTATTCTCCCATTCTTCTTGCTCAATTATAAAGCAATTGGATTGTTCTTGAAGAAAGGCATATTTTTGAGAACTTTTACTTTTATCATATAAATAAACGGCTTTCATATCAGGAAAAAGATATTGTAATCCATCATAAGTATTACTATCTGGGTTTAAAGGTGCTCCCCATCGAAAATCATCCATGTTTTTTTTAAAGCTTTTACCATTCGATTTTTTAAAGGGATTTAATTCGAAACCATAATTGTTACCCAAGGTATTTTTGAACGAAATTTTACGTAATTGCTCGTCAAGCTTATCACCTTTAAATCTTGAAGCTTTCTGATATTGCATGGATAATTCACCAAGATAATGTTCATATGCCAATTTACCAATGTGTAATAAAAAAAGAGCGGGTTCCATGGCTATTTGAACATCGTCATGTTCATTTAAGGCCATTGTTAATTCATGGGCGTTATTTTCATCTTCAGATATAATAAATAACGGTCTTTTACCAATATCGGAGATTTGATCTGAGTATTTATGTAAAATGAACTTTCGAAAAAACTTTTTCATGATAAGAAGGTATTTTAGGAATACAAAGATGCATTTTTTCCATAAAAAAAGCCTGACTGCATAGAAGCAATCAGGCTATCTAGTATATTTTATTTATTGATTAACCAAATGCAATCACCATTACTCCACCAACCATTGCGGCTAATCCAAGATATAATGACATTTTAGAAGCGCTAGAAGCACCTTTCCACTCCCCTGATACAACACCAGCAGTAACCGCTGTTACAACAGAAAGTGTGTTAAAGATGGCATAACCAACAGAACCACCTTCGGCACCTAATACAAAAGAAGAATATGCAAAGATGATAGAAGCCGTAAAGTTTAACACTCCCATTAATCCTAATAATGATACGTTTTTACCTGCTTCGGCTACTTTAAATCCTGCCCATAACTTTTTCTTGGTTAGCATAATTAAGAAATATGGAACAACAAAAACACCACCGGAAACATAAACAATAAACATAGAGGCTACTGAAGCTAGCCATGCCTCGTTACCGTTTTTAACAACCATTTCACCAATAATGTTCTTAGCCGCTTCACCATTAGAAGTAATTTCTAATGCGACGTTAAAACCGGTACACAAAATACCACCAACTACGGCAATAATAATACCAGTTAACATTGAGGATCCAGCAGCATTCCCATTTTCTCCTTCAGCTGAAGTGCGCAACATTCCGGCACGACCATTAAAGATGATACCTCCTAAAATAACGGCAATACCTAATAAAATAGACCCAACGCCAGTATCAGGAATACCAGATAACACCCAAGGTAATAGTGAACCTACCACAATGATAGTTCCAATAAAAATAGAAAACCCTAGAGACATGCCAATGTGGTTAATGGCTTTACCCCAAAGCATCATACCAACTCCCCACAGGAAACCAGGGATCAACATCTTTAATAAAACAGGTGTACCAACATCTGTTAATACCTGACCAAAATTGTTAATCATAGTAAAACCAACAATAGCAGGGATTAACCACAGCACAAATAAATAGCATAGTCCCCATGCATTTTCAAACGCATAGTTCTTTACATATTTCTCAGGCATGGCCCAGAACCCAAGCATCACACCCGCTGAAATTGCTAATAAAATTCCAATCATGATAAATATAAATTAATTATTGTTTTTAATTAAAAAGTTAATTTAAAGACAGTAGTACTCTTAAAGGCCTTATCTGGAGTAGTGATAGACATTGGTGAGTTCTCAATGTTTGGCCCATTTGGATATCGATGGGTTTCGCAAGCAAAAGCGCTGTATTTACCATATTGATCTCCATTCTCTCGTTTTAAATCATCTGACATATACTTGGCTGTGTATAATAACATACAAGGCTCTGTTGTATAAATCTCTAACTTACGTCCACTTTCAGGATCTGTGAATTCGGCCGTTTGATTTAAATCACAGTTTGGATTATCAAACGTATAAAAATGCTCAAATCCACCTAATTCTTCATGAACCTCACCAATCTTTTTCCCTTCGCGCAAATCATCAGCCTTTCCTGATAAATCTAAAATCTCTCCTGTACAAGCACCTGTTTCATCACCGGCTAATCGAGTATTTGTATTTACCTGAGCAATAAAACCTTCTACATTTTGCTTGAAACCACTCAAATTCCAATAACTGTGATTGGTTAACGAAAGTGGTGTTGCTTTATCTGTGGTTGCATTGTAATCAATTTTAATCTCATTTTTACGAGTTAAAAGCATGGTTACTTCGACATTAACATTACCGGGGTAGCCTTCTTCCATATCTTGGCTTAATAAAGAAAACTTAACACCTACCGCGTTATCAGTTTTTACTTCTTCAGCATCCCACATTTTTTTATCAAAGCCAACTGTACCTCCATGTAGATTATTAGCACCACAGTTTGCATTTAATTGATATTCTTGACCATCTAAAGTAAACTTAGAATCTTTTATCTGAGCACTGTAACGTCCTACTGTACATCCAAAATATGGGGCATTAGCTTTGTATCCTTCCCCAAAGTAGCTATCGAAGTTATCGAAACCACAAACAATGCTAACTGCTTTGTCATTTTCGCCAGGAATAGTTACATCTGTAATTGTTGCTCCATAGTTCATGATTTTTACAACCATACCGTTGCCATTAGTCAGGGTATATAGATTTACATCTTGTCCTTCAAACTGGCCAAACAGTTCTTTTCTTATATTCATTGTGACAGATTTAAGTTTAATTTTGTTAACAAAGCACAATTATAGTAAAAAAAAATGAGCAGACAGTTAGTTTATACACTATCTGACTACTCATTTAATAAAGATTTTATCTTAACTGAATATCGATTTATGTTTATTTATAAATTCAACTTTCAGATTTGAAGATTACTTTTCTTCGTATTGCTCTAATAAATCCCAACGGAACTCAACACCCACACCAGGAGTGTCTGGTGCAACCGCTCTGTGGTTTTCAACCACTAAAGGACGAGTTGTGTACTCATCAATTGGGAAAGAGTGAACCTCAATCCAACCAGCATTGGGTTGAGATGATACTAAACTTACGTGAAGCTCTTGCATACCGTGTGAACATACAGGAATGTTGTGTTGAGCAGCTAATTTAGCAGCTTTTAACCATCCTGAAACACCACCCGTGTTAGAAGCATCCGGTTGAACGAAAGACAGCTTTGCGTCTGCCATAGCGTATTCGAACTCGTGGTAGGTATGTAAGTTCTCACCCATTGCTAATGGCATACCTGTTGCATCAGCAATTTTACCAAACCCTTTGTAATCATCCGGAATAGTTGGCTCTTCGAACCAGTAAATATTGTAAGGCTTCGCTCTGTTTGCACACTCGATCGCTTTTTCTACACTCATAGAGTAGTTAGCATCAATCATGAAAGTTACATCCGGTCCGATGAACTCACGTACAGCTGCAATTCGCTCGATATCCTCATCTAAGTTCTCTCGACCAATTTTAATTTTTACAGCATTAAAACCTCGGTCTAAATAACCTTTTATGTTACCTAATAATTTTGGAAGTGGGAATTGTAAATCAATACCACCACAGTACGCTTTACAAGTATTATCTGTACCACCTGCTACTTTCCATAAAGGTTCGCCAGCCTTTTTACAACGGATGTCCCAAAGTGCAATATCGATTGCAGAAATAGCGAAAGAAGCAATACCACCACGACCTACGTAGTGAATGTGCCACTCCATAAAATCATATAATCCTTCTACATCAGTACCATCCTGACCCACTAAAGCTGGAGCTAAATCATGCTCAATCATTGCTTTAATAGCCCATCCACCTTTACCTCCAGTGTATGTATATCCAGTACCTTCACTACCATCCTCTAAGGTTACTGTCGCAGTTACTAATTCAAAGTGATAGTGATCACCGTGCTTTGCATCAGACAATACCTCTGGCAATGGCACTTTAAATAATCTTACATCAACATGTTTAATGTTTGTACTCATAATATCTAAAAAAAGCCGTTTAATATAATTTTTTATTAAATGGCAAAGATAGTGATTTATCTTGATTCCAAAGCTGAGAATTATAGAAAGTAGTATCTAGCCAATTATTAAAAAGTTTATATTGCTACAACTGGAATTTTTAGTAATAAAAAAGCCACAGATGCACAGATAAAAATCATCCATGCATCTGTGGCGTATATAAATAATGTAAATACTATCCTTTAAATCGCACGTAGAAAGTTTTCTTCTCTAAGTATTGTTCGAAACCGTATTTTCCATCTTCGCCACCTGTGCCGGACATTTTGTAGCCGTTGTGGAAACCTTGTACCGATTCGCCATGAGGACGATTTACATAGATTTCTCCAAAATCTAATTCACGGTTTAAACGCATAATGCGATTCATATCGTTAGTGAAAACCATTGCTGCCAGACCAAACTCACAGTCGTTAGCGTTTTTAACCACCTCGTCGAAATCTTTAAACTTAATTACAGGTAAAATAGGACCAAATGATTCTTCATGAACGATAGTCATATCTTGAGTTACATTGGTTAAAACTGTTGGCATAAACCAGTTTCCTTTTTCGAACTGTGCTCCTTCAGGACGTTTACCACCATAAGCCAAAGTTGCCCCTTCTGCAATACTCTTTGCAACGAGTTCGTGCATGTGCTCAAGCTCGCTCTTGTTAACTTTAGGACCCATGTTTGATGTTGGATCAAATGGATCCCCTACTTTATAGTTTTTTACTTGAGCCATGAATTTCTCCATGAATTCGTCATAGATATCTTGGTGCACATACATGCGCTCGTTACAAGTACATACCTGACCACAATTATCAAATCGTGAATTTAAAGCTGCATCCACAGCTGCATCAATATCGGCATCTTCGAAAGCAATAAATGGTGCTTTCCCTCCAAGCTCTAATTGTACGTGTGCTAAGTTATCTGAAGCTGCTTTAAAGATGGCCTGACCTGCCGGCGTTGAACCAGTCATGGTAACCATGTTTGTTAATGGATTCCTAACCAGGTAATCTCCTACGGTACGACCAGGACCATTGATAATATTAATTAAACCTGCTGGAATTCCTGCCTGAATAGAAAGTTCTGCCAACAAAAAAGTTGAAAGCGGCGTTTCAGCAGTTGGCTTAACCACAATTGCGTTCCCTGCAACCAAAGCTGGCCCTATTTTACGCCCGGCTAATGCAAAAGGGAAGTTCCATGCCGTAATTGCAACAACAACACCACGAGGCACTTTCTGAATCCATATTTGCTCATTTTCGTTATCCGATGGAATAATATCACCTTCGATACGACGTGCCCACTCGGATGTATATTTAATAAAATTAACCGCTGCTTCAACTTCAAACTTTGCAACCGAAAATAATTTACCTTGTTCTTTGGTAAGCACTGTTGCAATTTCTTCCTGATTCGCCATAATTAAGTCGGCGAACCTAACCATGATCTCCCCTCTTTTCTTTGCCGGAACTTTTGCCCATTCTTTTTGAGCAGCCGCCGCCGCTTCCAAAGCCTTTTGAGCATCAGCCTCATTACCATCCGGTACTTTACCTACAATTGAATCATCTGATGGATTGAATACCTCAACATATTCTCTATTTGATGGTTCCAACCATTGTCCGTTAATAAACTGTTTAAAATTTAGTACTTCTTTACTCATGATATATCTTATTTCAATACATTAACACTAATTCGTTACTATATTTTGTTCACACTTTATAGTTTCTTACTAAAACAAACAAAATGGCTCTGAAAATGTTTTTATGATATAAAGATTAAATCATCTTATTCTCAGATTACCAACACAAAATTCCTCAACAATTAACAAGTATAAACCTGTAATAGTGACGGTTAAAACATGCTCATTAACACATAAAAAATAATAGTAAAAAATGCTTTTAATAACTAGTACTTTTTAAACCATTTGCCGAGTTGCATACATTTGCATTTCGCAAAGATATTTAAATAGTTTAACTTAACAATTTCTACTAAAATTTTATATAAAAAAAAGAAGTGATCTCGTTGAGGTCACTTCTTTTTTTATGATTTGAACTACAAAACTACTCTTGGCAATTTAATAAGTATTTCATTCCTTCAGGATTGCTATCGATTTGCTCGAATAAACCTTGAATGTTTGTTAAAGGCTCTGTAGCTGTAATAATAGTTTCGAAAGGAAGATCGCTATTAACGATTAATTTAATAGCTTGTTCGTAATCTGCTGGTTCGTAAACACGAGCACCAATTAATTCTAGTTCTTTCCAGAAGAATTTGAATAAACTGATAGGCTTAGCCTCACCGTGAATAGCAACCATAACGATACGACCACGAATACCTGCAACTTCTGTCATAATATCTAATGCAGGCTGAACACCAGCAACTTCGAATACAACATCAGCTAAACGACCTTCAGTTTTTCCTTTTACGTATTCAACTAAATTTTCTTTAATAGGGCTAACTGCATCGAAACCTAAATCTTTAGCTTTAGCGATACGGTTTTCGTTCACCTCAGAAATAATTACCTGAGCTCCTACACTCTTAGCAACCATAGCTACTAAAAGACCGATAGGACCACCACCTAATACTACAGCAGTTTCACCAGCTTTAAGACGACCACGGCTAACATCATGACAAGCAACTGAAAGAGGCTCGATTAATGCAGCTTTTTTAAGATCAGTTTCTGCAGGTAACTTGTGTAAAGTAAAAGCAGGAACATTCCAGTACTGTTGCATAGCACCTTCGCTATCAATACCGATGAACTTTAACTCTTCGATAATGTGGCTAAAACCTTTATCTGAAGCTTTTTCTTTACGGTTATCTAATGGACGAACAACAACTTTTTCACCAACAGCATAACCTTCAACTCCTGCACCTACTGCATCTACCTCACCAGACATTTCGTGACCGATGATTTGTGGAATACTCACACGCTTATCCATCATACCATGGTAAATGTGCACATCTGTACCACAAACACCACAATATGCTACTTTAATACGCACTTCACCTGCTGCAGGCTCTTTAACTTCTGTGTCTTTCACAGAGAAGGTTTTATTACCTTCGTAAAATGTTGCTTTCATATATTTATATGTTAATTCTAATTGTAAAACTTCAACACCTAAAAATTGTTCGATAATATGTTTATCATACTCTCTCACCTCAAATCAATATTGAATATAGAAACTTGAGATTTTCGAGGCACAAAGATAATGATTTTTATTGTGATGAGATTCTCCAAAAACACAATAATATCGAATATTTAATGACTTTAACTTTCATTTATTTGTAAACATGATGCATTTGAAACCACCTAAAAAATCTCCCCTTATAATCTCTTACAAGGGGGTAAATAATAACCTCACACAAGATTTATTGTATAAGATTCACTAATTTCGCGCTCTAACAATCATTAAACCTACTTTCATGAAAAGGTCATTGGCTCTTTTTATCGTTTTCAATACGCTTTCTTCGTTGTTTCTAAATAGCACCCCTCTAAAAAACACTACGGGAAATAATTATATCATTCACACATTAAAAGATCTTCCAGAAAACGACGTAAACTGCATCTTTAAAGACAGTAAGGGTTTTATGTGGATCGGAACACTAGACGGGCTTCACCGTTATGATGGCTACACATATAAAACTTACCGGGTAAAAGAATCCAATAATAGTATAAGTAGTAATATGATTATCGCTATTGACGAAGATAGTAATGGCAATATTTGGGTTGGCACTTATGGTAAAGGTATTTGCAAACTTGACCCCATCACAGATACATTTACCAACTTTTACAATCAGGAATCCTACATAACTTTTAATATCAGTACAGATATTGTTGACATGATTGTTGACTCTAATGATTACATCTGGTTCTGCAACTGGTTTGGCTATACCAGAATTAAACTTAATCAAGAAAAAAATGCCATCGTTGAATCCATAACCCTTCACATCGAATCACTCCCAAATACCATTAAATACGAAAGTCCTAAAACGATCTTTCAGGATCAAAAGGGTCAAATATGGCTCGGAAGTAATCATAAAACCCGATTGATAAAAAATCCTTACGACCCAAAAAACAAACTAAAATTTGATACTTATGACATTGGTGCTGAAACTATCGATGATTACAACAAGGGATTAATCCTAGGTGGTGAAGGAATTGCAACTCTATCTCCAACATTAACTTCATCCACAGATTACGAATTGAAAAGCGTTTCAAAAGAAAATTCAGGTACAATCTATTGTCATCAAAATAAGATATGGTCAGGAAGCAGAACCGGTTTAAAATGTTTTGAAAAAGATAGCCTTAACAATTGGGTGATGACAAAAAAGTACAACAGTGACTTTACAAAAAACAGGATTAACAGTAATATTATTACTTGCATCACAACAGATATCAACAATAACATTTGGGTTGGATCAAGAGGTGGTGGTGTCAATATTATAAACCTGAAGCCCAAAAACTTCACACATTTTTATCAAACACGTAATGAAGGTTCGATAGACCGTAATTTGATAAAATGCTTGTTTGAAGATTCACAAAACAATTTATGGATTGGTAAAGAAGAAAATGGAGTCAGCGTCTTAACAAACACCGATAAGTATAATTACGAAAGGGGCTTTAAACACTTACCGGTTAATGACTACATGAACCAAAGCTGTGTGTACGCTATAGAAGAGATGGCTACACCTGATTCGAAAAAACATCAGAGTTTAATATGGATGGGCACTTGCTACCCAACCTATTTAACTGCTTATGATCCTGTTACTTTAAAAGCAATTGACCAATCTAAGTTTTCAAAGCGTTTAGAATTTGTATTTGCGTTAAAATCGACCAACGACACTACACTTTGGGTAGGTACATATGGAAAAGGCATCTGGAGACTCACAACAGATTTTGAAGGAAATATAATAAGGATGACTCAATTCACTCCCAAGAGTAATTCTGACTCGCCGATAAGCTCAAACATCATCCGGTATATTTTTAAAGACAGTAAAGAAAACCTTTGGATTGGAACAGACAAAGGACTCAACAAACTCCCTAAGGAAGAACAAGTTAAAACATCCCCTAAGTTTACCGTATTCAAGAAAGGAACCACAAAACAGGATTTAAGTCATGACTATATTCTGCAAATCACAGAAACTAAAGATGGTACGATTTGGTTTGGCACCATGGGGGGTGGACTACTTAAATACAACGAAGACCCAACTCAATACGATTGGACATTTACCAGTATTACGACTAAAGATGGCCTTCCAAATAATTCAATCAAATCAATCGTTGAAGACGAAGAGGGAAATCTATGGCTAGCCAGCAATAATGGACTATCTAACTACAATCCCATAAGCGGAAAAATTATAAACTACGATGCAAAAGATGGATTACAACACAATGAATTCAGTGAGATATGCGCAACCAAAAGATCAAACGGAGAACTAATTTTTGGTGGAATAAATGGCTTCAATGTATTTAAACCGGAAGAGATTCTACCGGATTCAATACCTCCAAAAATCTTTTTAACTGATTTTTATATTTTCAACAATGAAGTATTACCAGGCGATACGCTAGATAATCATATCGTTTTAACAAAATCCATTGAACAAACTGATCACATTGAACTTCAATACAGTCAAAATAGTTTCTCTTTTCGATTCGTAGGTCTGCACTACACTACGCCACAAAAAAACAATTACCTCTACCAATTAGAAGGCTTTGATAAAAAATGGTACACTGCCTCACCAAACTATCGAATAGCAAATTACACCAACATCCCTCCCGGTGATTATACGTTTAAAGTAAAAGGTTCTAACTGCGATAAGGTTTGGAATGAAACCGTTACAAAAGTAACAATCAAAGTTTTGCGTCCGATTTACCTGAGTAATCTCGCAATTATCTTATACCTCATTTTACTTAGTGTAATCATTTATTTGATAATTCGAAATTCGAAGGCGATGGCAAAAAGAAAAAATGACATACTGATTGCCAATTTAGAAACAAAGAAAGAGGAAGAATTATCAAAATTTAGATTGCAATTCTTCACCAATATTTCTCATGAATTTAAAACACCTCTCACCTTAATCAATGCACCATTAGACAAACTTATGAATAACAACTTAAGGCTAAACCTAAAAGAAAGAGCTTACTATCAACAACTCATCAAACGCAACGTAAACTTAATGATGCGCTTAGTTAATCAGGTATTGGATTTTAGAAAATTAGAACAGGATAATATTAAAATTAAAGCAGAAGAAGTTAACTTAAATTTATTTTTAAAATCCATTTATCAAAGCTTCACTCCACTTACTGAACAAAAAGAAATAAATTTCACTTATACAACTAATCTGGAACAAGAATCTGCCTGGATTGACCCTAACATTTTTGATAAAGTTATATACAACCTCATTTCGAATGCGATAAAGTTTTCTGAAAGCAAAGGAAATATTACCCTTTGTTGTGAGCTAAACAAAAGCGATAAACAATTTATCATAAGTGTGAGCCACAATGGACTGGGAATTCCCAAAGGTGAAGAAGAAAAAATTTTTGAGCGGTATTATCAATCGAGCACAATAGAAAAAGACCAACTTGGAGGTACCGGTATTGGATTAGCTTTATCAAAAGGAATTGTTGAACTACATAAAGGCAAAATATGGTTAGACAATACGATTGACAAACAAACTACATTTTTCGTAACAATCGCTATTGGAAAAGACCATTATGAGCCTTCAGAATTAGCAAATGAATCCACACCAGGGTATTTATACTCCCAAGAAATAATTGAAGAAATACCAGAAAAGGAAATTTCCATAGATATCACCACGAAAAACCAGTCAATATTAATCGTGGAAGATGACCTGGAACTAAAACAACATTTAATAGAATTATTTGACCACGATTTTATAATCTATGAAGCTACCGATGGATCAATTGCTTATCAGATTTGTAGGGAAAAAATGCCTAACATCGTCATCTCAGATATCCTGATATCGAAAATAAACGGCCTAGCTCTTTGCAAACAAATTAAAGAGAACGAAGCCACTGCACACATCCCAGTGCTCCTTTTAACAGCAAATAGCACAGAAGAATCAAAAAATGAAGGATTTAATGCAGGAGCCGACAGTTACCTCGCCAAGCCTTTTAATATAGAAGTTTTAAAAGCAAGAGTAAAATCATTAATTGAGAACAGAAAACAACTTAGAGACACTTATCAAAAAGAAATTCAGATTAATCCGGAAATTAATTCAAACACTCCGGCGGATAAAAAATTCCTCGACAAAATACTTTCTATTATTGAAGATGAGTTGTCCAACTCTGAATTTACAGTGGAAAATCTGGCTGATTTATATGGTGTATCCAGGGTTTATCTAAATAGGAAAATTAAAGCTATCACAGGCGAAACTTCTAATCAATTTTTACGAAACATTAGACTAAAACGCGCCGCGGAATTATTAAAACAAAACACATTAACGGTAGCCGAAGTAACCTGGAAGGTTGGATATAACGACCTTAGAACATTCAGAAGCCGTTTTAAGGAAGTTTACGGAATCAGTCCATCTGAGTATGCAAAACAAAACAAAAAGAATAATTAATGTAAATAATCACATAAAAGCATCCACCTAAAGGAGGGTGTTTGATACCAAAGTAATGAGGCATCAAACACCCTCCTTGTTTTTTTACAAATTTAAATTAAACCAGATCATTAATAAACTCAGACAGATTATCTGAACGATCCAATCCTAACTTCCTACGCAATCGGTACCTAATAGTATGTACACTTTCTATGGACACTCCCATTAACTGAGCTATTTCTTTACTGTTAAATTCAAGCTTAATGAGGGCGCATAACTTACGATCGCCCTGTGTCAGATTTGGAAATTGCTTATTTAAACGTTCGTAAAAAGACTCATTTACCGCCATAAACCGGGCTTCAAACTCTTCCCAGTTTTGTACGCTACTACCAGATATAGATTTAAACAATCGCTTAATGGCCGCATCAGACAAACTTTCCTTTTTATCCACAATTGCGGTTTTTAATCGTCTGATCACTTCATCCTTTTCAATTAGCCTTAAAGCCGACGAAGCCAGTTCTTTGTTTTTAAGTTCCAGTAATTCCCTTTGCTTTTGGTTCTCCAAATCAATTGATTTAGTAATTAAAGCTTGTTCTGATTTGTGTTTTGATTTTACAAAACGAATGTAAAGATAAGCCAATATGACTAAAGCAATAAAAACAACTAACATAATGATTAACTGAAGGCTACCAACACTATCTTCGTATTCTAACTGAGCTATTCGCTGTTCTTGAATCAGTTTTTTCTGAACCTCTTTTTCCTTACGAAATTCATCACTAATTTCCAATAACGGTTTATTGTTAAAGCTTCGGCTATCGTAAAGCAATTCATCCAATTCTTTCGCTTTTTCGAGCGCTTCATAGGCGTTTTTATAATCACGTTTTTGAACATATACTTTTGATAGCTTCTTATAAAGGGTAGGCCGGTAATTTCCATGCGAATTATTTGCCTCAGATATACTTAGAGCCCATTTATAATATTTCACACTTAAATCAAGTTCACTTTCCATTAAATAAGCATCTCCCAAAAAGGAATAAATAATAGTCAGGTAGTTTTCATTTCTTTTTTTAAAATACTCTACCTGCCTCAATAACAATTCAATAGCCTTTTGCGACTGCCCTTGATTCAGATAATAGTATCCTAATTCTGAATTCACATAATTCAACTTAAAATCCGGCGATTTCAAACTGTAAAAAACAGAATAACAACTATCTAAATACTGTTTCGACAATTCATATTCACCAGACTCTCTAAAAAAAATACATAAACCATAATAACTTGAAATCAACTGCTGCCTAAGAACCTTTCTTTCTTGGATTAATGCCTTATATTCCATGAGAGATAACTGCAAATATTTGAGGGCAGCTTCCTTCCTATTAAAATAGCTATACAACCATCCTATTTGTTCATTTAAATAGGCAATTGAGACATGGTCATTAATCTGGTCAGCTAACAACAAAGCCTCCCATAAATAATTATAGGATTTGGAATAATTGGCGTGGTGCGAATAAACATATCCTATACGTGCTAATACTGAAATACCATTCAAAGTATCACCTTTTCGCATTAACACCTGATACTCATCCTTTAGGCGATACAAATGATCTTCCGAAAAATCAATAATGCGGGCAGCTTCAAGCGTACTAGAAGAATAGCTATTCGAAATGGAAATACTATCAATACCGGCATAAATACCTTCTACCAATAAAAAATTTGAACAAATAATAAGTCCATATAATAGTTTTAAACTATGTCTAGTATAAATCATCCTATAATAACTAAATATCAACAACATAAGATATGTAAAATATATAATTGTTCAGTTATAATCCAACAAAAATATAAAAATGTTCAGTAATAGTTGAGTAAAAACACTTACCCTTTTTAAATTATTGTAGTATGATTGTAGAGTTAATTAAAACGAAAATTATTCACTGATATTAAATTATTATGAAACAAACATTACTAATTATTGCTTCTGCTCTACTGTTGCTTTCATGCAACAAGACTGCGCAGCAAGCAACAATTGAGCGAGATCAAGATTTTAATTTTGGTTGGAAATTCTCTTTAGACCAAGAAGGAGATGCTTTTGCGGCTGATTTGGCCGATAGTTCATGGCGTACTGTAAATGTACCTCACGACTGGAGTGCTGAATTTGAATTCGACTCTATTCAAGGAGAAGGGTGTACGGGTTACTTATTAGGCGGTATAGGTTGGTATCGTAAACACTTTACGGTTGACTTTAACCCATCAGAAAAAGTTTATGTACACTTTGATGGTGTATATAATAATTCTGAATTATGGATTAATGGTGAAAAACTTGGAGAACATCCTTATGGTTACTCTCCTTTTTACTTCGACATTACTCCTTTCTTAAAAGCAGAAGGCAATGTAATTGCTGTAAAAGTGGATCGCACACGCTATGCAGATAGCCGATGGTACACAGGTTCTGGTATCTACAGAAATGTTAAACTTGTTAAAACAAACAAATTACACGTGCCAATTTGGGGTACTTACATTCAAACTCCAAAAGTCTCAAAAGAAGAAGCAACAATTAATGTATCAGTACGCGTCGCTAATGATTTTGATACAGATCAAGCATTTACATTAACAACAGACATCTTTAACTCTGCCGGAGTAAAAGTTGCAACACTTACCCATGACGCAACTGCTAAAACAGGTGAAACAACTATTGATGCAGAAACCACATTAAGCAATCCAGAATTATGGGGAATTGAAACACCTACGTTATACAAAGCTGTAACTTCTCTGTCTTCAAATGGAAAGCTTGTTGATCAATATAAGACTACATTTGGTATTCGCTCCATTCGTTTTGACAAAGAAACAGGTTTCTATTTAAACGAAGAGAACATGAAAATTAAAGGTGTTTGCTTGCACCACGATGCCGGTCTAGTTGGTGCTGCTGTGCCAAAAGCTGTATGGAAACGCCGTTTAGAACAATTAAAAGAAACTGGCTGTAATGCCCTTCGTATTTCCCACAACCCAAGTTCAGAAGAGCTTCTTGAACTTTGTGATGAAATGGGCTTTTTGGTACAAGACGAGTTCTTTGATGAGTGGGATTTCCCAAAAGACAAACGTAAAAACATGAAAGAACAATCTGTAGATTACATTACACGTGGCTATGGCGAACACTTTCACAAATGGAATAAATTTGATTTGACAAACACAGTATTGTGTCACCGCAACCATCCTTCAGTTTTCCAATGGAGTATCGGAAACGAAATTGAGTGGACGTATCCTGAAAACGCAAAAGCAACAGGGTTCTTTGGTAACATGGATTGGAGTGGAAACTATTTCTGGAGTCAACCGCCCATCGGCAAGGAGAAAATACGTGAAGTTTTCTTAGAAGAACAAGCAAAAGAGAACAAGCCATACCAGGTTGGAAAAACAGCTCAAATGCTTTCTGATTGGACAAAAGAACTAGACAAAGCTCGTCCGGTAGTTGCAAACTGTATTTTACCATCTGCAAGTTTTGAGTCTGGATATGCAGATGCACTTGATATCGTAGGATTTTCATACCGCCAAGTAATGTATGATTACGCGCGTAAGTTCTACCCTGAGAAAACTATTATGGGTACTGAAAACTTACCTCAATACCACGAGTGGAAAGCTATCATGGAGCGTCCATTCGTATCAGGTACATTCTTATGGACAGGTTTTGATTACTTAGGAGAAAGAAATGAATCATGGCCATCAAAAGCGACTGCTTCCGGTTTATTTGACTTAGCAGGATTCGAAAAGCCTGGTTACCACATGTACCGTACGTTATGGAATGACGAGCCACACGTACACATCTACACCAACAACACTGAGGTTTCTAAATATAAAGTAGATGAGTCCGGTGCAGTGGTAGCTAAAGATGGGTTCAACTGGGAACAAGCATTATGGTTCTGGTACGATGTTGAAGAACATTGGAATTACAATGACAATGAAACAGTTATTGTAGAGGTATTTTCAAACTGTGAGGAAGTTGAGTTATTCTTAAATAACGAATCGTTAGGTACTAAAAAACTTGCGAGCTTCCCGGATCATATTTACAAATGGGCAGTTCCTTTTAAAGCCGGGACACTTACTGCAAAAGCAGTTAAAAACAACAAACCGGTAGAAATGTCAATTGCAACAGCTAGTGAAGCTACTAAAGTTAAAATCACTGTTGACAAAACAGAATTAACTGCTGATGGTTATGACGTTGCACATGTAACACTTCAATTGGTTGATTCAAATGGAAATCCTGTGAAAAAACAGGAAAAAACAATCACTATTGATGTAGATGGCGCTGTGAAAGCGTTAGGTGTAGATAACGGTTTCCATGCAAGCGTACAAAAATACCAATCAAATACTATCACAACTAATAACGGACGTGCTTTATTAATTGTACAATCGACTCTAAAACAAGGATCGGCAACAATTACAGCAAGTTCAGAAGGATTAGAAACTAACAGCACTACTCTCTCTGTTAAATAGTTTCTTGAAACAGGCACCTCAATGGTGCCTGTTTTTTTTTTACTCGCTTTTTTCTATTTCTCACTCTACTTATTTTAACATTTTCTTCATTTTTCACTGAAAGTCTATAGTATTTACAATTGAACTGAGGTTTCTTTTATTATATTTACATCAACCTAACAATTCAAAAGAGCTAGACTAAATTCATTTATGAAGCGAAAAATTACATTCTTAACTATACTTTTAACCTTTTTTTGTAATCAATTATATAGTAAATACTGGTTTAGGAAATTAGATTCTGATGTAGGGCTAAGCCTTGTGAGATCAATATGCCGGGATCATAATGATTATCTCTGGATTGGAAACGATGGCATTGGTCTCATGCGCTATGATGGCTACAACATAGAACGATACCTTGCCAATACCAAAGACACCACTAGTATAAGTAGCGATGGCATATGTCACATCTACGAAGATACACATCAAAATTTATGGGTTGGTACATCTTTTGGCTTAAATCGTTATAACTCGAAAGAGAATCGATTTGAACGTTATCAATTTAAAGGCAACGATGAAGGCTATCAATCTTCCAATTACATTCGAAGAATAGTAGAATCACCTGATTCCACACTATTTATTCTTACTCACAATGGAATTTATCAATACGACCGCAATACCAATGCCTTCAAATCCTATTACTTCAGTGTAAAGCAATCTGAAAATGATTTCACCTGTATGGATTGGGATAAAAATGGAAATTGCTGGTGCGCAACTGTCGACAAAAACGGCCTCTTTTTATTTGAGGATGGCAAATTCACTTACCTAGAGGACACACTGAACACAACCAAAAACTTTGGCGAAAAACTACTCACAATAGATGAGGATAATAATTTTTGGTACAGTAACTATGGTGTTGGGTTTGCCAAATTTGATCCACAAAGTAAAGTTTTTTCATACTTTCCGATTAATAAAGAAGAGTCCGGCACCAATGGAAAATTCATCACAGACCTTGAGAATGTTAATGATTCAATTTTAATGATTGCAATTGACCAGGGAGGAATAAATATCCTTAATAAAAGAAATAATACCTTTGAGTACATCACCTACGATAACCCCGGATATGGTGAACTACTATCCGATGGTATCTATTGCATCCATCAAGACAAAGAAGGCATTATTTGGACAGGTACTTCCAGAGGGGGCGTTTTTTACAGCAACCCCAAAGAAGCACGCTTTACCTCACACACCCCACTCAGGTTATTAGATAAAAATGCAGTGAATGAATCATATGCTCCCTCACACAGTATCATTTCTTGTTTTTTTGAAGATCGGGATGGCAAAATATGGATTGGAACAGATGGCGGAGGCATAAACATCTATGATAGAGAAAGTCAAAAATTCACCTTTACGAAAAAAAATATTGGACTAAGAAATATCCGCTCCATTAATGAAGATAAAAACGGAATTATCTGGATTGCCTCATGGGATGAGAAGATTGCCTCCTATAATAAAAATACTCACCAATTAGACTACCACAATTTTTTAGGCTCTAACTACCATGGTTATAACCATAAAAGTTATTGGAGTTTATTCATCGATAGTAAAAACCGTTTTTGGGTTAGTTACCCAATTGGTTTTGTTGGAAAATTTAATGAGAAACAAAAACTACAGGGTGAATATTTTACTAATGATACAGTTAATATGACGATCCCCGTTATTTATGAATCAAAGGAGTCAGAAATATTCGTTTTATCGAGAAATGGCATTTTTAAATACAATGAAGATCAGGATAAAATGGAAACGTTTGTGAACCGTTTGGAAACTGCCGTCATGGATTTTGATGATGAAGGTAATATATGGTACGGCACGCTTCAAGCCGGAATTTTCAAATGTGATAAAAACGGAAATGAATTATTACACTTAACAGCAGATGATGGTTTAATAGATAATACTATTAATGGTCTCCTTGTTTATAAGGATGAGATTTGGTTTTCAACCAATAAAGGAATAAGTGTTTACAACACATCCTCTCAAAACTTCACGAACTACAACAAAGAGGATGGATTGCAAGGCAACCAATTCTTTTGGCAAGCAGCCTTGAAAACAAAAAATGGGGAACTTTATTTTGGAGGTCAAAATGGCTTTAGCCACTTTCATCCTGAGCACATCAAAATAAATACTAAAATCCCGCCTGTATACATTTCTAAATTATGGATTAACAACGAATTAATTTCTCCAGACAAAGACTCAAAAGTTTTAAAAAAAGAAATCAATTTTAGCGAAAACATAACCATTCCATGGAAAAAACAGTTGTCTTTAGAATTTGAAATTTTAGCGATAAGCTACACTTTTCCCTACAAAAACATCTATTCCTACAAATTAGATGGTTTTGATGATCAATGGCTATCGACAGATGCCTACAATCGCAAAATCACCTATACTAACTTAAGTCCAGGCAACTACACATTTAACATAAAAGCATGCAACAATGATAAAGTATGGAATCAAGAAGGACATCAATTAAATGTGATCATTACGCCTCCCTTTTGGAAAACGATTTGGTTTTATTTTCTGGAAATATCAACTATTCTGCTATTAATATACACCTTTCTTAAAGCACGTGAACGAAAAAACATTAAGGACAAAGAAATACTTCAAAACAAAGTAATAGAACGTACTAAAGTAATTCAGGAGCAACACACCCAGCTTAATGTACAAAATAAAAAATTGGCTGTTCAAAATGAAAAGCTGGCTTCTCAAAAAAGAGAATTACAAACTCAACGAGACGAGTTATTTCTAGCCCGAACTTTACTTGAAAAAAAGGTGGACGAACGTACCCGTGATTTAAAAATAGCAAAGGAAAAGGCAGAAAAATCAGACCAATTGAAATCCTTCTTTCTGGCAAATATGTCTCATGAAATAAGAACACCCATGAATGCCATCGTAGGATTCTCGGGTTTACTTGACGATGATTCATTAACGAAAGAAGACCGCAAAAACTACATTTCTATTATCAATTCGAACAGTGAATCATTGCTATATTTAATCGAAGATATCCTTGACTTCTCAATGATAGAGAGTAACCAATTAAAAATAAATAAACAGCAACTCATTTTAAACTCCATCCTTAATGAAGTTTACTCTTCCTTTTCTCTAAGAAATACTAATTCAAAAGTCGAAATTAAACTAATTAACAACTTAGATATAATAAATACAAGCATTTACTCAGATGCATACCGCATAAAGCAAATATTAACCAATTTGATTGGCAACGCTTTAAAATTCACAAAAGAAGGCTTTGTTGAAATTGGAGCCCAAAAAATAGACAATTACATAGAACTATATGTTAAAGATAGTGGTCCAGGAATATCTCCAGAAGAGCAAGCTGTTATATTTGATCAATTTGTAAAACTTGAAAAAGATCAACAAATGGCGCACAGAGGAATTGGCTTAGGATTAGCCATAACCAAAAAGCTCGCTCAACTTCTTAACGGGGATGTAACCGTTGAGTCCGAAATTGGTATTGGCTCAAAATTCACTTTCAAATTTCAGGAATAAGTGTTTATTAATTAACCCTTGAGCTATGTATTTTAGCTAAATTCCCTATTTTTGTTAGGCTCGCAAAAAACGGTAAATAAAGAAACGAGCAAATTGAACTATAAATATTAAATATTATTATGAAGAAATTATTATTTCTAGGATTAAGTGCATTGGCAGTTGGATTTAGCAGCTGCGATTGCAAAACACAAACGGCATGTTGTGATGGTGAAAAAGTTGAACCTACAGCAGAGCAAATTGAAAAATTAGGAATCACGAATAAAGATTCGTTAAGTGCCGCAACAAAACGCGCACTAAAATGGCCAAACATTGGCAATGAATGGTTTATTGAATATGAAACGTATGATCTTGAAGGTGATTTGGCATACGAAGAAGGGGTAGTTCGTCGTGATCCAAGTGGTATCATTAAAGAAAATGGCAAATACTACGTATGGTATACCAAAAGTGTAGGCCCTACTGATGGCTTTGGCGGAGACATTGAACATGAGAAAGTTTTCCCTTGGGATAGATGTGATATTTGGTACGCTACTTCTGAAGATGGTATTACCTGGAAAGAAGAAGGTATGGCTGTAGCTCGTGGTGACAAAGGTGAATACGATGACCGTTCGGTTTTTACTGTTGAGATCATGAAAGACAAAGGCAAATATTACCTGGTATACCAAACAATAGGTGGTTTATACCAAGTGCGTACTAAAAACCAAGTTGGTTTAGCTTGGTCGGATTCCCCAGATGGTCCTTGGGAAAAGTCAAAAGAGCCAATCTTAAGCCCTGCTGACAATGGAGTATGGAAAGGTGATAAGCAAGACCGTTTTGCGGTTGAGAAAAAAGGTGACTTCGATTCTCATAAAGTACACGATCCATGTATTATTCCTTTCAAAGGTAAATATTACTTGTATTACAAAGGTGAGCAAATGGGTGAAGAAATCACTTTTGGAGGTCGCCAAATTCGTCATGGGGTTGCTATTGCGGATAATCCTAAAGGGCCTTACAAAAAATCTCCTTACAACCCAATTTCAAATAGTGGTCATGAGATTTGTGTTTGGAAATACAACGGTGGTATCGCTTCTTTGATTACTACTGATGGTCCTGAGAAAAACACCATGCAGTGGTCTCCTGATGGGATCAACTTTGAGATTATGTCACACATCAAAGGTGCTCCTCATGCAATTGGTTTAAACCGTACAGCTGATAACGAAAAAGAACCAACTGAAATTATGCGTTGGGGTCTTACTCACAAATATGAAAACTACGATTACCAATACATTCGTGGATTTAAATCGCACCGTGTAATGGCACACAAAGCAAAAGGTGTTGACGGTAGCAAAGAAGCAACAGCTTCGTTATCGGATGCTAATAAATAATCAATTTACTATGTAAAATAGGAAGGCTGCTCGTAATGAGCAGCCTTTTTTCTTTGCTAATTTCCAATATTTAATCCGGTTAAAACTTTATCTTTTCAAAGTCATACCACCCTTATTATAATAATTAGCAGCATTGGTCTTCATCACTAACTCCCCTTTACTTAAATCCCTGTTTAATGAACAAAAAAAGGTTTCCTAAAAAGAAAACCTTTGCCAATATAATGGTCTTAATGACTTAATTCAAATCACTATCATTTAAATCAAAAGCGGTTACATTTGATGGATGATCATCGTAATAATAAATAATAATCTCAGCGGTGTCTCTTAAGAAATTTACTTTTCCCACCTCTGCACGATTGATTACAAGACCTGTTCTTTGAGATAAATCCTGTAACATTTCTTCATATTTCTCAGGTTTAATCAAGTCAATTTTTTCATAAACAATAAGTTTACTCGACTCGTGCTTCAATAACCACACCCGCTCTAATCCCCAAGTAATGGCAATTAAAATGAAATTGGTAACCGCTAATTCAGCATAACTAACTTTTTTACTACTCAAGGCATTGATAACCGACAAGCCTAAAATCATAAAAAGATAAGTCATTTCTTTAATTGGAATCTGGGTAGTGCGATAACGAATAATTCCAAAAATGGCAAATAACCCAAAGGCAAAACCCAATTGCAGCTTCACACTCTCAAGCAAGAAACACAATAAAAATACGGTTGAACTTATTAATAAAAAAGTAAATAAGTAATCTTTACGCTTTGAAGCCTGATAGTACAACACCCTTACCAAAACCATTGTAACAGCCAGGTTTAAGGCAAACCTTATCAATAATTGAAAAAAATCTTCCCAGTTAATAACTTTAATATCAAATAGTTTTACGACACCAAAAACTATATTAAAATCGAAATCCATAGCATTTTTATTTTTACATTAATTATTTAATAATTCATTAATATTTTGACAATCATTACAAGCTATTCATTGCATGTACAGCTTTTAGCCTATCTATTTTCACAAATTTATCCTTAAAACGATTTGATTTTAAGTGAGAATATAAGGATGCTGTACCCACGCAATATTTACTGAAAGAATCGGGCCTAACACTATGCTTTTTTAACACCCTCATAGCCGTGGAGTCTAAAGTATATGCACCTTGCTTTAACTCTAATATGGCAATTTCAGGATAATTCTTTTCATTGCCACCAACACAGATAAACGCCAAATCAAAATCAATCGTTAACCTCTCACTTTCCCCAACCAAAGTAATACGGCTAAAGTTATTATGCATTTTCAACTCCAAATCTGAACTTTCAAAAGGCGTATAATTTTCTAAAAAAGAAGATTCAGAATCTGAAAAATGACTTAATTCATTTTCTCTTGAAACCCGATTTTTAATTGTACGACCTTTATTGTTCTTAAACTTAACCTCTAAAAAGTGTTGATTTGAAATAACATACTCCCGCTTTCTAACTTTATACCTGTTTAGTTTTCCATTTTGATGAGCACCGTACATAAAAAAAGATTTTGTATCATAATACCCTGTTTTATAAGGATGTATACGACAACCATCGATTTCTAATACTTTATATCCATCACCAAGTTCATCCAATATGGCGGGCAATTGGGAAAATGCACAAATAAATTTGGTATCTATCCGGTTCATTAATTTCACACCATCCATTTGATCTAATGTGATGGGTTGAATATTTTCAACAATTGAATTCAATTTTTCTTTTTCCATCAGACTAAAATTTATAGTTCATATCCCATTCCAATAAACAGGATGTTTAATGTTTCAGGCTCAGCAACACCATACTCTTCTTGGCGTCTATATGACAGATCGATACTAACCTTTTTTGTTAATTGCTTATCGATAGAAAAATAAAGTCTGCGTTTCCATGTACCAACTTCCTCGGCAGGTGAAAGGGCAAAATTATACTCCACTCCTACAGATGGATTAACAAAATTCTTTTTACGTTTATATTTCACCATTAATTTATGGCGATGAGCCATTTCAGCAATTGCACCATCTTCTGACGTTTTCCAATTTGTGTGCTGGCGTTGCAATTGAGCTTTATAAGACCATATGAACTTGCCGGTTTTATAATTCAACTTTAAAAAAGCTCCTAAACGATGCATTCTTTGGTTATAGTTTTCAACCTCATAATTGACTCTATAACGGTAAAAAAGACCCACATCTAATCGTTTCGATAAAGCTTTAGATAAACTAAAATCAGATTGCCAACAACTTAAACGAGATGCATTATCAAAGAATCTTAATTCGGGTTCCACCGAAAAATCAATGTCTTTAAACAATTCACCACTCAAAGAGAAGTTAGTCCAGGTTTCAAAATCTTCGTTTTGAGCCATCAGCGGAAGAGCCACAAAAAGCAATGTGTATATGATTAACTTCTTCATCTTTCATCTCCCTATTTAGCAACGTAAATAGTACCAACATCTACATGTTGTTTTGACGATGAAATGGTTGCTTTCCGAAAAAGTGCAATTTTCTCAGAAGTTAAATCATAATTTAGAGTTGTATCTTTTGAATAGGTATATACGATATAATCCCCTTCCCGTAAATAATCAAATTCGAAATATCCATTGTGATCACATTTCACATCATCCCCATAAAACTCATTTTCATCACCTCCGTAAATGATATACACATTAGCTTCAGCTGCCGGGAAAGTATCTCGTTTAATGGTAAAGTTACCGTTGTAATTGATGTTTAAAACAGTACCGGATAGTTTGGCTTGTCCCCCTTCACCTGATCCCTTTTCACAGGCAAATAAACTAAGCAATAGTCCTAAAATGAAATAACCAATAACTCTTCTCATGACTTAATATTTTTAATTACATATCCTTTTTTTACGCATAATTGTTTAACACGAGGCACAAAAACACAGAGTTTACATGGAGTAAATACTCTGCGTAGATGTTTAGACGTTAAATCAATAACTTTTTCATTAGGAACAATTGCGGTCTTTCAGATATTTTTATTCTTTAAAACTTACTTCACAGTTAATTTATAATTACGCTCACCAAGCTTAACGATATAGATACCGGCACTCCAGGTAGATACATCAATCAACTTCTCTTCCTCTATGCTGCCTGAATAAAAAAGATTGCCTGCCATTCCATAAATATTAACGAAATATTTATCCTGCGAATCAATTTTAACTTTAATAAAATCATTGGCTGGATTTGGAAATACACGAATTGAAGAATTCATCACCATTGAACTAGCAATACTAGTGTTACTATTAGCTTCATTTGCACGTCCAAAAGTTGCTGCATTTAGCATCCTAAAGTTACCTACGCCATTTGCAATTCTACCAAAGGACTTATCTGGTACTGCGTTCATGTAACTTACTTCATCAATTAATTGTCCAACAGCATTAGATAAATAAATGGTTTCTGAACTTGCCGATAGTTTAAAATCAGCATGCAAACCACTCTGTAAATCATCTTTATCAGCCCATACCGTTACATAACCATTAGCTTCTATTTTGGTGCCGGCAGGGAACATCCATTTGGTTAAATCGTCGGCTTCATCTGATAAATAATAACCGCTAATATTCATCGAGGAAGAACTATTGTTATACAATTCAATCCAATCATCGTATTCGCCATCTTGATCGCTTACAGTAGACTCATTCGATGCCATAAATTCATTAATCACCAAATTGGTTTTAGGTGCAATAATACTGGTCGCTGTAAATGAATGAAATTCATGCTCGGCTCTTCTTGGAGAAAACAATCCAGCATTGTCATTCTCTGCATATATGTAATATTCTACAACCGTATTTTTCACCGCTATTTCTGCACCAAAAACTCCATCATTGGCAGCACCATCATTATGATTTCCGTCATCAAACATTTGAACCCTTTTAAAATGTACGTCCGGATCATTTCTATAACCAACATAAGCTGCATTCGCATTTTCAAGATCAACGGTCATCGTAATGGTAGTGTTAATTTGAGGAGTTTCGGTAGACAAGCTTACTTCAGAAATGGTTGGAGTAGTTGCTGTAAAATCCGCTAAACCTAATAAATACGAAGAACGGCCTTCCATTAAGTTTTTAATACCCGGAGTAGCACTTGATGGTCCTGGACGACCACTAGCGACAGTTACATCTGAATCTAAATTTGTGGTAAAATCAGAGTAAGTAAAAAACTTGTTATTGTCTGCCTGAACCGAAGCATCTATGATGGCTTGCATCTCTTGCGCCTTTTCATAGTAAGCTCCATTTTCGAAGTTTTCTTGCAGGATGGTTTTCATGTGCGCAATATACATGCGTTTGTACATCGGAATACTCAACAATTGCTTAATTAACGGGTAATTATCTTCGGTACTATGAAGCAAATGTGACATTTTTTGTTTTTCTGCTGTGGAGTTTAAAATGCCACTTCCCGTTTGAGAAAAACGTCCAAATGATTCGTTAAAATCCCACATTACAGGATTAAACTTTCCTTCATCATCGCGGTACAAATAATAGTTTTGGGCAAATTCACCTGAATAACTATCCAGATTAACAAATACATTATTGAAAGCCAACATCCATAAAGCTCTGTTTACATCCAAAACATTTTCAATATTATCAATGTCCTGAGCAATTGATTTACACAACAGGATTAACTCATTCCATCCTAAATCTGATTTCAATTCGTATGCTGTTTCGTAATCACTGCTATTATCTGAAATGTAAACTAAATTGGGATAAGCATTTGTACCCGGACCTGCACCAGCCGGCGGGTTGCACTTCACAAAGGTGTTGTCTTTAGACCCAAACTTTTCTTTGATAAAATCTTTTGTTACAGATTCTGAATTAGTGTATAATCCCATTAAAGTTCCATTGATGTATACATTGGCATAATTAGCATCTGGTGCATGCATGTATTTTCTTGATATATCATACGACAGTACTTCTCTTAAGAATGATGGATCATTCGCGACATTACTTAATTTAATATCGGTATAACCATTGTAATCCTGATCCTGATAAGTATCTAACTCGATGTGCAAAGGATTCTTAACTTGATTGGCATTATAAGTACTATTCCCCTTGTACTTAACACCCACATTTAGAAATTCCTGTCCATTTATACTTACACTCTGAGCTTTTACATAATTCCCATCGCCTGCTTTTTGAGCATCCAGTAATTCATCCCAATTACTTTCTGTAAAAGTAATTTCGATGGTTTGAATTGTACTTAGTTCGTACAACTTCTGTGCTCGGATAGATAGGTTTACTATCAAAAGAACAAGCACCAATCCTAACTTTTTCATGAAATTGTTGTTTTTGTTTTTAATCTTGAAAATTGAGACCGTGTGGAAATAATTTTACAAAAAGTGCGTGCATAGTAGAAACTTCGACAAAAGTGTTAAAATTTCTTTAATTTTCAATTATACATCTAATAAAAATCATCAAGCATTAGACCTTAAAAACCAGTACACATAATATATGGGTACAAATAAGAAATTGTTTTCCCCTATTGCAAAATGACATTTTTTAACAATTAACACTCAACACAGCCATACAAACTTCCATCACCATCTACTAAACCATAGAGCACCAAATGATTGCCCCTTCACACATCTATGATTATTTTTTTAATAGAAATAGAAACATGCACGCTATTAACTTTTAAGCATTAAACACTGCTTTAAACTGGTCTTAATTGACTTGGTGAGTATTCATGTCGGCATTCGGGATATTCCTATTGCTTAAATGGATACCAATTTACTACACCATAAATGTGTTAAGAATTAATTAATTAAATGTTATGATATTTTATTTTAAATGTGTAAAATCCAGTGCGATAATTTGCTAGTTTGTAACTTAGCTGATGTACTGATTGTGAGTTAAGCAATGTTTCTCGAGATAATTTGTAAATATCACAATACCACACTGATTTAAAACATCTTACAAAACACCACATCCATCCCACTAATGGTTAAAAGGATAGAGTTTTAGCATTTTATTTGATGTTAAATTTAATGGACATAGGATAGTAGGAATCAAACTGGCTTTTATAACTCCCATAGTTACCTGAACCTTGAGGACTATTTATAATTTTATGCAAATGCGCTTTTAGGTAAGATTATTTTAAAAAACAGGCTGCCATGTCTTTTGCATGGAAATAACTAAATACATGAAAAGTAACTTTCGTGGTTAAGAAAAGATAATTTTAATTTTGGGGAATTAATTAAATTCAAAAAGCTAAATGCCGAGACTTCCCTACATCGAGCAGATCTGTATTGATATTATTTAACATTACACTAAGCCCTTTGTAAATGCGACCTAAGCTATACCTTGTAAAATATTGTTGCCAACAGTTTTACTTCTTTAACCTTATTTTCCATTTAAAATCTAAACTTATCAAATGTTCGTATTCAAAGTCAATATCAGGATAAACATTCAATAATGTTGGTCTGTAAATCAGTCCAATATAAAATAGTTTTCCAATCTGATGATAACCATCGATTGTAAATCCTATTGAATTATTTGATTTCGAGACTGGTTCCCGGGTCGGAGGTGGAGGGTCAAACCTGTTATGATATTCTAATTCCCATGTATTTCTTGAAAAATTCAATCCGTATCCAAAAGTAAAACGCCCGAATCTATAATTGTCAGTCAAACTTGTATAGACTGAATACATATTCTCAACCTCTCCGCTAAAATCTACAGCAGCAGGGAAAGGGATGAAGAAATCCATAACAGCACTACCAGTTAATGATAAATACTTATTATCCTTGTAATAATACTCCAATCCTGCAGAAACACCCCAAAATCCAGTATTCAATTTTGGTGTTTCTTGAGTCGGCAGCAGATAAAAGCTATTTACCCAAGGAAGTGAATAAATTAAATTAATTTGCCCCTTATTTGTGGGAAAACTATTTTTCCAATAATCATAAAACTTTTTCGATATTTTAGGTCTGATAATACTTGTAGTATCATAAGAATTAAGTGAAATGGTTTTTCCATAATAGAATCTTTTCTGATTTGTAAAGTCCACACCATACATAACTGGTAGAATTGGATAACAGATCAGATTTGCATATAAAAAAGTTCCATTGGGAGAGGCTTTAACAACATAGTTTCTTTCTATAGTATCACTCAATAATTTTATATTTAAATCCTTTCTTGAACGCGCTATCTTAAATTCTGCCGGTAAATTATATGTGCTGTCAAGTATTTCAGCCTTAGCGTTCAGAACATTTGTAGTTACTTTAATATCATAGTCTTTTCTAAGCATCAAAGTAGCACATGACGAAAAGAAAACGATTGAAATCAAAATTATTAGGTTTCTCACTTAGCAATAGGTTTCTTTAAACTGGTATCAACTTTTTTAAAAGCCAAATAATCTTATCATTTTATCAAAGATTTCGGTATTCTCGTAAATACCCATAAACTTTTCTGCTCCTGCACCAAAGGCAAACACAGGAACCATTTCTCCGGTATGATAATCATGTATGAACTGTCCTTCTACCGCACCTTTACTTAGGTTTCCATTAAGCAAGGCCAATCCTCCGGTTTCATGGTCAGCAGTAACAATTACAAGGGTGTTCTTATCTTTAATAGCAAATTCTAAAGCAATGGCAACAGCCCGGTCAAAATCTAAGACTTCCTCTGTTACATAAGAAAGATCATTGTTATGTCCACCCCAATCTATTTGGCTTCCTTCTACCATAAGAAAAAAACCATCATCGTCTTTCGACAAAAGCTCAATGGCTTTTTCGGTAGCCGGCACAAGCATTTCACCTCTTTTGGAGTAAGGAGGTAAATGTTCTGATGCTAAAAGAGCTGTAACTTTGCCATGATTAATATTTAATAAATCGCTAAGAGTATCTACAAACTGGTAATTCTTTTTCTGTAGCTCTTCAACCAAATTCTTACCATCGGTTCGCTTTGTAAAATATTGAAGTCCTCCTCCAATAAACAAATCGATATCAGTTTTTAGAAAGTCAGCAGCGATTTCTTCCATCATATATCTACTTGGCTGATGGGCAATAAATGAAGCCGGTGTTGCATGTGTAATTGCAGAGGTCGAGATCAACCCGGTAGCTTTTCCATTGGCTTCTGCAATTTCTAATATCGAATGAACCGGGACAGTATCAGGGTTTACTCCAATGGCTCCATTATATGTCTTATTACCGGTAGCAATGGCAGTACCACCGGCACCTGAATCTGTAACATAAGCACTTGAACTTTGTGTTTTACTAAAGCCGATGTGCTTCATGTTTTGAATATGCAACTCCCCCCCGTTTGCAGACATTCCCGCAAATACCTGAGCTACTCCCATACCGTCTCCAATGAGTAAAATGATATTTTTGGGTTTGCTTTCAAATTGCAGATTCTCGTGATTGATCACTGCTACATCATGAGGATGTTTATTAACAAATTTTGTTTTTGATAAGGTATCAGTTTCTATTTCCTGAGAAAATGCCGGGCAAATAATGAATATATAGCTTAGAACTAAGCTTAATAATTTTTGTGTCATATTCTTTTTTGTTGATGGAGTAAAAGTACAAATAAACAATTGATAATTTGGTTGATCCGATTTCTTTATTGCAAATGATACACCGATAAAATCACGCACCTGGCTTTACAAAACCATTGAAATTATTAGTTTTACCCATATTTTTTTCACTCTAACATCAATAAAAATGGAAAACAACTCTAACATTTGCCAAAGTTGTGGCATGCCTTTACAGTACGATCCCAATCAAGGTGGTACAAATACTGACAATAGTTTAAGTGAAAAGTATTGCAGTTACTGCTTTGCCAATGGAAAATTTAAGGATGACGGAATATCCTTACAAGAAAAAATTGACAAGAACGTCCAAAAGGCTGTTGAGCAAATGGGAATGGATGAAGCTAAAGCCAGAGCTATGGCCGAAAGTATTTTACCAACTTTAGAAAGATGGAAATCGTAGCTTTTTTATCCTACTCTTACTTCGTATGAAAATCATACAATTCATTCGTGATAAAAAAACAGCTGCTCACACCATGCAATGCGAACAGCTGTTTAAATCCAGAATCGACTTTTTATAAGTTTTCAGGACTATCAATCACAGTGTAATACTCTTCATCCTTGTCATTAATTCGAGCTTCGTAGTAAGTATCATCCAATTTATAATACTCCTGACCTTCTACAATTACAACTTCATAGCCTTCCGGTAAAGCATCTACCTCAGCACCTATTGGAGCATCTACTACTTCATATTCGTCTGCAGAATTATCTACCTGTGTGTAATAAGTTCCATAGTAATAAAAATAAGGTCTATTTCTAACCACAATGCGCTTATATCCCACCGGTAAAATTTTCACCCTTACTCTATGGGGTGCTTTTACAACTACAAACTTTTTACCTCGTGGTTGATACCAAATACCTTTGTGTAAATGATAAGATACTCCTCCATGTTTCACGACTCGATAACCTTGTGGCAACACCGTTACAACTTTTCCTCGCGGTGGTAGATTTCTATATTTTACATGGGCTACTCTACGAACTTTTGCCGGGCGCACATGGCGGTGAGCAACCTTACGTTTGACATGATGGTGCTTATGAGCTTTATCTTCATTTGGTCTCTGTTGGGCATTAATACTTGTAACAAATAATAAACTGATTGCAATTACGATTAGTGATCTCATATCTTTTCTTTTTTATTGAATATTGCTTTGTTTATAGCCATCACACAAGAAAAAGATATTACCCTTAGCTAAAAATTGAATTTTTAAAAATTAAAAACCTCGAAGGTCTAAATGACCTTCGAGGTTTAACCGATATTTTGAAACAAACTACTGCTCAATTAACCTAATTCCTTCCAAAGCAGAAGAACCATTGGGTTTATTTAACAAGGCTTTATAAAACAACACATTGGCTTCTCTTATTTTCTTGAGTTGAAAGTTGGTCCAACCTAACATCACTAAGCCATCGTAATCAAAAGGATATAAATTCACCACTTTTTCAAAAAATCCGAGAGCAGCTTGATACTCCTGACGGCCATAATAAATCATGCCCATTTGATATAAAGCTTGCGAATTATTAGGTGCAATTTTTAAGATTTCTTCATATAACTTTCGGACGGTTTCCCAATTACCTATAGCCACTTCAGGATAAACCAATCCAAATTTAGGTTCTACAGCAAAAGGATGCATGTCGATTGCTTTTTGATAATAGCTTTTTGATTTCACAAACAAGCCCTGTGAATAATTTAACCATCCAAGCCGCAAGTTCAATTCATAGGAATCTTCACTATAAACCTGCATCAGTTCTTCGATGGCTGCTGAAATATCACCGTCGATTTCTTTCTGATAGCTTTTCTCAAAAGCTTTTTTCAACTTTTCGTATTCTGCTTTTTGAGCACTTGCAACAAATGTGACAAATGCGAAACTAAGCAGTAAAAAACGCTTTAAAAATTCCATATCAAACCTCCTGAAAAATTAATATTACCATGACTATAGGCTTCGTAAGAAGATTCTAGTTTTGTTTTTCCTTTATATGTTGAAATACTATTTGAATACCCAGCGCCTACAATTAGCTTGAATTTACCATTTTTTAATGGAAATATCCCTTGCAAACTTAATTCATCAGCCGTTTCTTCTAAGGAATTATAAACTGCATCTGTACTCAAATCATAAAAATCACGATGAGCCACCGGGTTATAACTCAGTTGTAACCACATAAAATCAGTTACTTTAGTCCCTATCAAATGTTTATGTATAATGGTATTTTGGGAAACTTCTTCTTGTTGTAGATTTTGATAATAAACATCTAAACCATAATATAAATTCAAATTGGCAAAAGGAAAAACTTTAAAATGAAAGCCCAACTGGGTTTGATCTTTTGAATTTAAATTTCCTTGTGAAAAAGATGCTCCTAACTGATATAAATCTTTATCATAACTTACCTGAAGTGCATAAATCCAATTATTTTGCGTGAAATAATCTCTGATCGTCCGTGATGAACCAACACCTTTTCCATACCCTCCTAAATTGTAGATTGGTGATTTGGCATACAAATAATGAAAAGAAGGAACTACTTTTAATCCGGTAATTGGGGTATATTCTAGTTTTAATCCACCATCAATCTGGTTAGTCGGATCATCAAAGGAATAATATTCTAAGCCGTCTATTTTACCATACACAAAATCATTCTTCTTAAGAAAAGCAAAATTATATGTACATATTAATGAATGACCTATTCGATGAGATAAAAAAACGATGGGCATTTGATAATTATTGCCAATTTTCGTTATTCCATCTGCTTCGGGTTTAACGGATGCTTCTATTTCTTGTTGAACCTCTTTTGAATCACTGTAGCTTGCCACATAAAAAAAACCAAGTGACTTAATCACTGATGAATAGTATTTGTAGACCTGCGGGTAACTTTCTTGATGAATATTTTTTGATATTTTTAAAGCATCATTATAACGCCCACCATAGTTATAACAATCGCTTAAATACTTAGTCGCAATTATATTATCCGGAACAAACTCCAAAGCTTTTTCATAATACTTAATGGCTTTTCGATACTTTGCTTGTACAAAATGTGCATAGCCCATCCGCATTTGAAGGTAAAAGAAATCAATTCCTTCCTTATTAGCTTGCTGCCCTGCCTTTAGTAACTCATCCCAATTACCATTTAAGTAGTGCTGATAAGTTACTGAATCAATGCTTATGGCTTTCTGATTTTGAGCTTGTACAGAGTATCCCATAAGCATCATAAAGATGATTATTCCAAAATTGAATTTGATTTGTCCCCAAGTTGTTCGTTTCATTGTTAGTTTACAAAATCACGATTAAACATAATAGTTTGTTTATTCGTGTTAGTGGTTATAGAACTTATACCTTTTGTATTAAGAATAATTTCGGAATCGATTTGACTCAACTTATGGCTGAAAAATGAGTTTCTAACCTTAGAGGTCAATCGAATTTCTGAAGGTGAAAAATCATCATCTAAATAGTCATATCGCAAATAATAACTGGATTTAATAAGATTTATAAAAGGAGCTACAAAATCATGAAACCATAAAGTTGTCTTTGGTACACATAAATCCAACGGAAATTCATCCTGAATCTCCATGTCTTTATAAAATCCCTTTTGTACCCGGTAAATAGCCAAATAAAATAAGTTTAACAAACAGTTTTGCGCCCCTATAAATTGGGTAAACATAAATTGATTATCACTTTTTTCGAAATAAGCAATCGATCCGCTTTCACGACAATACAAATAAGTGTAGCCATAATAATTTGCCTTTACTTCCCAATCTACTTTGGCTTGGTTTGGATACCCTTCAATTGTAAAACTCAAAATCTGCCCCGGCACCCAATTGAATGCTTTATCGATAAGAGCATTGATGGAAACATTTGAAATGGATTGCCCCTCCTTGGGCTTCTCTTGCATTTTAAAGATGGTTTGCCCCTCATGGTGTAACACATAATTACTGATTGGGTAATCCATGGTAACACTCCCCACATAAGGATAAGCCTGCAATTGAAAGTGCAAATGAGGATAGGGTGAGCGACCCGAATTTCCACAATTACCTATAACCTGACCATATTTAACAGGATCGCCTTTTTTGACTTTGATCGTTCCTTTTTTAAGATGACTTAGTTTTGAATAGACCCCTTGAGTATGATTAATGATGACAGTGTTTCCCCAGTTTTGCTCAAAATTTTCCTCACCTATGACATTATCATCCACTTCATCAATGACTTCTTCTATAACACCGGCATCAGGGGCAATGACAGGTTTATTATAACAATAATAATCTTCAACTTTATAACCTTCTCCCCGGTATTGGCTTCCTTGCTCATCTATAATTACAAAATCGAAAGCATGTCTCCAGGAATCCTTGTGCGTATATTTTCCTTCATAACCTTGTGAAACGTTCCATACCCCATAAAATGGTAATTTAATTGGAGTGAACCAGCGGTAATGAAAACGTTTTACATTGGTTTGATGATTATATAAATTCCTTTCAGGCGATTCAAATTGATCAACGGTTTCTGTGAGGTATTTAGATTGTTTTAATCGAAACTTTAAAACATACAAATACAGGATGACAATGATGTTAAATGGCAAGGAATATACTGGTAGTCTAAAATAAAACATCACCATGTTTAAACTAATGGTAATGGTGGCCACCAATGGTACCAAGACCATAACACTTAAATAAGATCGTGTTGATGGTATTAAAAAAAATCCGCCAATAGAAATGGCCGTTAAGATGTAATTAAAACCGATATAGCTATAGTCGATCATTGAAACTTCTGCTTCTACAACCTGATAGAACCCATAAGCCACAAAAAATCCCAATAAAGACAATGTAAAAGAAATACGACTGTAAAGAAGTATTCCCACACATATTAACATCCCGGCTAATACATTGTATTGAAAAAAGATGGCACTCAGGGATACAAAATAAGCAGATAGAGCCTTAGGTAAGGGTATCTGATTGATAGCCTCATACAATTCAACCAGGGTTGAACCTCCTATCGTATAGAGTTCATTTAAAGTATAAATACCTCTTTCACTAACTCCTAACGCACCTAATTGTTGAGTGGCTAAGGTAAATGACCACAGAGCGATTAAAAAAGGGATACTCAGAAAAGGCACGCCATATTTTCCAATTATTCCCTGCATAGCAACTGAAAAAAAGAGGGTAAATAATGAGGCCAATACTACAATAAATACCAATTCCCAGCTTAAGCTATAATAAACCCCCAAGCCCAGTCCTACCAACAAGCTATTAAATCCAAACAGTCCTTTGGCAATGGTTGGTTTATCTAAATTCAGGATAAAACCTGATACAGAACTGGCAACAACCGCCAGAAGGCCAATTAGGCCAACATGGTAATCAAAAAAAGTAACCAAAACCAATAAAATTGCAAATAAGCGATGCCCCGAGAAAAATATTTGAGAATAGCTGTTAAAAATGCTATCTGTAAAATATTTTAGCTCTTGTGAATATGTCTTAGTTAATTTTAATTGCATTGTTATCTCAATGTTTTAAACTAAATATCTTTCGCTCCTTCAGAGCTATGCTTTACATTTCGTATTAATAAACATAGGGCGATGCATTACGCTCATTTCTTTAAGGCTGAAAGCCTTTACGTCATAATAAAATTCAGATGTTCAGGCTTTTTAACCTTCTCAATGAAAACTAAATGAACTTGATTCTTTTTTTGTAATGTAGTTATTAGATACCACAGGATAGAATCGTGCGGCAGCTTCAACCTTTTTCGATAAGAGCACTATTTGTCATTTAACTACTGCGCTCCATACAATAACTTGCAATTCAATATCATAGCCAATAAACACATCTCCACATGAGCTCATTTGTATATTTGCACATTATTACAAATCAAACTCTGCTAAATGCCCGGGTACTACATCCAAAGCATTCATGGTTTCGTGGGTTTCATTTTCGCGAATCACATGTGTTTTACCTTCCATATCTATCAATACCACTTTAGGACGATAGCTGATAAACTGCATCCACTGTGTCATATTATAGGCACCAATCCGGTTAATTACCACATGATCACCTTTATTCATTACAGGGAATTGAATGGCCGCACGAATCACATCAATGTTCATGCAAAGCGGCCCATAAATGGTGGTATCTTCCGTATCATTTTGGGTAATTTGAGCCGGTACTATTTCATGCTCATACCAAAATGAAGTAAACAGCATATTCACACCTATATCCACAATGGTAGATCGTCGGCCATCAGCCAAGCGCTTATTAGCTAATACAGATCCTAGTAAAAAACCGGCATCATCAATTAAAGCACGACCAGATTCTAAAAACAATGTTGGCATGTGCTCATACTGAATATCAGAATCGTTTAAGGCTGTAGTAATGGCCTCAGCGTAATCATCAAATGTGGGACAAGTATCAGTACCCGGTAAATAAGCACCTTTCAAAGTATTTTTTGATGCAAAGCCACCACCCAAATCAATGTACTTAAGATGATAGTTGTATTTACGCTCTATCCGCACCGCTAAATCTGACAATTTGGAAGTTGCAACTGCGTAGGCATTAGGAGTTGTAATGTAAGTTCCAATATGCGTATGAAGTCCCATTAAATCAAGGTTTTCAGCAACCATAATTTTATTGAGGGCAGACCAGGCCTCACCATTCTCAAAGTTAAAACCAAATCGATCCCAACGAGGATAAATACCGGTATCCATATTCACCCGAATAGCCACTTTTGCTTTTTGTCCCAATTGTGCAGTTAACTCAATAAGAGTATATAATTCATCAAAATGATCGATGTGAATGTATGAACCATTAGCAATAGCCAGGGTTAAATCTTCATTTGATTTATCCGGGCCATTAAAAATAATTTTATTACCCGGCACACCATTGGCTATGGCTTTTGCATACTCAAAACCCGACACAACTTCAGCCCATGAGCCTTCCTGATGAAATACTTTACATACTGCATTTAGATAGTTGGTTTTATATGACCATGCAAATTGCACTTTGGGGTAGCGAGTTTGAAAAGCAGTCATTGCCTTTTTGTAGGTATCTCTGATTATTTTTTCGGAGATAACATAGCAAGGAGATCCATTTTGCCGGATGATATCTTTTACCGGAACACCGTCTATATATGGAATGGTTTTAAATCCCGCATGCATACCAAATTTATCTGCTACGCCTGCTTGTACTTTATTTATTACTGGTCTTTCAAAAGGTATCTTGCTCATAACTATTCATTTACTTAATTAAAACTTTGCTCGTTTCAATGAGATCATCCCCGTTTTTAATGGTATACACATAAGATCCCGGAGTGATACCATTGACAGAAATACTCACGGGAGCATTTTGTGGTAATGGATGAGATAAAACTTTCTGTCCACTAAGTGAATGTAATTCGAATAATCCTCCATCCATTGGTGGCAAAGATTCGGCATTGATATTAATTTGATGATCTGTCGGATTTGGATACACAGATGAAACCTCAGCAGATTTTAGTAGCTCAACGGCGTTCGTATTGCCACCTAAATTATAAATATTAGTTCCAACATCATAATAGCTATAATCAGCATTAAAAGCGTACAAATAAGTTAAAAGCTTTGTAGTATTTCTAATCTCTTTAACACTTGCATAAGCTCCCCTCGGCACTACGAGCAACTCCTGACCGGACTCATTGACAACGCCCAATTGATATTCGTAATAATAACTGCTTTCGGTAGCTACATATTTTTGACTTATATAAAGCACCTCAATACCATCATCCTGATTAAATAGTTGTCTGGATACAAATTTTATATCCGATAAATAATAATCTGGCGGAAGCGTAATGTTAATGCTCTTTAAATAATTATGATTCTCATCATATAAATGACATTGGCTCAGAAGTGCATCCATCATATAATATATGTACTCATTACTTTTTACTTCACTTACTGCGGTTGAACCGGTGTAACTTTTATCTAAGGTTATCTGCGCAAAAAAATTTAAGCTTAACATTACCCCTAATACGACTACTAAGAATTTTTTCATTATAGGATTAAATAAACTGTTACAATTCCCCGGTTATGGATATTTTTTCAAAGTCACTAATATCTCCAATCAAGTCATAGGAATAACGAATAAACATCTTCCCCACTGCATATTCTTTCATTGGAAATACATTTTGCCCCATCCCTAATAGGACTAAAGCCTCCGGAATGTTTTGACCCGCGCCTACTGCCAGATACACCCAAGCCGGAATACGTGGATTGATTTCAATCAGAAAGTACTCATTATCCACTGTCTTAATCATCTCCAACTCCATACCACCCTTCCATTTGGATTCCCGCATTAGTCGATTGGTAATGTTCAGAAGATTTTCGTCTCCAAGCGTAACACCACTCCAGGCTTTCCCTTTATCTGTAATGTACTGCTTACGCATGGGTACAGCTGCAATGGTTTCTCCTTCGCCATCACCTAATGCAATTACATTAACCTCTGTACCTCTAATAAACTCCTGAATGATAACCGGTAAACCCCACTTTGCACTAATCTTATTAAAATGATTCACCACCTGATCAGGATTATAGGCGATGTATGCATCGTAAAATTTACCTTTTACCAGTACCGGATAATCAAATTCCGAATCAATACGAGGGATATCGGTATAAGAGGTGATCGAAATGCTCTTCGGAACTTTAATGTTATACTTTTCACCATACTCTTGAAGATTTCCCTTTTGGCGTTCTTCAAACTGTTTTACGGTTGGTAAAAATGTATGAATATTGTTTTGCTTCAATACATTCTCAGAAGTCATAAAAGTAAAAAGCTCAGCGTCTAAATTCGGAATAATCAAATCAATCGGATCTTTTTTATGAATTTGAAGAATTCGGTTCATATAAGCTTCTTTTCCAACTGACGGATATGGGATCATGTAGGTCTTATCCACCAAATCACTTAAATAAATGCCGGGTTCCTGGTTTTCATAGGCTAAACCTATAATTCTGGCATTGATCTTATCAGATTCTAAAATACCACGAATTACCGGAATACCCGGCCCAGGATTATCAGTGTTGTTGAGACCTGTGACCGCAATGGTTACATTCAACTTTTCAGTCATGCTATTCCTCGCTTTCAATTAAATTATAATGTCTTAACATCTGTACAAAATCATCAAAATACAGATTAAATGTAGAGGGGTTAACATCGTATTTGTCCATTAACAAACCTTTAATATCCTCTCCCGTCTTACCTTCGCTTAACAGATTTAATATTTCACGACCTGTAGGATTGAGTGAGTAAGATTCACCTGAATTCGGATCGAAAACAAATCCGGATTCACTCACCGCAATATTTTTCTTTAGCTTCATCTGATATATTTTTTAATGTTGCCAGATGATACTCGCCAATATAGATTAGGTTCTTTTTAAATAGAAACTTCATGGCTCGTTTCATATTGGATTTATTATTAAGAAAGCCCTCTCACGAAAACTTCCATTTAAGTTTAACAATGACATTTACAAAGATGGTAGTTATTCATCCCAATAAGTTATACAATTTGGTAATGAATGTGTAATATTTGGTAATGAACATATTGTTTAAAGATAGTTTTATAAAAATCACACACTCCCAATTCATCTCTTATAAATCCACAAACTTACTTCTCATTTTTATATTGAGAAACGGTTATACCGGTTGTCTTTTTAAATTGGTTGGATAAATATTGCACACTGGAATAATCCATCATATAAGCAATTTCACTCAAAGAATATTCATTACTATCTAATAATTGTTTTATTCTATCTACCTTTTGAATGATGATATACTTCTCTAAGGTTATGTTTTCATGCTTCGAAAACAATTTGGATAATTGCTGATAGCTCATACCTAGGCGCTCCACCAAATAATCTGATTTTCGCACAATGGAATTCACATTGTTTAATTGGTGAATCAATTCGTTAACAGCAGCTTTGGTATCTGATATAACTTTTTTTTCACCATCCTCGATCAAATCTAAACCATAATGTTTTAAAACCGGTATAAATTCATTGATTTTAAAGGTGTTTGAATCATAAGTGATTTTTACCCGCCCCAACGAAATACTTATAACCTCCACCCCTTTTTCTTCTAATTTCTCACGTACAATTACCTTACTGCAATAACAAAACATGTTTTTGATATGTAACAATTCCGTTTTCATACGTTGTCTTTGGGGTTCTTTTGACATAGTTTATTCCAATTGCTCTACATTGATTTTTATGATTTTAATTTTTTGTATTATCACTTTCTAATATTACAAGCTCGAATTTCCCCAAAATAATTTCAGCTTGCAATTCTAAACCTGGAAGATGTATAAAATAATGCATATCCTTTTTAAGCATAATTTTTACAACACTGAGCCACAAAAGTACAGAGTCTATGAAATAAAACTATAAAACGCTATGTCCCTCTGTCTCAGTATTGATATTTTTTAACATTCCGCCAATCATTTTTGCATTATGTATTATTGCTGTCATTTAGATAAATATATGGTTCGAAAAAACGTTTTATATAAAAACTTCAACAACACCTCCTTATTCCTAATGTAGAAATAAATAACTTTAATTTTATTTACATCTACCACACCAAAAGGTAAACATACCCTGATTAGTAGGATGCTTTTTTTTTGGCCACCAAGGTATTTAAGAAGGCATGTTACAAATTATACCTCCATCTAAAACAATCTTCGATAAAGACAACGTATTTGTCTTACACTTCATACTAAAAAAAATAGAAATTTCTCATTGCTTCAAGAAAGATCCCAAAGATTTCTTTGACGAATTGAAAGAAAACAACATCGAAAGGCCTTTACTTCAAAGAAATTTACACATTCGATTAGTAGACAATACTGTAAACTTAACGTTGGAAATAAAAAAACTATCTCAAAATTAAAATCTTTTAATTGAGGCCAGTAGATAAGTACATACATTTTTGCATCAATCTAAAAAAGTCCCAATGTGGGCAATAACTCAAAGAATAGCCTCTAAGAGTCAGGATGTTAATCAGGTATTTTATTTAAACGCAAAAGGTGCGTAGTCTTAATCACACGACTACGCACCTTTGCACTAACCATATCCTGCCACGATATTCATAGCCCTTCAGGCTATGCTTTATGACACCGCATCTTTGATCTAGAAAACAAATCTAACATTTAAGCCAAATCCTCCAACACCAAAATCCGTATTATCTACTAATCGAAAGAAAGGTCTCCAATCAGCACCTAATGCAAGCGGTATTTCATTAAAATGGTATTCCAAACCAAGTTCACCTACAGCCCCTAAGGTTAAACTTTCTCCAATAAAAACAAAGGGTCCCGCACCAGCGTACCAATTTAAGGCTTCATTGCCTAAAGGTTGGTAAATAAAATCCCAAAGTAAATCCACACCAAGGCCGCTACCGAACGACACATCAGCATGTAAACGGCTAAAATCACCTGTACTAAAAATTCCATCAATGGCAACATTACCACCTGAAACATCACCAAATCGCAACCCTAGCTCCTGAGCATTATTCACTGAAATTAAAGCAAATACAAAGCTCAATACAAAAAAAACTTTTTTCATCTCAATTATTTTATATCAGTTTTACAATTCAAACTATTTACACCAATTCCAGATTCACAAACTAAACTACGTGTAATTCATTAGCCTTTATCACACCAAAAATATTTTTAGCATTCAAATATAAGTCATTGACAAAAATTAACCATAATACCCTATAATTTTTCAAGTAGGCATACGCATATTTCCGTATCTTTTAAATTGATAAAAAAAGGTTCCATATATGAACATCAGGGTTAATATATTAAGCATTCTATTATTCGTAATATGCAACTTAACTTCTGCTCAATTTAAATTCGAACCCCTCAAAACTGAATTTGGCCAAAGCCTAAACTATGATGTATTAAGAGATCACCAGGGCTTTTTATGGATTGCAAATGACGGTGTTGGACTTTTAAAACACAATAGCTATAACAGCATTCGTTATATTCATAATGTCAATGACAGTACATCCTTGATTGATGATGGCATCCTGGCCATTAAACAAGACTCCCTAAAAAACATTTGGGTTGCCACAAGAAAAGGTCTTTGCAAATATCAACCATTAACAGACAACTTTAAACGATATACCCACTCAAAACAAGATTCCGAAAGTATCAATTCAAACTTTATCCTGGACCTGTATATAGACAACAGTGGAACACTTTGGGCTTTAACCGGAAATGGAGCTTGTAAATACCGGCCGGAAACAGATAATTTTTCAACTTTTACAAGTTCAGATTCCATCTGTAACAATGTATTTTGTGGCATGGATCAAGATATATATGGTGACTATTGGCTCACATCCACTTCTAATGGCATTTCACATTTGGATATTAACACCGGGCATTTTACCCATTTCGAAGATCCCTATAGCCCCAAAGACTTCCTGTATAATAAAAAATTACTCATTGACCATAAGAATAACTTTTGGCTAGCCATGCACGGAGCTGGTTTTGCGACCTTTAATTACCAGAGCAAAGAGTTTTATTATTACCCACATGCTGAAGATGGCAAGGGTATCAATGGATTAAATGTGATGGATATTATCCAATGGGGTAATAATCATCTATTGATTGCCGTAGATCAAGGCGGAATCAACATGCTAAACACAACAACCAACACGTTCAATTACATCAAATCAAATAATCCCAGATTTGGACAACTTTCGTCAGATGGAATATATTCCTTCTTCTTTGATAAAGACAGTATATTATGGGTGGGAACAGCCCGGGGTGGCGTTTGCTACCACAATCCGAAGAAAAATAGTTTTTCATCTTTTTCGCAAAATTCACCTAATACAAAACCAGTGCTACAACAATACGACTTCCCATCCTACAATATTGTTGGTTGTATTTATGAAGATTCCGATGGAATTATATGGCTTGGAACAGATGGCGGAGGCTTAAACTCGTTTAATCGTAAAACAAAAAAATTCACTTATTATCAACACGACTCAACTGATCCACAATCCTTAGCAACTAACGTGGTTCGGTCAATCACCGAAACACCGGATGGAGAATTATACGTTGCAACCTGGAATGGCGGTATTCAATCTTTCAACAAAAAAAACGGAAAATTCAAAAAAGTAAAATTTCCCCTACGGGATAAAAGTAGTTATCAAGGAGATAATGTATGGCACCTGTTATGTGATTCTCACCAGCGATTTTGGATTTCCAATCCCATAAGCCAGATCAATTTATACGATAAAAACAAGGAATTTAAAAAATCGTTTTTCACGTATGAATCCCCTGCGATCAATCATTTTTGCGTCATGCGAGAAAACTCCAAAGGTCAAATCTTCACCAACACCATAAAAGGTATTTTCAAATATGAAGAAATTGGCCAATACTTTAAACAAATTATTGAAGTAGATAATGCCGTCTCATTTATAGTTGATAAAAAAGATAAAGTATGGGTGGGAACCTTAAAAAACGGACTATACCTCTTTTCACCTTATGGCGAATTATTAAAGCATTATACCATTGAAGATGGTTTAGCCGACAACAGTATTTGTGCGATCCTACTGGGTAAAAATAACGACATTTGGATCTCAACCAATAATGGCTTATGTCATTATAACGATGCCCAAAAAAGCTTTGTCACCTATCTTGAAGAAGATGGACTTGCAGGAAACCAATTCTTTATGCAATCAGCCATCAAATCAAAAACCGGCGAATTGTTTTTTGGAGGCACTAAAGGCTTTACCTATTTTCATCCCGATAGTTTGAAAACAAACACAAATCCTCCATCGGTTTTTTTATCAACCTTTTACTTATTTGATAAAAAGCTAAATTTTAAAGAGGAATCATCCCCTCTTAAAAAACCTCTTGAATATACCGATGAAATAAAATTAGATTATAAACAATCGTTCTTTAAGATAGATTTCTTTGCGATCAATTATACCTATCCGCTTAAAAACTCATACCAATACATTCTGGAAGGATTTGATAAAGATTGGATTGAAACCAATGCAACTGTAAGATCTGCTACTTATACCAATGTTCCGCCAGGGGTTTACACCTTTAAATTAAAAGCCTCCAACAACGATGGCATTTGGAATGAAGAGGTAAAAGAATTAAAAATCATTATCAAACCTCCATTTTGGAAACAAATCTGGTTCATCATCACCATTATCTCTAGTATACTCATTCTTATTTTAGTGTACATCTATTTCAGAAATAAACGACACCTTAATGATAAAGTAGTGCTAACAAAAAAGGTGGAAGAAAGAACGAAAGTCATCGAACGCCAACACAAATTATTAACACAACAAAATGCAGAACTTGAACAAAAACAAAAAGAACTGCTGGAACAACATGATGAATTAACCCGACACCGGAATCAACTGGAAAAACTAGTGATTGAACGCACCATAGACCTTCAGGCTGCCAAAGAAAAAGCTGAAGAGTCAGACCGACTGAAATCCTATTTCTTAGCCAATATGTCTCATGAAATTCGCACCCCAATGAATGCGATTGTGGGTTTTTCTGTTCTTTTAAATGATCCAAACATAACAGATGAGCAAAGAAAGGAATACATATCTGTAATTATGAGCAATTCAGATAGTTTGCTTTATTTAATCGAAGACATTTTGGATTTTTCAATGATTGAAGCTAATCAAATGAAAATTCATATCAGTAAGTTTTCTTTAAATGATTTAATCAGTAATATTCACTCTTCATTTGCCTTACAAAACAAAAATGACGAAGTAGATATACTTGTGGAAAATGACATTAAACACAAGCACTACATACTTAATACTGATGAGCACAGAATCCGGCAAATCATTTCAAATTTAATGAGCAATGCACTGAAATTCACTAAAACAGGGTTTGTAAAATTAAAAGTCCAAGAGATTCTTGAAGAAATCGTCATTAGTGTATACGATACCGGAAATGGTATCTCAAAAGACAAGCAATCCAAAATTTTTGACCAATTTGTAAAGCTTGAAAACGAACAATATTTGGCCAAAAGAGGGATTGGACTTGGCTTGGCAATCTGTAAAAGATTGTCAGAATTGTTGGCAGGAAACATTACTGTTGATTCAGAAATCGGAAAGGGATCTGTTTTTTCGTTATTGCTTCCTGTTACAATTGCTGAGGTAGATACTGCTTTTATAAAAGAAAAACATAAAAAAACTATTTCTCAACAAATAGATTCTAACCTGGCCGGGAAAAGTGTACTCATCATTGAAGACGAAGAAGCTAATTATAGCTTTTTGAAAGAAGTTTTAACGCTCAACAACATTAAAGTTTTTTGGGCAGAAAGTGGTATGACAGGATTAGAAATGTTAGAATCCGGAAAACAATTTGATTTAATCCTTTTGGACATCAAAATGCCAAAAATGGATGGTTATGAAACCATCAAAAGAATAAAAGCCATTCTGCCGGATCAAATAGTAATTGCACAAACTGCCTATGCCATGGCTGAAGATGAAGTTATGATTAACAATAGTGGATTCGATGATTATTTAGCAAAACCAATAAGCCCATCCAAACTTATCGAAACCATAAAAAAGCATATCGGCTAAGCCTACCTTCATCAACGGGTATTAAATGCTAATCAAAGATGATTTCTATAAAATTGATTTTGATTCTTTTGTTGTTTAATTTATATAGAAATCAAACCTCGGTAATCCATGAAAATCCGCTCAATCATCGGTTTTTTAGTTGTGCTTATCTCTCATCCCTCTCTGGCGAGTCAGATGACATTTGATAAATTAGAAACTGAATATGGATTATCTTTAGTTCATGACATCCATAGAGACACCAATGGTTTTCTATGGATAGCCAATGATGGCGTTGGCTTAATGAAACATGACAGCTACAATACCACCCGCTATTTACACGATTCAAATGATTCTAATTCCATTTCAAACGATGGTATTCGAGCCATTGAAGAAGATTCTGCAAAAAACCTTTGGATTGCAACCAGACATGGTTTAAACAGGTATCTCCCTTTTCAAGAAAGCTTTAAAAGATATTTACATCAACCCAATGACTCCACATCCATTTCCCATCCGCATATTGAGAATTTATATATAGACCTCAGAGGAAATCTATGGGCATTATCTAATGACGGACTAAACTTGTATGATCCGATCAGCGATTCTTTCATTCAATACCATAACAAACCCGGAACAAAAGAAAATTCCTTCACAAGTATGGATCAAGACAATAGAGGCGATTTTTGGTTAACGACGATTGGCAATGGCATTTACCATTTTGACCAAAACACGGGCATTTTCACTCATTTTAAAGACCTACTTTCTGATTCTGAATCAGTTAGCATAAAAAAGTTGCTAATTGATTCAGACAATACTTTTTGGATAGGCTCAGCCACAGATGGTTTAAGTACATTCAACCCCGATGACCGAAGCTTTTACCATTATCCAATTAACAAAACAAACGGACTAAGTGGTCCTGCAATTATTGATCTAATCGAATGGAATAAAGATCAAATTCTGATTGCAGTCGATCAAGGAGGAATTAATGTTTTCAATAAAAAATCGGAACAATTTTCCTACCTAAAAGCCGACGACCCGAGATATGGAAATATAGCCTCTGATGGAATCTACTCATTCCATATCGACAAGGAAAAAATATTGTGGGTAGGAACCTCCAGAGGCGGAATAAGTTATTATAATGCAAAAAAGAAACGCTTCAATACTTATCGAAAGAACATATTATCGGGGAAAACAAATAAAGAAACTTACAAAGCGATATCTCATAATATCATTGGCTGTTTTTATGAAGACTCAGAAGGCATAATCTGGATTGGTACCGATGGTGGAGGGTTAAATGCCTTTGACAAGAAAAAACACCTTTTTACGGTGTATACGCACGATGAAAACGATCCATTTTCGATCAGTTCAAATGTCATCCGCTCTATTACTGAAGATGATGATGAGGCTCTCTATATAGCCACCTGGGATGGAGGAATAAACAGGTTTAACAAAAAGAAACAACAGTTTTACAAGGAAGAGTTCGTAGTGAACAAAAAAGGAGGTTACCATGGTAATAATCTATGGAGCATCTACTATGATTCTCAAAACCGTTTTTGGATCGGCAACCCGGTAGGGCACTTTAGCCTTTATACCCAACAAAAGAAGTTAATTAACCAGTACTTCATTAATGAGAATGCAAATATTTCACACTTCTGCCTTATCAAAGAGAACTCTAAAAATCAGATATATACCAACACTTACGAGGGCGTATTCTATTTTAATGAAATACTCAATTCTTTTCAAAAATTGATTTCGCTCCAGGAAGTTATTTGTATCGAGTTTGACCAAAATGATAATCTATGGGTAGGTTCAGGAAAAAACGGTGTGTATTTATATGCTTCGGATGGAAAATTACTAAAACATTTTACTACCAAGGAAGGCCTATCTGATAATAATATTTGTGGTATTCTTGCAGGCAAAAAAGGCGATATTTGGATATCTACCAATAATGGATTAAATCAATACAATCCAACTTCAGGAGAATTCAGAATCTATCGGCTAAATGATGGTTTACAGGGGGACCAGTTTTTTACACAAGCAGCTTATAAAAGTAAAACAGGGGAATTATATTTTGGGGGGTCAAATGGTTTTTCCTATTTCAGTCCTGATAGTTTATACATAAACCCTGTAGTCCCACAAATATTTATAAGCGATTTTTATTTATACGATGAAAAAATTAATCTTCATTCGGATCATTCACCGTTAAACAATTCCATTCTATTTACTAATGAACTAACAATTAATTATAACCAAGCCTATTTTTCATTTGAATTTTTAGGAATAAACTATACTTATCCTGAAAAAAACAAGTATAAATACATATTAGAAGGTCTTGACTCACACTGGATAGAAACATCGGCAGATAATCGCATCGCCACTTATACCCGGATTCCGCCCGGTAAATATACATTTAAAGTAAAAGGAACAAATAATGATGGTGTATGGAACGAAAGCGGAAAAGAAATCCATATCAAAATCATCCCCCCTTTTTGGCAAAAAGGTTGGTTTATAACTTTGTGTATAATAGTGGTTATTTCACTCATGCTTCTTTCAATCTATAAACGCAATCAAAAGCATATAAAAGACACCATAATCCTACAAAAGAAAGTCAAAGAAAGAACCAAAATCATAGAAGACCAACACAACCTTCTACAAGCTCAAAAGAATGAGCTCGAAGAGCAAAAAAATGAACTTGAAGATCAAAAAGAAAAACTCGGTCAACATCAAAATCAACTCGAAAAATTAGTGATCGAACGTACAATAGACTTGCAGGCGGCAAAAGAAAAAGCGGAAGAATCGGATCGCTTAAAATCCTATTTCTTAGCCAACATGTCGCACGAGATTCGCACGCCTATGAATGCTATTGTTGGCTTTTCAGTATTGCTCAACGATTCTCAATTAACAGAAGAAGAGCGAAGAGAGTATGTCTCAATTATTATGAGTAATTCAGACAGTTTACTCTATTTAATTGAGGATATTCTGGATTTTTCAATGATCGAAGCCAACCAATTAAAAATACATCCCAATAAATTCTCACTAAACGAACTGATTGTAAATATCTTTTCATCCTTTGCATTACGAAATAAAAACTTACTGCTAGAAGTACGGATGAAAAACAGGTTAAAACATAAATCTTATACACTTAATTCAGATGAACACAGAGTTAGGCAAATAATAACTAACCTGATGAGCAATGCGCTAAAATTCACCAATCAAGGCTATGTAGAACTTCGAGCCAGCGAATCAGATAAACACATTATTATAAGTGTAAAAGACACAGGAAATGGGATCTCTGCAGATAAACAATCTGAGATTTTCAATCAATTTGTCAAACTTGAAAATGATCAAATACTTGCCAAAAGAGGAATCGGTTTAGGCCTGGCCATTTCTAAAAGGTTAGCCGAATTGCTACAAGGTGAGCTTAAAGTTCAATCTGTAGTAGGGCAAGGCTCTACATTCTCACTATTTCTACCAAAAGAAATTGCCGATATTGATTTTGAATTTGTAAGAGATTTTAAACTTACTAACACTCCAAATGATTGGGAGAATAAAAAGATGCTTATCATTGAGGACGAAGAGGCAAACTTTAAATTTTTAAAAGAAGTACTTAAACTTACAAAGATCAATATCACCTGGGCTGAAAACGGAATTGATGCATTAAAATATATTGATAACGGAGATAATTACGATATCATTCTTTTAGACATTAAAATGCCGCAAATGGATGGTTATACAGTTTATGATAAAATAAAGGAAAAACACCCGAATCAAATTATTATTGCACAAACAGCATACGCATTAGTTGAAGATGAAGTCACCATTAGAAAAAAAGGTTTTGATGACTACCTATCAAAACCCATTATGCCACACGACCTTTTGAAAAAGCTTAAAAATTATCTTGGATAACTTTAACGTGTCCCAAATAAAAAGCGCTCAGGCCAATAATAATCAGTGTAAATATTACTCGTACTATAACCTTTGGAAGAAGACATGTGAACAAACTCACTATTGCTAATCATGACACCTACATGGTTAATGATTCGCTTATCACCTTTAAAAAATACAAGATCGCCGGCCTTGAGTTTCTTTTTTGAAGCTACAATGGATCCAAATCGGGCAAGCTCTAACGATTGATGAGGAACCTTAACTCCGATATCTTGCATTGCTGCATATATTAAGCCGGAACAATCCATTCCATTTTTGGAGATTCCTCCAAATTGATATTTTGCTCCATCATATTTTTTGACTGCTATAAGCAAATCTGCTTTTTTAAAAGTCCTGGTCCATTTCTGCTCTATTCCACCTTTTCTAAATTCTTCTAATTGCTTCTTCTGCTTTTTATCCTTAGATAGTTTAATTACACTATCAAAACCTCCAATGGTAAAACTACATAGAACCACGACTGCTAATATGGCTCCAATAAAACGATATCTTTTCTTCATACATAAAAAGCTAAAGATTTTTTCTGTTGATTTTTTCAATTTTATTGTCTCTACGAAAAAGAACTCCAAAAAGTTTATACTCGTTTAACTAAAAAAAGACTGCCTAGTAATAAGCAGCCTTTAAAACCCAACAAGAGTTAAACTCTACTGTGCCATAGAAAATGAACTACATCACAGATTTGATATTTAATTGTAAATGATGAACTCATTAATTCGAGCATACCTGTATGACAAATAAAACTCTTTATCATTCGTAAATAGCTCCATCAAAGGATCTATTTTATTGACTAATAATTGATAAATGGTTTCAATATAATCATATATGGCTTTACTTCCTGATACATACTTCGACTTGCCAATAGGAGATTGTGAAATAACAATTTCAAAATCAGCAATTTCAATGATAAAACCTGTCACCAACTCATTCGTTAATCCATAATCGCACAATGAAGTGGCATAATTAACCACATATTTGGATAGCTCCTTTGAATACTCTAATAATTGAACCGGTGTATATTTAGTCACCAATTCTTGCTTGCTGCACACCAAAAAGTTTAACAACTTTTTATTGAAACTGACGAAGGCAAAAACTTTTAAAATGCAACTTAATTTATACGCAACATCGGCTAAGGATTCTTTAGAGAACTGTACATTACCCGGAATTTCATTGGCTACCCTATTCAATTGATCAAACTCTTTTTCGATCATTTCCAACAAGTTTTCCAATTCCAATAAAGACTTTGAGAAAAATGGAACTGTTTTTATAGAGTCTTCTTTACTTTTAAGTACTGCAAATACTTTTTGATTAGCAATATGCCTTTCTACGATAGACTTTTTCATTGGTTTTATGGTTTGGTTTATGGTTTGATTTACTTCTATCGATTATAAAAGTAGAAATTATCTTAAGTGCTACAGAAATTCCTTCACCATAGTTATTCACAATTAGACCAATGTTATTAACAATTTCATCAAAAAAACGCCTCTATCCTTGATATTATAAAGCATCTGAACATTTAATAACTTTTGCAGTTTATTAGTAAAAACCATCACTTATGTTTCAACATAAAATAATATCAAACCTTAAAAGTGAGTTAGCTTTCAATAACCATAAGGCCAATGAAAAATTGCTCAATGAACTTAAAACAATCACAAAAAAAATCACCCAAAGACCTAACAATCAACACCAACCAAAACTAAACAAAAACACAAAACTACCGGTTAGACAACGAATAGACTTGTTATTGGATGACGAATCACCTTTCCTGGAGCTTTCAACATTAGCAGCTTATCAACAATACCATGACCAGTTTCCATCAGCCGGTATTGTAACAGGTATTGGAGTCATTCATAAACGGCAAGTGATGATCGTGGCTAACGACTCGAGTGTAAAAGGAGGTACCTACATAAAGGAAACGATTAAAAAACATTTACGGGCACAGGAAATAGCTTTCGAAAACAAATTACCCTGCATCTATTTGGTTGACAGTGGTGGAATCTTTCTGCCAGAACAAAGCGAAGTATTTCCAGATAAGAATGATTTCGGACGGATTTTTTATAATCAAGCTCGCTTATCAGCAATGAATATTCCGCAAATTGCCATTGTTATGGGTTCCTGTACTGCCGGGGGAGCTTATATACCTGCCATGAGCGACGAAACTATTATTGTAAAAAACCAAGGCACCATCTTCTTAGCTGGTCCACCACTCGTGAAAGCAGCTACCGGTGAAATTGTTAGTGCCGAAGAATTAGGTGGCGCTGAAGTACACACCAAAATTTCCGGGGTTGCTGACCATTTGGCAGACAATGACATACACGCCATTCACATCTGCAGAAACCTTATTGAAACTTTACCTGAAAACAATACCGTAAAGAAAGTTGATTCACCACCTATAATTTCTCAGGAGAATATTTTAAAATTAATTCCGAACCAAGAAAATCCCTTCCCGGACGTTCGTGACATTATAGCCACCATTACCGACCATAGTGAATTTCATGAATTTAAAAAGGAGTATGGCTCTACACTAGTCTGTGGTTTTGCCAAAATAAAAGACATAAAAACCGGGATTATTGCGAACAATGGAATCCTTTTCTCAGAATCGGCTCTCAAGGGGGCTCACTTTATACAACTATGCAACCAAAGAAACATCCCTATGCTCTTTCTGCAAAACATCAGTGGTTTTATGGTGGGCAAAGAGTATGAGCACAAAGGTATTGCTAAAGATGGTGCCAAAATGGTAAATGCCCTCGCTAACTCTAAGGTTCCATTTATGACCATTATCATTGGAGGATCTTATGGTGCCGGAAACTATGCCATGGCTGGAAGAGCCTACAATCCACGTTTTTTATTTATGTACCCCAATGCCAGAATTTCTGTTATGGGGGCTAAACAAGCTGCCGAAGTACTTGTTACCATAAAGATCAATCAAGCCAAAGCAAAAAGGCAAACTCTGAATAAGGAAGAAATGGATCATATAAAAGCTAATATCCAAAAGAAATATGAAACAGAAGGATCTCCTTACTACAGTACAAGCCGATTGTGGGATGATGGGATAATTGACCCCCAAGACACACGTGAAATAGTAGGAATTTGCCTTGAGATCATGAGCAATAAAAACACTGGTAATGATGGATATGGTGTATTTAGAATGTAAGCTTGGAATGATTAATGATTAATGATTACCACAATTAATTGATAATTGATAATTGATAATTGATAATTATAAAAAAATGATCGATACAAACATAAACCAACACGTACTGTGGATAACCTTAAACCGGCCCGAAAGTAAAAATGCGCTGAATAAACAGATGATAGTTCAGATGACATCAGCATTAGAAAGGCATATCCACAACAAAAGCTGCAGGGTTGTTATTATACACGGTGCTGAGGGAATGTTTTCTTCAGGAGCAGATTTAGATTGGATGCGTGAAGCCAAAAAACAAAGCGAAGAGGAAAACTTAAGGGATGCCCAATTGTTTTATAAGCTATTTGAAACGTTGAACAATTATCCCAAACCAATTATTTGTAGTGTGGAGAAATTTGCTTTTGGAGGAGCAACCGGAATTGCAGCTTGCTCAGACATTGTGATTGCAGATAAAAATTCTTTATGGGGATTTCCTGAGGTGAAACTTGGATTGGTACCTGCAACCATTGCACCTTTTATTGTAACTAAAATAGGAGTTAATCATGCGAAAAACTTATTATTGAGCGGTGAAACTTTCTCGGCCAAAAAAGCGAAGAAAATTGGTTTAGTAAATCATCTTGTTTCTTCGGCTAAATTAAATGATAATATCATCTCAATTTCCAATTCTCTGATTAACAATAGTCCCGAAGCCATAAAAGAAACGAAGCAATTATTGAATAACATCATTGGAAAAGATGGTATTAATCCGGATCAAATATGCAGCTACATAGCAAAAGCCAGATTATCGAAAGAAGGGCAAGAAGGTGTAAATGCGTTTTTTGAAAAGCGTCCTGCCAGTTGGCAAGTATTAAATTGAAGAGCCTCTATAATTAATTTCAATGATTCGAAAAATACTCATCCCCAACAGAGGAGAAATAGCGTATCGCATTATTAAAACAGCTCATAAAATGGGCATCGAAACGGTGGTAATGCTTTCTAAACAAGAAAAAGAAACACTTCCTGCAACATGCAGTGATGAAGTGTATTTTTTTGAGAAAGAAGATTTAAGTGACTCTTTTTTAAACATTGATTTAATTATTCGAGTAGCCAAACAATTTAATGTAGATGCTATTCATCCAGGCTATGGTTTTCTCTCTGAGAATGCTCAATTTGCTCTAACTTGTGTAGAAAACAACATCATCTACATTGGTCCTACTCCAGAGAACATACAGCTTATGGGTGATAAAGAGGAGGCTCGTGCTGTTGCCAAAAAATGCAATGTTCCACTTACTGAATCGTTAGAAGGAAGTGCCGAGGAAATTCTGGAAAAAGCATCCACACTCTCCTACCCTGTGCTTATTAAAGCTGCATTGGGAGGTGGCGGAAAAGGTATGGTCAAATGTAAAAATGCATTTGAATTACAACACGAATTACCCCTTGTAGCCAGGCAAGCGCAAAACTATTTTGGCAATGGTAAGGTTTATGTTGAGCAATACCTTGATTCACCACGCCACATTGAAATACAAGTTTTTGGCGATCACTTAGGAAATCTAGTCCATTTATATGAGCGGGAATGTTCAATCCAACGGCGATACCAAAAAATAATTGAAGAGGCTCCTGCTCCACAACTCACTGAGAAGAAAAGAATAGAATTGTGCAACGATGCTTTAAAGTTGTGCCGAAAAATCAAGTATTCTAATGCCGGAACAGTTGAGTTTTTAATAGATAAAAGTGGAAAGCATTTCTTTTTAGAAATGAATACCCGAATTCAAGTCGAACATCCGGTTACAGAAGCTATTACCAACATAGATATGGTTGAATGGCAAATTAGAATAGCAATGGGTGAAGCTTTACCCCAAAAACAACAAGACATTCTAAAACAAGGACATGCCATTGAAGCTCGACTTTATGCCGAAGATCCTTCAGCAAATTTTAAACCATCACCGGGAACAATTACACATTGGGAACTATCCAAGACCAAACATTTAAGAATAGACTCCTACATGGATCATATCAACGAGGTATTGCCTCATTATGATCCCATGTTGGCAAAACTTATAGTTCATGAAAAAAATCGGGAGCTTGCTATCCAATCCTTGAAAAAAACATTGAATGAATCTTTTGTTTTGGGGATTCAAACCAACTTGAATTACCTCTTAGCCATTTGTAAAAATCAAGCTTTTATAAATGGTGAAACCAACACTAATTATTGCCAAAACTACCATGCAGAACTTACCCAAAGCTTACCCGAAAAAATTTCTATTATCCTTGGCGTAGCCATTACCAAGCAACTTTTGGCTAATAGACAAAAAACCCCATTTCGATCACTTAGAGTTAAGAATTACAGTATAGATAATGAAACCTACACCATACCATATACTATCTGTCAAAATGAAATTGAATTTTACATCAATGACCAAAAGAACAGTGCAAAATTACTCAAACACAAAAACAATTGTCTGAATCTTTTAATTAACAACAAAAATATTTATGCCGCCGCTTTAAGTGCCCACGAGAACATCATTATTAAAACAGAAACAGGTGAATATTGCGTAAAAGATTTATCCATTCTTCCTGATTATGAACCCATTGATGATCAAAATAATTCTTCAAACACAAACCATCTGAAAGTTCCTCTCCCCGGAAAAGTTACCCAATTAAACACATCAGAAGGTCAATGGGTAAAAAAAGGGGATTTATTACTCACCATTGAAGCCATGAAAATGGAAAACCGCCTTTTGGCCTGGAAAGATGGGATCATAGAAAAGATTTTTATCCGTCAAAATTCACAAGTAAAAGCTAATGAAATTCTATTAAGCTTTAAATCGAATGAAAACCAAAATTTTCAATCATAAACTTAAACTCAAAACTCATAAACAATAATCAAAAATGTCAATATTAAACAACGAACAACATGAAAAATTCAGGCAAAAAGTTAGAGCTTTTGCCGAAAAAGAAATTAAACCCATAGCGGCTCAATTAGATGAAAATGAAACATTCTCTGAAGAATTAGCTCGCAAAATGGGAGAATATGGATTATATGGTATTGACCTCGCTAAAGAATATGGAGGACAAGGATTAGACACTTTATCCTACATCATTGCAGTAGAAGAATTAGCCAGAGTTGACAGTTCACAGGCTGCAACCATGTGTGCTCATAACAGCCTTGGAGTAGCACCCATCTATAACTTTGGAACAGAAGAACAAAAAAGCAAACTCCTTCCCGATTTATTGTCCGGAAAAAAACTATGGGCTTTTGGATTAACAGAAGAAAATGCCGGATCTGATGCCAAAGGAGTATTAACTACTGCTGAAAAAAAAGATGGATGCTGGATTATAAATGGCACAAAACGCTACATCACCAACGGAAGCAACCCTATGCTGGCCGGTTTAACCGTTTTGGCACTAACCGGAGAAGAAAACGGCAAACAAAACTATTCAACCATCTTGGTAGAAAGAAATTCTGCCGGTTTTTCAACCAAACGCATGTTGGGAAAAATGATGTGGCGCGCTTCTGATACGGCCGAAATAAAACTCAAAAACGTTGAAATACCTCAAGAAAACCTTTTAGGAATTGAAGGACGAGGTTTAGCGCAAATGCTAAAAACATTAGATTCCGGCCGCTTATCAATAGCAGCTATGGGGCTTGGTTTGGCTCAGGGTGCTTACGAAATGGCCTTGGATTACGCCCAGAAACGAAAACAATTTGGAAAGGCTATAGCATCCTTTCAAAGCACTTCCTTTAAACTGGCTCAAATGGTCATGAAATTGGAATTAGCCAGAAACACATTATACAAAGCATGTTTATTAAAAGATGCAGGAGAACCATTTGGCAAAGAAGCTGCAATGGCCAAATTATATGGTTCAACCATCGCGAAGGAAATAGCCGATGAAGCTTTACAAATATTTTCGGGTGCAGGTTTGTTTAAAAATCAGGCTATCGAGCGTTTCTACAGAGATCAACGTATTTTACAAATTGGCGAAGGTACCTCTGAAATATTACACATTGTAATCGCAAAGCATTTGGGATTGGAATAAGATAGACTTATTTTAGCATTCAGCTAGTAATACGCAAAGAATGGAAGACAGAAAAAAAGATCATATCGATATGGCTTTCGGTTCACGACTGGAAGCTTCTCAAGTGGACAATCGCTTTGAATACGAACCTCTTTTAGGGGCACATCATAAGACTGATAAACAATACTCCATTGCCGATAAACCCTTGAAATTACCGCTTTGGGTTTCGAGCATGACCGGAGGCACACATCGTGCCGGCTTGATTAACAAAAACTTGGCTCAGGCCTGTGCCGAGTTTGGCATGGGGATGGGTTTAGGATCTTGCCGAATTCTGCTCGAGGATAAAAATCATTTTGCAGACTTTAATGTGCGCCCTGTTATGGGGAAAAACCTTCCTTTATTTGCAAATCTGGGAGTTTGTCAGCTTGATGAACTCTTACAAAAAGGTGAAGTAGATAAAATCCAAAACCTTGTGAGTAAGTTGGATGCTGATGGCATAATCATACACATAAATCCATTACAAGAATCTTTTCAGCCGGAAGGGGATCGTTTTTACCGGCCTGCAATAGAAGTTTTACAAGATTTTTTGGACCAATGCAAACTGAAGACAATTGTAAAAGAAGTTGGCCAAGGAATGGGAACTCAAAGCCTAAAAGCACTGCTTCAACTCCCATTAGAATCCATTGAATTTGGAGCATTGGGAGGCACAAACTTCTCCTACCTGGAGCTAAACCGCTCTAATTCAGTGACTGCCGAAGTATTTAGGCCTTTTATTAATGTTGGACATACAGCTGAAGAAATGACCATAATCTGCAATGATTTAGCAGAATCGATGAACACCAATGAGATCAAAACTAAAAATCTGATTATCAGCGGTGGAATAACGTCTTTATTGGATGGTTATTATCTCACTTCCATCTCTAAACTACCGGCTGTTTACGGAATGGGTTCTGCCTTTTTGCGTCATGCGATGGGTGATTATTCGAAACTACAAGACTATGTGAGTAAAATTGCAGAAGGATTACAATTGGCTCAAAACTTTTTGAGAGTTAAAGGATAACGAATCCAATGTGCTAATTCGCAAATGTGTCAATGTGCAAATTAATTGATTAGGAATTAGAATAACGCCTTGTTTTGTATATTTTACAGTTAACCCTATTTCAAAACTAAAATCACTTCCCTATATCCATGAATAGTTCCAAGGAAAATATCATCAAAGGGTTTTCAAAACTTTCGAGAGAAGAAAAAATTGAAATTCTAACTAAAGTTTACTCGGGAGATAATGATCTAAAACCAATCTTAGATCGCTACATTCATCCAAAAGATCAGCATTTGTTTAATGATATTTCAGAGAATGTCATCTCAAACTATTATTTACCCTTTAGCATAGCTCCCAACTTTTCTATCAACGGAAAGATTTATAACGTACCGATGGTCATTGAAGAAAGTTCGGTAGTCGCAGCAGCCTCAAAAGCAGCAAGTTTTTGGGCTAAAAATGGAGGTTTTGTGGCAAGGGTAATCGACACGCTTAAAAATGGACAGATATTTTTTAGTTGGCAGGGGCACATTGAGATTCTAAGAGAACATCAAGATAACATTTCGACCCTCTTAAAAAATAGCTGTAAAAGCATCTCTCAAAACATGGAAAAGCGTGATGGAGGAATTCATTCGTTTGAATTTAAAAAAGTAGATAACATGGAAACTACTTTCATGTTATTAGTTAAGTTTAGGACGGCTGATTCCATGGGCGCAAATTTCATCAATTCCTGCTTGGAAACAATGACTCCGGTCTTACTTAATTACATCAACCAATCAGAGGATCTCAACGCTTTTGGATCAGCTCACAAGATCATGGCCATCTTAAGTAATTATACGCCGGAATGTTTGGTTGAATGCAAGGTTTCATGTTCAATATCACACTTAGCTCCTTACGCCGGAGAATTACCAACAGAAATTTTTGCTGATCGTTTTGAAACAGCGGTTAACATCGCTATAAATGATCCCTACCGAGCAACGACTCATAACAAAGGCATATTTAATGGGATTGACGCAGTTATTTTGGCCAGTGGAAATGACTTTAGAGCCATTGAAGCCGGAGCTCATGCTTATGCAGCAAAAAATGGATCATACCAGTCCCTTACCAGAGTTAATATGAGGGGTAATATTTTTGAATATACCTTAACACTTCCTTTGGCATTAGGCACGGTTGGCGGCTTAACGAATACCCACCCAATGGCAAAAACAGCGCTTGAACTTTTAGGAAATCCATCTGCGTCGGAACTCATGATGATTGCAGCAGCAGCAGGATTAGCTAATAATTTTGCAGCAGTAGCCTCATTGGTAACAACAGGTATACAAAAGGGTCACATGAAACTCCATTTGAGCAATCTGTTAAATGCCCTTAATGCGAGTGAAGAAGAAAAAAACAAAACAAAACATGCTTTTGAAAACAAAACAGTTAGCTATTCTCTGGTTGAACAATTTATAAATAAACTAAGGAGCTGATGATGGAAAAAATTCAAACTTTTTATGCCCATGGCAAACTTTTGTTATCAGGCGAATACCTCGTTTTAAAAGGAGCTCAAGCGCTGGCTGTACCCACAAAATATGGTCAAGAAATGTGCGTAGAACATGTTCCTTCAGAAGGTTTATACTGGGATACAAAAGTTAGAAACAAACATTGGTTTTATGCAAAATTTGACTCTCAGATAAAATTGATAGCAACGGATAACATTGAGCTCGCAACAAAACTTCAAGAAACAATAAAAGCTTGTGTCGAGATCGATTCCAAGGTAACTGGGCAACTATTATTTTCTAAAGTTATCACCAATCTTGAGTTTGATTTACAGTGGGGACTGGGAAGCAGCTCTACCCTAATTTCCTTATTGGCTCAATGGCTAAAAATCGATCCTTATTTATTATTGTCTAAAACCTTTAAAGGCTCCGGCTACGATATTGCTTGCGCAAACGCATCTTCTCCAATACTATATGAGTTAACCGAGAGATTTAAAAAAGTAAATCCGGTAGATTTTAAACCTCCATTTATCGATCAATTATACTTTATTTATAGCGGCCAAAAACAAAATAGCGCACAAGAAGTTAAACGTTTCTTAGAAAAAGATTACAACGAAAATTCTCACCTTGCAGAAATCAATAGCATAACCCACGCATTACTCACTTGCAAGTTTTTAAATGACTTTAACAAACTCATAGAAAAGCATGAACGAATGATGAGCGAAATCCTAAATCAACCGCCAATTAAGCAACGCTTGTATCCTGATTTTAAAGGCTCTATTAAATCATTAGGTGCCTGGGGAGGTGATTTCTTACTGGCAGCTTCGAGCCTCTCGTCATCTCAAGTCAAACAATACTTCAAAAACAAAGGACACGAAATTGTGTTTCATTACCGTGAATTAATTTTAAATCATTAATGAATCCAAACGAACAAATTATAAAAGTCCAAACCCAAGCCCCATCCAATATTGCAATTGTAAAATATTGGGGCAAAAAGGGATTGCAACTACCGGCCAATCCATCCATGAGTTTTACTTTAAGTAAAGCGCTTACAGAAATGGAAGTTAGCTACGAACCCGGTCAGCATAATTTAAAAATCACCTTCCTTTTTGAAGGTCGACCACAACCGACATTTCATCCAAAACTGTATTCCTTTTTGGAGAAACTGCAAATGGATTACCCAATTCTTAACACAGGACAACTTTACATCTCAAGCAAAAATACTTTTCCACACTCAAGTGGTATTGCTTCATCGGCCAGTTCGATGGCAGCATTAGCAAATGCTATTTATGAAATACTTGAGAAAATGGGACATGTTAATCCGGATAAAAAAAATACGATTTCACGAATGGCAAGACTAGGCTCCGGTTCGGCTTGCAGATCTACATCTTTGGGTTGGAATCTTTGGGGACAAACAGATTTAATTAACATAGCTTCTGATGAATATGCGATATCTGTTAATTCAATGATAAATCCAATCTTTGAGAGCATTCATGATAGCATTTTGGTTATTCGCACTGGTGCAAAACCAGTTAGTAGTACAACCGGTCACCAACTCATGGAAAACCATCCCTACAAAGAAGCACGCATCAAACAAGCCAATGAAAACATGAAACGCCTGTATGATGCTCTAAGAAATGGCGATTTTAACGACTTCTCTGAGGTATGTGAAGAAGAAGCCATGAGCCTGCATGCGTTAATGATGAGTTCAAGACCAGGATATACCTTATTAGACCCAAGTACCCTTGAAGTTATTAGGCGACTCAAAGAATTTAGAAGTGAACAACGTGTCCCGGTAACATTCACTTTAGATGCCGGTCCCAATTTACATATTCTCTATCCGGATTCTCATAAAAAAGCAGTTCAACTGTTTATTATGATTTACCTCCGTCCCTTTTGTGAAGATAACCAAGTTATTCACGACCAAATCTCATTTCCAACCTTAATGTAAAAATCGATAAAAGTGTCGAATTCAAACATATACCATTCAAAAGTTATGCTATTTGGGGAATATAGCATTATCCCCGGATCGATGGGACTAACCATTCCATATTCGCATTTTTCAGGAGAACTGCGCTTTCTAAATAAAAACAGCTATACCGATGTGGATTTTGCGAAACACTCCAATTACCAATTGAAAGAATTGATGACTTATATCGAGTCGCTCACTTTCAAGAAACAACTTCAATGTTCTTTTAATGTGGATGAATTAAAACAGGATATTGAAAACGGACTATTTTTCGAATCCACCATACCGGAAGGATATGGGCTGGGAAGCAGTGGTGCTTTAGTGGCTGCCTTGTATGAACGCTATGCCATAAACCCAATTAAAGCTTGTAAAACGATAAGTAAACGAGAGTTGGCAAAACTTAAAACCATTTTCTCACAAATAGAATCCTTCTACCACGGTACAAGTTCAGGAATAGATCCTTTGATTTGTTTCTTAAAACATCCCATTGTTCTCAAAGAAAAATCAAAAGTTAAAGCTGTAAAAATTCCGCAAAAAGGAATTCAAAAAAGCGATGCCATCTTTTTAGTCAATACCGGTAAACCGGGAAAAACAGAACCTTTGGTCAAACTCTTTTTAAAAAAAATGGAAAGCTCCGGCTATTTTAAAAAAGTCAGTAATGAATTAATACCCATCACAAATAAAAGCATTGAAGCGCTTTTGTCCGGTGATATTCAAGAAATGTTTAGTCAACTTAGAAAGCTTTCCGAATTTCAATTGGAGCATTTTCAAGAAATGATCCCTGAAATGATCCATCCCCTTTGGAAAAAAGGACTTCAAACATCGGACTACCTGCTTAAATTATGCGGTTCAGGTGGCGGAGGTTACATGCTTGGATTTACCCGTAATTTTTCAAAGGTGAAAGAATTGTTTAAAAAACATCAATTGGAAATTATTCCTGTGTTTAAACAGAGTTAAACAATGTTTGACTCTGTTCTTATCAATGCAATTTCGAATATACCATAAACTTGTATGCAAGAAGTTCGGAGAACTACTCAAATTTACCGATTTACTCATCACTGTTACAGAATATTAGCGACTTTTCCCCAATAAAAAATCAATGGAAGAAAACGTATTCAAAACATCCCTTACCTGTTGTAATGCATTTTTTTTCTCCATATAATTATAAAACAGAGCAAGTACATACAATGGAAAAAGAGTAATTAAATATATCGAAACACTAATTGGTCTATAACTCAAAGCAGGCAAACCATTTATTCGTTCTAAAACCATTGGATCTTCAATATGCTCACCTACAAAATTCTGCATCTCTTCAACATAAACTTTAAATTCCTTAAAGTCTGATTCAAAGGTTTGGCTACTCACTAAACGCTCCGATTGAGCCATTACATCTTGTACTTGTCTCTTTAATTCTTTTGTACTCTCCATAAGTTGTGTTCTTTCTTTTAGATTGAATGATAATAATTCCGCTTTGTAAAAGGCAAGAGCGTTTAAACGACTTTGCGTTTAACTATGTAATTCATCTAGCTGCATTACACCAAGTTGTCATATTACCACAAAATGTTATGATTTGTTAATCAAATTTAATTAATCTTGTTATAATCCAAATTAAGATGAATACGAAAAATTTAAAATCCTATACTTTAAACGAGCAAAGAACCATTTATCAACAAAAAATCCCTCAAGCCATCTTCATGACTAAAGGGATTCTTTTTATCTAAACAGAATATGTCTTTTCTTAAATAGCGGTGGTTCCTCTTTCACCAGTGCGAATACGAATACATTCATCTAAGGTAGTCACGAAGATTTTACCATCTCCAATCTGACCTTCTTTAGCAGCATCGCCTTTTACACCAACCATGATAGCTTCAATGGCTTTTTCAACAAAATCTTCATTCACGGCGATCTCTAAACGTACTTTAGGGATCAAATCAGGGATAACCTTTTTACCACGATAAACTTCAACTCTTTGTTGCGCCCCGTGTCCCGAAACCCGACTCACTGTGATTCTTGTAATACCATTCGCAATCAATTCTTCACGAACTTGATCGGTTTGGTAGGCGCGTATAATTGCAGTAACTAATTTCATAACTTTCAGTTTTTAAAGATTAATTAGGGTTTAACATTCCATAACCTCTTTCGCCATGGAAAGAATGATCAAGACCTTGCATCTCTTCTTCTTCAGTAGCTCTTAGGCCAAGTAGTTTTTCTACTACCCAAATAATTGAAATCGTTAATACAACTGAATAAGCAATAGCAATAACTACTGTGATGACCTGAACGCCAAATTGATCCCACATCGTCCAAGCACCTGTTGATGAAGCAGCAGCTGCATCAGACATCCATGAATCACGAATAAAGAATGAAAGAAGAATCGCTCCGACAATACCACCGGTACCATGAATACCAAAAGCATCTAAAGTATCGTCATAACCTAATTTATCTTTAAGTATTAAAGCGCCATAACAAATCACGGTTGCAATCGCTCCTAAAGCCATTGCACCAGCAGGCTGAACAACTCCCGCTGCAGGAGTAACAGCAACTAAACCTGCTAAAATACCGGATGCAAAACCTAAAGCCGTTGCTTTTCCGTGATGAATTAATTCTACAATAACCCACATTAAAGCACCTGCTGCTGCGGCTGCTTGAGTAGCCGTTAAGGCTTGAGCTGTAGCCACACCGGAAGAAACACTACTCCCAGCGTTAAATCCAAACCATCCTACCCAAAGTAGACCAACACCCATCATAACCATTACCAGGTTATTAGGTTTCATTTGACGTTTTGGATTACCACGGCGACCACCTAAATAAATGGCAGCAACTAAACCACTAACACCTGCCGAAATATGGACCACAGTACCACCCGCAAAGTCAATAGCTCCGGCAGCACCCCAGTGGTGCAAGAAACCATCTGCTGCCCACACCCAGTGACATAATGGGTTATATACCAAGATGCCCCATAATGCAATAAACACTAAATAACCTTTGAATTTCACACGCTCTGCAAAAGCTCCTGCAATTAGAGCCGGTGTGATAATAGCAAATTTTCCTTGGAACATTGAGAACACCAAATCAGGTACTCCATCTGTAACAGCAGTATCAATACCACTTAATAGAACGTAATCAGAATTCCAACCACACCATCCTCCAAGAACGCTATCGCCAAAACACATTGAATATCCAAATACGACCCACAATACACTCATAATCCCCATTGCGGCAAAACTGTGCATCATTGTACCTAATACGTTTTTGGAACGTACCAATCCACCATAAAACATGGCTAATCCTGGTACCATTAATAATACTAACGCAGTAGATGTTAACATCCATGCTGTAGCTCCGGTATCTACTTCACCCTGTGCTTGGGCACTGATGACACCAACAACCAACAAACCTAATAAAGTTGTGAGTTTCTTCATTACTTTTCTACCTTTTATAATAACAATTTTAATTTTTCCGGATGCAAAGATATAAAACAAGAATGGTCTAACAAATATTTTATGTTTTTTTCAAAAAGACCCCTTTCTTTTAACCCCCCACAAAACTATCCCAATTATTTTATACCAAACCACCCCCATTTACACACAACCTAACCTAAACACCTTCCCTTGAGAAGCAATTTTCTACAAAAACATACAAATTCCAGATTCCATCCTAAGAAATCAAATTAAATCCAAGTAAAAACAACTTTTTATCCAAGAGCCACCCCATAAACAGGACAAACTAATTCGAAACATACTTTATCTACGAAAATATATAGCCTGATAAAATTGAAGTTTTAAAAGATATCCACATAAAAAGTAGGCCTTTCTTGTCCATATTTATTATTTAACGCAATTTTTATAATTTTTATCAGCTTAATAATTAACCAATTAGACAAAAACACAAATATTTTTTCGCACTAGATGCATCCTTTTTATCTTCGTCTTGTCATTAGGATGTATTAAGATTTAAAAATTGGCAGAAACACAATTGGACATACACAAGCCTGTAATTGAAAAGGCTAAAAAAGGAAATCAGAAAGCGCAGAAGCAGTTATACGACCTTTATGCAAAGGCGATGTATAATATATGCTATCGCATGATGAACAATTGGGAAGACGCCGAAGATTTATTGCAAGAGATATTTTGTGATGTATTTACCAGATTAGATCAATTTAGATACGAATCTACATTTGGAGGATGGCTAAAACGAATTACCATTAATAAATGCATCAATGAAATTAAAAGGCGAAAAGTCGCTTTAGAATTAAAAGAAGAGATTGTACCGGATGCACTTATCGACGAAGAAGATGAACAATACAACCCCGGCTTTACCATTGAACACGTTAAACACGCCATGGGCTTGTTACCGGACGGTTACCGCATCATTTTCTCCCTTTATTTAATTGAAGGCTATGACCATCAAGAAATTGCAGAAATCCTAAACATTACAGTCTCAACTTCTAAATCACAATTGGCACGAGCCAAAAAGAAAGTTATTGAAATAATTAATACCGGAATAATTAACAACTAAAACGCAAGGTTATGAGCGATCGATTTGATGATTTCATACGCAGCAACAGGGATGAGTTTGACTCATTCGCTCCGCCTGCCAATGGTTGGAACCAGATTTCTGAAAAGATTCATTCCAAACCCAACGCACTTAGAAAGCGCTTATACATAATAAGCTCATCAGTTGCAGCAGCTGCTATTATAGCTTTTGTTGTTATGTTTAGCATTCAAGATCCAAATCAAAACAACATGGCAGCTACTTACGAAAACATACCTGAATTAAATGAAGCAACGATATTTTACCAAACCCAAATAAACGAACACAAAGCAGCAATAGCCCAACTGGCATCTGATCACCCGGATATGGTGAACGAAATGAATACAGATTTAGCCGCTTTAGACACAGCTTTATTGGAACTAAAACAAGATTTAAAAGACAATATTTCTAACGAGGAAATTATTGAAGCCATGATACAGAATTACAGAATGAAATTGATGATACTTGAGGACATCATGGTATATCTTGATAATCAAAAACAGGAGAACAACGCCCCTATTAAACAAAGCACCTATGAACTATAAGATAAAACATAGTCTTCTTTTTATACTGATCTATTGCCTTTGGAACATTTCCATAAAAGCACAATCATTTATAGAAGAGATAAAAATTAACAAAAGCTATGCTGTTACACCAACTGCAACAGTGGAAGTCATCAACAAATATGGCAACATTCACATCAGCACTTGGGAAAAAGACTCGGTAAAGTTTGAAGTAAACTATATCATATCAGAAAAAAATGAAGTTAAATTTAACAAGGCCAAGGATAATGTAGACTTTAAATTTTCAGGAAATAGCAGTTATCGTACTGCCGAAACTATTTTTGGCACCAAGTACGGGACTTTCATTAAAGACATTCAGGAAGCCACCAACTTATTTAATGGGGCAACCGGATCACATATTAGCTATTACATCACCCTACCCTCATACGTCAACCTAAAAATCGACAACAGATATGGCAATATTTTCATCCCTGATTACGAAGGAAATTTAAACATCTCTTTGTCAAATGGCGATTTTCAGGGCAGAAATCTGAGTGGTGATAACAATTTAAACTTCGCATTTGGTGATGTAGACATCAAAGAAGTAAAACAAGGCAACCTTGCATTTAATTTCAACAAAGTAACCATTCAAAAATTAGATTTGATTAACATCGATTCAAAATCATCGACACTTAAAATTACTGAAGGAAATCTTCTTAAGATCCAATCGCGCAGAGATGAAATTTACATCGATAACTTAAAGTTTATATATGGCACAACTTACTTTTCGAAAGTGACTCTTTACAACCTTTCAAAAGAATTTAATTTGAGCATGCAGTATGGCGAATTAGAACACCTGCAATTGTCTTCTAATTTTGAATTAGCGAAACTTAATTCCAGGTTTTCCAATGCAACAATTTTAGTCAAGGATCCCAAACCTTATTCGTGTAGCATCTATTCTGAAAAAGGAGAAATTGATATTCCAAATGATTTAAAAGCTCAAAATCAGAATTGGAAAGAAAGCATAAACAGCACAGCAGAAACTTTTTCGTACCAGGGAAATAACCTTAAAGCAAAGCTTCAAGTCACTCTAAAAGACGCTTTCTTTAAATTGATTCACAACTAATTAGCAGTCTAAGATCGAATCCATTGCAATGAAAAAGAAAATCATATACATTTTATTAAACTGCCTAATCGCAAGTGCTTTTAGTCAGGATTACAACAATAATTTTAAACTCTCAACCGGAGATTATTGGGGAGTTTCATACCATAAACTCCTTACCCAGGAAAAAGGATTTGCAGCAAAGTTTAACTTTGAAAAAGACGGCTGGCAAATGAGCACCATTCGAATTTTGTATACTCCAGCTTTCCCGGCTACATCAAGCCAATGGTTTTTTGGCTATGGTTATGGCGTTCACATCGCTTATAAATCAAAAATTGAAACCACAAACCTTTTCACACCTTATGCACCACCTACTGTGCACCGAGGTCATTTTATATCTCCCGGCATTGACGGCTTTTTAACATTAGAGTACCGATTTTTGAAATATCCATTTGTTTTATCGGCTGATTACCTACCAAACTTTGAATTTTTCGGGCCTGATTTTTTCAGAATAAACTTTAATAATTTCTCACTCGCAGCTGCATATACTTTTTAATAACAAAAAAATAAAACATTATATTATGATAAAACGATCAATCGCACTTTGCATGGGCTTAGCACTATGTCTTGCAAGTTTTGCACAAGCATCGGATGATGAAATGGCAACCATTTTTGGCAGATCCGGCGACCACAGCCACGGTGGGTATGGAGCTATAACACTAAGCTACACAACCATTAACAAAAAAGACGCCATGACCATTGGAGGTAGAGGGGTTTGGATCATTGACCATAACTTTGGTATAGGTATGGGTGGATGCGGATTTATTACAGAGCCTCAAATGGATCTTATCTTAGAAGAAGAATATCAAATCAATGGCGGCTATGGTGGTCTTATTCTTGAACCAATAATTGGCGCAAAGAAGCCTATTCACTTATCCTTCCCGGTATTAATTGGTGCCGGTGGTGTTGCCTACTCTCAAAATTGGCAACACTATGACTATGAAGAAGATGAATACAACTACGAAAATGCCTACGAATCAAGCGATGCATATTTTGTATTGCAACCCGGTGTTGAAGTTGAATTTAACATGCTAAAATTCTTCCGCTTTGCCGTTAGCGCAAGTTACAGATACACCAGTAATGTAAACTTAGCTTATAAAGAAACAACTTTAAACAAGCCTGATCCCAACATTATTGGCAGTAAAGACATGCTAAGAAGTTGGAATTTTGGATTAGCCATGAAATTTGGAAAATTCTAAACAAAAACTACTAAAACATACAAAAGGATTCGATGTATGTAGTTCCTTTTACGCATAATTGTTTTAACACCAAACTGTCCGACGCAGGCCATAGCCGTCAAGCTAATATTGTAAAGTTTTATTTTTCATTTACTTACAGGGTGTAATTCCCCATATAGAGGAATTGTCAGTATTTTTCCCCATTTTTGTAATATTATTATGTAAATAAAATGAAGGGCACTAATG
>QKJP01000033.1 GCA_003249255.1 Bacteroidales bacterium
TGATCTGCTGTTCTTAATATGTGCTCTAGGTTTTTCCTATTAAATAATCAAAGTTAATGCAGCAGATGGAGCTTTTATACCGAAGTAAATTATCATTTCTTATAATATTCCTGTCTTTTGTCTTAAGAGTACAAACTAACGATTATAAAATATCCAATAAGCTAAAAGCTTTGGTTGATTTACATAATATTGCCGGAATGTTTCATGAGAACTGGAATAAGCGATGGATTTGGACCGTCTTTAGAGATGCCGGAAATCACGTTATTCAACCTCCATCGTTTTCGGTAAGTTTGGTTTATAAGCCTTTGTAAATACTATCAAATGTACTGATGTGACAAGGTGCAAATTAGATGGGGTATGCGTAAGTGACTCTTTAATTTAGAAAGTAAAGCAATAATATATTTTTGCCTGTATGGCAAATTTGTATCAGCACAGGGATTAATCCCTGTGTTATGTTTAAAATGAGAAATAATGTCAGTAATTCCCCCTCTAACATTTTTTGTAGGAAACAGAGTTTAATCACATTTTTTTTGACAGGATTTACATGATTAACAGGCTTACAGCTAAGATTTTTTTTAAAAAAATCTTGTCTTAAAAGCGATTTCGGATCAATCCGGAAACTTGTGGAGTATAAAATAATAAGGTTATTATTTTTACAATTTAATAACTACTAAGGTTTTGTATAGTTATAAGGTTTAATAACCTTATTTTTAGTTAGCCGAAGGCACCTCAGTAGAATATAATTCACAATAAAACAACCTTATTAACTTTTAGCATTTGTCGGTATTAGTATAAAGTATTCCCCAGAAATATAGCTTGATCCGCGATTTCCCTGATCAGGCTGTATGCCTGATCCATATATTCTGCTACATTGCTACACAAGACGGTTTTACAGATCAAAAAATATTTTTTCATCATATTTATACCTTCATAGGTTTTGGGCTTGATCTGGTTTGTTTTAATCGGCAGGAAAGTAAATCGTAACGGAGGTATACTCACCTAATTCCGATTTAATATCAAGCTCTCCATGGTGTTCCTGAATAATGTTGTAGCTTATTGAAAGTCCCAAGCCAGTACCTTCACCGGGAGATTTTGTTGTGAAAAAAGGATCTGTTACTCTGGCCAGGTTTTCTTCACTTATGCCCTGTCCATTGTCGCTTATTTCAATTATGATTGACCCGTTTTTATGTTGAGTTGAGATCTTTATTTGACCAGCTTCATCGATAGCTTGCAACGCGTTCATTAAAATATTTAGAAACGCTTGGTGTAGGTTTGCAGAATTCCCATGAATACTTGGTAGGTTTTTTTGATAATCTTTAATTATTGAAACCTTTCCATTCAGCTTGTTTTCGATTAGTAGAAGGCAGTTGTCTAAAATGTTGTTAATCAAACAAGTTTCGTCATGGTTATTCTCTGAAACGTTTAAGTCATTTAAGCCTTTAACAATATTGCTTGCTCTTTCCACGCCTTCTTTTATGCTTTTTAAAGCATACGAGGTGAGTTCTTTATCCGCCGTGTTGTGCTCTTCAAAATATTCTTTTAACACGTGGTAACTGCCTAATATGAAGTTCAAAGGATTGTTTATTTCATGCGCTACTCCGGTGGTTAATACACCTAAAGAGGCCATTTTTTCAGCTTGGATAAGTTGATTTTGTGTTTCTTTTAAATTTTGTAGAGTAGCAAATAGTTCGGTATTTCTTTCATTAATTATTTCATTTTTTGTATTGAGTTCCTCATTGGCGTCTTGTAATTCGTTGTTTGCATGCTGCAATTCGAGATTTAACCTTCTTTTTAGCAAGAATAACCTTGAAATAATAAATGCTGCAATCATAAAGCCTGAAAGCATTATTACAAATAATAAAATGAGTTTTCTTTGATTGTCAATAAACTCTTCTTTCTCATTCAGTACTTTGTTTTTTTGGATAATTTGAGATTTTAAAAGATTCGCATCTTCTTGCAAATTTTCTATGTTGTTTTTAAGTTGATTTAGTTTTTCTTGTTTGGATTCTATGTCTTGATAGATTAATTCCAGTTTTGCATTTTTAGCTTTTACTTCAGATTCTTTATCCTTCAATATTTGTTTTTGTTTTTCTGCGAGTAGGGTACGTCTTTGTGTTTCGATGGATAATGAATCCATTTTTAAAGCATACTGTTGTAATGTGGATTCTTTTTGTGTAAGCAGTTCGTCTTTTGTTTGTAGCACCTTTTCTTTTTGCTGTAACTTATTTTCTGCCACGGATAACTTATTCCGGCTTTCGTTGAGCTTTGTGTCAAATTCTTCAAAGGCAGTTTTAATGTCTACAACACTACCTCCATTTAGCAAAATGTTGGGTTCAACTGCTAATTTAGCTAAGGTAAGATTCGCCATGTTAATTTTAAAAGCCATACGGTTGCCGTCTCTCATTAAATTGACGTGTACATTTAATGGATCATCATAATTATCCGTAATTACAAGAATGTTGTTTTCACGAGCCAGCTCAAATATCTGATTGATATTGCTTATGTCAGATTTATTAAAATAGACGGTGTTGCAGTTTAATAGGTCGTTAATCCTATTGGCTTGCACTAATTTTAGTTTTTTCTTTCGAACCTTTATTGAGCCTTCAAATGATTTTAATGCCTTGTAAATGTGGTTGTCATCACTTAAAAAACCAATTACAAATTCCTCATGTTTATTATCGGGCCATTTAATATTTTCACAGATTTGTAAAATTACTGCACCTTTTAAATCATCTGAATTGACTTGAGCATGAGTTTGTTGAGTGGGGAGGATGGAGAGTAAAATCCATAACATGCAGAGTCTTAAATATAAAAAACAAGAATCCGGTTTGATGGGATCAAACATTCCTATAGCGTTTATCTTAAGCAATATTTTCATTTCTTTTATCAACTCTTGCATTAACCACCTTTCATGGTAAAGGTAGAAATTATCCCATTCTTAGTCAAAAGCAATTGAAGTGTATACAAGAAAGAAAGGTAGTATTATGTAAAAGAGGAAAAAAAGCCCCCAAGTATCAACTTGAAGGCTTTAAATGAATGATTGTATTTCAGCTAAAGGTCTATTTCAGTTTTACAAAACGTTGAGTGTATACATTATTTTTAGATTCAATATTAATTATATAAACACCTTTATCTAAATCTTCAATGCTAATGGAGTTTGAAGTTAAAGCATCTGTTTGCATTAAGCATCCTTCGGTATTGAAAACGCTGTAGCTTGCATTTTCAGCAGCATCCATCTTAATGTTAAGGTAATCAGTTGCAGGGTTTGGATAAACATCTATCAATTGAGTAGAGTTATTCACAGCATCTTTAATATTTATTGAAGCACTATTACCATTTTCCTGATTGTACAATCTTAAAACCATACTGGAAACATAACCTCCCGCATCAGCAAATTCTACCGTTACAGTATTATTCTTCTGTAGTAAATTATAAGGTACATCAATGTCTAGCATTCCAAAGAAAGAAGGACGTTTACTTTGTGTATCTCCTCTAAAATCGGTAGGAACGGTTACAGCTGTATTATTTACTTTAACAATTGGTTGAAGTGATAAACCATGATTACGACCTAAGCTTAGTTTTAAGGTTGCAACACCATCTGATTTAAGAGAAAGATTGTTGAAGCTAAAGCTTATAGGAGTATTGGCTACAATCTCCTGGAGGTATTTATCCGCATAATTTCTACTTTCTTGTAAGGTATAATCAATGCTTGGAGTTTCATTAGTTGTATAAACTAATATCGTTGTTGCCATATTGCTAATGGTAGTAGAAACCGGAGCTCCTGTAGTGTTGTTAATATCCAGTTTTACTTCAGTGTTGGCAGCATCCCAGTATAGATGTCTTTCTTCAGTTGATGCAATATTGCCTGCCTCAATACCAAGTTCAGATACATTTACAGTCACCGGATTGTTTTCAAGGTTATTGATAATCAGGTAAGTTTTGTTACCATCATTATAAGCATCTACCTGAATGTCTAAATCGGATGTGCTTGTATATAATCTGGTGCCATTTACCCCTTTCCATAATTCGTAAAATTTAATGTAATCAGTATACTCTGCAATGCCATTATCAGGGTTGAAAATATTCCAGTCTTCAGACCAAACAGCCATGATGAACGGGATGGTTTTCTCCATCATATCAGGTCGATCCATAAACTGAACCATCAAAGAGTTGATGGAACTCATACATAACCAATCGCGCTCAGGATTGCGTTTTTGATCTTCGATGTGACGCGTTCTAGCCCCATACTCAGTAATTAAAAAAGGTTTTTCTTCACCCCATTTAAGGTAGTTGTAATGGGTTAGCAAATCCATAAGAGCTTCTACATTTCCTCCTTTGCGGAACTTTTCAGTAGGCTCGTTAAAATCGTATAAATGGAAAGAATAATAATCCATCTCATCTCCGGCCAAATCGATAAAGCGTTTCCAGCGTGTTTCCCAGTTAAACCAGTTACGCGATTCGGGATCAGGGAACGCTTCGGCAAATCCACCTACTAGTGAACCCGGTTCTTGGCGGTGTACTTCTTTTGCTGTTTCTCGGTGGAAGATGAAAAGGTCGTCCAGTATTTGTTGTTCTTCTTCAAAAGAAGGCTTTGCCGGATCCCAGGTTTTCCATAATACATATTGGTCGATGGGATACCAAAGCGGTTCGTTTAAAACTTCTAAGTATTTAGGGCGAGGTAAGCCGGTTGCTCCCCCGGTACCACAGGCTTCGCGTAAATAATCACACAAAAAATCACCATAATTGGTTCCTGCTTGTTCTACATTTTCGTTGGCAGCACTTACAAAAGCATCGTAAACGCGTTCTTGTCCGGTTACAACTAACTCTTGAGAGTTCTCGTAGCCATGGGCTGTGTAGTTGTATTTGTAATTGTTTTTAAAGATGGTAGCTTGAGAAGAAATGTTTGGATAATGATCTGTTAATCCGGTAAGCGTTCCGGTTTCTCTTCCGTAATAGACATCCAAATCAGTGATGAGGTAATCCATTAGTTGTGCACCTCCTGATTTTAAATTTGCATAATTAGCAGCGTGGATTGTAATGTATTTCGACCTTTCGAACTTATCTACACCACCTACAGCGTGTTTTTTATTGAAATTAATGCTTACCCCCTGAGCATTAATTGCCATTAGACTTCCTGCCAGCAGAAAGCTTCCTAATAAGAATGTTTTCATGGTTAATTAGTTTAAATTTGTGAGCGGCTCCAATATACATGATAATAGCCGGGAGGTATTTAGGTATATTTGCTTTTATGTAGTGCTTGTTTGATTATAAGTTCGAGGCGTTTTTATTTTGTGAAAAATATGTTCTTCACATTATCAAATTTATCAAAGGCCATCCGACTCGATAAAATAATGCTTAAAAATAAATTTAATGAACATCCAACGAATATGGCTAACATGATCATTATTTGATATTTAATGGCAATAATCGGCGAGCTTCCGCCCAGTATTTGACCGGTCATCATGCCCGGTAATGAAATAAGGCCAATGACTGACATGGAGGCAATCATCGGATTAAGTGCGAGTTTAACAGCTTCTGTGATAAAGGGACGGATGGCTGTTTGATGTGAGCCGGTGTTGGTTAATAAGAAATAATAGAGGTCTGATTTTTCGTTGAGTCCTTTAAAATAGGAACTTAATCCTACGATGTTATGGTTTAAGGAATTTCCCAGGATCATACCTGTTATTGGGATAAAATAACGGGCATCGAACATATAATCTAATTTGATAATTAATCCGAGGAAAAATGTATCTACAATTATTATTGATGTTGTAGCGGCAATGGATAGAGGAAGTGCGAATAACTTCCAATTAAGAGCAACTCGTTTAATGGTTGTTGTAACTCCAACGATAATCATGATGAATACCCACAGGAGGTTCAGATAGAGGTTGTTAAGATCAAATATAATTTCCAGATAAAAAGCAACTAAGCTCAATTGAACCAACATTCTAATAACTGCAATAACAATGGCTTGACCTAATTTTATTTTGAAGAAATGAAGTAAAAATAGAGGGATGGCCATTAATAAGAAGCTAAAAGCTAATTCGGTATAACTGATGTCGATGATTTCTTTCATTTTATTAATAATTTAATCCTTCGCCTTTTAGAATTTTTGGAATGTACTTTTCAATTCTTTTTAGGCGAGTTTTACTTTGTTTAGCTTGAGAAATAAAGAGAAGGTAACCGCGTTGTCTTCCCGGTGTTAAGTTTTCGAAAGCTGATTTTAATAATTGATTTTCATCCAATAGTTCTTGAAATTCATCAGGAATAGGCGGAAGGTCACTTGATTTCTCAATTTCTAACCCTGCTTTCTCTATTTCAATGGCTTCAAAAATGCTTGCTTTTATAGTTTTTTCGTTTTGGAGTATTTCATTTAGATCGGTGAATTTGAATTGCCTTGTTGTTCTGGAATTTTCTCCGGGAGCTGTTAGGAGTTGATGTTCATTGCTGAGTAAAGCACCTTTAAAAAAGCTAATGGTACAGCTTTCTTTAAAAGCACTGAGTATAACTACATTCTTCTTTTGGAAGGTGTAACAGGGCATTCCCCATTTAAGTTCTTCTGTTAATCCACAATTAATCAGAATGCTTCGAAGGGCAATTAACTCTTGAGTCCATTTGTGAACTTTACATTGGGGAGTGCCACCTAAAGGGCATCGTCCACAGCCGTCTATAAAGTAGTGGTCAACTTGAGGGTTCATAAGTGTTTGGTTTGTAGGTACATGATTTGTGAATATCCGTTTTTACGCATAATTATATCAACACGAGTCGCAAAAGCACAGAGTTTATCCAGTAAAACTTTAAAAATTTGTTTCCCTGGGTTCTCTCTGTGTTGATATTCGTTGACGTTATGACAATCACTTTTGCATTATGCATAATTCCAGATATTCAGAATATGTTTTATTGATAATTTACAGAATATATTTCAATCAAATTTTTATCGTAAGCACCAATGAGTAAAAGCAGGTGATTATCCACTTCTTTTAAGGTCATGCCATTATAAATCGAGTAACCCAAATCGATGGATTGTATAGGTTGAAGAATACCATCCTGATGGAGCGAACATATTTGGACACCTTTGTCATCTCTTGTGCCGATAAATACATAGGCTATATCTTCGTTTATTTTGATGAGTTCTATACGCGTAGATCCTTTTAATTTGAGTTTATCATTGTCTTTAAGGGTGGAGTGAGGCTTGATTTGTCCTTGTTCATTTACTTTAAACACATTTACACCATCTCCATGATAATCATTTTCTGCATCTGGAGTAGAGTAATGGAGTTTATGACGATGTCCAACAAGTAAGAAGTTTTGCTTACCGAGTTGTACTGTATTTACCGGAAAGGTCCCATTGAGAAATAAGGTGTTGTCATCTAGTATGTTAGATGTGTTTTTAAGGTGACCATTGTCCAAAACTTGAAAGCTACTTAAACCGCCATCAAAAAATGAACCCGTAAAAAGGAAGGTTTTTTTTCCAATCGAAAGAGAGGACATTCCAATAATTCCATGGAGAAATAATGAATCGTTATCCGGTATGGATTGAACATGGTGTAAACTATCATTTGCGTTAAGTTCAAAGCAAGAGATTCCCTTATCGAGTCCTCCTGCATAGATAAAGGTTCGGTTATTTATGGTAATGGGGTGGATGGTAACCGTTTCGTCAATAAAGGTTGAATCGGTATCAAAAATGGAGTTAAGTAGTTTTAGATTGCCATTTTTTTCAATTTGATGTATTTCAATGGAATTGTCGGCTTTGTTTCCTAAGATCAGAAAATTAGGTTTATGATCACCAAGTTTTGTTAGGGCTCTAATTCCGCCAAATTGGTTTGTAATTTGGTATTGTTCTAGTAAATCTAACTTTCCTTGCGGGGTAATTGTATAAGCTTCTACTGTATTTTTCTCCCCTGCCACATAGGCAAATGTTTGGTTATCGGTTTGGTGAACTAAAGCACTAACCACTTGGCCTGAATAATTGGTAGAATCAATGAAGGTTATTTGAAGATTGTGTCCTTGTAGCTTATTAATGCGACAACAATTAGTAAAACTAGTTATTATAAATAAAAAGGAAATGTGAAAGACAATGTTGGAATGCATCATGGTTTTATTTGATGAATCTTTTAAAATCAGTTTTTTACATTAAACAAATATAACGGATGGAAGGTTGAAAATTTTATTTGCTGTAATTTTAAAGTTTAACAATTCGGGGGATATGATCTAACCATTTTTTATCATGAGAAGCCGAGAGGATTGTTTTGTCTTTTAAAGAATTAAGGGTGTTTCGTAATAACGTAACAGCATCTTCATCTAGTGCTGAAGTTGGTTCATCCATTAAGATAATCGGACGGTCTAGGCTCAAGCAAATTGCAATAACGACACGTTGTTTTTGTCCACCACTAATTTCTTTAAAATCCTGATTTATAATTTTTTTATCTAAGCCTAATTGGTAAAGAAGATCTTTTACTTTTTCGGCGTTTTCGGATAAATTCATGAGGTCCAATAATTCATAACCGTTATTTACAGGGAGGTATATGTTTTGCGGGATCCAAATAATTTGATTACGGATCTGCTGAACGGTTTTTGCATTTAGTTCAATGTTGTTTACAGTTATCAGACCTTTTTGTGGAGTTGTATAGCCTTGAATCAGTTTGAGTAAGGTTGATTTACCTTTTCCGGAATCTCCACTTAAACAAACATTTTCTCCGGATTGTATATTCATGTTGAAGTCTGAATACACTTTAAGATCGCCATAACTTAGAAATATGTTTTTGCATTCGATCATATAAATCAGCTAAAATGAAGTGGCAAGCTAGCTCTAAAATTTCACTTCTTTAGATAATATTTTTTCAACAGTAAAAGAGATGATTACCCCATAAAATGCATTGACAGGAATTAAAATTCCAAATAATAACCAGTAAGGCATTCCAATGTAAGCATCGAAAAGAATAAACAAACTGCCGACAATTGATCCAAGAACAGCTCCTCGAAGGGCCCAGTGAATTTTCCAGGTTGAGATTCCAATTACCAATCCCATTAAAGTTCGGTGGGCAAGTATGTTTGCAACATGAATGCCTGACGGATTTTCGATTAACCCCAATAAAATACCTCCACCCCAACAGCTAATGCCTAGGGTAAGTCCGGTAATACTTGCAATAATTATTCTTTTTGTCATAGTATTATGATTTATGTTGCGTGAAACTTGCAATACAAAAATCAACAAATATGACTAAAGAAATTTATACGTATTCCTGATGTTTTTATACAAATTCAGGTTTGATTATCCCTTGCCTATAAACGAGAAAAACCGATTCAAATTAAATCTGAACCGGTCAATTTCTAGTTAACAAAATTTTTTATTTTTTGATAAGCTTAATGGTCGAAACTGTTCCGTTTGTATCGGTAATATTAACTAAGTAAGATCCATTTGCTAAGTTGCTGATGTTTACATTCACATCGTTTTTTCCATTAATTGTCGATGAAGCAACAATTTGCCCGGCAATATTTGCGATTACATATTTAGCAATGCCGTCTGTGTTGGTTAATGTAAATTCACCGCTTGTTGGATTTGGAAATGCCTTTACACTAGAAGTCGTACTTTCTTCAACGCTTGTTGGTACATCTTGTCCTGTTTTCTCAATTTTTAATGCTGATACGTTAAATTGTGGACCTCCGCCACTTTTGTTAAATCCAATACCAAAAGTCATTGAAGTACTTGTAGCAACAAAGCTCTTGGTATACTCAGTCCACTTACCATAGGTATACTCAGAATCTGCCATTTCATTTGCATTTACAGTAGCATCAGCAGGTACATTGTTTGCGTTAGTATCCCATCCGGCAATAGTCATGTTGATTTTGTTATTTTGCACCATTGCATTAACAGTAACGGTGTATGTCGCATTAACAGTTAATCCATCAGTAGTATACGTAAACCAATAATCTACATTAGCCGTAGCTTGTTGTAAAATTAGACTATTTACTTGTTCCCAACCTGCTTTATATGGAACTGTTAAAACATCACCGGTTGCATTGGTGAACGAAAAGCCATCAGGTAAAGTTTCACTGGTGTAATCAGTGGTAAGTGTCCAACCTTCATGTGCATCTGTGGCGGCCCAGTTAATGTCTAATAGTTGTGCCTGGATACTTGGAATCAGACCTAGTAAAATTAAAAGAATAGAAGTAAATTTTTTCATGTAACTCGTTTTTTAGAATTAAAAATACACCTAAATGTTCCGGAAATTTGGTTATGTAATTTTAACCATTTTTAACAAGATGTAAAAGGGGGGTGAAATCTCCTTGGAATATAATTTTAGGGGTTGCATTTTGAATTGCAGTAGTGGTAAAAAACAGATTAATAGAGTGTTGTGTTTGTTGTGTTGGGGTGTATTAAAGGTAAGTTCAGAAGGTCGTTGTCTAGTGTTTGTCAAGCTTGAAATATTTAAAGGCTATGCTTTGTTTAGGATGATAGAATGATTAATGTTAAAAACATTTAATTTTATTTATAAAAATTAATTGAATATCCGTAATTACACCTAATTCAACAATGCCAGGCAGAACGTCAAAAACTTTCCACACAGAAACGCAGACCTGCCCGATGCAGGTGGGGAAACTGAGTTTTATAGTTTAACTACATAACCTCTGTTCTGTTGTGTCTCCCTGTGTTAAGATAATTACGCATAAAATCGGTTATACTTTATTTTCTCCTTATCGGGTTTAATTCTAGTAGAATATAAGGTAGTTAAGACTAAAAAATACTGTAATGATCATTTTACCTAACAACCTGGTCGTCTACCCTCTGATGACCTTTCTAAATAGAAGTGATGTAATCATCCAAACTATCCGTTTTGCTTAGGTTAATTTTCTTTCTTAAGCGATAGCGTGAAGTATGTACACCATGAAGGGAGATGTTAAGGATTTGAGCTATTTCGTTATTGTCTAATTTTAAGCGAATTAATGAGCAAAGTTTTTGTTCTGAGCCGGATAGATTATCATGCTTTTCTTTTAAAGCTGTAAAAAACTCATTATTTAGTTCCAAAAAACGTTTATTAAAGCTGTCCCATAAATTTTTACTTTGGATTAAATGCTTTTTTTCCAGGGTTTTAGACTTTGATTTATCCATTTCGCCAATTATTTCAAGTAAATCTTTTATAACCTGATCCTTTTCAATTATTTGTAAGGTACAGGCAGTTAATTCTTTACTTTTAACTTTAATAACGGTTTCGTGTTTTTCTTTTTCAAAATCTTTTTGAAATCGAAGTTTCTTGAGTTTGTTTTTTTGTTGAACGAAGATGAAAGTCAGTAAACTAATAACAATTATGGTAATGACACTGATGGTTAAAAAAAGCTGTGTTCTTTCTTTTTTCGAAATGGTTTCATTTTGTTTTTCAATGATGCCTTCATTCTCCAGTAGCTGTTCTTTGTAATCAGTACTAATTTTGAATAGTTTATTATTTCGTGAATTAGTCACATTAAAGAGGCTATCCATACTCCGTTTGGATTGATAGATGAGTTCAAAGGCTTTTTCGTGTTCTTTTTTAGCCGAATAAAGCAAAGCAAGAGACTCCAGGATACTTGGTTTATAATCTAAAAAGACTTTTCTTTTTTCTAAAGTTTGCAGGCTTTTAGAATAGTAAAAAATCGCGCTATCCGGTTGATTTGTTTTAGATTTTAAATCTCCTAAATAGCTTAGATAAACTACCTGGTAGGGGTCAAAACCATCTAAAAAGAAATCTTTGATTTTATATAAATGTTTAGTCGCTAGGTTTATCTGGTTTGTTTTTAAGTAGATAAGCCCTTTGTCAGCTTCTACATACGCTAAAAGCTTTTTATTGTTGTAAAGTAGCTTGCACGAGTCCAGATATTGTAAGGCAGTGGGGAAGTCTTCCTTATTCCGGTAAAAAAAAGATAATGCAAAGTAACAATGGGCAATTTCCATGGTATCTGCTTTTTGTTGTTCAACAAACTTTTTTGCTTGTTGCAGAGCTTTTTCTTGAAAGCGTAAAGTCAACTCATCCTTATTGTAAATGTTAAACAGAATTCCAAATGTTCTATTGATTCGAATGTTTAATGGATCTTTGAGTTTAGCTTCAAAAAGTTCAGCAGCTTTCCATAAATATTCAAAAGCTTCTTCGTATTTTCCTTGGTAACGTTCAATGTCTGATAATTCGAGAAGGCAAATGGTGGCCAAGGTGGTATCTTTTTGTGAACTATATAGGATGAATAATTCCGAAGCTTTTTGGTAAGACGAATCTGGTTGTGATCTGTTTGGTTTATAATTCTCATTTAATTCATTCAGGTATAGTTTTGAGATTGGATTGGCAGCTTTTGTAATTCCCGGAAAAGCAAATGAGTAAGCCATGGTGATGGCAAAAAAAACGAATGGCTTTTTAATAAGTTGAGTAATTGACATGATATAAAGATAATTGAATTGTTTTGGAGAGAAAATAACGGATGAATTTTCTAAGGCAGATGCCGGTTTAATTACAGAACTCAACAATCAGTGAGGATTGCTATCCAACATTCTTTTTGATTTCTTGTTTTGTTAATGTAATCATCACAAAAAAGTTTTGTTAATGAAAAAGCCTTCGCTTCCTCTTGCTGCGAATTCCATTCAAAAAGGAATTCCTTTAAAATATGTGCTTGATAAACCAGCCGTTAATCAACTAGCCAAAAATATCAAGATGGTTTATAAAGCGTTTGATGATCAGGAGTTTGTGCTTGAAGTGTTGAGTGATTTACAAGCCCTTACTTTAAAGGAAAGGGCTGATTGTATTGCAAAAGCTTTAAAAAAGTACTTGCCAAATAGCTATTCTGCAGCAATTGAGATTCTGTTGGCATCTTTAACCCCTCCGCTGACCCAGACAGAGAATAACAGTTTGTCGGGGATGTTTTACATGCCGCACAACAGTTTCATCGAGCATTATGGGTTAGATATTGAGTATAATGGAGGTGTAGATCCTTATGAAATTTCGATGAATGCTCTTTATGAGTTAACTAAGCGATTTACTTCTGAGAACTCCATCCGTACTTTTATCATCGACCAACCACAACGAACTTTTGATATTCTTTATCAGTGGATGAGTGATGTTGATCCCCATGTGCGCAGGCTTTGCTCCGAAGGAACACGCCCTCGTTTACCCTGGGCTAGTCGAATACCTGATTTGGTGAAAGATCCTTCTCCATCTTTTCCAATTTTGGAACATCTAAAAAATGATCCGGAATTGTATGTTCGGCGTAGTGTAGCAAATCATATCGGTGATATAGCAAAAGATCATCTTGGTTTGGCATTGAATTTTTGTGAAAATTGGTTGCCGGATGCTACTGGTGAATTGAAATGGGTCATTCGACACGCTTTAAGGTATCCTGCCAAAAAAGGAGTGGAGAGAGCGTTGCAAATTAGAACTCGTGCAAAATAATTTATTTTAAAGATTGAAGTTATTAATGTGCTGATGTGCTAATTTTACATGCTTATTTTTAGATATTAACTTTGGTGTATAGCACCATATCTAAACAACTAACCATTCTTGTTAGATAGAAGAAGGGTATAGGATGGATGTGTTAGAAAAAAATAAAATTTGTAAGAGCAGATAAGCTTTGTGTCTCTGTCCATTAGCGGTATGTATATTTAGTTTTAATACTTGATTCTCATATCATGGTACTATTATAAAAAATCCCGGTCTCAATAAAGAAACCGGGATCTTAAGCTATTTAGAAACCTTTAAAAGGTTCATATTTTTAATAAGGCTTACTCTTCAATTTTCTTGAAAGAATAGTCGTACTCAAAGCTCATTGGTACAATTTTGTTGTACTCTTCGATAGTAGCATCATTTAAACAAGCTTCGATAATTTTACGGCCGGTTTCCATTAATTCTGGCTGTAAGTATTGTTTTAACTCAGACTTAAAGAAATCAGATAATTCTTTAGCACCTGCGTCGTAACCTTCAACACCAACTTCTGGTTGCTTGTAAACTTTTAATAAGTCTTGTGGGATAGAAGAACCTTCGATGGTTAAGTAGTTTAACTCGTAACCTAATAAAGGACATCTTGAATCCTGATACTGATCTTCGCGTAACTTAGCAGCACCACGACGAGTCATGTACTCACGCATTAATAACTGAGGTTTGAAACCTACTTTCCAAGAACCAATGTGCTGGTTAGGAACTAAAGTAAATGTTGTACGAGGCGTATCGATGATTTGCTTTAATAACATGTTAGCGTGGTCTACTTTTTTACCGGTAGCAAATGGCCAGTAAGAACCTACACCTTCACTTTGCATTCCACCATCACTTACGATAGATGGGTTTTTGTGGCCGCGAGGAGCAACTAAACGCCATAACCATGCAATTGCCGGAGGTAAGATGTGGAACATACCTGCGATACCGTAAGTAGGCTCACCTTTAGTACAAGATGGTGCACGTAAACCAAATGAACGAACGTCAACAGCAACCGGACGATCGATTACGTTTGGCATAATCTGACGAGGGATTACCACACGTGGGTTTGGACATCTTTTGCCAGGCTCGTCTTCGATGTGATCCCAGATAAGAGCTGTAGAATTTGCGTTAGCATCAATGTTTAAGAATAACAATGGTTTTGCAGGATTGATACAAGTCTTTTCTAATGTTGGATCATCACCATACTGGTTTACCGAGTCTACGCGTACGAACCATGAGTTCTCAGCATCTACGATACGTAATTTACCGTCATTCTTTTGTACTGATGGGTGACAGAAAGCCATATCATCAGCAACCGGGCGAAAAGCACACGATTTTGGTAAAGTGATGTGTTCTTTTTTACCTGTAACTAAGTTTTGACCTAATAATACTCCACCTTCCGGCTCACGTAAAATGTGCTGGTGTAACTCTGATTTACCACCACCAGAAGCACCTTCGTGCATGAAAGTAGTAATGTTATCGTAAGGAGAGATAGCTTCTACTGCCGAACAGTGAGCAGTTGTCCAGCCTTCTTTTTCGCCTTGTGTTAAGATAATACCGTAAATGCCTTTTTTAGCCGATGGACCAGGGTATAAGTTATAAGAATACAATTCGTGAACTTCGTCTGTACGGTTATGAACCACAACTTGCTTACCATTAAAATGAGTGTGGCGGAATACAGGTGCTACGAAAATAGAAGACTTGATGGCTTCACCGTCTTTAAGTTCTTCTAACGAACGCATTTCTTGTAACATCGCTAACCCTAATGCAAAGAAAGCTGCGTTAGCAGGTGCAATGGCAATACCTAAAGACCCAATGCCTGCACGGCCTGCAAAGTAAAAGAAAACCGCTAAGTCTTGAGCTTTTAACCATTCGAAAGTTTCTGCCTGAACTCCTGAGAAGTCTGTTCCGAATTTTTCTTTATATGTAATTTTATCTGTTGGTTTATCGTCTGCAATAACCATTGTACCCGGATCGCGACGACGCATATAAGCCTCGGTGTAGTTTGCAGAGATACCATTTTTAACGCGGCGAACAACAGCTTCTGTATACATTCCTTTACCAGGAACATCGTAAGCCACCTCAAATTCTGAGTTTTCAATACCGTTTGTTGCAGCTGCCGATAGCTCTTCAGTGGTGTTGAAGTAAGTAACACTCTTTGCTTCGTTTAACAAACTAGAGATGTTCTCAGGTAATTTGATACCTTTTTTGTTTAATACCTCAAATAATTCTTTCATGTTCAATTATTATTTTGTTTGTATTTATTTACATTCTCAATAAACCACCATAGATCATCCCACCGGCGGTGTTGAAACTAATATAATCTGGGATTCAAAATCCGATTTATTATAAATAATATGAGGTAGGTTGGCGTTGAAATAAAAACTATCCTTCTCTTTTAAAGTATAGCATTTCTCATCCATTTCGATTTGTATTTTTCCTTGCAAAACAAAAAGAAAAGTTTGTCCTGGATGAGTTATTGTAATCTCATTAGTGTTCGCATTTGGCTTTAGCTTTAGCAAATGGGTATCCATTTGCTTGTTCGGGCCATGATCAGACAAAAGATAGACGCTACAGCCGGATTCATTCTCTTTTAAAAGTGTAACTGAATCAAATTCTATTAATGGGCTGGTTGTTAACGCCTCATTTTCACCAATTAACTCACCTACAGTTGTATAAAGGTTTGTTGCGATTGATTTAAGATGCGAAATAGAAGGCATGGCCTTGGCTTTTTCAATTTGAGATAAAGCACTGGAACTAATTCCAACTTTTTTGGCAAGCTCATTCAGCTGAAGACCTAAACTTTCTCTTTTACGTTTAATCCTTTCCCCTAGTCTTTTCATTAACAAATCAACTCTTTGGTCTTAATCGGGGACAAATATAGAAAAAAAACTTTATTTATTTCTACTTAAGAAATTAAGCAAAACTTCATTTTGTTAAAAGATTAACAAAACATGTCTTAGTGTTTTATTTTTAATGTTTATTTCAAAAAAACAGAAAATAAATATGTGTGAAGCTTGAAAATTTTTGGGGTATTGATTAAAAAAATGTGAAGTTTTAAGTTTTGGTAGCAACTTTAGAAGGTGTTTTGAAAACTATCTTCCCAGGTGCATCATCTATTTCTTTATAATTCACTGCTATTTTTTCATGATGTGTTTTAGACTATTTTTTTTCTTTTTTTCAGGAAAAATCAAATTTGATATGTCAGGCAGTATAGGGTTTTATTTGGGATGATTGTCTTTGGGAAAGGGAAGTAAAAAAACTAAACACGAAAAAAAATTGTTAAAATCTGTTAACCTTTTTACCTTGTACTGGAAAATTAGTTGAATACGCTTTAAAATTGGGGGAAAATAATAGAGCCATGAATAAACTAGTGATTTATATAGTGAATATTTTTTTGTTAATGATTTTATTAACAAATCATGCTGTTTTAGCAGAGAATCCTGAAGAACAAGATGTTAAAATTATTGTAAATGAAGGAAGTGTGGCTAAAAACGTATCAGAAGTTAACATTTATCCAAATCCATTTGTGAGGGATATTAATATTGATGCAAACATGATAGTTAGACGCTTGATTTTTTGTACGATGGATGGATTAGTTGTAAAACATCAGCTTTTTAATGATGAGGCCATTACTCTTCCTACTGATGAATTATCAAGAGGAGCTTACATTGTTAAAGTAAGAACAGAAGATGGAAAATGGCATTCAAAAAGGATGAATAAGCAGTAACTGATTCATAACTAGTTACAGGTAATTGTTGATTTGCATTGTTAATTGCTGTTTAATCAACATGTTATTGTATTTTAATTTTCGCTTTAATCCATTTTAATTTTTCAATTCCTTAAATCTCATATAAAAGGGCTTCTTTATTGAGAAGTTTTTTTAATTAAGGGTTCAATGTGAAGGTGAAATGGGTGTTTAGTTGTGTTTTTTATAAATCAGCGATGTAGTTATCCAGACTTTCATTTCTTTCCAAACCTATTTTTTTTCGTATCCGGTATCTCGATGTGTGAACGGCTTGTAAAGAGATGCTTAATATTTGCGCCATTTCTGAATTATCAAAATTTAAGCGGATTAACGCGCAATGTTTTTGTTCTGAAGGGCTTAAATCCGGATGCTTCTCTTTTAAGCTGGTGTAAAAGTCAGAGTTGATGTCTAAAAAGCGTTTGTTAAAACTGTCCCATAGTTTTTTACTTTGATCCAGGTATTTGCTTTCAAGACCTTTCGCTTTTGACGTGCTGCTTGCTTTTGCAATTTCCAATAGTTCTTTTATTGCTTGTTCTTTTTCAATAATTTGTAATGCATAGGCAGTTAGTTCCTTACTTTTTACTTTAAGAATACTGTTTGCTTTTTCCTTTTCGAATTGTCTTTGAGTTTCTAATTTGCGGTATCTTAGTCGTTGCCTAAAAAAGAATAGGAGAAAGATGGAAAGGGTTATAACTCCAAGGAGAACACTAAAAAGAATTTGTTGAATTTTCTCTTTGCGTGAGATTGTTTGGTTTTGATTTTGGATGATGTTTTCATTTTGAATTAACTTTTCCTGATAGTTGTTTTTAATTTCAAAAAGCTTGTTGTTTCTATTATTAGTAACGTTAAAAATACTATCCATGCTTTGTTTGGATTGGTTGAGGGTTTCATACGCTTTTGTGCATTGTCCTTTTTGTAAATATACCTTAGATAGTTTTTCTAATAAAAGAGGTTTATATTCCAAGTATACTTGGCGTTGAGATAAGGTGCTTAAGCTTTTTGTGTAGAAGTACATCGCGCTATCAGTCTCGTTACTTGCTACTTTTAAATCACCAAGAAAAGATAAGTATACTACTTGGTAGGGTTCATTTCCTTTTAAGAAAAAGTTTTTGACTTTGTATAAATGGGATTGGGCCTTTGTATAATTGTCTTTTTTTAGATGGATTAAACCTTTGTCGGCTTCTACATAAGGTAATGTTTGATTTGGAAATAAACTTTGGCAGGAGTCCAGATAATTAAGTGCTTTATCATAATTTCCTTTGTTTCTATAATAATAGGATAGACTAAATTGACAATGGAGGATTTCTAAGGAGTCAACCTTTGATGTTGATGCATCTGTCTTAGCTTGAAAGAGAGCTGATTTTAGGTATTTTAAGGTTTCTTCCTCTTTGTTGTAGATGCTATATAATATCCCCAAGTTTCGGTTTAATCTAATGTTGATTGGATGCAATGGTTTTGTTTGTAATAACGAATACGTCTGCCATAAATAATCAAACGATTCTTCGTAACGGCCTCTCAATCGTTCGATGTCAGCAAGCTCTAATAGGCATAAGGAGGCTGTTATGGTATCCTGTTTATTAATGTATTGTTCATATAGATTCTTCGAATTTTGAAATGACGAGTCTATTGAGGTTTTAATTGTTACAAAATCCGGATAGATTTCTTCCAGGTATAATTTTGTTGGCATAATAGGTACCTCATTATCCATTGAATAGCAATGGATGAATGTGGTAAGAGTTATTAGAAAAAAAATAAACCGGTGTATTATATTTGTATTTAGCATGTTATAAATGTAATTAAATTACTGTAAAAACAATAAATATGAGTTTGTTGACTAGTAATATACTAGTTGTGAATAGTACAAGAATAGTATTTGTAATAGAGAATATGAATCACATCAAGCATTGTTGGTATATTATTGTACTAACCATTCAGAGTTTATAATGTTGGATTCAAGTGAAAAATACAAGATATTATTATGAAAAAATTAAGAATGAAAACTCAGTTATTTAGCATATTGTTATGGCTAGGTGTGTCTATGACAATTTTTAGTCAAGATGTAGATTATTCCTTTTACGATACAAGTCTTCCAATAGAAGATCGTGCAGAGATATTGGTCTCTCAGATGACTTTGGAAGAGAAAATTAGCCAGTTAACCAATTCCTCGGCCGGTATCCCTCGTTTAAATATTCTTCCGTATGATTGGTGGAATGAAGCTCTGCATGGAGTTGCCCGAAATGGTAAAGCAACTATTTTTCCTCAAGGAATTGCTGTGGGAGCTACCTTTGATCCTGATTTAGCTTATAAAATGGCAGATGCGATTTCTACCGAAGGAAGAGCAAAGTTCAAGATATCGCAAGAGAAAGGGAATTACAGTAAGTTTGCCGGCTTGACTTTTTGGACACCTAATGTAAATATCTTTCGCGATCCGCGTTGGGGAAGAGGTCAGGAGACTTATGGAGAAGATCCATTCTTAATGTCCAAAATCGGAGTTGCCTTTGTGAAAGGTTTGCAAGGGAATGATGAGAAATATTTAAAAGCCGCTGCTTGCGCCAAGCATTTTGCCGTTCATTCCGGTCCTGAAAAAGATCGTCATCATTTTAATGCAGAACCCAATATGCAAGACTTTTACGAGACTTACATGCCGGCTTTTGAAGCCTTGGTGAATGAGGCAAAGGTTGAGGGTGTAATGGCTGCCTATAATGCAGTTTTTGGAGATCCCTCGTGTAGTAACAAATTTTTGTTGCAGGATCTTGTTCGTGAAAAATGGGGTTTTGATGGTTACATTGTTTCCGATTGTGGTGCTGTAAATGGTGTTTGGGAGAAACACAAAAAAGCTGAAACCCCACAAGGCGGTGCTGCATTAGCACTTAATGCCGGTGTGGATTTAAATTGTGGAGATACGTATCGCTACTTGCCTAAAGCTGTAGAAGAAGGTTTAGTTAGTGAAGAAATTATTCATAAGCGAACAGTTCAGCTATATAAAACCAGGTTTCGTTTAGGTTTATTAGATGGAAAAGATAGTGCTAATCCGTATAGTAATATTAGTGGAGATAAAATTCACTGTCAGGAACACATTGATTTAGCACGAGAAGTGGCTCAAAAGTCTATTGTTTTATTAAAGAATAAAAACAACATACTGCCTTTATCGAAAGATATCAAGATTCCATATTTAACCGGTCCATTTGCCAATTCATCTGATATGTTAATGGGAAGTTATTATGGGGTGAGTCCTAGTTTGGTCACCATTTTAGAAGGGATCACAGATCGTCTTAATCCGGGGACATCATTAAATTACCGTAGTGGCGCTTTACCGTTTCAGAAAAACATCAATCCTAAGAATTGGGCACCTTTTGTCGCTTCCGAATCAGATGTTACCATTTGTGTGGTAGGTTTGACTGCGGACTTTGAAGGCGAGGAAGTAGATGCGATTGCATCCGGGAATGTAGGAGATAAAATCGATTTAAAATTACCTCAAAACCAAATAGATTACGTTAAAGAAATTCAGGAGAGGAAAGGCGATTCACCTTTTGTTTTGGTAATTGCTAGTGGTAGCCCTGTTTCATTGGAAGGTATCGAAGAAAAGTGTGATGCAATTCTACAGATTTGGTATCCCGGTGAGCAAGGAGGAAATGCTGTTGCAGATGTGATTTTTGGAGATGTTTCCCCTTCAGGCCATTTGCCAATAACCTTTCCTAAGAATATTGAGCAGTTGCCACCTTATGAAGATTACTCCATGCAAGGCCGTACCTATAAGTACATGAAAGAAGAGCCAATGTTTCCTTTTGGTTTTGGTTTGACTTATTCAAAAACAGAAATTGCTGATCTGCAATTGAAAAGTACAAAGCTTAAAAAAGGAAGTGATTTAGTAGCTATAGTTAAAGTGAGTAATACAGGAGAGTATGACATTGATGAAGTTGTTCAGCTATACGTCTGTCCTAAAGATGTGAATGGTGGAATTCCTTTGAAAAGCTTAAAAGCATTTAAACGCTTAGCTTTGAAAAAAGGAGAAACAAAAGAAATAAGCTTTACGGTTGATTCTGCCGATCTATTGATTGTAGATGAAAACGGGAAGAAGGTATGGCGAAAAGGAGAATATAAAATTGTAGTCGGAAATTCATCTCCGGGTGAATTAAGTACCAAGCTTGGAGCAGCTGTGCCTCAGGAGAAAAGTATTTATTTAAAATAAAGATTTTTGGAGTTACTAGTGAATCAAAAAAATGCTTGGTCTTATTATGAAGGATAAAAATAGCTTTAATAGAGATGTCTTCATTGTAATCGCTATCATAATCTTACTTTATTTATTAATTGTTTAATTTTTAAAAAAAAATGAAAAAGATTTTATTTGCCTTATTGTTCTTTACGAGTCTTTTGAAAGCTCAGCAAAAAGAATTAGGCTTGCCAGTTCAGGTAGAACCTAAAGACCGCATTGCTTTTACGATGTATACAGTGCATGAAAATACGGTAAAGCTGTTAGCGCAATTTAATCCAATAAAGAATTATGATCCGATGCATGCTTACTTACAAATCAAAGAAAATGGTGAGTGGGTGCAAAAAGATAGTGCTGAAATTATTTATCCCGGATATACTTGTCATTTTAGAATCGATAATTGGGATGATACAAAAGTGCAGGAGTATCGTGTTGCTTATGCGATCAATAATGAGTACGTGACAGATGCTTTCTATGAAGGAACCATTCAAAAGAACCCAATGGACAAGGATGAATTTGTGATGGGTGTTTTCTCCTGTAATTCTATTTATGAAAACCATGGAGGAGATGTATCTCGAAAGGATATTGTTGATAATATGAAAAAGATCAATGCAGATCTGTTGTTTTTTGCAGGAGATCAGGTTTACGATCACAGCGAGCATTACTGGCACTGGTTACGTTTTGGACAAGATTTTGGCGAGTTGCTACGTAATATACCAACCATTACCATTCCTGATGATCATGATATAGGTCAGGCCAACCTTTGGGGTGAAGGAGGACGAAAAGGATCTGCCCGTGATGGCTGGACCGGTGGTTACGTGATGCCTGTCGAGTATGTAAAAGAAGTAGAACGTGCTCAGTGTGGGCATTTGCCGGATCCATATGATCCAACTCCTATTGAGCAAGGAATAGGTGTTTATTATGCGCCATACACTTGGGGCGGAATTAGTTTTGCCATACTTGAAGACCGTAAGTTTAAATCTGCACCCGGTAATATTTTGAAGGGTAAATTGGAGCAGGAATCACCATTAATGTTTGATGTTGAAGGAGCTACTCTATTAGGGCAGCGTCAATTAGATTTTCTGGAAGATTGGTCAGATGATTGGCAAAATGCAGAAATCAAAGCCGTGTTGTCACAAACCATTTTTGCTTCTTTAAATACAGCCAGCGGAACCAAGAAAAATGCCTTGGAGCGTGATTTTGATACAAATGGTTGGCCACAAACCGGTCGAAATAAAGCCTTGGAAGTAATCCGTAAAAGTTATTCATGTATGATTGCCGGAGATACTCACCTTGGTTCTGTTATACATCATGGAATTTGTGAATGGGGAGATGCCGGTTACTCTTTTGCCTCACCAGCAATTGCCAGTTTATGGATGCGTTGGTGGGAGCCACAACATGAAGCGAATAATGCTGTTCCGGGTGTACCATACACAGGTGAATATTACGATGGTTTCCAAAATAAAATGACGGTGAAAGCAGTGGCTAATCCTATTTTAGCTGATAATGTGCCAAGTGAAGATGTAGTAAATGCACGTGGTGCAGGTATTGGCGTGGTTCGCTTTAAAAAATCAACACGAGAAACAACTTTTGAGTGTTGGCCACGAAATGTTGATATTGCTAATCCGGATAACAAACCTTTTCCGGGCTGGCCTATTACCTTTAATCAAACTGATAATTATGTGATTAAAGATGGGTATGAGTTACCGCTAGTTAAGTGTGCTAAACCTGAGCAGGTGATAACAGTAAAGAACAGTTACACGAAAGAGTTAATTTCATCCATTCGTATTAATGGAAAGGAGTTTCAGCCAAAAGTACATTGTAAAGGAGATTATGATGTAATTGTAGGTGAGGGCGAAACAGCTAAAACTTATTACCGTCAAAAAGCAGTTACGGCAAATAAAGAGGTTTTGAAAGTGAAATAGTAGTTATGAATTAAAAAGTTTAGATTTTTCCATATGCCTCAGCCTAACAGTTTTTTAAAACCTGTTAGGTTTTTTTTATATAGGGCGAATTACAAATTGCTTGTCTTTATGCGAATGACTATTTTTGCCAACTAAATATTGCACAACCTATAAATTAACAATTTTACATTTTAACTTTTATGAAGAAGCTAAACACAAAACTTAAACAGTTATTATTTACAATACTGCTGATAAGCCTTGGTAATATTAGATTATCAGCCCAGGTTGGAACTGAGTTCTGGTTTGTAGCACCCGAACTAACCGAAGCTCATGAAGATTCACCAACAGTGTTTGTTATTACTACCCAAGATGAAGATGCAGTGGTGACCATTTCTATGCCGGCAACAGGTGAGGTGTTAGCAACAGTAAATATTGCAGCAAATTCTTTAGAGGTAGTAACTGTTGATACTGAAACTGTAGAAAATAAACCTCTTAATCAAACCAATCAGAAAGGGCTATTGATAAAGGCAAGCTCAGAAATATCGGTTGTGTATGAAGTTCAAAATTTTAAAAACTCAGATAAGTTTACCTTGAAAGGAGAACAAGCTTTAGGTACAGAGTTTTTGATACCTTCTCAGACCAACTTTATCAATTGTACACAATGGTATCAGGATGTACCACCTTCTGAGAGCGTGGATATTGTTGCAACAGAGGATGCTACCGTAGTTACAGTTGTGCCGGCACATGATGTTTATGCAGATGATCAAGTAACCATTAAGCATAAGAAAGGGGTTGCTTTTGATGTGGAATTGAATAAAGGTGAAACTTATAATTTAAGCTTGACATACTTATTTAATTATTTAGATGGGAGTATGAATAAGGAGAATTTTTTGGCTGCATTAACCTATTCCTTTGCAGGTACAGAAGTGACATCCAATAAGCCTATTGCGGTAACGATCTCAGATGACTCAATTGGAACTAATGACATGAGTAATGAATATTTAGGGCAAAATAGATTAGGTGCGGCTGATTTAATTGGTGATCAGTTAATTCCTACTTCGGTTCTGGGAACTAAATACATTGCCACTAATACTGTTGGTAGCGATGAAGATCAGCTTAATTTTGTGTACCTATTGGCCGTGGAAGATAATACTATCTTAAAGATAAATGGAACCATAACTTATTTAAAACGGGGAGAACAATTTTGTTACGAATTAACAGATGGCAGTGTTTTTATCGATTCAGATAAACCAATTTATGCCTATCAGCTATTAAGCTATGAGGGATACGAATTAGGTAGTGCAATTTTACCACCATTAAATAATTGTACCGGATCAAAAGTGGTTAGGTTTTCAAAAAGCCGAGTGGGATCATTTGTGTTTCAAATTCTTGTACAAGAAAAGTATAAGGATGATTTTGATTTTGTAGTACCGGATGAATCAACTGATTTTTTGACTAACAATTTTCTTCATCAGATCGATCAAAATATGAAGCCGGTTGCCAATAGTGGAGTAGGAGAAGAAGAATTCTATTCATCTACGTTTGATACATACAATCTTCAAATGGGGAAAGTTTTTGAATTGACTAATTCAGGAGTGTTTTACCTAGGGATCATGGATGTGTCCCCGCAAGGTAACTCTTTTGGGTATTACTCGTGGTATGGCAATAAAGATTGCTTGGTGATTCCGGAAATTCCAACACAAGATTTAATCAACAGCACAAAGGCAGTTGAATTGATTGCTCAACCAAATCCTGCAAGTAATGAAATAAGTATTCAGTACGCTTTACCTGAGGCTGAAACTCAAGCAGAAATCTTACTTTATTCGATGGATGGCCAATTGATGCATAGTTATTCTGTAGATGCATCCTTCGATAAGCTTGCTTTGTCAATCGATAATTTTTCAGCGGGAACCTATTTATATCAGCTCAAAACGAAGAGTTACTTAAGTCCATCTTACAAGTTTGTCGTTAAGTAATTACTTTCTTCGAATAATAAACATTACTTAAATCGCCGTCTCACTTTAGCTATGTTGAGACGGCTTTTTTATGCCTTAGCATTTTTTAATAATGATATAGGGTACTTCCACAAGTTGATGTCTTATAGATACAACTATACACTCCTTAGGGGTACACACATCTATTTATCTACTAATTTGAATGTTTGTATTATTATGAAAAAGATACACTCAATTTTAAAACCTGATTTCCTAACTATTCTATCCTTTGCCTTTTTACTGATCTGTAATTTAGAATTAAATGCACAAATTGGAAAAGAGTTCTGGTTTGTGGCGCCGGATATTACAGAAGTACATGGTACGAGTAAACCGGTTTTTATTATTTCTTCTCATGATAAACCTGCAAAAATTACCATTTATAATGCCAGTACTGGGGCTCCTATCAAAACAGTTACTCTAGCAGCTTATTCTATGGAAAGTGTTGAGATTGATAAAGATTTGATAGAAAATAAGCCGGCAAACAGTGTAAATCAAAAAGGTATATACATTGAAGCCTCTGAAGATATTTCGGTAGTGTATGAAGTTCAGGCATCTAACAATCCAGATAAATTCACTCTTAAAGGTGAAAATGCCTTAGGGACTGAGTTTTTTATTCCATCCCAAACAAATTTCATTAATGTAACCCAATGGTATCCGGCTGACCCACCTTCCGAGAAGTTTGATCTCGTGGCCACTGAGGACGGAACTTTAGTAACCATTGTACCTTCACACGATATTTATGCTGATGATCAAACCACTGTACTTCATAAAGAAGGTGTTCCATTTACAATCTCATTAGATAAAGGCGAGACTTATAATGTTAGCTTAACCTATTTATTTGATTGGTCTAATAGTAATACAGCGAATTTTTTAGAAGCCATGTCCTATTCTTTGGCAGGAACGGAGGTGACTTCTAATAAGCCCATTGCAATTACAGTTACAGATGATTCAATTGGACCTAATCCTTTAAGTGTTAGTTCTATTGGGGATACAGGAAATGCTGCCGATTTAATCGGTGACCAATTAGTGCCGGTGTCAGTGCTTGGGACTGAGTATTTAGCCTTAATGGGTACGCAGAATAATGAAGACCAACCTAATTATGTTTATGTAGTTGCTACCGAAGATGGTACTTCCGTTGAAATAAATGGGACGGTAACAACTTTACAACGAGGTGAACAGTTAGGTTATAAGTTAGAAGATCCTGCAACTTATATTACTTCAAACAATCCTGTTTATGCTTATCAAATGACAAGTTATGCAGCTTATGAATTAGGTACTGGTATTCTTCCTCCTGTAAATGGCTGTACAGGTTCTGAATCAGTTGTATTTCCGGCCTCTACTTCGGGAAATTTGATATTGCAAATTTTGGTATCAGCAAAAGATATTGATAATTTTGAGTTTGAAGTAGTTGGTAACCCTAGCCATAACCTTTCCACACAAGTACCCAAAGATATTAAAGCGATTTTGAAACCTGTACCCGGTAGTGGTACGGGCGATGAACAAATGTATACTGGTACTTATCCTTTAAACGGAGGAGGTAGCGATAAGAATTTTATTCTAAGAAATACCTCCGGGATTTTCCATTTAGGTATTATTGATCAAATGCATTATGGAGGTATGAGTTATGGTTACATATCTTCTTTTAGTAGTATTACTTTAACAGCCGATCAGGAGTGTAAAGGAACAGAGCGTGTGATAAATGCCAAGGGCAATGGATTAATTACAGATTATGAATGGTATTTTGAAGGAACTCACATTTCTGCGGCAGATGATAAACTAGAATACACAGCCACTCAAACTGGTACCTATATTGTTAAAGGCCTTGCAAATGGAGGCTGTCCTATTGAAGAAGAAATATATGTTGATCTTGAAAAACCTAAACCTGATTTAGGCCCTGATGAAACCATTTGTGCCGGAGTAAAACACGAATTTAATTTAAAGGATAAATACTACTCTTATTTCTGGTCAACCAATGTAACTGTTGATGGTAGTGATAAGCGAAATGCTTCAGTGACTCTAAAAGAAGGTGAAAGTATTGATGTTACCATTGAAGTTATGAAAGACCGTTTTGGCTGTATCGGAACAGATGAAGTCACCATTACTGCCAGTGGTAACCTTGATATAGATGTTGTAGCGCCTACAGGTGATGTTTGCCCGGGTGATAAAATTAGCGATACTAAATTTAAGGCTAGTAACAATTATACCTACAAATGGACCATCGATGGAAAGACGCCGACGACTGGTCAAGATGATACTCATGAAATAGAAATTACCAAAAGCGGAAAGTATGCCGTGGCTATTGAAAATCCAACGGGTTGTTCTACCGTTGAAGAATTTGATGTAGTATTAACAGATCTCAAAGTGGATCTTGGTAAAGATGAATCTTTCTGTCCCGGTCAACCATTTTCTCTTGATGCCGGTGCAGGTTATGATACATATACTTGGGTAAATGCTACTGCTAATGCTACAGACAATAGCAAAGCATCTGTAACCTTAAGCAGTGGCGAAAGTGCCGAAGTATCTGTTGAGGTGACTAAAGGTGGTTGTAGTGCCAAGGATGAAATAAAACTAACAGCTTTTACTACACCAGATATTGACATCACCGGACCTTTAACCGGCGAAACCGTATGTGCCGGTCAAAAGTTGGAAGTTATTGATAAATCATCAGGATCAGCTTATAGCTATAAATGGACTATTGATGGAGCAGCACCTACCGGAGATGATGATCAAGCCAGCATTGAAATTATTCACAGTGGTACTTATAAAGTTGTTGTTTCCACAGGTTCTACATGCGATATAATCGAAGAGAGAGAAATCACTCTATCTGAGCTTACAGTAGATCTTGGTGTAGATGAATCCTTTTGTCCGGGTAAAACCATTTATTTAGATGCCGGAGCAGGCTTTAAAAAATATGAATGGACAAATGCTGTGGTTGATGCTACCGATGCGAGTAAAGCCTCCGTTTCTTTAGCCGCTGGAGAAAGTTTAAGTGCGTCCGTAAAAGTAACCAATCAATATGGATGTGTGGGTTCTGATATTATTGTATTATCTGCCCATAAAATGCCAAATATAACTTTAGACGGACCTGCTGCCGGTTCAATTGTTTGTCCGGGAGAAAGAATTACTGTTGTCGATCATGAAAGCAGTACCTCTAATACTTATAAATGGACGATTGATGGTGATGAGCCTTCTGACAAAGATGATGAGGCATATCTTGATATAAAGAAAACCGGAGACTATAAAGTGGTGGCAACTACTGATAAAGGTTGTGAAGATAGTCAGTCCTTGTATGTAGAGCTTTCAACTCCATCGTTGGATCTTGGAAAGGATCGCAACGTGTGTCCCGGAGAGGAAGTCCAATTGGCCGTTAATTCAGGTTTTAGTACGTATACCTGGTCCACTGGCGTTACAGTAAACCCTTTGGCTAATCATGAAGCCAGCATTATACTCAAAGGTGCAGAAAGTATCACCATCAAGCTGGATGTGCTGGATGCTACTACTGGTTGTGATGCCAGTGATGAGGTTGTAATTACAGCATTTGATGCTATTAAGGTAGAATTAGCAGGAGTTCCAAAAGATGGAAGTGCAGTATGTCCGGGCGTTAAGGTCTTCGATGATTTATATAACGCAGCTAATCAATATACTTATGAATGGACGATTGATAATTCTCCAAGCGGACAAGCTAACGATTATTTTGTAATTGCAAATATTAATGGTTTATATGAAGTAGAAGTGACCGATAGTCATGGTTGTAAGTTAAGCTCTACCATTACCGTGGCATTATTGCCGGCTCCTGATGTAAAAATTAGCGGTGATGCTGTAGGTGCAACAGGTGTTTGTCCCGGTTCAATTTTAACGGATGAGTATTATGACGCCACGGCCAAAGTTACCTATAAATGGACTATCGATGGCGTAAGTCCAACAGGAGTTGATTATACGCGTGAAACATTTGAAGCTAATGAAAGTGGTATGTACCAATTAACAGCAGCCAATGAAGTGGGTTGTACCGGTAGCGATGAGGTTATGGTAGATGTTTTAGTAAAACCTGACTATTCGCCATTGGAGTCAAGAACCTTATGCCAGGGAGATAGTGTTGTTTTGGATGCCGATTATTTGGGTATTGGTTATGCTCAGTATGAATGGTTTTATGGTATGTCTCCTTCCACCATTAATTATATGGCTGATAGTATTGAATCAGAAATAACCATAAGTGCATCCGGTTTTTATTCTGTAAGAGCTCAAACGGAAGATGGGTGTTTCTGGTTAGATGATACCGCTAAAATTGATGTGGTTGTAAGCCCTCATTTTACCTTTGTGGATACCATGATATATAACCAAATATCCGTGTTGGCAGATGGTGGTAGTGAACCTTATGTGTATGCCATAAATGATAAAAAGAATGAACAGTACTCAAGCACATTTAAATTGTCATCCGGAGGAGATTACACACTTTTTGTAACCGACCAAAACAATTGTAGCGATTCTCTTGATATTTCGGTGAGTTCTGAAATTAATGTCGATGTTCCAAACTTCTTCACACCTAATGGAGATGGTTATAATGAAGGCTGGATGCCAAAGGGCATTGAACGATTTCCGGAATCTGAAATCTACATTTATAATCGTTTTGGAAAGCTCCTGCATAAATTATCGGTTGATGAACTTCCATGGAATGGTGATTATTTAGGAGCCAAGCTGCCTAAAGATACCTATTGGTACACGGTAAAATTAATGCCGATTGATAAACTGATGCGGGGAGATGTGACCTTGGTGCACTAAGTTTTTACTGATCTTATATATTCTAAACCTCAGGGCTATCTTTTTAGCTTTGAGGTTTTTTATTCTTATTTAGTGGAATTGGAAATTTTGAATAAATAGTTCAGCTTGTGAAAAGTTTTGGAATTTAGTATATTCAATCGACACTAAATTAATACCATAACCAAAACTTTAAAAATGAAAAAACTAAGCATTATTTCAGTTCTATCTATACTAATATTAGGTAGTTCAGCTTTTATTTACAAAAACATTACAGATGCCAGTCCTGAGTATCAAAAAACAGAACAACTATATGCAAGTTTGATTAACGGAGAGGTTATTCAAGAATCTGCGTTAAACATGTTTTTGACTCAAATGCCCAAAGGTGGAGATATTCACCATCATTATTCCGGAACCATTTATGTAGAGACTTATTTAGATTGGGTAAAATTGAAAAAATGGAGCATTGATGCCAATTGTTTTCACATAAGCCAAAATGCACCTGACGGTAAAACTCTTTTATCTGTCGATCAACTCAGAAATGATGATGGTAAATATCGCCAATTGTTAGAGTTATGGTCCGATAAAGATTACGAAAATCACTTTTCAGCTCAAGTTCCACCCGACGAACAGTTTTTTAATACTTTCGGTTACTTTGGGTTGATATCCGGTGCGTATATGCATGAAGGTCTTAATGTTATAAAAGAACGGGCCATTCGTGAAAATGTACAATACATCGAAACAATGTTAAGCTCCATTGATGTTTCGGGTATAAATTATCCAAATTCATTAGAGACCAATGAAACCCTGATAGCTGCAAAAGAACCGTCGGCTATTAATAAGCAGTTGGAAGCTATTTATCAATTCTATGTCAATAAAACGGCATTTAACGATACCGTTATAAGTTTTGTTAACCGTGTTAAAGCTGCGCATGAAGGTATTGATGGCGAGCATTTTATCATGCGTTATCAAACCTATAATGCTCGAATTAAAGATCCTTTGAGCGTTTACAGTGGCTTAATAGCTGCATTTGAAGCCGCCAAACAATCTGATTTAATTGTAGGTGTAAATTTGGTAGCAGCCGAAAATAATATTATTGCTTTACGGGATTATACTTTACATATGCAAATGTTTAATCTCTTAAAAGAAAAATATCCGAACACAAACATCGCTTTACATGCAGGGGAATTAACGTTGGGTATGGTACGTCCTAAAAATTTAAGTTTTCATATTGATCAAGCGCTTAATATGGGGCATGCCAATCGAATTGGGCATGGTATAGATATTTCTTATGAAACCAATGCACCCGAATTACTGGCGCAAATGAAAAAAGATGAAGTAGCTGTGGAAATAAACCTTACGAGTAATGAATTTATTTTGGGAGTTGACGACAATGCGCACCCTTATCTGCTTTATTCAAGATATGGTGTGCCAATGGTGATTTCGACGGATGATTCCGGTGTGTCAAGAAACAACCTTTCGGGCGAATATCTTTTATTGGCATCGCGCTACAAACCAGATTACAATACCCTCAAAAAGTATACTTATAATAGTATTAATTATTCGTTTTTAGATGATGACACTAAAGCAAAGTTGAACGATAGATTAGATCAAGAATTTATTGATTTTGAGAAGGAAATGAGTCAGTTATTCGAATCTATGAATAACTAATAATTGAGTTCAGTAGATAAGTACATACATTGCTGCATAAATCTAAAAAAGCCCCAAAGTGGGCGATGTCCCAAAGCCTAGCCTGTAAGGGCTAGGATATTAATCAGGTATTATATTTAAGCGCCAAGGTGCGTAGTCTTAATCACACGACTACGCACCTATATTTGGCGCTAACCATATCATGTCATTATATTCCTAGCCCTTCAGGCTAGGCTTAATGACACCGCATCTTTGATGCTAACGTATGCTTATTATTGATATGTATTTAACTACTTACCTCTAACTAATAAATTTTATTTTGTATATCTGTATTTGCGCATAAATGTTTTATTACAGGCACCAAAGTACTAACGCTATAAAGTACTATGAATATGCACCTTAGCGTTAATGTTTTTTGATTTAAATAAAAAGGGCATCCACTAACGGGATGCCCTTTTTTTAGTTAAAGTGATGATTGATAATTACTCACTTTTTGAGAATTTAATTGTTTGATACGAATCAAAATCAGTAATGTAAAGAATGTACATGCCTGATGGTAGATCGCTCACTTGAATTGGTGTTTTAACCGATTGATTTCTGACGATCTTCACAAGAGAACCTGTTGCGTTAAAGATCTTAACATCTACTTTTTCAAATTCATTAGTATCTATCCATAATTCTGAATTTGTAGGATTTGGATAAACTGAAGTTGAATTAGCAGCATTGAATTCAATATTTGTAGGAACGTAAGGTCCTACTTTTACCAATTCGATTTTATCTAAGTTCCATTGCCAATCTGAACCTGAAGCTTCAAGTTTGATGGTATACGAACCTTCTGCCAATTTAACTGTAGATTTTGCTACCAAAGCTTGGTAATCTTCCCAGTTACTAGTTATAGCAACAGCATCATTTGATTCAAGTTCTGAGTTGATGTAAAGAGTAATGTTTGGATCATCTGCAGATGCTCCACCTGGTGCTGCGATGTAATAGGTGATTTGGTATTCACCAGAATTTGGAATCTCTAATGTGTATTCTGCCCAGTCACCTGCATTTACATAGTTAATACCAATACCGGTTGCAACTCCTACACCTGTTCCTCCATTAGGTTGGCCATCTGAAAAATTACCATCATCATTAATTAAATCTTCAGCTTCAATGGTAATAATTGATGTTACAGTGACTTCAACATTGCTGCTTATGTTACTTCCATCTTTTGAGCTGGCAGTAATTGTAGCCGTACCCACACTTTTCGCGGTAACTATACCATTAGCATCAACTGCTGCAACGGTAGCGTCAGATGATTTCCAGGTAACAGCAGTTATGTTAGCATTTGCAGGAATAACTTCAGCAGTTAATTGCTTCGTACTATTTGCTAGTAAAACTACCGGATTTGGAGTAATGTTAATTGCTGTAACACTGATGTTCTCAATTGTTACCGGGATGTTTTTAACAATGTTGCTGCCATCATTTGTTGAAACAGTAATGGTTGTTGTACCGTTGGCAACTGAGGTTACTAAACCGTTGGCATTAACTGTGGCAATGCTTGTATTTAACGATTTGTAAGTTATTGTTTTATTTTCTGCATTAACAGGAGAAACCACCGTGCTTAATTGAAGTGTTTTACCTGATGAGATATGTATTTTTTCAGGTGTAACAGTTAACTCTTCTACTAAGATCGAAGAAACAACTTTTACCGTACAGAAATCACTAATTCCACCATCTTCTGATGTAGCAGTGATTTTAGCAGTACCTAAACCTTTAGCAATTACTTTACCGGTTGCAGCATCAACTGTAGCAACTGATGTGTTATCAGAACTCCAGTTAATGGTTTTATTAGTTGCATTACCCGGTGCAACATTTACAGCTAATGTTTTTGAGTCATTCACTAGCATGGTCCAAGCCTCAGGAGTAACTTCAACGCTAGTTACAGCAGTAGGACCGGATAATTCAATGTCAAAATAATCCATATTCCATTGCCAAGCACCTGAACCTGCAGCTTTAATTAATAGCGTTTGACCTCCTTTAGTTAATTGAACGTCATCTATTACTACCGTTTGGAAGTTAGTCCATCCTTTATTGGCAGGTTTACCGGATCCCACATTTGCTCCGTTTGCATAAATGCCAATTAAACCATTGTCATCACCCGATGCAACTTTAAAAGAAAACTTATACTTACCAGTTTCAGGAATGTATACAGGATAAGTTACCCAGTCGCCTGTTTGAACGTTTTCAATGATCGTACTGCTCATGATATCACCGTGTCCACCTTGATTTTCAAAGCTCTCTGCTTCGATGTGGATAGAGCCGCCTACTTTTACTGTTGTATTTAAAGTAAGTGCACTGTTTGCGTTATAAACACCTTTGATAGCTGTTTTGCTTCCTTCAGCACCAGTAACAGTAAATGTGTTTCCAGAAGTGTTTTTTAATACAGTACCATCAGTAATTGACCAGGTAATGTTACGATCGGTTGTCCATTCAGGTTCCCAAACAATGGCCAATTCTGTAGTCGCTCCTGGTAAAACATTTACAAGCGGTAAGATACTTATGGCTGTTGCTTTTACATCAATGGTATTGACAACTTTTAAATCCACTTTTTGAGTAATGCCTGCATCCTGAGTTTTTCCTGTAATAGTAACATTACCAACAGCATGACCAGTCACTAAACCGTTGGCGTCTACACTTGCAATGGCATTATTGCTTGATGTCCAGTTAATTGTTTTATTAAATGCATCAACAGGTAATACAGTTGCTTGAATTTGAAGTGATTTGTTTACCTCAACTTCCCATAGCCATTCTTTGAATGTTAAAGATGTTGGCTGAATTGGTAGTTCCATCTCAAAAGCTTGATCGTGTTGGTCAAGTGTAGTAGATCCGTCTTTTAAATAAGCTCTTAAGGTGTAAGTGCCAGGAGCAGGAACAGATGCAACGTCGATTGATACATCTACTTTAGATAAACCAATGGTGGAAACTTCTTTCGTTGCAGTACCTAATACTGTAGAACCAGATCTTAACTCAACAACCACATTTCTTGCCTGAGCAACATTAGCTGAAACAATGAAATTAAAGGTGGTATTTCCTTTATACTTCGAATTAATACCTAAACAAGAAACATATTCTTCTCCTGGTATTCCTACTGTTACATTAATGTTTGCACTATAAACTTTACTGCCGGTATAAGTATCAATTACTTTTGCAGTAATGGTTGTAGATTTTCCGATCGCTAAGCCATCAAGCATTCCATTTTCAGGATTTACTTTTACAATGCTTTCGTCAGCTGAACTCCACACAACTGTTTGAGCAGATGCATTAGCCGGAGCAACAAGCGCATTTAATCGGGTGAATTTTCGTTGTTCTATCACAATCGAATTTCCTTCCTGAATGCTAATACCGGTTACAGGAACAGCGGTAAATGCTTTTGAAGTAACGTTACAAGCTGCCGATTTTGTACCAGCCTTTGCTGTAATAGTTGCCGAACCTGCTTTTAAAGATTTAATTACACCGTACTCATTAACCGATACTACTGCAGGAGCACTTGATGTCCAGGTAATGGATTTATCAGATGCATTTGCTGGTGCAATGGTTGCTGTTAAGCCTTTTTCTTCACCTTGTGTAATAGTAAATGTTGATGGAAGGCTTATGTTACTTACTGCAACGTTATCTTTTCCACGGCCCGGTGCCGAACTGTGTTTCCAATATTGTAACTGACATACTGCAAAACCTGCTTCACTTCCATAATATACTGAGATATCATTATTTCCGGAAGCATTAAGGTAATCTAACGGTACATCTACTTCAAGGGTTTTAAGTCCAATGCCATGACCTGCTTTTGCTTCACCTCTCCAGTTGTTGTTGTGTTCTAAGGTTTTGCCGTTCAGTTTAATAACAACAGATTCTAATTGCTGATAACGGAAAGCACCTGTAATTCGAAGTACAGCCTCATCACTACCTGAAAGGGCAGGAACATTGTTTATTTTCATCGCCTGAGTTGGCATATTCTTGTAGTCAACTGTAAATTTAGGACCACCAGCTTCTGTTGTACCTGTACCAATACGCTCACCCATTACTTTGAACTCCTTACAAGTTTGGTCAAGTACAATGTTTGATGCGTAAACAATGTCCAAAATTATGGTTGCATCCGGTTTTAATTCTATTTTACCAGGTACTGTTTTTGCACTATAACGTGATAAAGTTGGTTTTCCTTCTCCAATTGAGGTGTCAAGCCAAAGTTCTTTTATGTTAACACTTTCAATGGTTCCATTCGAGTTGCCATATAAGCTTAAGTCAATTGAACTTGTGGCCTCTTGCATGTTGTTTAAGATAAGATACATGTGCTTACCGTTTACATAAGCATCTACCTGTATATCTTTATCTGTTGATTTTGTTTCAACACGAGTACCGTCTACATCGCTCCAAAGTTCATAGAACTTAATAAATTCTGACCATTCCCATTGTCCATCACCGTCGTTGTCATCTAACATGGTATAAGGGTAACGGGCGGTTACTTTTCCATTCGCATCCAGGTAATCTCCCCAAGTCGCTTTAATTGGGGTAAATTGTGAGGTTAAACGAACTTGTGAAGGGCGTTCTAAGAACTGCATTAACATGGAGTTAAAAGGCTTAATGTTCTCCCAGTCTCTACGCGCAGGATCTGCATTGGGGAATTGATCGATATATGGACCTACTGCACCATATTCTGAAATAACCACTTCTTTTTTGGCTTTTGTATTTCCATAGGTGATATCGTACCATTCAACAATGTCTAATAAACCTTCTACGTGACCTCCTGAACGAATTGTAGGATTTGTTTCAAATTTCCATTCCGGCCAGTCGTAAAGGTGAATCGAGTGGAAATCCATACGGTCTCCACAAGCTTCCATAAAGCCTTGCCACAATACGTCCCATTGGTACCAATCGTTGGTGAAGTAGTTGTTGTATTCAAATTTAGTTTGCCACATTTCAGGGAATTTAGAACTGAAATATGCCGGATTTGCAGGTTCAGTTAGTTTGTGTCGGTTGGCTGACCAACCGCCAAGGTCTCCACGGTGAATATCGTGCTGCCCCCAGGTCATACCACCAATTTTCACTTTATTGTCGCCTAACTTTTCATTTATGGCATCAGCCACTTGGTTGTGGTAGCGCCAAACACTTTCCCAGCTACTCCATACTTGAGCACCAGACATTAGAACCATGTCAATTTCGTTAACAACTTCCCAGTATTCCGGAAGTTTTTTACCGATATCGCCTTCTCCTTTACTAAAATAGCTGTCAAAGTATTCGCCAACCCATGCTGCAGAGGCTTCTGTAGTTACTGTTCTCCACCCTGTAAACGTTCCCCAGTGACCATGCCATGCTAATGTTGGATATAGTGCATGCGGGTTAGAACCCATAATCATGTGTCCCTTGTCTTCAAACTGTTTAGAGCGCATTAAACGATCTTCGTAAGTATATGCATTTTTTTGAGCAGGACCTTTTATAGTATTCATCCATTCAAGATCCGGCCAATATGAGTTGTTTGGATCCACTTTTGTTTCATCAAAATCCCAAGATGCAGATCCGTTATCACGTCCAAAATAAACATCTAGTTCATTTATGAAATAATCCATTTTATCTTCTTCACCTACCCAGTCGTTTTCCCAAGGAGCAGAATGAACTACAAGGTGTCGGTCGCGTCCGAAGTCCGAAACTCCGTCAACCGAATGTACCATGTTTGTATTTACATAAACCTCTACCTGAGCTTTAGTAAATACAGCCAAGCACGACATTACTAAAAAGAGTAAAATCTTTTTTTGATTCATAATTGATTGTTTTAGTTAATAATATTTAGCTGCATTTCTTTTTCAGAGTACAACAGTTGATTTCCCCATTGATTAAAACAAAAAAATACGATCACATTTTCTGATTTAATCAGGAGGTAAAATTATTTTACAGATGTTTAAAAATGTTAATACTGAATCTGCATAATATAGACAATAGGTGATGAGTTATTTGTAAAATATAGACAGTGATATTTAAAATACTGAAATTCAGACGTATGAGATTGTGGGGTTGACTAAATGGGATTAGGTTGTTTGATTAGGTATTGTCATGAATTTAATAGTAGCTTTTAGGAGTTATTAAATACGAATGGTGTTGCGTATAAAAAGGCTTTTGTGGACTGTTTAGACTGTGTTTGAGGTGGTTTGATTATGGTGGTTATTTGAATACAAGGAGTTTTTTCTTTTGTCAATTATCCCTGTTAATCACCTGTCTGTTCAATTGTCTTAGTACTTAAGGTTGTTATTACCAAAGTGGGATTTAGCATTCAGTGATTTGAAATAGCAGCGCCAAAATCTAACACGTAAAATCTATATTGCTAGGTTAAATATTAATTTAAAAATAGCCAAGTGTACCTGATACCCGTTATAAAAAAATGCTATGGATAAAATGTAAATAAGAAGAGGAGGTGCGATATGTAGTTTATTGATCTCGGAGACGTGGTATTAGAGTGATGCAAAATAATTTACCAAATTTACGTTACGATCTAAATTCATTTTTTTTCTTATTCGATAACGGGTTGTGTGAACGCTAGCTGCTGAAATTCCAAAAATATCGGCTGCTTCTTTTGCAGAGAAGTTAAGCTTTAATAAAGCACAATGTTTTAAATCTGTGGAGGTTAAATCCGGGTGTTTTTCACTTAGATTAGAATAAAAGGTTTGATTAACTGCAATGAACCGGCGATTGAATTCTTCCCAGTATGCACTTCTGTCTTTCTCAATGTCTTTAAGTACTTTTGAGCTGTGTTTACTTTTAGGGAAATTTGAACGGATGTATTCTGCTAAGTCCTGTAATTGTTTTTCCTTTTCGATAAACTGAAGTGAATAAGACGCGAGCTCCTTATTCTTAGTGGATAAGCTTTCTTCTTGTTCTTTAAATTTAATGCCTTGTGTTTTGATGCGTTTAACAAGTAGCATTAATATTACAACTACTATTAGGATTATTGCTATGGTCGAAATGATAAGGATTTGTTTTTGTTTGGTTAAAAGTTCCGTGGCTTGTTTCGATAGCAGTAGGTCTTTATTGATGATATCTTCCTGATATTTATCTCGAATTTTGATCAGTTCAAGGTTTCTGGTGCTTTTCATGCTGAACAGGCTATCGTAAATTAGTTTTGAGTCGAGTAGAATGTTATACGCCAGTCTTTCATTCTTAAGAGCGTAAAACATTTTAGATTTTTTAAATAATAAATCGGCCTCAAGAACCTTGTGGGTGTTATATTTTTTAAGTATTTGTAAGCCTTTGTCGTAGGCTATTGATGCTTCTTTGTGTTGACCGGGCCATGCGTATGTGTCTCCTAATAAATTATATAGGATAACGAGATAGGCTTTGTCTTTTTTGTGTTTGTCTATGTTTGGAAGATTTTCAAATTGTTTAACTATTCTCAGGAGAATTTGTTGTGATTTTACATAATCCTTGTTGATTAAATGGATGTGGGCCTTTTCTGCATGTAAATAACCCAGTTTTACAGAGTCTGCATTGATTGTATGAGCAACAGTAAAACAGGAATCTAAATATGTGTCAGCTAATGAGGTGTTTAGGAATTGGTTATGAACAACCACGATATTAAAATATAAGGAGACTAAATCTCCATTGGGAGTGTAGTGTTTCTTATGAATTTCTAATGCTTTTTGTAAAAAAAGAACAGCTTCTTTCCGTTGTCCGAAAATGCTGTACAATAATCCAATGTTTTCATTAACCTTTTTTAAATGCGTATAGCTTTTTGTTTTATCGGCTAATGACAGAGCTTGCCAGGCGTTGTCGTAGGCTTGATAAAAGAGTTGGTTTATCCGTTGTGACTCTATTTTCTTTATTAAGCTATCTAGGATTTCGAGATTGTCTATATTTTTATTTATTATACTTTGTGTAAAAATGGGATTGTCTATGTGTTTTGGATATTTATTTTCTCCCAATGAAGATAGGGGAGTAGATAATAATAGAATTAGAATTATGTGGATTTTTATTGCTAGCATTTTATAGACTTTTCTAAAAAGTTCGAATAATTATTCAAATTTAACTATTCTAAACAATTATATCCTAAATACCTTCGGTTCTTGTTTTATTAGTTTCCTATGTCTCCTAATTAACTTTGTTAAAAGTATTGAAAATTAAATTGTTACACTTAGTGTAGTGGTTTCTTTGTCCACCTGGTATTTCTTGATGTTGAAATTTTATAAGAAGCTTGTTGTAATTTCTACTAACGCCTTTAATAAGGAGATTAGTTGAACTTCAGGCAAAGAAGTTGTAGCAATATTACTAACGTTTAAGTTAATGAGCTGCAAATGTTACAGTAAAATCCATTGATGGGCAATTACTTTTCAAAATAATAATTAACCATCTTGTATTGCTTGTGACGACCAAAGAAAATATGAGTCTACAGCACATGTTATCGGAGGTGCTGTTAATGTTATGTTAATGGTTGTAAGCCTACTTCCTTCCCCTAGAAGTTATTCGATGATTGATATCAGTGATTTGGCGGTTGGATATTATACCTTACTTATTTCAAGTTCGACTAATTGTTCAAAGTCAATCACTTTTATTTCTGATTGTTCGCAATTACTGATCATCCAAAAATGATTGGCATAACGTTAAAAAACATCAACACGAGGCGCAGAGTCACAAAGTTATATGATTTAACTTCATAAGCTCTGTGCTTTTGTGTCCCCGCCTGCGTCGGGCCATAGCCGTCAAGCTAAGAAATATATAGAGCATTAAGTCTTTGATTATGTGATAGTGCCCCCTTTTTAGAGTCTCGTTTTAATTTTGAAGTGGAGATATCTAACAATGTAGATAGCCACTCAGCTATTTTAAGTTGAG
>QKJP01000006.1 GCA_003249255.1 Bacteroidales bacterium
GTACTGAATAGAATACAGGAACACAAAGCCAATAAACTTCTGGAATTACTCCCTCAAAATTGGACGCCGGTAAAGACTCTAACTTAGGCAAAGATAGGTCACCTTGCAATAGTATGAAATGTGTACTTTACCGAACGCTTACCTATGAACGAACAGTTTCAATACCGTTTTGAAGAAGGACTCCAAAAAATAAGTGACAGTTTATCTAAACAAGGAGGCGTTAAAAAAACGGATAAAGTACATCAACGCATTGGTCGATTAAAACAGAAATATCCATCCATTCAAAAGTATTACAACATTAAAGTTGAGGAGTTTGTAGATTCACAAAACTCTAAAACAAAGAAAGTGGGGCAGAAAACCATAGTGAAATCTATCAAATGGAAGGTCAAAGAGAATATCGACATAAATGCCCGAAATGGGGTGTACTTTCTGCAAACTTCACTCAAAGAACAAAACGAAGAGGTTTTATGGCGTTTTTATAACACCATCCGGGAAATAGAAGCTTCATTCAGAGTTTTGAAAACAGATTTAGATTTACGTCCTATTTATCACAAAAGTGATTCTGCTACAATGGCACACCTGCATTTAGGTTTGTTAGCTTATTGGGTAGTGAATACCATCCGTTTTCAGCTAAAAAGTAAAGGCGTAAATCATGGTTGGAAAGAAATTGTCCGCACCATGAATACCCAAAAAGAGGTTACCACAGTGGCCCAAGATATAGATGAAGAAATCATCTCCATAAGACGCTGTTCTGAACCAACCCCAAAGGTAAAACAACTATACGATGCTCTCAATTATAGATATGCTCCATTTACAAGAAAAAAATCTGTAGTACACAAACCGGAAATTAAAAAACCTGAAAGTCTTGCTAGGCAAGAATCTCCGCCTGTTTAGCTGCAATGTGGGTTAAGGTAAAATTCTTTTTAAGTCGAGATATAAGCAGAAAGCTAATCTCGACTTTTCTTTTAAATGTTCCTAACAAAGTACACATTTCTACAACATGAAAATACGCCGACTCTTCTTGATTTTGTAAGAAATGATTGCTAAATAAATTTAATAGCCTCTTTAACTGTCATCGATTCTTTAACACCTTTATTTTTTGCTTGTTGATTACAGACAGAGATAATCCCATTTTCAAGCACATCCTGCCCGTTAAAAATTTCTGCACTCATGCAATCTACTGTACAGGCAAAAATTCCAGCTTCACTTAAAGACACAAGACTTTTTATACCGGCCTTATTCTTACCAATACCGGCGTCGTTAAAAAACACTGCTTTAACTTGCTTTTTTTGCGCATAATATCCTGCGCTCATTCCACCATGAGAGCCGCACACAACAATATCTCCGACATTAGTTTCATTGAGAAAAGTAATACTATCGGTAACAGTAACGCTCACCCCATCAATTTGAGTTTGTATTTGCTTTTTCAGGTCTACCTTGCTTGTACTTTGCTTCTCGTCGTTATGAACTGTAGATTCAACCTTTTTAATAATCTGATCTATATCAGTTTGATTCGTGAAATTTGACAATTTAGCTACCGCAGCTTTTACGGAATCACCAATTTTGATTCCGGCTTCTTGTGCATGAGAATTAAAGTGACTGATAATTCCACTCTCCCAGGTATCCTGAGAGATACCTATTTCAGCACTATTACGATCAACAGCACAGGCAAGCACACCCTCTGCTTCGTAATGAGCAAGTCCTCTAATCCCGGCATCATTTTTACCGATCCCGGCATTGTTTAGAAAAACAGCTTTCACCCGACAATTTCTTACTGTTGCGGCCAATGCCTGATTGCCACCACAATGAGATCCACAAACAAGGATAGGACTTGTATTCTCAGGTTTTAAATCACCTAAACTATCCAATAAAACTACACCTTGGGGTAACTCCATATTATTCGATTTAAACCATAAACCCGAGCTCAATTATGTTTGAACCCGGGTTTTATTTTGTAAAACTTAACATTTATAGTTATGCAGTCACAAGTTCTTCACGAGCTACTGCAGCGCCTTTTTCATAAGCTTTTAAGTTTCCTTCTATAAATTTAGCAGGTACACTTTCTTTCACAATCTGAATCATTTCATCATGCGAATAGCCTCTAAACTCAGTATAATAACCTAACATGAAGATATTCATCATTTTGCTGATATCAAACTCAGAGCTTTTATGCTTTTCTGGATCAATGATGAACTTTTTATTTTCAGTTCTATTAATGATCTCCATCTTAGATTCCGCTAAATCATTCTGTAATCGGGTGTTTACACTTGTGGAGGTTAACTCGTATGTACTTGAAAAGATAACACCTTCTTCTTTTAAACTGTGCAAATGGCGAAGCGCTTCTGTTTGTTCAAACGATATAAGGTAGTCTACATCTCCTGCTTTGATAAAAGGAGAAAGTACAGGTTTTGTAGAATAACGAAAGTGACTCTCTACACCACCACCACGCTGACCTAAACCGATCACATCAGAAATTTTTAACTCATAACCAAGCTTTAAATAAAACTTGCTTAATAGGTTACTAAAAAGAAGAATACCTTGTCCTCCTACTCCGGCAATGATTATATTTTTTCCTGTATCCTGCATCATTAATTCTTTATAGCTTCTGTTGGACATACTGTAGAACATAATCCGCAACCTGTACAGATGTCTTCATTAATTACTATTTCAACCTCTCCGTTCTTTGTCTTGCTCTCGATAGCTAAACAACCAACATTGATACATTTACGGCATTTAATACATGCCTCCTGATCGATGCAAAAAGGTGTTTCTTTAGGCAATTTAAACTTGGTAACACATGGTTTTTTCACAATAACGACCGAGTTTGTTTTGGCATTTACGGCATTAAGAATTGATTGCTCTAATTCTTCATACGCGTATGCATCTACGGTAACCACATCGGTCACTCCAATCGCTTCACACATTTTGGCAATATCCAATCTGTTTTCTTGCTTGTAATTAAATCCAAAATCGCTGGATGCAATGTGTTGTCCGCCCGTCATGGCAAGACAATTGTTATCAACAATGATTAAAGTCGATTGACTGTCGTTGAACACCAAGTTCAATAAACCATTGATACCGGTTGCCCAAAAGCCTCCGTCACCAATCATAGCCACAAACTTTTCTTTGTTATCGGTAGCCAAGTTATACCCATGAGCAAGACCAGGTGATGAACCCATACATTTTTGAAGCTGATAAGACTCCATGTGAGGGAAACAACCAATTAAACCACAGGTTACATCAGCTGCCGCCTTGATTTTATGTTGTTTTAAAATGCGCGAAATAAAGTTGTGCGAACAACCGGCACAGGCAACCGGAAGTCTGAATGGAACATCTTTCATCGGTGTTCTCTTTGGTGCATCCGGTACTAATTTTTCTTCAATCACATCCGGTGTAAAACGCATCATATCCGGGAACTTAGGCCATAATTCTTTTCCGATTACAGAAACGCCAAGATCTTTGATGTTTTTTTCGATCACATCATGACCATCTTCAATCACGTATAACTGATCAACATGAGCCTCCAATTCTCGAATTAATTTTGCCGGAAGTGGATTTACTAATCCAAGTTTTAAAAACGACGCATCAGGTAACACTTCTTTTGCGTAATAATAGGGTGTACCCGCAGTAATAATACCAATCTTCTTACCATTAAGCTCCAATCTGTTCAGTTCAGACTCGTTGCTATCAACCGCTAAACGTCTCATGTTCGCCACAAAATCGTTAAAGCATTTAGTTAGTTTTGGATGTTCCGAACCTTTAGCTTTGGTCATAATGGTAGTCATTATCACTTTACTAAAACTTATTGGATAGATATTTCGATATTTTGCTTCGTACTTATAATCATTATCAAAAACAACTTTACTGGTTGTCTTACAAGTTACTGAAGTAGGTTTAAGAATAACCGGAGTACTGTATGCTTCACTAATCTCGAAAGCTCTAACCATAAAGTCTTTTGCTTCCTGACTGTCACTTGGCTCCAACACCGGAATATTAAACATATTCCCATAATGACGGCAATCGTTATAATCATCACCTGCAATACGACCTACATCATCAGAAACCACTAATACCAAACCACCATTGATCTGACTTCCTGCTGCTCCACCTAATGCATCTGCTGCCACATGCAACCCTACTGTTTTCATTAATGCCAAACTGCGATGTCCTGCAAATGATGCGCCTATGGCTACTTCTACAGCCACTTTCTCATTAGTCGCCCATTCGCAATAAATCTCAGGGTAATAATGATGGGTATAATCCATTACCTCTGTGGAAGGTGTTCCCGGATATCCGGCAGCAACTTTCACGCCTGCTTCGTAAGCACCTCTGGCAATGGCTTCGTTACCATTCATCATTTTCATCCCGGCATTTTCATTTCCTGTCTTCATATTGAAAAGTGATTCCTCTAACTTTTGCGTATTTATTAACTATTTTTTACAAACGGGTGCAAAAATAGGTTAATTATACTTAGTCTCAAAATTTTAACAGAAAGTTAATTAACAAATGGTGGCATTGCTATCTTAAAGTCGGGAAACCTTTTAGCGTTAATCAGTCTCCCTTAATGTTTGACATTACACCTCAGAATTTAAGGCTCAATTCAATGTCTCGTCCTAAAATAAGTTTACATTAAACTTGGAGGTAAAAAAGCGAACCCCTTGCTAAACGACAGATTTTTTCACAAAAAAGCTACTTTTATATCGTGAAAAATAAAACATTTATTCCGGTTCAATGTTTTATTTAAGGTTTAATTTCACAAAAGTGCTAAAAAGATTTATACATATTATATTGGCGATATTCCTGCTTATAACTACCACAGGAATCACAATATCTATGCATTATTGTGGAGGGAAATACGTTTCGACTTCAATTAATAAAGAAGCAAAATCGTGTTGTGAAGGTACCGGTGGTTGTTGTGAGAATAAAACCATCCATTTTGAGGTGAAAGACAAGTATGAAAGCCCGGTTCAGGTAAATAATCTTCAAACTGTAGAGCTGGATCTATTATTCCCAATTCTTTTCATATTAAATTTTGAATTATCAGCTAATGAAAAATTTGCATCAGTTGCTTATTATGATTCATCGCCACCCCCGATAATTCAAACCCGTCTTGCTCTTTTACAGACATACTTAATTTGAAATAAATAGAAACTAATAGAAGTTCTTCGATAATCGCTGTAACTACTATTTACATCTAATTATTTCTACGTGTTTCAAAATTGTAAAGTAATCTGAAATAAATAGAAACTAATAGAAATATGGTAGTTGTGTGATATTCGTTGTAACTTCTATTTATATCGATCTATTTCTACATATTTCAAATTGAATGTCATGTTAAATAAAACCATAAAGTTCTTTTTAGAGAACAAGTTGGTGACATTTCTGCTCCTGATCATATTTATAGCCTGGGGTATTGTTTCGTCACCCTTCAATTGGGAGACAGGTTTTCTTCCAACCGACCCTGTTCCTGTTGATGCCATTCCCGATATTGGTGAAAACCAACAAATCGTTTATACCGAATGGGCAGGACAGTCGCCGCAAGATATTGAAGACCAGATTTCTTATCCATTAACAACAGCTTTGTTAGGGATTCCCGGTGTTCAAACCATTCGTAGTAACTCCATTTTTGGATTATCAAGTATCTACATCATTTTTGATGAAGATGTGGAGTTTTATTGGAGTAGGACACGTATTTTAGAAAAACTTAATTCCCTTCCAAGTGGAACATTGCCCGAAGGTGTAACTCCGGCGTTAGGACCCGATGCGACTGCTCTTGGTCAGATTTATTGGTATACGCTCGAAGGTCGGGACAAAAAAGGCAATCCAAATGGCGGATGGGATCCTCATGAGCTTAGAACCATTCAGGATTTTTATGTAAAGTATGGATTAACGGCTGCCAAAGGTGTTGCTGAGGTGGCTTCAATTGGTGGTTTCGTAAAGGAATACCAGGTTGACATAGACCCCAATGCCATGAAAGCCCACGGCGTTTCAGTTACTCAAATTATGAATGCTGTTAAAATGAGCAATCTTGATATTGGTGCAAGAACCATTGAATTTAATCGTGCCGAGTATTTAATTCGGGCTTTGGGCTACATCAAAAGCCTAGAAGATATTGAGATGAGTGTTGTGAGTGTTCGAAATAATATTCCGATTCGCATTAAAGATGTGGCTAAGGTAAGCTTTGGTCCGGCTTCCCGAAGAGGTGGTTTAGACAAAGGCGGTGCAGAGGCAGTTGGCGGTGTGGTTGTAGCCCGGTATGGTGCAAATCCTTTGGAAGTTATTAATAACGTAAAGGATAAAATCGAAGAAATATCCTCCGGATTACCTTCTAAAATTTTGGATGATGGTACAGTTTCTAAAGTTACCATTGTTCCGTTTTACGACCGTACAGGTTTAATTAAAGAAACTCTTGGAACTCTGGAAGAAGCTCTTTCCTTGGAAGTGCTCATCAGTATCATTGTCATCATTATCCTGGTACTTAATCTACGAGCATCATTTCTAATCTCAAGCTTATTACCAATTGGCGTTCTAATGACCTTTATCGCCATGCGCAGGTTTGGAGTAGATGCTAATATTGTGGCCCTTTCCGGCATTGCCATAGCCATTGGAGTAATGGTTGATGTAGGCGTAGTATTCACAGAAAATATAATACGCCATATTGATGAATTAAAGGATAAAAGCAAAAAACTAATTGCCGTAATTTACGATGCCACCGTTGAAGTTGCCCCTGCTGTAATTACTGCATTAACCACAACCATCGTCAGCTTCTTACCTGTTTTTGCCATGCAAGCAGCCGAAGGTAAGCTGTTTAGACCATTGGCATTTACAAAAACCTTTGCCATGCTATCGGCATTAATTATTGGTTTGGTAATTATTCCGGCATTGGCACATCTAATTTTCTCAATTAAGATTGATAAGAGAAAGACGAAACAAATACTCAACGGAATTTTGGTATTGCTCGGTATCAGTTTCTTAGTCTTTGGAAAAGCATTTGTTGCCATTGCAATAGTAGCTATTGGAGTGAATAATTTACTTGTCCACACAGTGGGTTTCAATATTGAGAAACATAGTGAACCAGCAACAACTAAAAAGCAAACAAATTGGTTTCGGAGACTATATTCTCGTAAGGAGTTCCCTAACTATATTAATATCGGTATTGTTGCCCTCATGGTGATTTGGCTGCTAACCAAAGAATGGATGCCTTTAGGCGCACAAAACAGCGATGTCTCAAATCTGCTATTTTCAGGAGTATTAATTGGTGTGATTTTAGCAGCAATGCTATTGGTTGTTCGGGTTTATCCAAGAATATTAACATGGGCTTTGGCAAATAAATGGCAATTTTTGAGCATTCCAATTTTCGTAATACTATTTGGCTTGTTGTGTTGGCAGGGAGCTAATAAGGTCTTTTCATTTTTGCCTGATGGAATTATAAAAAGCGAATCCTGGCAATCGTTCAGCACAACATTCCCGGGTATCGGCAAAGAATTTATGCCTGCCCTCGATGAAGGTTCATACCTGTTAATGCCTACCACAATGCCTCATTCGGGTATCGAAGAAAACCTGGAGGTTATCCGCATGTTGGACAAGAAGGTGAATGCCATTCCCGAAGTTGAAAATGTAATTGGTAAATGGGGACGTGTAAATTCGGCTCTTGATCCTGCTCCAACTTCAATGTACGAGAATGTTATCAATTACAAACCGGAATTTATTTTGGATGAAGCCGGGAAAAGGATGAGGTTTGAGGTGGATGAAAAAGGATTCTATATTTTGGATTACTCGCTTGATGAGAAGGAGATAAATAGAAATAAAGTTGAGATAAATGGAAGTGAAAATGATATAGATGGAGATAAAGTTGAGATTAATAGAAAAAAAATAAATGGAAATAAGGTAGAAATAGATGGTAGGGAACCAAATAGAAATAAAGTTGAGACAAATAGATTATTGAGGTATGATAATGATAATAAGCAACTTTTAGTTCTCGTTGATGGTTCACTAAAACCTGCAAAAGACCATATCCCCAACAATATATTTCAACATATTTCTACCAATTTCTATTTACATCTAAAAGAAGATAACAATGGTGAGTACTTCCGAAATTGGCGAGCTCATATTAATAGCCCTTCCGACATTTGGGATGAAATTGTTAAGCAATCAAGCATTCCGGGATTAACTTCTGCTCCAAAGCTTCAACCCATCCAAACACGATTGGTTATGCTGCAAACAGGCATGCGGGCACCAATGGGCATCAAAGTATTTGGGCCTGACCTTGAAACCATTGAAAAAGTTGGGTATGAATTGGAGAACCACCTTAAACACGTTGAGGGAGTTGAACCTATGTCTGTCTTTGCCGACCGTGTGGTGGGAAAACCGTATTTAGAGCTTGATATAGACAGAACGGCCATTTCTCGCTACGGATTAACCATTGCCGATTTGCAAATGACCTTGAGCAGTGCCATTGGCGGAATGAAACTCACATCAACGGTTGAAGGTCGTGAGCGTTTCCCTGTTCGTGTTCGTTATGCACGAGAATACAGGGATAATCCCGAAGATTTGAAAAAGATATTGATTGCAACACCTTCGGGTGTTCAGGTTCCTTTAGGTGAATTAGCAAGTATATCATACACTCGTGGAGCGCAACTGATTAAGAGCGAAAATACTTTTTTAGTGGGTTATGTAATCTTCGATAAAAAAGAAGGTTATGCTGAGGTTGATGTGGTGGAAAACGCGCAGGCTTATCTGAACGAAAAAAATAAGCAAGGTGTTTTTAATATTCCTTCGGGTGTAAACTATAAGTTCACAGGAAACTACGAAAATCAAATAAGGGCGACCAAACGCTTGATGATTGTGATTCCTATTTCATTGATTGTAATCTTCTTAATTCTGTATTTCCAATTCCGCTCAGTAGCAGCAGCAAGTTTAATCTTTACCGGAATTTTTGTTGCTTTTTCCGGTGGATTCATCATGCTTTGGTTATACAGCCAATCCTGGTTTATGAACTTCTCAATAGGCGGTATTCATGTTCAGGACATGTTTCAGATACACACCATAAATCTGAGTGTTGCTGTTTGGGTTGGTTTCATCGCTTTGTTCGGTATTGCTACCGACGATGGGGTGTTAATCAGCACCTATCTTAAACAGCTATTCGATAAAAAAGAACCTGAATCTATTCAGGAAGTAAGAGCTACAGTTTTGGAAGCCGGATTAAAAAGGGTTCGTCCTGCAATGATGACCACTGCAACAACAATAATGGCCCTATTACCTGTTTTGACTTCAACCGGTAAAGGTTCAGATATAATGGTTCCAATGGCAATACCATCGGTTGGGGGGATGCTCATTGCTATACTAACCATTTTTGTGGTACCTGTGCTTTATAGTATGTGGCAGGAGAGAAGAATAAAGGGAGATAAAGTTGATATAAATGGAAACAAATAGAAATAGATGGAACGGAAATAAGTAGAAACAAATAGAAGTACGTAAAGATGGAAAAGAAATATATAGAGCTTAAGGACTTGGAGGTATATCAACTGGCCAGGCAATTGTCGGGTTTGGCGTGGGATGTATTTGGGACTTTGAATTATAAAATGAAAAAGATTGTGGGCGACCAGTTTGTGAGAGCGGTTAATTCTGTGGGAGCGAACATTGCCGAAGGTTATGGAAGGTTCCATTTTAAAGATAAGGCACGATTTTACTATATCGCCAGAGCATCTATGAACGAAGCTATTATCCATTGGTCTGAATTATTGCTATAAAGAAAAGCTATAACTGAAGAGCAATACAAAACAATAAAAGAAATTGCCGATAAGCTGGAAGTTAAACTCAATAATTTCATCACTGTTACTCTCAAAAATATAAAACGATGAAACGAGCCATGTAAATTCAATCATTTAAGTTACACTCAGGAGAATGATTGAATTTATTTGAGAGTTCCATGTGACCATTGAAAATAAATATAAACACATGAAAACTATTTATTTCTACATATATCCATTTATCTCAATCCTATTTCTAATAATGTAAATCATAACCAATCTATTTATATCAATTTGTTTCTAAATATATCTACTTGTATCAATTAATCTAAAATCATAAAAACAATCTATTTCTATATATTTCTATTTATATCTTTTGTAATCAATTAAATAAGAATCCATGAAAGCAATATATTTCTACATATTTCTACTCATCTCCATTTCATCCTACGGTCAAGGGAAGTTAGATGAATATTTACAAACTGCTGCTCAAAATAATCCCGGCCTAAAAGTCAAATTTAATGAGTACATGGCAGCATTGGAAAGAGTTCCTCAAGCTGGAGCATTACCCGACCCAACAGTTGCATTCGGCTATTTTGTTCAGCCAATAGAGACACGACTGGGGCCACAGCAAGCAAAAATATCAGCCATGCAAATGTTTCCCTGGTTTGGTACATTATCTGCTCGTGAAAATTCAGTAGAAGCTTTGGCAAAAGCTAAATACGAACTGTTTGAAGAAGCTAAATCAAAATTATTCTACGATGTAAAAGCAACTTATTACAATTTGTTTTTTACAGAAAAAGCAGTCACCATTACATTAAAGAATATCGAGATTTTGTCATCCTTCAAAAATTTGGCAAACATAAAAGTCGAATCCGGTTTAACATCGGCAGTTGATGCTTATCGTGTTGAAATGGAAATCAACGACCTTGAAAACCAGTTGGCTTTATTAAAAGATAATTCAACTGTTTTAAGGGTGAAGTTCAACAATTTATTGAATGTCGATGCAAGTTCGGAAATTCAAATTTCTGAAGCGTTGTCGAGTGTAAATCTTCTCTCCAAACAAGCGGAATTGGATAGCATTATGGCTAACAATAATGCGTTAAGTTCTTTCGACTATCAGTTAGAGGGATTGGAGTACCGGAAAAAGTCAGCCACAAAAGAGGGGCTACCGCAGTTCTCTATCGGTTTGGAATATGCTTTTATTGGCGAAGGTAATTCCACCTCAAGCAATGCCGGACAAGATGCCTTTGTATTCCCAATAATTGGATTGTCTATTCCGTTGTATCGATCAAAATATAAAGCCAAAGTTCAAGAGGTTGTTTATCTGCAAGAAGCAAAAAGCTTTGAAAAATCGGATAAACAGAACACCTTATCTGTTTTGTTTGAGAGTGTTTGGAAAGATTATCAAGATGCCAATCGCAGATTTTCTCTTTACAGGGAACAAACTGAATTGGCTCAAAAGTCGCTTTCCATTCTTGAATCGAATTACACCACAAGCCACTTGAGTTTTGAAGAGATTTTAAGAATGGAACGAAAACTTTTAAAATATGGATTAGAAATGCAAAAAGCAGTCGTTGACAAAGAGGCGGCGGTGGCGTTTATTGAGTATTTGAAAGGAAAATGAAAAAGAGAGATATAATAGAAATAAATAGAAATGGATAGGAGGAAATGAAATAGTTAGAAATATGTGGGATGAAGGGAAATAAATAGAAATAGATAGGAGGAAATGAGTAGAAATAAATTGTTTCTCAAAAACTATTCTTCGAGCTATTTCAATGTATTTCAACTTAGTTTCTACCTATTTCTATGTATTTCAATATTATATCCATCTGTTTTAATTGTATTTCAACTTATTTCAAAAAAATAACATCATGAAAAATATAAAACAATACATAAAAATAATAGTCCCAACACTTATACTCGGTATCCTAATAGGTTGGGCAATATTCGGAGGTTCACATTCGAAAGAAGAATCAGCACATCAGCACATCAATGAATCAAATAATCAGTTGTGGACTTGCTCTATGCATCCTCAAATAAAGCAGAATAAGCCGGGATTATGTCCGATTTGTGCGATGGACTTAGTGCCAATGGAAACCGGTGCTGTAGAAGGTGAACATGTAGACCCGAACGAAATACAGATGAGCGAATCGGCATTGGCATTAGCTTCGGTTCAAACTACTGTTGTAATGCGAGGTGTACCTGAAAAAAACGTTCAACTATTAGGTAAAGTAAAAGCCGACGAACGTAATGTTTCGGAACTAACAGCTCGATTTGGAGGGCGCATCGAGAAATTGTTCGTTAATTATACAGGACAACAAGTGAGCAAGGGGCAAAAGTTGGGAACGATTTATTCGCCTGAATTGATTACTGCTCAAAAAGAGTTGTTGGAAGCAATAAAATACAAAAGTTCTAATCCTTCCTTTTATAA
>QKJP01000020.1 GCA_003249255.1 Bacteroidales bacterium
TAATTAAATGGATTTAACATTTCACTTTTATTTTTAAACCTACAAAATTAGTCGTAACTTCTTAATTATTAATTACCAACGCATTGTATTGCAATTTAAGACCTTTTTATCTGAATCGAAAGAAATTTTGAAAATATTTTTCACGTTTAAGTATTTCAGTAAGTTTTTACTTGTTTGAGGAGTTGAATCTAGAATCATTATTAACCAAAGAATAACTTTTAAGCATAAAATAAAACATCACAAAAGCTGTTTACGACTTCAAAAAAAATAGAATTTGATTTAACCAAACCTTTAATTCTTCTATAGAGATGATATTTGAAGCCTAAATCAAAAACAGCTTACCCTATAATAAGTCCGTAATTATATGCAGGGTTGGCCATAAACGAATATACTTTTAATCCGTAATCACATACTATTAAGATGCGCAATTAACTACTTTTAGTTACTTTTGAACAAATCGCAAGCGCATGTCACATCTTAATATCTATAGAGCCTCGGCTGGTTCGGGCAAGACCTACACCCTATCTGGAGAATTCATTAAATTATTGATGGAAGACCCTCAAAACTACAAATACATACTGGCGGTAACCTTTACTAATAAGGCCACCTCTGAGATGAAACATCGTATACTAGAGAATTTATACACCATTGCCTGCACCTCAGAAACCCAATATATTGAAGATATTATTGAGCATACAGGCAAAACAGAACCAGAAATACGCAAGAGTGCCAAACTGATACTCTTTAATATACTCAACGATTTCAGTCGATTTTCAATCTCAACCATTGACAGTTTCTTTCAAAAAGTAATTCGTTCATTTGCCTTTGAAGCGGGCTTGCCTGCTGGTTTTAAGGTTGAGTTAGACTCCGATAGAGTGCTTAAACAAGCCGTGGATGACCTCATACGTGAAATTGATTTAGTAGGAAACGAGGATATCAAAAAATGGTTGATTACCCATGCCTTAGCCAAAATTGAAGAAGGTGGCGATTGGAACATCAGTACCGAATTGGTTAGCCTCGGTAGAGAAGTTTTTAAAGAAGAGTTTCAGAGTCTTAGCACACCAATGCTTCAAAAGCTAAACGATAAATCAGAACTTAATCGATATCATACCGAATTAAAAAAGCTAGCTAAAACATTTGAGAACACGATTAAAGAGCTTAACTCAAAGGCATTAAAAAGCATGAATGAGGCTAATGTCACTTTTGAAATATTGAAAGGCAAAAGCCGTTCGCCACTAAAAAGACTTGAGAAACTCGCAAACTTTAAAGACTATAAAGAGGTGTTAGAAATCACAGTGTTGGAACGATACATTGATAATCCTGACGAGTGCTGTAGTAAAACAACCTCAAATGCTGATAGAGACACCATAATGAATTGGTATAATGGGGGCTTTAATGAAACTTTAATTCAATTATGCACCTATTACAATACGCATAAAACATCTTATTTTACAGCCAAAGCAATACTGCAAAATATTAATGCACTTGGCATTATCACCGATATAGCCAACAAAGTTAGAACCATTGCGCAAGACGAAAACCTCTTTTTATTGGCCGATGCCAACCGTATTTTATACCGTATTATTGATGAGAATGAAACTCCTTTTATTTATGAAAAGATAGGTTCTCGTTTTCATCATTACATGATTGATGAGTTTCAGGATACGAGTAATTTGCAATGGAACAACTTTAAACCCTTGATAGACAATAGTATCAGCCAAAACAACACGGCTCTTATTGTGGGTGATGTTAAACAATCGATTTACCGTTGGCGTAACTCGGATTGGAAACTATTGAGCGAACAAGTAGAACAAGACATGGCCATACATGGTGTTAAACTAAAAACGCTGACAACCAACTGGCGCAGCTCAGAGAACGTTATTCATTTTAACAACGCCATCTTTAAAGGAGCCTCTAAAGCTCTACAACTCGAATTTAATGCCTTTGCTCAAGAGTGTGACAGCAACATTCCTTTGCCAACGGACTTATTCACCAAAATTGAAAATGCCTATTTTGATACCGTTCAAGAAGTATCACCCAAAGCTTTAGGTACTGGGGGTAAAATAAAAGTCCACTTTCTTGAAAAAGAACAAAAAATGGAGGTGTTTCAAAATGGTGCAACCGAGAAAGTGATTCATGAGGTTGAACAACTATTAGAAGCAGGGTATCAACACAAGGATATTTGTATTTTGGTGCGTAAAAAAGCGGAAGGCCAAATCATTAGCGAAGCCTTATTATCTGGCACCTACTCTCCTTCGCAAACTAGTCATCCCGTTATTTCAAACGAGACTCTTTTGTTAGGCAGCTCTCCTGCAGTTAACCTTGTTATTCAACAACTAAAATACATTCAAGCACCCGACGATGATGTCAGCAGAGCTTATTCCTTATTGTTTAATCACTTTTACAAACAAGAAAATGCACTGCAACTTGACCAGTGTGAAGCATCAGCCTTGGTAGATGCCTTTTTAAACGACTCTGGCACACACAACTATACCAAAACGCTGCGCGAATTAAAAGGACAACCACTGTTTGAGATGGTGGAAACCCTCATTAGGATGTTGCCCGATGAATTATACAAACAACAATATGTTTTTTTACAAGGCTTATTAGATACCGCCCGCGATTACGTGCTTAATAAGTCTGTTAACGCTCACGACTTTATTTCTTGGTGGGAAGATAAAGGTAAAAAAAGTGCCATATCAGTGCCTTCTGGTCAAAATGCGATACAGGTAATGACCATCCATAAATCGAAAGGTTTAGAGTTTAAAGCCGTCATCATTCCCTATTGCAATTGGCCGTTGGATGAGCGAAAAGCATCAAGTCTGATGTGGTGTAAACCAACACTAGAACCGTTTAATGCTTACGATTTATTACCCATCAATTATTCATCGTCTCTGCTACACTCCGAGTTTGTGGTGCCTTACTTAAACGAACGACTGCACCAATATGTGGATAACTTAAATTTACTTTATGTTGCATTTACGAGGTCGTGCGAAACGCTTATTGTAATGGCTGAACAACCATCCGAGAATAGAAAATTGGCTAATGCCTCTCACCTACTTTTGCATGTTATCGAACACCTTCCTTTTGAAACAAGTATTGGTGAATCGCCTATTCTATTGCGTGATGGATGGAACGTTGAGGATATGGTGTTTGATTATGGCATCCACAAGCCATCTGAACACAAAAAAGAGGCTGGTTCTAATGACACATCAAAACAAATACCTTTTAAAACATCGGCTCCTGGCGACCGTATTTGCCTGAGTCCAGAAAGTATAACCATTCATTCAACCCATGATAATAGTCCTGTAAAATATGGGAAAATCATGCATGCCTTATTTGAACATATTCAATATGCAGATGATGTAGAAAAAGCAGCTCAACTACTAATACAAAATGGTAAAATAAAGAATAGTGAGAAACAGGCGCTGCTCGATTTAGCTTATAAAGCACTTGAATTACCTCAAGCCAAGCCGTGGTTTGATGCCCAAAACACCATCATTAACGAAGGTACTATCCTTGATAAAAATGGCACTTACCGCCCCGACCGTGTGGTGGTTAAGGATAACAAAGCCACTGTTATTGATTATAAATTTGGTGAGTTGCACAATCCAAAATACAAAAATCAGGTGGCTAATTACATGAATCTACTGACCTCCATGGGTTACAAATCGGTGGAGGGCTATGTTTGGTATGTGGGTGATACATTTACTATTGATGCAGTATTTACTAAACCTACGCAGGGAACATTATTTTAGACCTACAAAAAAATAGGGTGACCTTTCTGAGGGCACCCCTATTTTTTGTTTACACAAATCGCACTTATTTCTTCTCTAACTTATAAGTGTGAATCCAATCTACATACATGGTATGCAAAGCATTATCCTTTAGGTCTTCTTTATTTACAATGCCTCCAACCCAGTCATCATAACTAGTCCATAAATCCCAAATAATATCCAAATCTCTAGTTAAATCCTTTTCTGCAACCACCTTACCAGCTTTTTCTCCGTTGAGGTAAAACTGAATGTGTGTTTCATCAATCCACCATACGCCTATGGTATGATAAGCTTTGCTCCACACCACACCTTTTAAAGGGTTTTCATTTGAAAGTTTATTATTATCAAAATTATCGGCTGCTCGAACAGTTACCCCATTTTCAACCACAAAATATTGAGAATTAAGCGTGTAAGCATAGTGCGCTTTTGACTCCAACGATGGTTTAGCATTGCTTTCGCACATATCTATCTCATCTCTGTTTTTGCTATTGCCATTATTCATCCAAAAGGTACTAAAGGCAGATATATGAGCAGCTTGCATACTGCACTCGGTGTACATTGGGTATTTGATTTGCTTTTTCGACATCACACGACCCGACTCAAACCAACGGTCTGTTTTTTCATCAGGTGAAAGTGTTGCTTTTATCCATAACTTACCATCAGAAACGCCAACATTCTCCTCCTTCATCTTGACTGGTGCACCGTAATTCCATAATGATTTTGTCCATTTAGTATCATCCCAAGCATTAAACTCATCGGATAACTCAGGCACTTGTTTCCAAACAAACCCTTCTGGTGCTTCTGGTTGAGCAGAAACTTTACTTATACTCAAAATACCCAGCATTGCGATACTAAGTAATCCTACAAACTTTATTTTTTTCATGTTATCTAAAATAAGTGGTTCTTATTATTTAAACTTAAACTATTGTCTGATAAACAAATAATTGATTATTGTTAAATTTAACCCGTCTAAAAATAGCATTTTTGTTTATCAAGCCCACCATAATCTATCTGAATTGTATTTGATACGTTATACATCCTCTCTCTAACGTAATATGGCAAAACAATGAAATGACTACAAATAAAAACCATATTTGGTATGAAATGTTTATTCAAGAAAGTCTATCTTCATGACTTATTATTTATTCATTTAAATAACTGATAATGAAAAACATTGCACTTATCACAGGCGCTTCTTCTGGCATTGGCAAAGAACTGGCTCTTATTCATGCCCAAAAAGGCGGCGACCTAATTATAGTTGCTCGTAGCAAAAACACCTTAGAAACCTTAAAACGCGACATCGAATCGTTGTATAAGGTTAGTGTTATGGTGATTGCCAAAGACTTAGGCGCGACTAATGCCGCTCAAGAAGTATATGACGAAGTAAAAGAAGCGGGTTTCGATGTTTCTTTTTTAATTAATAATGCAGGTTTTGGTGGTATTGGTTTATTTCATGAGCGAGATATTCAAACAGACCTAGCTATGATACAGCTTAATATTATGGCTCTGACTCACCTTACTGGTTTGTTTTTACCCGATTTTGTAAAACGCAATAATGGACGAATACTTAATGTGTCATCCACAGCAAGTCTGATGCCTGGCCCTATGCAGGCGGTTTATTTTGCAACAAAAGCTTATGTAACATCCTTTAGTAATGCCATTGCCCAGGAACTTAGCAATACAAATGTTACTGTTACTAACCTTATGCCTGGAGCTACAGAAACAGAGTTTGGTAAAATATCGGGCATGGATAAAACAGAAATGTTTAAAGAAACGGCCTCTGCCACTATAGTAGCCTTAGACGGATATAATGCGATGCTTAAAGGCAAACTAAATGTGATATCTGGACTTACCACGTCTCAAAAAATACTCACTGGACTATTACCTTTTGTACCTCGTAAAATGGTGCTTAAAATGGTGCATAAAATGCAAGAAGTTAAATAAACGGACATATAAGCAAACAACAAAGCCACTTAAGAAGTGGCTTTGTTGTTTACAGATTATAACATCTTATCAATAAGACTATTTATTCACGATTTACAATGCTTAATAGACTATTCTCCAAACTTATAACTCAATCCAAAACCAAACAATTGTTTAAACTGAGCTCGTGCATTACCTACTACCCCAGCTTCATTAACATATTTAACATCATCATCATATACCATATTAAACGAAGCTATAGCACTTAGTAAGTTATTAACCTTAAAATTAAAAACGACTTCCCAATCTACATCTACGTTTTGTGGATTTTCTTGAAGATTAGAGAAAAGGTCTAAGCGAGAGCTAATATCCACATTCTTTACCACATTGGCTTTTTTACCACTAATTTTTGCCGAGGCTCCAAACTCTTTTCTCATGTTATCACCAGGCTCTACTCCAAATGCGCCTGCATTTGATAGTACACTATCTGATACAAATGTAAATTTAGCTGTTACTGGCGAAATATACGCCGAGAAATTCTTTGATGGTTTGTAATCCATACCCAGCGACACATTGGTATAGGCTGGTGCCATAAAATCAGATATTCTCTTTTTTAAAAGTGGGTCTGATGGGTCTTTATAGCCTGGTGCTAATTGTGTTTTGAAGTCGACTAATCCTGAGTAAAACCATTGCTTTGAGGCAGCATACCCGTATTTACTTACTAGGTAAACCCTATCTTCTGATTTTACATTGTCCTTGGTGCCTTGTTTGGTTAATCCATAACCCAAATCAATGGTATTATCCCAATTTACTTTGTCTTTTTTATAATTAAAATGGCTGTTAAACAAAAAGGTACCAGCACTTGAATTTTCGCCCCCTGATGCCCAATTGGTTAAGGTTACCTTGTTAAATGTTAAGGAAGTAACACCTCCTATTGTCCAGTTAGATACACTATCTGGGGTAGCATCTTGTGCCACCACAGTCATACTAGACACAGCTAAACCTATGAGTAATAAATGTTTCATGCGTTTTATTTTTGGGGGAGGATAAACATTTTTTTATCCTCCATCATTAGTTACTTATTAATAATATGTATATCTCTTTGAGGAAATGGAATGCTAATACCTTGTTTATCAAATTCCTTTTTTACATTCTCAACCAAATAAAAATGAACATCCCAATATTCTGCCGTTTGAGTCCAAACACGGGTTACTAAATTTACAGAACTATCACCCAAAGAACTTACAGCCACAAAGGGCGCTGGCTCAGCTAACACATTCTGTTTTCTTCTAATCACTTCTTGAATAATACTTCTGGCTTTATCAATATCATCGCCATAACCAATTCCAAATGTAATTTCAACACGACGCGTTTCTTGTTTCGAATAATTGGTTAATGCCCCTGTTGCTAAACCGCCATTGGGTATAATAACCGTTTTATTGTCGGGAGTTAATAGTATGGTGTTAAAAACCTGTATTTCCATTACAGTACCCATAAAACCCTGTGCCTCAATAAAATCGCCAACCTTAAATGGTTTTATTATAAGAAGAATAACCCCTCCAGCAAAATTCTGCATGGTACCCGACAAAGCCATACCAACAGCCAAACCTGCGGCTCCTAATAGAGCAATAAATGAGGTCATTGGAATACCAACGTATGATATAACACTAATAAACAACAATACTTTTAAGGTTACCGAAATCATACTCACCAAAAAAGGAATCAGGGTTTCGTCAATGTTCCTCACCCTTAAAACCTTTGCAAAACCTTGCACGGTTTTATTGATTAACCATAACCCTAAAACAAGTAAAAACAAGCCAATCACAAGCAGTTTACCATACCCTAATATCAGATGTTGAATATCATTTACATCGATGTTAAATCCTAAAATCTCCATTTTTAAATCTATTTTATGTTTATTATTACAATTAAAACCATATCAACTTTATATTGTTTACAAAAATTGATTATTTTTTAAAATTAGTCTACAAAAGAATATCTAAAACACCTTACTTCATTTGAGTTGGCTATTAATAAATATATGCACTACTTTTGGGTCGGAAAAAATAAAAATAACATGAAAAACACAACAAAACTAATGGTTGACCCCAATGCTAAAGCGCTAATATTTGATATGGATGGTACTTTAATAAACACCATACAAAGCCATTACGAGGCTTGGCTCACTGCCTGTGCTGAATATAACGTTGAGTTTACTATGGAATATTTTTTCAAACTAACAGGTCAACCACCTTTAGAATTGGGCAAAGCCATTGTTAAAAACTTTAATATGGCCGTTGACCCCCACGTTCTATACCATGCCAAGGAAATATTGGTAAAAGAGAAGCTTAAGAATATCGAAATAATACATCCTGTAGCCGAAATTGCAAAACAATACCATGGCAAACTACCTTTAGCCGTGGGTACTGGTTCGCATCGTAAACTAGCACTTCAGTTATTGGAGTCAGCTAAACTATTACACCTATTCGATTTCATTATTACGGCAGATGATGTGCAGAACTATAAACCTCACCCCGAAACGTTTTTGAAATGCGCGCAAAATATGAATGTCCTACCTCAGTTTTGTCAGGTTTTTGAAGATGGTCGTTTAGGCATTGAAGCTGGACATGCTGCTGGTATGATAGTAACTGATGTAAAACCTTTTTACGAAAACTCTGTTTGGAACTAATATAGTTATCATAACAAACCCTCTTACATTTCAAGCAATGGATTTAATACTTACCTTCGATTACATAGGCACCTTAGTTTTTGCTATTAGCGGCACTTTATCGGCAGCCGAAAAGAAGCTAGACCTTTTTGGCGCGGCCTTCATCGGGTTTGTAACAGCCATTGGCGGAGGTACTGTGCGTGATGTTATTTTGGGTGATACACCCATAGCTTGGATTCGTAATATCGATTATTTTTACATTATACTTTTGGGTGTCATCATCACCATGATATTTCAGCGTGCGGTACAAAAACTTAGAACCACCTTATTTTTGTTTGATACCATTGGATTAGGTGTGTTTACGATGATTGGATTAGAAAAAGGCTTGAGTTTTGGACTGAGCGAACCCATTGCTGTGATGATGGGTATTTGCTCTGCTGTGGTTGGTGGCATTATACGCGACACTTTAAACAATGAAGTACCGCTTATTTTCCAACGTGAAATTTACGCCACGGCCTGTATTGCTGGTGCGTTGGTTTATTTAACACTTCGTTATTTTATGGTGATGCCAGAGATAACACAAATTGTATCTGTAGCCGTTGTTATAACGGTTCGTTTATTGGCTATAAAATATAATATTTCGCTTCCCAAGATGTCTATCATGGAAGAACACAAATGAATTTTTTATTATTTCACAAGCCTATAAAAACATCACATACAAAACAACTTATATTTAACATTTATTTTACAGTTGTGTGAATTACAATTTTTCTAAAGCAATAGATCAAAATAATCTATATTTTTCCTCAGTGTTATCATTAATATTTTTTCTATTGTAAAAAATACAAGAGAGTCATATATAAATACCTAGGTTAGCAAGTTGCTATAAATAAACCGATTTCTCTCGATACAGTAAAAATAACATAAATCTGGAGTTGCCTCCCCCTTTTTTCATCATAATCAGCTTGTCTTTAAAAATATACCCCATTCCAAAACAGCAAATATTTTGGAATAATTCGACCTATTGTTGCTAACACTTATCCATTATAAACATAAAATAAATATGTTTTTTGTATTTTTTTCTTAAAAAATACAAAAAATTAAATATTATTACTATTTTGTTTCATGTTTAACCTACATTACAAAACCTAACCCTATGATTAAATTAGTTGACCTTAGAATTAGAACGCGCTTAAATTTATTACTCGGAGTATCTATTATCATTATCTTAACAGCTTTAGGAGTTTATTTATACAACACCCAAAGCAGTCAAATTTCGTCGGACACGGATGCTCGAATTAACGAACAAGTGTCTGATTTAAGTAATGTTGTGAGTTTGCAAATCAAAGAACGACAAATACAAATTTCATCTTCTATAGAGATCGCAACCGAAATATTAAACTCGATAGGTCACATGCAAATTTCCAAAACAAATCAAATTTTTGTACAGGCCATTAATCAAGCAACTCATGAAGTAAAGAATATTGAGTTACCCGCATTGAGCATCAATAAAAAACCAGTTTATAGTTCCACAGAACTTGTTGATCACATAGCTAACATAACAAAAACACATGCTACTATCTTTCAAAAAATAGATGGAGGGTTTATTCGTATTGCCACTACAGTGCGTCTCCCAGATGGCTCAAGAGCCATTAATACTTATATACCCAATTCATCACCAGTGATTAAAACCATCGAACAAGGTTCTGATTTCAACGGACGAGCTTTTGTGGTAGATGACTGGTATTTAGCTTCTTATCGTCCTATAATGCTTGACGGAATGTTGGTTGGAATTTTATTTGTTGGCATACCAGAAAAAGATATGGCTGGTTTAAAAAAACTGTTTGCTAACAAAAAATATTTTGAATCGGGCTATCCATTTATAGTGGATAAAAATGGAACTTTAGTGATACATCCAACCAACGAGGGTGAATCTCATCATGAGTCTGAATTTTTCAAACAAATTCTGGCAACCCCCTCTAAAAAAGGTAAATCTAATTACAAATGGATGGGCATCGACAAAATACAATATTTTTTATATATCCCTGAAATAGAGTCCTATGTAGTAGCTTCATTAAATCAAAAAGAAGTAATGGCAGGAGTCAATAAATTAAGAAACGCTATTATCATGGCCATTGTGTTAAGCGTACTCATTATTATTGCAATCAATAATTACATCTGTAGATCAGTTACTACCATGATTAATAAAGGTGTGAGTTTTGCTAAACGAATAGCAGAAGGTGATTTAACTGCACAAATAGACATAGATCAGAAAGATGAAATTGGAGATTTAGCAAAAGCTTTATCTCAAATGGTTGGAAAACTAAAATTTACAATAGAAAATATTACGCGTGGAGCTCTCGAAATTTCAACAGCTAGCTCACAAATCAGTAACGGCTCACAGTCCCTATCACAAGGAGCAAGCATGCAAGCCTCAGCAGCAGAAGAAGTTGCGGCTTCTATGCAACAAATGGCTGCCTCCATTATGCAGAATACTGAAAATGCCATTCAAACAAAAGATATTTCAATTAATGCCAAACAATCAATGAATTTAATGGGTGAGGCGGGTAAAACAAGCGTTTTATCTATCAACCACATTGCTGACAAAATTAGTGTTATCACAGACATCGCCTTTCAAACAAATATCTTGGCATTAAATGCGGCGGTGGAAGCTGCCAGGGCTGGTGAGCATGGAAAAGGATTTGCTGTGGTAGCAGCAGAAGTTAGAAAACTGGCCGAAAACAGTAAAAGAGCTTCGGATGAAATAGCTGAAATATCTAACAAAAGTATTGTGGTTACGCAACAAGCCGATCAATTGATTCATGACCTAATCCCCAAAATTGAAAAAACGGCTAATCTAGTTCAAGAGATTGCCGCCTCCAGCAGTGAGCAAAACGCTGGAGTTAACCAAGTTAACAACGCACTTAATGAATTGAACCATATTGTACAACTAAATGCCTCCGCATCTGAGGAACTGGCCGCTAACGCAGAAGAATTAGCCAATCAGGCCATACAACTCAAAGATGCTATAAGTTATTTTAGAGTTGGATAACATCCATATATTATAAAAGCTAAATTCATTTCATAGTTTCAACATCTAACAAATTAGCTTATGAGTATCAGATGGATCAACTAAAAAAAAGATCAAAAGCCCGATGGCAGAATAAAACATGACCCAAATGAAGATTATCACATGCACAATAACAAATATATTGTTAATAAAAGAAGTTGAATGCAATAAATAAGATGATACCGAGCACCATTGGCTGTAAGACAAAGATCAATATGAGCGTAATTCTTGCCAATGACTCTTGTCTTTGCGCAGTGGTTCTATGGTGTATAAAGTATAATTGTCAGATCCATTAAGTTCTTTTGCAATGCAATAACAGACTTCTTCTTAAAAGATCTTTTTTTAGCTTTATAAATACAACCTCTGTTGTTACATAAGTAATACGGGCCAATCTGGGATATGCTTTTTATATATTGAACTAAAGAGAAAATAGATAATAAGTACAGGCTAAATTATAGCATTGAGTTAGATGTAAGTTTTTTTTAAGCTTATAGGTGAAAACAACAACGAAAACCATAAATGAGGGAGTCAATCAGAGGCAAACGTTTTAATATACGCCTCAAAAGACGCTTTTATTAAGCACAACTCTATC
>QKJP01000002.1 GCA_003249255.1 Bacteroidales bacterium
TCCTCAATACGATAATTTGAGAACGATAAATAACTACCTGAATAATGAGCTTGCAAAAGCATGGGATTGTATCGAGCGTTTAGAGAAAACTCGAAAGATTCAAAGCATGACCGTTAGCGATATTTCTACTTACATCAAAACTAACGATAGCAATGGTAGTTACACAATTAGTACCGATGTGTCTGCCGATGGTGAGAATGTAAACTTTCTTGAGTATTTCAGCCACTATTTGACTTTCATAAGTAATCCTAAAACACGGCATGTTTACGGTGATACCTTAAAGGCTGTAAAACGATACATCGGGGAAGGTAATGAGTTGTACTTTAATGAAGTTAACGCAGCATGGTTAAGCCGTTTTAAGCGATGGAGACAAAATGAGGTTGCTATGTCAACTACCAGTTTATCTTTGATGGTTTTAAAAGCCGTTTTTAATCATGCCATTGATGTTGATGAAGTTATTCCGCAGAATTTATATCCATTCCGTAAGTTTAAAGTTCCGAAAATCCAGCCCCGAAATTTAAGGTTGCCTATTGAAACAATCAGAGCAATTCGCGATGCGAAACCAACAAACGAAAAAGAGGCATTGGCACAGGACTTTTTCATGCTATCGTTTTACCTTATTGGAATGAATAACTCGGACATTTATGACATTAAGACAATTGCATCTGGTCGTGTAGAATATTACCGGAACAAAACATCAAAGCCATATTCCATAAAAATCGAACCGGAAGCAATGGAGATATTTGACCGAAGAAAGGGGAAAGAAAAGCTTCTGATTTATCAAGAACGGTATAATGGTTCTGAAACACTTCAACAAGCAGTCAATAAGGCTCTCAAAGAAATTGGCAAAGGAGTTGGTGTTCCTGACCTTAAAATGTATCACGCCCGACACTCATGGGCTGGTATTGCTGCTAAAAAACCAATTGGTGCAGGTAAGCCCTTAATAGCTCAGGCTCTTGGTCATGGTACTCAAACCGTGACTGATACCTATTTTGATTATGACAACGAATTGGTCGATGACTTGAATAGAAAAGTTCTTGACTTATTGAATGTTAATGAAATAGATTAATTTGTGTAGAATAGAAACTCGGTTGATTATCCTACCGAGTTTTTATTCATATCTTAAATTTCTTTCTTGATAAGAAAGATAGTATACCCAATAAAAAATAATAAAAGTAATGCAGCCTCCCATCTATCAAGTTTTTTACGTCCCCCGGTGAACATTGCAACGAAAAGAAAAACAGTACCTGCAATCAAAATTAATAGGTCTGTATTAAAAATAGGCTTAAAGTCAATAGGATTAATAAATGAACTTATTGAAAGAATAAGTAAGAGATTAAAAATATTAGAACCAATAACATTACCAATTGCTATATCACTATTCCGTTTTAATGCTGCAACCACAGAGGTGACAAGTTCAGGAAGAGATGTACCTGCGGCAACAATGGTTAAGCCAATTATTTTTTCACTAACGCCTAAAAGACCGGCAATTTTAACGCTGTTATCAACGACTAATTTTCCGCCCAAAATCAAACCTGATAATCCTATAATAACAAGCCCCCAAATTTTAATATTGGAAGTTGTCATTTGCTGAATAGATTCTGTCGAGATGTTTTGTTCTTTTCTCATTTGCCTAAAAACGTAATATAGAAATGCAGCAAATGATAGAAGTAATAATCCCCCGTCAATCCTATTAATAATTAAATTATTTGAGCTGAGGAAGTAGTTATTGGCAAATAGAATAACAAGAACAGCAGCCATTAAAGAAATTGGGATTTCTTTCCATGCCGTTGATGATTGAACTTGGATAGGATATATTAACCCAGCAATACCGAGTATAATAAACAAATTGAAATTGTTGCTACCAATTACATTACCTAAAACAATGTCAGAATATCCTTGAACTGATGCAATTGAATTTACAACAAGCTCCGGAGCAGAAGTTCCAAAAGCAACTATTGTAAGTCCTATAACCAAATCAGAAACATTATATTTTTTTGCTAACGAAGATGCTCCGTCAACTAACCAATTAGCCCCAAATATTAAGGCAGTAAAACCAATTGCAACAAATAGGAATGACAATAACATACAAGCATTATTTAGATTGAATCAAACATACAAAATTCCAATATCGGTTGTATATGAATGAGCAGTTATTTTATTGAAATAGTATTGCCTCAATCCTTCTCAACCACCCCTTCAAAAACTTCTGATTCTCACCTTTCTTCGCAATTGTGTGATAATATCTGATACGGGATATTTTAATGGCATCAAATAGTGTTTTAGCTTCACATGAGTTGATAACTGCTAATGTCTGATTCCCGATAATGCCATCCATTTTCAGGTCGGCATTGAAAAACTGGTTTAACACACGCTGAACGCCACGACTGCCCCAATGACCGCTATTAACACACCAATCAAAGATGATTTCCTGCAAAGAACCGTTTTTAATGTCTCCAATCCGATATGAATCGTAAAAGGTTTCTTTGTAAAAGTCTTTTACCATTTGAGTTAATTCCGGATTCTCAATTTTAGTATTTCGTTTAATCTCACCAAACGCTTCTTTGTAAGCATCAATTATTTGCCAACCTTGCCAATTTGGGTGCAAGTTCCTGGCTATCCCCATGTAGGTTTCACCGCCCCTGTCTCCGGCAACATTTGCATAAAACCCTTCGTGCTTTATTACCCCTTCAAATAATTCATCAAAAGTCTTCATTCTTTGCGTTTAGTTTTAAGTTTGACATCATTTACACCGCTGATTGCACCACCAAAAAGGAAGTCGATTATGGTGCTTAGTTTTGTTGAAATTCCTCCGTTAATACTGCTTACAAAGGCGATTTGCCAATCATCTAACTTTATGGAGTTAAAGACAAAGTAATTGAGCATTATGAATGTCAGTCCACACCATGCGGCCAGGAAGAAAATTGCAAAAGTCTTTTGTAACCAACTGTCTTTTGAATACATATCTCTTGCTGAATCACGGTCTGAAACTGCCATCTTGAAAAGCTCCATTTTGCCCTGAAGCTTTTCTTCTTGCGTGGTGAATATCTCATCAATGAGTTTAGTACCTTCTTTCAGGGTTTCGGCAACCCCGGCGTTTTTTAGCTTACCGAATAATTTCATTTTTTCTCTACAAATTTTA
>QKJP01000041.1 GCA_003249255.1 Bacteroidales bacterium
GCTGGTTCATGGTGCTTGAGCAAGTCAAAGGAAAGACTGATAAAGTCAAGGAGTTTGCAGTAGCTGCACTAGTGTCAACTAGTGCGTGGGAACTATTTAAGAATATACCCCTAAATCATATCTAACTTAGAATATAGCCATAAAGGATTAACAGCACATGATATATCAGTTGTATAAGAAACTATTTAAGGTGCTCAGTATTAAACATAACAATAATGCTAAAACGTTATGATACCCAGTATAAATGAGGAGCAAAAGCTATTGTATTTTTCTAACTCTAATGCGTAGAACTGAATTCCCAAAAGTTACATTTGGAAACAAGGCACTCTTCAAGGCCAAAGGGAAACAACCACCAAAAGCCATCAATAAATCAGATTATAACATTGAAAATGGCACTTGTACATCACACAAAAAAAGAAGGCTAATCCAATAGACAAAGTGCATAAAGTAAATTTTGTCATCTGAATAACGATAAATAAATTCTAACATCATTAGATTATTGCATTTGTCCATAAATTATTTCGATGCACTTGGAACTTGTTTTAAAACAGCTAATAACAAACTCCAAAACCGCTGAACAGATTCAACTTCTATTCTTTCGTCGGGCGAATGAGCTCCTTTTATGGTTGGGCCAAAAGAAACCATATCTAGACTTGGATACTTTTCAAGAAATAAACCACATTCTAAACCTGCATGAATAGCTCTAACGGCAGGTTCTTTTTCAAATAATGATGTGTATGATGATTGAACTAATTTTAAAAGATCAGATTCGGGATTTGGTATCCACCCGGGATAGCCATCAGAATGAGTAACTTTAGCACCTGCTAACTCAAATACACTTCTAACCATGGTTTGCACATATTCCTTTGCACTTTCAACAGAACTTCTTTGACTCGTACTAACGACAATGGAATCAACATTCATTTTTATGGAGGCTAAATTAGTTGAAGTCTCTACCAAACCGGGTAGTTTTCTGCTCATTTCAATAACGCCATGAGGACAGGCATATATAGCACCCAATAAACGATTTTGAGTATCACTGTCAATTAAACTCTTAGGCAGATCTACAGATTCTAATTTCATTCGTATATTAGGTTCAACGTCCTGAAATTCCATTTCGATATCGTGAAAAAAGATATTAAAAGCAATCCGGGCCGGTTCTTTATACTTGTGAGGGACAACAAAAACAGCATTTGCTTCCCGAGCAATTGCATTTCTTAAATTTCCTCCTCCTATAAAAGCAATTCTTAGTTTGTATAAATCTTTAATATAATGAAGGTAGCGAACTAAAATCTTATTTGCATTTCCCAAACCTCTATGGATATCATCTCCAGAATGCCCTCCTTGCAAGCCCATGACTGATACCTTCATGGCAAAACTTCCTTCCGGCACTTCTTCTTGTTCGTAAGAAAATGCAGCTGTGGTATCAATACCTCCAGCACAACCGATAAATAATTCCCCTTCATCCTCAGAATCAAGATTTAACAGCAACTCACTTTCAAAAAAGTTTGATTCTAAAGCAAAGGCTCCTGTTAATCCACTTTCTTCATCAACAGTGAATAAGCATTCTAAGGGTCCATGCTCAATTTCTTCAGATGCCAAAATGGTTAATTGAGCTGCCACTCCAATTCCATCATCTGCGCCAAGAGTTGTCCCTTTCGCTTTTACCCAGCCATCTTGAAAAACAGGTTTTATCGCATCTTTCTCAAAGTTGTGTTTAACATCCTCGTTCTTTTCACACACCATATCTATATGCGACTGTAGAACAATCGATTTCTTATCTTCATAACCGGCAGTAGCATTCTTTTTTATCAATACATTTCCCACTTTATCTTGCCTTGCCTCTAATTGATATTTTTTTGCAAAAGACAACAAAAAATCAATCATCTTCTCCTCTTTTTTCGAAGGTCGAGGAATTTGACAAATACGGTCAAACTGCGACCACAACTCAATGGGTTGTATATCTGAAATTTTTATACTCATACTATATGGCTATTGATAAATGGTTATTCATCGAACAGAGCTAACAACCTATATATTTCTTCTCGTTTATGCTCATCTCCGGCTGAATTATAAGCGTACACTAAATTGTGAAATAATCGACGAACGATAATGCGAGCATCACAGGGAAAAAAATACTCTTCTTTAGGCTCAAGCTTTTGCTGACGGATAAAATAATCGATTTCACGCTTATTTAATACGGCGCCCTTATTTATGGGATTGATATAAAACATGACAGGCGCATGATCGGGTGGATTATTCGGAAGTGAATCTTCCATATCATCCAAAAATGCTAAGATGAAATTTTTGGGTAAATTCACGCCATAAACCGGCATGCCTAAATCGTGACACAAAATACTGTATATGATAGACAATGAGATAGGATTTCCTTTCCCTGTTTTTAGCACCTCACTAATGAAATTATTTTCGGGAGCAAAAAAACGACTATTGTTTCGAGAGAACTTATGCACATCGAAAAGGACATGATTAACGATTCTAATTTTTTCCAATGAGGTAAGGTGATCGTTAATTTCTAACCAAATATCTTTACGAAGCAGTGCTAACTTCTCTTTTATTTCTTTCTTATCAATTCCCGGATAATGAAACTTGGCAACCAAATATGCGCCTTCTAACAATTCAGGATCATCTTCGGCCAGCCATTTTTTAAGACTATCGTGGATGTCATTAAATTGAATGGTATGAATGATGTTTTCGACACGCCGTTGAAACAAGGTGTCCTTTGAAACCTCCCAAGCTTTTTCTAATTCGGGTACAATCTGAATTGACGCATTCAAAAGCTCCCCTTCTACCGATTGAAAAATTTCATCGTTAGGATCGTCCAATAAAACGATCAAAGCTTTTATTTTATCCACATTAACCATTAACCGAGCTTATTTTGTTAATTGGTTTAACACATGTTGCACCAATTCCTTCATTGCAGCATGATAATCTGCACTGGCTGTTCCTGCAAGTCGATTAGCAATTATCATGCAAACTGTGGCCGCATTATGCCCCATTAAGGCAGACAAGCCATAAATGGCAGAACACTCCATTTCGTAATTGGTAACTCTGCTACCTTCAAAACTAAAGGCTGTAATTTTCTCATTAATATGATCATCAGCCAAAGGTAAACGAATGACCCTACCCTGGGGTCCATAGAACCCTGGTGCTGAAATGGTAATGCCCCTCTTAACCTGATCGCCATCTAATTTCTTTATCAACTCATTAGAGGCATTGATTACGTAAGGAGAAGTTAATTGAGGACTCCAATCAAGGGCTTGAGTAAAAGCATGCTCAAACTCTAAATCACATACCGAATCGCGATTTGCATAGAAATTTAACAAACCATCAAATCCAATGGCTTTGGCACTTAACAACCATGTATCTACCGGTAAATCCTTCTGTAATGCTCCGGAGGTACCTATTCTCACTAAATTTAATTTGGTAAACGAAGGCTTTACGGTTCGTGTTTCAAAATCGACATTCACTAAAGCATCCAGTTCATTTAATACAATATCAATGTTATCGGTTCCAATTCCGGTAGCTACTACCGTTAATCTCTTCCCATTGTATTTCCCGGTGCTTGAAACAAATTCACGGTTCTTACTGGTGAGTTCTACTTCATCAAAGAAAGAGCTAATTAATTCAACTCTACCGGGATCTCCCACCAGAATTATATCATTTGCAATTTCACCGGGTTTCAAATGAAGATGAAAAACCGATCCATCAGGATTTATAATTAATTCGGAGTCTTCAATTTTAGTCATAAAACATCGTTTATTGAAAATCCAAATTAATAAAAAATATTTGATAATTTCCCCATAAATTGAGGAATAGAAAGGAAGTGTAATCTAAAAAAATGTTTCTTAAAAGAAAGAAATATTATACTTTCGCATCTAAATTTTCAATTCAAAATTATAATTAGCATGATACAACGAATTCAAAGCATATTTTTATTAATTGCGACCTTATTAACCGGGAGTTTATTTTTTTCAACTTTAGCAACATTAATTAGCCAAACTGAAACTTATAACTTCTTATACCGCGGGTTTTATTCCTTAAGTTCTGAAGCTTCAAATCCGGTGGTTCCTACTATCGCCATAGCAATATTAGTCACAGTGGCTACATTACTCCCATTCATCACCATTTTTTTATATAAAAACAGAATGTTGCAAATGCGCCTTTGTGGCTTAAGCATGGGACTACAAATTGGAATTACCGCAATGGTTTATTTTCTTGGTAGCGAGGTTGCAGAAGAATTAGGAGCTGAAATCTCTTATAAGATACCAATGATTCTTCCGGTAGTTGCTGTAATTTTAACCTTTTTAGCGATGAGAGCTATAGGGAAGGATATGGCATTGCTAAAGTCGATGGATCGGATTAGATAATTTTAATGGTAATAAAAAATTAGTAAGATTGGTGAATTTCTTGAGGAGATTCACCTTTTTTTGTGATTGAATTTAGAAACTGCTACCCTATAAATACCACGCATAATATCCTAATTTTCATTTTATTAGCCACAATAGTTAGTGTATTATTCACATACGAAGTATCCCTTCAAAACCAACTTAGACAAAAACAATAGTTGGGGGTGCTTGCATAGATTATTCCAAGAAATGAGTTAGCTCCGGATTGAAAACTTCAACCAAGTAAAGGGATTTTATTCTCTCTATTGATATTTCTTAAACTATATCCCCATATTCTTCTATTTTGATAATTGAGATTATTCATCATTTATAAATCAATGATATTACATCAGCAACTAGAAAAATGGTTCATCAACACCTTTAAACTTTGGATGATTAGTATTGATATTAATCAACGTTATAAAAAGTAAATAAAGAAACGGATGCTCCTAAACAAAAAACGAAGCCAATTGGCTTCGTTTCTTATTCTGTTAAATGATTGCTTACTCACTAAAATTCCCAACATTTTCAATAATAATCTCAACACGACGGTTCATTTGTCGGTGTTCATCGGTATCATTATCTACCAGTGGATCGGATTTACCTCGTGAGGTCGTTTCAATTAGTTTAGGATTAAAGCCTTTTTTCACAAAGGAGTTTTTAATCATATCTGCCCTTAACTGCCCTAACCACATATTAAAGTTATCATCTCCCACATGATCAGTATGTCCAATAATACTCATTTTTAAACCAGAGTACTTGGCCAGAATTTCTCCTAACTGATCAAGATTCGAACGCGTAGCTGCAGTAATTCGTGCATTTCCAAATTCAAATTGAATTGGTTGCTTAATTTGCTCTAATTCTTCTTCACTAAACACGGTTGTTTTGAGCTTTATAATAACCCCGGATGGTACTTCACCCGAATTTAAAATACTATCTGCACGAGCTAAGGCAATTCTTTCAGCTTCTTTAAGAGCTAACTCTTTTGCAATTTGGCGCTGATGATCTTCAAACATCTTTTGATCTTCTAGCAGTGTAGCCGTCATGTGATTCACTTCATCATCTAATGATTTTTGTTTTACCGGCTTATTGTAATCTAACTCATCTAACAAGTGGTCATAAGCCAGTTTATTTACCTCAAGATCATCTTTTATGGAATACATTTCACCTAAACGATTCATATTCTCAAAGTAAATACTATCTGATTCGGCACTTGGAGCTTCTTTGTTAAATTTCGCTCTGTCTTTCCCGATTTTCTTTTCTATCGTTTCTAATTGATCCACTTTATCATGACGCTCATCATGCACATCACTAAGCAATGGCGAAATGACATTATCGTATTGCATGCGGTCATTTAAGATACTATCTGAAATCAATTCGATGTTTCGTAAACGATTCCAGTTAGCTTCCGTTACATGGGCTGTATCCTCTTTATCGGCATAAACCAAATTTGCTAACGAATCTAAAGTAGCCAAACGTTTAAGCGTTAACTCTTTTACCTTCTCTTCTTCCAGTAATCGCTCCTGACGCTTCTCAGCATCTTTGCGTAATTTTTTTAAATATTCGTGCTGACGAAGCTTTGCGCCATTTAAAATTAACCCGACTCTTAAACCAACACCAACTTTACTGTTGTCATCCAAGTTATCCGGTTCGTAATCTACATCAGCAGTACTAAAAGAAGTTGCAGTATAAGTTACTTTAGGGTCTTGCTCCTTTTTTCTCTCAGGGTAGTACTCTAGGTTTAATCCACTGTACATAATGAGATAACTATTTAGTTTACGAGTAACATAAACATTACCAATGGCACCAACTCCCATCCCGGTTTCTAAAGATTGATCTGAAACTTCATGTTCTCCCCATCCCGGACCATGATCATGCACCAAAACATCACCATACTGCGGATAGTAACCTTGCACTGAATAGTTACCCCTTTTTACCTCCATGGTATTACTTATTGTGGTATAAAACTTAGGGCCAATACCTGCTAATAGACCAACTTTATCATTAAATGCATGTTTATATTTAAATTCGACCGGAACTCCAATTCGCCAGCTATACTGCATTTCTTTGTATCCGCGGTAATCGGTTTGCAAATAAAAAGTATCTCGTACATCAACCGAATTAGGAACATCAGGATCCGCTTTACCACTCCAGTCCCAGGTCACATCCTTGTCCTGAATGATATCATCCACCTTTAAGCGGTTAAAATTGTAATCGAAAGTAACCCCGACTCCAACTCCCCAATGGTCATTCCAAAAATAATTGACATCTGTTCCAAAATTGAAGTTTCCACCGAAACGTTTAAAGTATTCGTTATCATCAAAAGGAAATAAATTCACCCCGGCACCGGCAAATATGCTCCAGAAAAATGCATCATTAAAGGATTTATAACTTTTCTGATCGCCTTCTGAATCATCGGATTCTAGTTCACTTTCTGATTCCAGATTACTTTCCGGTTCAGGTTCACGTGCTGATGATTCTAATGTTGATTCTTGAGATTCCATTGTATCCGGCCCTGTTTCTAACTGAGCTAACAAAGGTGAGTTTACGCACAATAAAGTAAGAAGTAATAAGCTAAGTAGCGTTTTCATTTTTTTCAAAGAAATAAAGGAAGCCTAAAAAAGACTCCCTTTCGTATTTTAATTAAGATTATTAGTTATTAACGACCAAGCGTTCAGTTCGGATAAGTTCTTCTCCATGAAATAACTGAAGAACATAAATTCCAGAAGTTGCAGGACTTTCTACTTGAATATTCTCTAAGGAGCCATATTGGTTGGTACTTACAAGTAGTCCCTCTGAGTTGTGAATGGTCACTTTATAGCTTTTAGATTGATCTAAAGACTGCCCTTTATCAATTGTTAGTTTTGATCCTGCTTTTAAAACTGTAGGATAAATTTCTAATGAAGGAGCAGAAGCGCCACCACAATTATGGTTATGTGTATATGTTTTTGAATATAAATAGAATTTCATGTCATCTACCACGTAAGTTACTCTACATGAGAAATTACCACATAAAGTTCGGTCTCCTGTAAAATAACGCTGAGCTGTTGCTCCTTCAATGGGTAAACCATCTTTGTACCATTGATACTCTTGATAAAGGTTATCATCATTATTTATAAACAATACATAACCCCACTTACTAAGAATCTCGATTGGAGTACCAATATTGCCATAAAGATCACCCGGCGATACGATATTGTAATTCCCTGAATCTTCACCATTTATCCACCAATCTGAAATCACTTTAACATTTTCGCCAACAGCACCATCCTCAAATTCTGCAGCATAACCAACATCTATTTTATCACCATTAACAATGCCGTCAACCCCATATTCTATTACAGCGTTGGTTGTTCCATCTGAATTTTTATCCTGCACACTAGGATTAACCACGTAAATGTCTTTAGGGATAATATTTCCTCGTAATTCAGGTTGAACAATTGTATAATTACCGGCATCTTCACCAGTAAGTGTAAATGCCGAAGTTACAACCTTATTATTACCAACATTTGGATTATCGAATAAACTATTGTTTTCACCTGCATAGTTAACATCATCATTTGCAATAACTCCATTTAAAACAATATTCGATAAGGTAGCATTCCGGTTTCCATCGTATACTTTATCATCCACATCTGCATCAATGCTAATTGGCTTTGGAACAATCGTTAGAATACCGGGAGTCCCGTTATCAAAATAATATCCTCCATTCTCACCCTCGGGATTATAAATTCTAATTTCGTAGGTACCTACATCAGAATACTGAGAGGCTGTAGTAATGAATCCCGGAGGATAATCTAACATACTTTCATCATCTCCATCATCAAAACCATCTATTGAATAAAAGATATCAGGCATAGGCTCACCATATTCTTTAACAATTGAATTGATGGTTACAATTAATGGTTTACGCAATTCAATATCAACAAATCCTAAACGCCAATAAGATAACTGTAAACTATCAACTTCATCACCACAAGCATGCATGCCGCCATTCGTATCTTGCCATCCTTCTAATTCACCGGGTAATATGAATGAAGGAAAATTATTGTATAAAAAGGCCTCTGCCCCAACGTACATTAATTGATTTGGTAATGCAACGGTATCCAGTTGGTTATTAAAAAATGCACAAGAATCAATACTGGTCAAATTTGAACCTTCCGGGAAGGTAATTTCGGTAAGGCGATTATCTCTAAACGATCGATAGCCGATTTCTTGTAATGATTGAGGGAAATTGACAACAGCTAATTTATTCCCTGAAAAAGCAAAACTTTCAATAATTCTTAAAGTAGCCTGATCGCTAAACGTGATTTCCTGAATACGATTATCCTGGAAAGCACTCCATCCAATCATTTGAACGCCTTGAGGGAAATTAAGTCTTACCAATTGATTTTCTTTAAAGGCATATTCACCCACTTCGACAAGCTTGGAGTTTTCGCCAAAATCAATACTTTTTATCTGATTTTTATAAAAAGCATAATCTCCTATACGAACTACAGACTCTGGAATGGTAAGCTGACTAAGTCGTGCCTCATGAAAAGAGTATTTTCCAATATCAGTTAACAAACTTCCTTCTTCAAAAACTAAGGCACTTAATGGATTATGATAAAATGAATAATCGCCTAAATGAGTGATGCTTTTAGGAATAACCAAACTATTTAGTTTATTCTCTTTAAAGGCAGATTCGCCGATGGTTTTAACTTGACTTTCACCTTCAAAAGTCAAGCTCGCGATGGTGTTACTAACAAACGCTAAATCTCCAATTTCTGTAACACTGGCAGGAATGGATAAAGATGTTAAACGATTATAAGCAAATGCTTCAAATCCGATGGATTTCACAGTAGATGGCAATTCCAAACTTGTTAATCGTTCGCCATACAAAGCAGCCTCACCAATACTGGTAATGGTTTGTCCTTGTAATACATTTGGAATAATGACTTGATATTGGCCAAAAGGCAAGTTAACCTGTTTTAACTCTCCACTCTCCACAGTAACATCATCATCTGTTAATGTATATTGGGCAAACAAGCCACAAAAACTTAATGACAAAAAGATCGTTAGGACAATCTTTTTCAAAACTGAAATTTTATTACCTTTCATACGCTTTGGTCAGATTAGAATAATTTTGCACAAAAATATAAACATTTACTATTTTACAGTAGGAAATATCTATATTCTTACATAATATTTACGAATTATCTTTGAAATAATTTACTTTTATAAGAATAAGACTATTAATTGTGCTAAATCCCCTATCATAATTTCGTTTTTTAATCCACTCAATAAAAATCTGCTTCAACTATATTTGCCCCACTTTGTTATCTTTGCTGAAAATTTTTCATCGATAACGAAACAAACCGCATAGAAAAGAACAAAATCATAATGCTAAAACATAATATACTTAATAAAAAAACGGGCTATTTGTTTTATGGCCTGACCCCACCAAAACAAAATACCGAAGAAGAAAAAATCAAAAGCATTGCTCAAAAGCAAATTGATCGCATAAAGGATTTAGGTATCGATGCCTTGGTTTTATACGATATTCAAGATGAATCTTCCAGAACAAACAAACCACGTCCCTTCCCTTTTTTAAAAACTTTAGCACCTGATTATTACAATGAGAATTACTTACAAAAATTAAGTCTACCTAAAATCATTTATAAAAGCGTTGCTGGTAGCACAAAAGAAAGCTTTACTAAATGGATTAAAGAAAAAGAAGGTAAAGAGGAATTTTGTGTTTTTGTAGGCGCTCCGTCTAAAACCCAAAAGATTAGTTTATCACTTATAGATGCCTATAAAATAAAACAAGAAGCTAATTCTGATATTATATTAGGTGGTGTTACTATACCGGAACGCCATTTCGCTAAAGGTGATGAACACGAACGTGTATTTGATAAAATTGATAAAAGTTGCCAATTCTTCATTTCGCAATGCGTTTATAATGTGGATAATGCTAAACATTTTATCTCAGACTATTATTATGCAGCCAAAGAACGAGATCATGATTTGGCTCCAATTATTTTCACGCTAACACCTTGTGGTTCTGTCAAAACATTAGAATTTATGAACTGGCTTGGCATAGACATACCTGGATGGTTAAAGAATGAACTAAAATATTCGAATGATATATTAGCAAAATCGGTTAACATCTGTAAAGACATTGCTAAAGAACTTTATGAATATTGTAACCACAAAGGAATTCCGGTTGGTTTTAACATCGAAAGTGTAGCCATTCGAAAAGCAGAAATCGACGCTTCCATTGAATTATTAAAGAGTGTAAAAGCGATGATGGAATAAGATAAGGTGCAAATGAGATAATTGGTTAATGTGCAAATTACCCAATATGCTTTTTTTAAATACAAATTACCCAATGACAAGTACTGAAGAACAAAAGCTTAGAGATCTAATTAGAACGGTAGAAGATTTCCCTAAACCGGGAATCTCCTTTAAAGACATTACTCCCCTTTTAGCAGACCCGCATGCATTTAACACTACCTTAGATGCATTGGTAGATTTTTATCAAGAAATGGGCATTACTAAAGTTTGTGGCGTAGAATCACGGGGATTCATTTTTGGCGCAGCTTTGGCAGGGCGACTTCATGCGGGATTTATTCCTATACGCAAAGCCGGAAAATTACCTTACATCACACGTAAAAAAGAATATGATTTGGAATATGGTTCAGATATGGTCGAAATCCATGAAGATGCTATTGATGAAAATGATATCGTTCTAATTCATGATGACCTATTGGCAACTGGTGGAACAATGGGAGCTTGTGTTGAATTAATAAGAGACTTTAAGCCAAAAGAAATTCATACCAACTTCATTATAGAGTTATCATTTTTAGAGGGAAGAGAAAAATTAAGTTCAACCTGTAAAGCCATACATTCCATATTAACTTATTAATTTTTTGAATGTCCGCAATTATGCATAATGCAAAAGATATTGATATAACCACAAAAAATATCAACACAGAAACCAGACCTGCCCGATGCCATAGCCGTCAAGCTAATGTTGTAAAGTTTTATTATTCATTTACTTACAGGGTGTAATTCCCCATATAGAGGAATTGTCAGTATTTTTCCCCATTTTTGTAATATTATTATGTAAATAAAATGAAGGGCACTAATGTCTGCAACACTAAAGGTGCCCTTCGTTGTTATAAAGATACAAA
>QKJP01000036.1 GCA_003249255.1 Bacteroidales bacterium
TTGCGAAATAATCTCCGTTAAGAAGGTTTGCTTTTCCTCATCGCTTAGCTTCAGGAACTCTTGATGTAATTTATTTACTGCCGTCATTGAATCGCTTTTTGTAAAGATAGTAAATAATTCATATCTATATTAGAATAAAGCCTTGTTTATTTATCAAAACTCCTTCCAAATTTATCGGTTTTTAGTCTTTATAGCATGCAGGAATTCACTGCCTTAAGTTCCGGAATAATTGCATTGCTTTTCTTACTGATTGGTTACCGCTTATGGGTAAAAAGAAACAAAAGTTCGTTTCTGTATTTCTCCATTTCCTTATTAGCGCTTAGCTCGATTCTAATTCTAATCAGGGATCTATACATTCCCATAGTCATCTATCTTGCGGCTCCCGACTTTATTCAAATTATCGCTATCATTGCTTGGTTAGCTTTTTATGCTTTACTGTTCAAAAAAATTTCAGAGAAAAAAGCTCCTGTTGAGTATTCTGATGCAGTAGATGCTTCAAAGCTTCAGCGTATTCTAAATTATCTAATTGATTCAAGCATTCTTTTTTTAACCATTAATGAGCTAATTAACTTATCAACCATTTCCTCGTACCTGATGGCAGTCATCTTTTGTATAGCTTATTATACAATTTTTGAGTTTATGGGTGGATTTACATTAGGAAAACTCATGACTGGTACCAGGGTAATATCAAATAATGATTCTCCCCTCAAATTAAAGCAAATCTTAATCAGGTCTTTGATCAGATCCATTCCCGTGGATGCTTTTACTTTCTTTTCAAAGACACCCGGCTGGCACGATGCATGGACAGATACAAAAGTGATTAAAACCGAAAAAACCTTCAATAAATGGTATCATTATGTATTACCTGCTCCGGTTGCTTTTGCTCTGGTTGTTAGCTTCCTTATATTAGATACTTATGTGGATGAACCTGCAAGAAAAATAACTTCTGAAAATCAGATTGATGATGAACTACATACAAAGCTATCAGAATTACAATCAAATTGGCATCAATTGGATTCCAGTATGGTCATCTCATTTCTTTGCTATGAGGAAGTGGCGGACAAAAGTTCAGATGATCACTTTTATTCAACAGAACCGCGCCAAGCAGATATTCGTTTTTACATTGAAGGTGTAAGTGATGATTCACTATATTTTAAGCATGGCTATATATTGCCAAAAACAGAGGCTTTATCAAATCAAGGCGAAACTGAACAACTAAAAGACTCTACTGAAGTTTCAGACTCGACACATGTATCGTTTAATACTTTGTCAGTAGCTAAAAGTGAGCTTAAAGATATTACAAGCCTTAGAAACATCCTTTTTGAAAACTATTTAAAAGGAGTCTTTAAGGAAGAAGAATTTAAAATTGCGAATATCATTTTCGATTATACTTTCTTTGGTTTTATGCCACAATTTAGTTGTAGGGAAGCTATAGATGAAGATGTTTTTAAAGGTCATTTGAGTGGTGATCTGTATTACGAAATAACCAATGTTAACTGTAAACAAGGAACCTTTAAGGTGAGTAGTGATTTTCCGCTTAAACCCAGTGTTAACTACGATGATTTCAGCCAGCACAATATCTTATCACTTAAAACAGAAGGGTTTAATCCGGATGAAGAAATATTACTTGCTATCACCTTTAAGAACCAATTAGACATGGAAAAGACAATTGATTACCGCTTCTGGAAAGGAAGAGATCAGTATACCGGAGAAGAATCGATGGTCTTAGATCCGCTTTTTTGGAATTAGAGTTTTAATTAAAAAAATTAGAGGTAAGTAGTTAAATACTTATCAATAGTAAGCTTACATTAGCATCAAAGATGCGGTATCATTAATCATAGCCTAAAGGGCTATGAATTTCATGGCATGATATTATTAGGGCCAAATAGTCGTGTAATTAAGACTACGCACCTTTTGGCGCTTAAATAAACTACCTGATTAATATCCTAGCCCTTACAGGCTAGGCTTTGGGATACAGCCCACTTTGGGGCTTTATTATATTTATACAGAAATGTGTGTACTTTTTTAATGACCTAAAAAAAATAAAAGTATTTGTAACCTTTTTAAAACTTATTAGTATATTTGCATATGAAGTTTTCTTCATAAGTTAGGGTTAAGGTTAGGTTAAAAAAGGAACATCTTCTCAGGTGTTCCTTTTTTTTGTCAGCGATTTTGCGCGAATAAAATCGAATGATTTACTACCATATTAGACTAGTTACTAGATTAATAGGTTGCTAACTTGTGGATTTACAATTTTACTACTCAACAAAAAACAACTCTACAAATGAGCAAATAAACAACTCACCAACTCTACAATTCAGCAAATTGCTTGTCTTTTACGCAACGAACAGAAATTGGATCAAATAGAATACCTAAGTGATCCTCTTCAAGTATATCCTTTATTTATTTTCTTTTCGAATTCTTCTCGGGTTTGCAGAAATCGTATTCCAAGCAGTGTGACTTTTTCTTGTGAATGATTAGCCGAAATAGCATTATTAAAACTGTTCCCAATATCGTCGGTGTATTTCTAAGAAAGGGAAGTTAATATCGGTGCGTTTTTTCTTTTTCTTTTGGGGTGTGTCTAACAGCAAATTATATGCAAAAGAAAAACCGAAGCATAAACAGCTTCGGCTATTTTTATATTAATTACTACTATAAACACAATTCATAATCGGTCATCAATGTATCGAAAGGTATATGTAATTTATCGTGAACTTTTCGGATCATTTCAATGGTTAGTTTTCGTTTTTTGTTCAAGACTTTAGAAACACTGGATTTGTCTCCTAGAATCCCAACTAGATCTTTAGGTTTTAAGTTCGTTTGATCCATAATGAATTCAATTGCTTCGATAGGATCCGGGTCAGGGATTGGGTAATGTTCATCTTCATAATTTCTGATTAATAAACCTAGCAATTCCAATTCATTCCATTCAGCAGAATTTTGTTCTGCATCGAATATTACCTCTAAACGCTCAACAGCTTCTAGGTAATCCTTTTCCGTTTTTAAAATTTTAATATCCATTATATTCATCCTTACATTCAACAATAAATGCAAGCTCTCTGCTTCAGTACTACCAGAGAAATCTTTACTTTTCTTTTAAAACTCTACTGTATTGGCATCTATTTTATCATACTCATCGTGAGTGCCAATATACTTAACCAAAGCTAACTTGGCTTCAAATCTAAATTTGACAACTAATCGGTAGCTCTTTACCCTAAATACCATCCTATTGTCTTTAAGGATACTTGACTTGTTACATAATGCCTGAATCTTGTTTAGATTCGTAAAAGAACCACCTATGATAATCTTTAAAAAGGTCCTAAGACCTCCTTTGCTGTCAGGATATATGTCGCAAAAATCAGACAGCGTTTTACGCTTTAATATATGCATCTATTAAATGCTTTTTGAGTGTTATCATGTTTTAGAATTTTATCTTTTGTGATTTAATACAAAGTTGTCATATCGACAACAACTATGAGTGAAATGTTTTAAAATTACATCTAACAGTTTTATACTAATAAACTTATTCTGTTTATTTTAAGGACTATTAGATCTTACAGACCAGTGTAATTAAGAGGAAATGTTTGTTGTTTAACGAGCATGCTGACATTGTTTTTAAACTCAAAAATACAAAAAAGCAGTAAGCCTTGGATAAATCCATAACTTACTGCTTTATAATTACTTTTTCGGTGGCCTCTATATATCGTTGCCGGCTTTTATATTTTACTAAACGCTCATATTGAATTACCACAAGTACTTTAATTTAATGTAATCTTCGGTGTAATCTTCGCCAATTTCATATTCCTCTCTATGAGAACCATAATAATCCTCCCAACTATTTGTATACCCATTTTCATGATACTCTAGTGTGTGCAAAAAAACAGACGATGGTTGAGACTCCCATTCTTCAGAGGCCATATCATAACCATAATATTCAAACTCTAGCATTGATTCTGTTCTGCGTTGTACCTGCTTTCTATTCAACTCCCATTGATATGAAAGATCCTTATATGGATTCATATCTGTATATATCTCATATATTCCATAGTTTGGTCTATAATAATGATACTCAATGGTTTTTCCAATATCATAATTCACAACACTATCTGCACGTTCATAATTCCTTCCGCCCAATCCTCGAAATCCTATAGATGTGTGATATTCTACGTAGCTAGTTAGCTTCTCATCTTTATAATAATAATCGATAAATGGGATAGTATCGCTAGGAGAGATTTCACTTTCTTCATCAATATATCTTGAACTTATATTTATTTTTGACATATTACCATTATGGTAATCAAAAAATAAAATATGTACTTTTCTACCAACGTGCTCGATGCGCTGTTCGACAATGAATCCATTTTCCAGTTTTGCATTAACCCTACGAAATACATTACCGGTTTTCACATTAGTTAATTCATAAACGGTTTCATCCTCGCTATAAATTAGGGTACTGTAAGAAACTTTATTCCAAAAATCATTCTCATACACAAACGTGGTACTTCCAACCCTTAAGTTATTCTCGTATTGATACACGGTTTTATAAGATTTGTCATCTGATTCCCAATGATCTTCCTTAAAGCGATAATTTATTGCTTCTTGCCCGTCATTATTATCAATTTTGTTTTCACCGTCTCCATCAGGTTTTATGGGATCAGTTTCTTCTTTATTGCACGCTAATATTGCTGTTAACAGAAATAAGAAAATTATTTTTTTTATTCTTTACTTTTTTAAGATGAGCTTGAAAGCTCCTTACTATTAGATCTAATTCTTTAAATTAAAATCATAATGCCATAAACTTTTATCAGATGGATCTCCTATCAAAGATGATTCACGCTCGTCACGAGAGCTTAAAGCTTCCTCAACCATCTCCAGACGAGTTAAATCAAACCAACGTACGCCACCAAGCTCCCCAACAAATTCCCAGGCACGCTCATCAATAATAGCTTTGATAAGATCACTTTCGCCCGATTGTGGATAGTCAACAGACGGTTCTGGAGCTTTCCAATATTCCGATGATAAATCACCCTTTTCAATAGCTGCGTCAATCGCCCCTTTTACGCAGGGTGTACCACCAGCGTAGGCTCTTCGACGTATCCAATTTAGTTTTTCAATGGCCTCACCAGTTTCTCCTGTGCGCGCACAGGCTTCGGCGTACATTAATACCACTTCAGCAAAACGGATAACCGGCAAGTCGTTCGTTTGGTACAATTTATCTTCAAATCCACTAAATGCATCATAAGCTTCTGATGAACCGTCATTATAGTAGTCTGTGTATATTATATGCTCAGAATAACTAACTCCACCCCACAAAAACTTCATAATCATAGGATGCTTAAATTTCTCAGCATAAGGGTACTTTTTAAAATATAAGTAGGAATATTCCTCATTCTCTGTTACCGAATATTGACTGCGATAATCTTTACGCATCTTCTCATAAAAATTCCATTCCATCATAAAATGCCCCCAATCATTCCAGGGCAAACCATTAAAACGTCCTTCTGGTGCATAATTTTGGTTAAACCAAACATCATAACTTCGTGAACTGTACTCCGACTCATAACATATTCTGGACCAAATGGCTTCTTTATTACCTTCCCAGGCTTGTTGACCCACACCTGAGTATGTTTGACCTACATGACCAAAATTCTGCGCATAATCATCTAACAAAGAATAAACACCCTCATTAATAATCGCCTTTGTGTATTCCTTAACTTTGTTCCAGTTGTCATTACTATTATCATTAACCGGCCAACCGGAAAGTGCCATATAGGCCTTGGCCAAATAGGCCTTTGCTGCTGTTTTGGAGGCCAGTTTATTAATACTCTTAAAAAACACGCCCGAACTATTATCTCTTTCTTTATTGATTACCCACTCATTAGCGAATTCTAAATCTTCTATTACTTGTTGTAAAATAGCTTCATGTCTGGCAATTTTAGCTACCTCATCTATATTGGTCCATAAGAGAACATTATCGCCTAATAAGCACAAATCAAAATAAACCAAAGCCCTGATGAACTTTGCATTGCCGATAACATGCATTCGGTCTTCTTCGGGTAAAGACTGACTAACATCAGTTCGTGCTATTAGGTTATTACAAATGGTTACTAACTCATAATGCAACTCTACAGCAGTAGATACGAATTGCGGTACACTACCAACAAGTCTATCTATTGATACATAGGAAGCATCCCTAGACATACTCGATAAATCATCGGCTTTCAAATAAAAACCCGGCTCATGGTAAAAGGTGCTAGAACCACCATAACACCCGTGATAATAGCGGTACATATATTCCATTGACTCTTCCATCATTTGTACAGACGAAAACTCCCCTGTGGTTGGAATCTCTGTATCGGTAGGGTAGGGTAGTTTTTTAATGATTTCTTCCGGCTGTTTGTCCTCTTCACAGCCAGATATAAATACTAAGCTTACCAATAAGAATAATACTTTAAATGTTTGTTTCATCCTTCTATGAATTTATTATACTTAATATCAAAACTTAAAATTCAATCCGGCACTTGTATCCTCACCTTGTTCGTATACCCATAGGCTAGTTTGAAAATTATTTTCTGTATATAAATACAAAGCTCCATCTTCATACCAATATTCTGGAGTATTTGCTCCTAAGGAAGTCCATGTTGCACCATTTTCATAGAATATTTCTGTTTCATAGATCTCCTTTTCTATCTGACGATACAGCGTCTTATTGTTTGATAACCAAGAAAGAAAATTATATTCTACAGACTCGTTGTAACCTTTCTGCCCACTGTATTTAAATACTACATAGAAATCATCGTAATACTCATAAGCCAAACTGTCACTCTTATTAGCTGCATAATCAGAATACTCAGTATCATTATTATCGTATGAGGTTACCACAGACGCTAATTGCCCATCCGTATGATAAGTGTATTCCTTAATGCGAGTAGTATCCATTTCAAATTCTGATAAGCCGCTATCATAACCTTCAAAACGATATTCTTTCACTAACCTTTCATTTTCATACTCATACTCATATAAAGTATGATCAGCACTCGTTCCTCCACCATGATACTGCGTTATTTTTTCTTTGACCTTTTTTCCTCCAGACAGTTCAATATTCAAATATCTAAAAACGTTTTTAGTTCCTTTAGATAAATCATATCCTTCCCCGATTATTTCATTCTCGCTATAACAATAATCAACACCCGCATATTTAGTCCATTCACCTAACTTTGAAGAGTAATATTCTTTCCCTACTAAACGGTCTTCTTCATAGAGATAAACTATTTTAGTAGGGTCAAGTAAACCATACTGTGTATCAATTTTTCCTTTAAGGCGAAAAGTAGGCCGTTCGCCATAAACAATTTTCTCAACCGGTTGTACTTCCTCTTTATTGCAAGCTAGCAACAATGGGAACAGTAATAAATAGAATACTTTTTTCATCATCAATATTCTTAATAAACAAAGAAGCCATAGGCTCCTATTATCAATAATTAGTTTCTAATTTACATTAATTCGCCATAACGATTTATCCCCAGGATTACCAACCAATGGCAAGTCACGATCGTCACGTTTACTCAATGCTTCTTCAACCATTTCAAGACGAGTTAAGTCGAACCAACGCACACCACAAAGCTCACCTACAAACTCCCAGGCACGCTCATCTATTATTGCTTTCATCAGGTCACTCTCTCCTGGCTGCGGATAATCGATAGCCGGCTCCGGATTTCTCCAGTATTCCCGAGATAGGTCACCATTACTTATGGCTTCACCAATAGCTCCTTTGACACAAGGTAAACCACCTGCATAGGCTCTACGGCGAATCCAGTTTAACTTTTCAATGGCCTCAACTGTTTCTCCTGCATGTGCACAAGCCTCGGCATACATTAGTACCACCTCTGAAAAACGCATAACAGGGAGATCATTACTACAATTATAAGCATGTTCAAAGCCACCAAAGGATTCAGGTGTTGGCACATCTTGTTCTGATGCATACAGGTCTATACCTGAATATTTTCGGTAATCTGACTTAACAATACACCCCCACATAAACTTTGTAACTACAGGCTGCTCATAAAGATAAGCGAACGGATACTTTGTAAACCCAGCATAAGTCCATGTAAGACGATCTGTTGCAGAATAACTGGCTCTATAGTCTTTTCGCATATTTTCATAAAAGTGCCATTCCATTGCATAATCACCCCAAGCTCCCCAAGGATTACCATTAAAACAACCACTAGGAAATGGACCTTGTCCATATAAACCAGAACCCAATGTACCACTTCGCATTTGTTCACAAACGCGTGACCATATCGCTTCTTTATTACCTTCCCATTCTTGATTACTAATCCCAATATAAGTTTGGCCTAAGTTTCCAAAGTTATGTGCATAATCGTCTAACAACTCATAAATGCCTTCATCAATTATGGCCTTAGTATGTTTTTTTACCTTGGCATAATTAGCATCCACATTCTTTTTCACCGGCCAACCTGCCATAGCTAAATGAGCTTTTGCTAAAAAAGCTTTTGCTGCTGTTTTAGAACCTCTCTTACTTACTTCTTGAGCAGATATCACATAGTAATCATCACGAGAATTATAGGCTAGCCACTCATTTGCAAATTCCATGTCGGCAATTACCTGTAAAAGAATATCTTCTACAGTAGCTTCCACAGCCTCCTCTTTTGTGTTAAGAATTAAGTTGCCATCACCAAACATTAAAGCCATATCAAACAACATAACGCCACGATAAAAACGAGCTTGAGCAATGGCATTATTTAGTACTTCTTCACTAAAGGCATCTTCATCAATGCGCTCAATAAAATATTGCATGCCATATATCGAGGAGTAATGAGCAGTAAAAAACTCTTCAATCTTATAGTTGCTTGAACCATCAAACACGTCGGCCCCACAATATTTAAGTTTATCTGCACTCGTGGTGGTCAAATCATCTGCACCAACTAATGCCTTTAGTTTCTCAAAAAACAATGTAGGCTGCTCATAAGCTCCATGATACACATAGTACAAATCATCAATAGCTCTTTCTAATTTGGCCTCCGTATCTATAACTCCAATACCTCCAGGTGTCCTGTCAGATTGTTCGCTAGGTAAGTCGGTGGTAATAATTTCAGGCTCTGCTTCTTCACAACTTATAGCAACAATGGCGGCTAACACAAGAAATAGGCCATTTTTAAATAATTGATATATCTTCATTTTAACAGGATTCTACTATTCATACTTAATTTGAGGCCATGAGTAATTCTGGAACAGTTCGATATTGGTAGCTCCTACTTCATATTTACCTTCATGAATACCCCACTCACTCTCACTTTTATCATACATGTAGTTATCATCGTACCACACATCCGTTTGCATATATTCTTCAGAGGTCCAGGTACCGGTATCTTCATCATAAATATGTGAGTAATGGATTCTGCCTTCATCACCAAAATCTTTAAAGGTAGATTTTTTACTTTGGGTAACTCCATTTGATCCCCATTCAATAAAGCTGTAACTATCATCAAATATGGGAGAAACATAACGAGTTGTAACAGTTACATCACCTTCATATTTGAATATTTCTTGTAAATACGGGACTAGCATAAGAGGCCTATTTCTTTCATGAGGGCCATACAAATCTGAATAATGTAATTGTTTTACCAACTGATTTCCTTCATAAGAATTATAAACAACAACATCAGTATCTTTTACCAAAGACATATCATAATAATTGTCCCCTTTAAGTAATTCGGCGCGAAGCCTGTATCCCTTTACTGGTAGGTTGTTTTGGTATTCCCAAACAATAACTTCCTCTAAGTCTTTACTTTCGATATCAAAGTGATTAGTCACTTCTTTTACTTTCTGTCCATTAGAAAGCGTTATCGTTGTTTTCCACTCTGATATTGATTGATCATTTTTACTCTCTTTAGGTTGAATGAAAATTTGATCACCTGAATACTCGTAATATACACCAGCTTCTGATTCTTCAGCCCATTTTCCAGCCACAAAAGGTACATAAGACCGTTTAACCAACCGATCACCATCATAATGATAAATGATTTTCCTTTCGGGTGCCATTAAACCAAATGGATGATATATACTTTCTTTTATTCTAAAAGTTGCTTCCACTTCCACAGGATCTACCTCTTTTTCACAGGAAAACAACATGGGGATAAGTAAAGCCCACAACAATTTTCTCATATGTAATTAAAGTTATTTTTTATTAATAAATAATAATTATCAAATTTAAACAAAACGTTAGTACCCATTGTCCATGCATATTTATTTAAATAAATTCCAAATAACAATTAACTTTATACTAATTGTGTATGCGAAATTAAATGGGGTTATCACTATGCCTTTTTATTTTGAAAATGGGTATTTTATCCTTCGTGTTGATAAAAAAATGAAAGCAAAGACTCATAAACTAGGAAACATAAGTTTGCAAAAAGGACTAATCTTAGAAAGTAGTTTCTTTTTGTTTCATAAAAATTCATCCGACATTTCAGACCAATAAAATAAAGTAGAGTCCGCTGATTTTATCAAGTGTATCATGAGACCATTTTATAGTTAACTGCTAGGGTATTTTGATTTAAAGCAAAAGAATCAGTTTTACACACATACTATAGCGTTAATTTTAATAGAGCCACCAAATGTTTTTGGGGCTTTTTCGCTAATTGTAAGAACTTAGTGAGGTATGTTATGAAAAAGATCGCATTGATCCATGACTCTGAGGTTTCAGGCAGTCTTGCTTTAATATTATTTAAACTATAACCTCTTTTAGCTTGTCCAAATTTTCCTTCAACATGGTTTCTTTCAGCAGTTTTTTTTCTTATTATAATACTTCTGAGAGGCTGTTTCTTTAGTTTTTTTGTAGTGGACATCCTAATGGCTTTCCTAAAATTTTAATGTGATTTTTCTCAAGAAATCTGCGGTTGTGACGAGTAGGATATATACCGTCACCAAAGGAAATAGAGTGGATAACATCCATATACCTGTTTGTAGTTATCAACTTGGAGCCCAACATCTCCTCCTACATTCAAGGCTTCCCAGCTAAAGCGATCAATTCTACAAAACCCATTGACTTCACTAATATTTATTTTAGATCCAAATTCTGTTTTTGCCTTATCTTTGCCACTAACAATAGGTCTAACTTGAGGTTGATACAGGTTGACAATCCGATGCTCACACTGATGTGTTTTCTTATCATACATCTCTTGCTGTTGTTGGTATATTAGTCGGATAGTTTCTAATAATTTGCGATCCCGTTTGGTTAACCTTGATTGCCTTCCATCTATTTCTAAGAGTTTGTTAACGTGTTCAATGTCACGAGAAACATACTGTAGTTGAGTATTGACACCTCGTCGTATGACCTTTGTGGATTTCTTTTTCTTTTTGGCCATGAAAAGGTATGCTTTGCGAGCTAATCGTCGATAGGTCCTTGGCTTAGATTTATCCATATGTGGACAATAAAGTAGGTCAATTATTCTCTCCAGGTTTTCTCGACATTCATTTAATAGTTTTAGATCGGTTGGAAATGTAATTTCTTGATCAGCAACAGTGGCATCTACTTTAAGAGTACCTTTGTTTCGGGGAGGGGTTGTAACTCATCCTGTGGTATAATTGCCGCAAGTACAACCCTTCTACTACTCTTATCAATTAGCTATATTACAGCATTTTACATGTAATAATACATAAAAACAGCAGAACCTACTTAATCCCAAAATACAATCCTTTATCTTCTAACACCTGTAGAATATTTGCTTGTTCATACTTAAATGGCACAACCATTTCACCATTTCGATCAACTACCCCATAAGTATTAGCCATTTCATCTTTACTTGCCAAAAACAAAAGCTTTTTAAAACGGTGGTCGGGCAATAAGTTTGGTAAAGGTATTAATACATGGTAGATGATAGGTATCGTTAACTTGGCATTTTTATCAAAATCGACCCAGCCAAGCAATTGATCTTTACACACAATTTGAGGATCGTAGATATGCTCTTTATCGATATAACCACGACAAAAGGCAATGGTTTTATCGCCATATTTTAAAGGCACAATTACTTCGCCTTTTGTATTGATAAATCCACTATGTACATAAACAACTAAATTAGGCGTGGTATGCTCCTTGATAGCAGCCGCAATTCCTTTTTTAAAATTAGAAATGCTGTGATAGTCCTGATCTCCAATTTCATTTCCTCTACTATCCATTAATCCTTTTTCGTAAGATTTTGTGCAGGCTACAATTGCGTCGCCATCCGTATAAATATCATAATAAGCTTTGTCTGATATTTTCTTCAAATTATCATCATAAACAAAGGTTCGCTTTTCATTAACATATCGATCGTTAGGATCATCTTTATGCCTAATGGCAACTCTATCGTGATCTAAAACGATGATGTGTTGGGCAAAATAGAGTGGAAGCAGTTCCTTGTTTTCAGCATCAACAAAAAAGTATTGATGTTTACCTGTGGATTGATCTTTACCGATTAAATAGCTCGAACAAATCGTTCCATTTTCATGGGAAAGAGGTACCAAATTTTGATCATAACTTGTAACAGTTGACCCTTTGGCATCAATAATTTCAACCCCTACTGTTTGATAGTTGAGCAAATACTTTTGATGAGGATTATGGTTGCTTAAAGTGATGGTTTTCCGCACTTCATCACTTTGTTTTCGGAACCGAATGACTAATCGATCAATGTTATCGTTGTACTGAATGGATCGTTTAACGCTTAAATCATATTTCTTTTGAACACTTAATAATAAATATTCTGCGAGGCAATTCGAAACACTATCCGCTTTGGAATTTTTGATGGTCTTAACCAGATCTTCGTATTCCAAATGGGCTTCGTTGGTTTTTAAACGATAAATATTTTCAGCATCCTGATTTTTTATTTTTAACAACTGACCATCTGCATTATAAGCCCTGTAATCAATAATAAACTCATCCGGCTCAACTAATCCAATGCGGTCATTTAACAAACCAATGAACTTAAAACCTTTTTGCTCGTCATAAAAGTTTCCGGATTCATACACCACCGAATCAATTTCGCTTAGATAAGGAATGGTGAATTCTAAATGTACACTGTCAAGTATTCCGGTTTTCCCAAGTGGAAAAATGGCTTTATCAGGATCCATTTTTAAACCTTCGGGATAATCTGTATCCTTTCCTTGTTGCACCATTTTTTTTAATCGGATAACCGGCAATTGATCGGCGTTATAGGTTATTTCTGGAGCATCTGCGGGAAATAATATTCTGATTAACAAAGAATCGTTGTAAAAAGCCTGATTATAACTTAAACCCCTTTGCAGGTATTCTAAGTAACGATTTACTTTTTGGAGAGTAGGGATGTCTTTAGGCCCATCTTCAACACCTAAACTGTAATTTCGCTTACTGTAATAGGGGATCCCTTGCAGGCTTTTACTCACCCAATCATCACCGGTTTGCAAAGCATGGGTTTCTTTGCAATATTCATTAACCGTATAATAAAAGTCGCCTTGAGAAGATATCTTCTTCCAATCTTCTGTAAAATCTTTTACTCGTCGTAAGGCTTGTGGAGAAACCTCAGATTTGAGCGTTTCGATATCTTTTTGATATGTTGTAAGGTCGATGGTACTGCAACTTGTAGTTGCTACAATTACCGGAACAAAGCCTGTAAATAAATATTTTAGGATTTTCATGCGTTTATAATTTTCAAGCCAAGACTCAACAGAAATAAAGATCTCAAGTTATCTATCGAGATTCCTGTTAGAAAGGTTTTTGCATAAGTGTTTCTGTTTTAAATATAAATTCAATACTTGACCAAATCATTTAAATCAACACTCCAAAGTTCTTCTCCGTTGATGCCATCGTTGGCTAAAAAATAAACTTTATGACCTGCTCTGTGAAAAGTCGTAGGCCTAGATTCATCTTTCTTTTTGATATTTGAAATAACATATGGTTCATTTTTACCATCGTAAAACCAAACTCCATCATATTCAGAGGAAATACCTGCAAAGAAGAGATAACCTTCGTCGCTTACATAAAATGAATCCATTGAGAAATCGCTTGGCAAATAATTGAAATGAAGAATGCTCTTGAAGTCTTTTCCATCATATTCCCAAATGTCATAATCGTAGTCTTTATCTTCTGCAATAAAAAACATCTTGGATTCTCCAGTAACTATAAATTGAACATTACGGATTTTCTCTGAGTTTTTAGTGACCACACGAGGGCCGCTTTTTTCGTCAATGCACCAAAGTTGCTTTTCATCATAACCTTTTTCGCTAATGAAATACAATTTGTTTTGAAAATAATAGACCGTTTCAGGATAGGTCCACTCATCATCAAAACAGTGAAGTTGTTTGGGTTCAGACTGTCCATCGTAAAACCACCAGGTATACTTTCCATTTGAATTAAAAGCTGAAAAATAGATTTTATCTTCGGCCTCTATTATAACTTCAAAATTAGAACTTTTAGGGCCCGGTAAGAAATCCATTAACAACTGTGGTAATCCTTTAGAATCATATATGTATGGTTCGTAGCCTGTTTCGGGATTAAAGCCTAGCACCAGGTTTTTACCATTTAAATGATAAGCTTGGTCATCAAATATTTTTCGATGTTTGGAATTAAACTCCTTTAGCAAATCTTGCTCGTTTTTAGTATCGGTAGTTTTCTGAGCTGACCAATAAGGAAAGTTGTTACGGTTAAAATAAATACCCAACTCATCATCATTAATGTTAGGGCAATATTCCGGTTCCTTTTCACCAGAGTAAAGCCATCTGCCAATACGGCCATCGGTACTTTCAGCCTGAAAATAGAATTTATCGTCCTCAACTTCTATTACCTTCGACCATGTAAACTGAACTGATTGAAAACCGTTATTTAATTCCTTCACTTCTCCTGCGCCATCGTATACAAATACTTGTGTGTTTCCATTTTGCGTGGCCTGAAAATAGAATTTATCATCCATCACAAAAAGCATACAAGCGTTACTGGATGCTTCACCGGGTTCGATATCTTTAAGCATGCGAGCTTTGCCATTTCCATCGTACTCCCATACTTCATGACCATGACTTCCATCATCGGCTACCATGTACAACTTTTCCTTCAATGCAACCATATTATGAATGTTTGAACCTAAGGAAGCTTTACTAATATCAGCTAATTGATAGGCCGGATTTTCACCATCGTAAGCCCACACTTCATCACCACTGCAGCCATCATTGGCACAAAACACCAATTGATCCTGATAAATGGCAAAACGCCCATTACGGTCAGAAAACTCTAATGGAATACCATCTGTTGTTTTAATAATGATTTGAGTATCTGCTTGACGATTGTATATTCCAATTGCAGAATGACTTCGCTCTTGTAAGCTGGAATAATCACTTTTTGATCTATAAGAATTACGTGCTACGTCAATATTCGCGTGTGGATTATATGACTTTATTCTTTGCTTGTAAATAAATTTACCTTTATAAGAGGCCAAAACGTCACTGAACTCAACTTCGCTATTCCAATAATCCTGATCATCCTTATAAATTCTTGTGGTATCACCACCGGCATTACTATGGACCCAGGCGTTACCTAAACTGTCGTTAGCTACCCACCATAGGCTGTCATTTAATATTTTTATAGATCTGGGATTACTACTTACATTTCCGTAATAGCCTTTGTAAACAATTCCTAATGAATTTTCCCCTTTCGTACCAAACAACTCTCTCCCAACTGCTTCATGTTCCATAACGCAATAGATTTGGTCTTTGTATTTGATTAAATTTCTTGGGTTAGAGCTTTTAATACCCGGCATTACGTTATAGTTTGCGGTTGTTTGGGTAGTATCCGGAATATAGCCTAATTCTAAACCATCTTCGGTGTAATCAAAAACACTGTAAATACGGTTCTTTACAACCAATAGTTTAGAGCCTTCATCAACAGGCAAACCCCTGGTTCCCATAGAAACATTAAGTTGGTACTCCCTCACAACATGAAGATTTTGTTCTTTATCTAAATAATACGTAAAGTAACCATCATCTCCATAAGCAATGAATACCAAGCCATCCATGTAAGGGGTGATCGCATTAGGATTACTTCCCTTAGTTCCCGGCACAATATCAAGTGCTAAATGAGGGGGATTGACTCCATCGCAAACCCATAACTCGCTCCCATGTATTTCATCTTTTGCCGAAAAATAAAGTAGTCCATCAATTTCACAAAAACCTTTTGGGTTTGAATCATCTTCGCCTTTTCGAATATCCATGAGCAAAGAGGCGCCTGCTTTGGGTTCATAAACCCATAACTCTCGACCATGTTCTTTGGTGTCGGCCGAAAAATAAAGCTTATCCTTAAAGACGTAAAATTCTTCCGGTTTGCTTCCATAAGGAATGGGAGCCTTATTAATATCAGCGACTAACTTTGCTTTTTGGGAAAAGACATTAAACGTAAATGCGAAACTTAAAAAGCTTAGCAAGAATGTTTTATTAATTTGTTTGTACATGGATTTTGTAATAATGATTCAATGTCGATTAGTTAAGATGTTTACTTTGCAAACCCTTGTCAGGGACTTCATCCACTGACAAGGTTGTTAAATTCCAAAGTAAACTTCATCAAGGAATTAGGGTAATTGGAAGGTAATTGGCACCGTTTGCATCACACGTACTAAATGCCCTCTTTGAGAACCCGGTGTCCAGGTGGGCATGTCTTCAATCAATCGTATTGCTTCTTTATCCAATGAAGGATCTACACCTCGTGCCACCTTTACTTCACCTGTAGAGCCATCTTTTTCTACGATAAAACTGATATATACCCGTCCGAATCTTCCAGCTTCTTTTGCATCTTCCGGGTACTGCATATTGCTTTCAAAGTATGCTTCCATTGCTGATTTACCACCCGGAAATTCAGGCATTTTTTCCACCACAAAGAAAGAAGGTTCATCTTCCTCTACTATTTCTTCGTCAAATTCAAGAATTTCTTCTGAATAATCAGTTTCATTTTGTTCTTGCGATTGAGAAAAAACGTTTAATCCCAATACAAAACTTAGAATACTAAGTACAATTGCTCTCTTAAGTAAATTTTTCATAGTGTTTATAATTTTCACGCAAAGACGCTAAGACGCAAAAGAAAATTTAATCTTCCGATAACAATTGGGACTCCTGTGAATAAGGCATTTGCATGGTTAATAATTTTTTATCTTTAGAAAACTATTATTTAAAGGTTTTTAATTTTTCGATTTAAAAACTAAAATTGACAGGTACAGTGAACGATACACGTACATTTTGTCCTCGTTGTACGCCCGGTGACCATTTAGGCATATTTTCAATGATTCGTACAGCTTCTTTATCCAAAGGGGCATAAACTCCACGAACCACTTTTACTTCATTTACCGATCCGTCTTTCTCTATAATAAATGAAATATATACGCGGCCTCTCATTTCATTATCAATGGCTTCTTGCGGATATTGAATATTGTCAGCAATGTATTTTCGCATGGCTTGGTCTCCACCTCCCGTAAATTCAGGCATTTGCTCAACCATGATAAAGACCTGATCTTCCTCTGATACCATTTCTCCATATTCCGAATTGTCAGCCCCATCACTATCTCGCGTAATATAATTGCCGTTCGCATCTAAAACAGGCTCTAATTCCAAATCTTCTTCATCCTCAGGCTCTTCTGTATCAATTAATTGCTCATGCTTTTCATTATGAGACTCGGCTAATACGGCCAATCTTTTCTCATATTCTTTGCGGCGTTGTCGTGCATTCTTCTTAATTTTATCAGCCACTTTTTCATCTACCTCCTGGCTTGAAAGACGATAGGTCTTGGTTATTAATTTTGAAGGAAAATAAACGGCTACTTTACTAACCGGTTCCTGGTAAGTATATTCGTAATAATAATTATTACCTGGCGAATCGAATAACACCGAACATAAAAAGGTTTGTTCTACACTCACATCATCAGTACCAAATAATTGCTTGGTTTCTTCAACAAAAGGAGTATAAGGTAGGACTCTTGCTACCTCTATAGCTTCTCCTTTGCTGTTATAAGCAATGTAAAATCCCGGAAACGAATACACCAAAACATTTCCTGTCCAATGGGCAATGTAAGGTTTTAAATAAGGGGAATCAATTGTTCTACCTACATCCTTAGGATATAAGATCATGGAATCACTTTCATAATAATAATTAGCGGTTACATTCAGGGCTATAGATCTCAAATCACACTCTTTACATGCTCCAGCAGTTTTGATTTCAGTAAATCCTTCCAATGGAAAAATTTCAACCAATTCATCTACTTTGTTTTGAACCAATCGTGTTTCTTTATTACAATAGTTTAGTTCAAAATCATTGATCGCAAAGGTGATATTGGAGCAATCATCAGCACTTCCCAATCCCATTCTATAACGATTATCTGATTTGGTTTTTAAGAATAAATGCAAATCTAAATCAGCTAACTTTTTCTCAGCCTCTTTTATATTTACAGATAGAAATTCTCTGGAATTAGACGATACTTGTTCATAACCACCATTACCATACCAAATATCTTGGTTGTAATAACCTGAAAAATATGCATTCGGATTTACATTCTTAAAATCATCACGGTTAATCACATTCACCATTTTTATTTCTTCACCCACTTTTGTGATGTCGGCCAGGTAAAGTGGTAAGCCGGTACTGTTTTCTACAATGACAAGCCCCTGCGCAGCAACTGAATAACTGCGGCTATAGGCGGTAAAATTACCTTGTGAATGGTAATAAATAACCGTTTGATCTTTGGTAATATTAAGTATGCGATAGGTCACCGGAAATGAGAATTGACCTCTTGAAATACCACTCATTTTAAAACTACGGACCTCAGTAATACTATCACCTTTGGTCAGATTTCGGTTTAAGAAAAAGTAATTTCCATTCTTTTCTATCGCATCTAAAAATATCTTTAGATCATCTTTATCCAATCCAATTTTGTAGAAGGATTGATCGATTAGCTGATTAAAGTTATAGCCCGAAACGATTTCTCCATTTTTAGAAATATCACGTTTCATCTCTAAAGACTTTAAAAAGCCCTGTAAGTAATATCTATCTTCGGTAGGATCTAAAAAGCAATTGAATGAAAATAAATGATCATCATCATCAAAAGCATCCATCGATTCGAATTTCTCATGAATACTAAAGGTGTTTTTATCCTTTTTTTGAGCTTCAAAAGAACTGAATACAATGGAATGCATGCCGTTATCAGCCAAACTTTCAGTGCGATACACATATTTGTGGTTGATCTTTGGGTTAAAGCTTAGTTGTATAGATTCTTGAGCGCTTACATTCATGCTACCCAATAATCCCATGCATGGTAACAGATAAAATAAAATCTGCTTATAGTTAGTTTTATTCATAATGACTTGATTAATACAAAATTTCACATCCGGGTAACTCGGTTTTTAGGAAATAAATGACCGACATTGGTAATGGATTATTTCTTAAATCCAGAACATCTAGTTTGTCCATCAGACTTATTTCCTTAGGCAATTCCATCAACCGGTTATTACTAAGGTTCAGATAACGTAATCGTTGGAGTTCGTAAATATTTCCGGGTAAGGATGTGAGTTTATTATTGCTTAGATCCAGCTTATCCAGATAGGACCAGTTCCCCAATAACGAAGGAAATTCAGAGATTTGATTGCCATCTAAATAAAGTTCATCCATGGATCTGGTCATCATAATAACATAAGGTACTTCGGTAAAATTGTTTTCTCCCAAATCTAAATATTCAATATAGTGATCAGGAAAATCTTTGGGTAAACTTGAAAGCTGGTTGTTTCTAAAATTTAAAGTTTTATCACCATAGCCTTTCAGCAAGCCCATTGGTAATTCTTGTAATTGATTGTGCGCCAAATTGAGATTATCTAATTCTTCAAGCTCTTTAAATCCGTCCGGCAAATGGCTGATTTTATTCCCTGCTAGATTAAGCGACTCTAATTTTTTAAGTTGACCTATATTCTCCGGTAATTCTTCAATTTGATTATAGGCTAACGCTAGTGTATTTAATCCTTCGGGAAAAGTATCGCTTGGGAACTCCTTTAACTTATTTCCCGACAAATAAATACGACGTAAACCATCCATTGTAAATAGTTCTGATGGAAAAACAGTAAATTGATTATCAGTTAAATTAATGGTCGAGAGATTGGTTAATTGACTCATGCCGGTTGGAAGCGCCTGAATCGCATTGCTCGCTACATCGATATCAACTAACTCCTTTAGCTTAGTTATTTCGGAGGGAAGGCTTTCGATTTTATTAAAGCTTAATTTTAAGTGTCTCAAATTCGCCCAATATTCTATTATGGAAACATCTGAGAGTTGATTATTACTTAATTCAACTCCTTCCAGATTCGTAAGTTTTTTAAAACTCCCCGGAAGTGTAGTGAGCTCATTGTAAGCCAATATCAAGTCTTCAATTTGAGTACAATTCCCAAGTTCGGAAGGTAGTTTTGTTAAAGCCTGATTTAATAAGTATAGTTTTTTTATGTTGTCCTGATTAGCTAATGCTCCATCGATGGTCGTATTAACCTGACAAATTCTTTGAGCATATACAGTGGGCAAAGGTAAAAGGCTGATACATAATATCGCCTTACCCAAACATCGTTTAATGTTTAGTAAGTTCATTTTTAGAAATTTGATAATAAAAGAATACAACTTCGGATGAGTCTGATGAAATTGTACTGGTGGAATTGTAGTCTATTGTTTAAAGGATATTAAGGTTAATTATAAGTTTTAAGGGAATCTGGATACAAAGAAAGCAATTTGTTCATAAATACCTCAATAGTACGGAGGGTAAAAGTTTTTTTTGTACTGATGTGCAAATTATATAACGTGAGAATTTGAAAACGTGCAAAACAATTTTATCACTAATTGAACTTTATTAAAGATCAAAATAGTAACTACAAAATAACACGAAAACTCCATTAGCTATTTTAAGCATTAAAAACATTCCTTTTAGAATGCTTTTGTATTTCAGGCAAAAAGTAACTAAATTTTCTATTTAAGAACTAAAGTTAGGTGGTCAGATATGGTGCTTTTCGCAATTGCTAAACTTAGAATTATTAAAGACTTAATTGCACATCGATACATTGGCTAATTTGCACAATAATAACTTCTTTCAAACTGGCGATACAATGAAGAAACTAAAAAACTGGCACATAACTTTAGGAGTCTTATTCATCATCATTTTAGCGGTACTGTCTTCTGCATCGGGCATCATTGAAAACTACTTAAATAAATATGCCGAAGACATCGTAGGTCGTAAAATATACTTGGGCGATTTAAAAATCAATTATTTCAAAGTCGCCATTCAACTGAAAGACTTAGATATTTATGAGCAAGACGGGGAAACACCATTTGCCGGTTTTAAAGAGTGTTACATCAACTTCACGCCCACCAAGCTTTTTAATGATGAATATTCGGTTTCTGAAATACGCTTAGACAGTTTATATGTAAACATTATTAAAGATGGGGAACAATTTAACTTTGATGATTTAATTCCTGCCGAGGATTCAATAACCGGTGAAAAGGCAAAAAAGGACAGTGCAGAAATCATCAAATTTTCAGTTTACAACATTGATTTTTCAAAAGGCTGCATCTCTTTTAACGATAAAGAAGCCAATCAAACACAAGTATTTGCTGACCTAAACCTGAAACTTCCCTTAATCGCCTGGGATAATCAAAAATCGGAAGTTGGAATTGATTTCAAGTTTGGCAATAAAGGCAAAATCATGATAGATGCCGAATACAATGTACCCAACCAAATATATAATCTTAACCTGCATTTAGATAGTCTGGAAATCAACTCTTTTACCAACTATTTAAAACCTTATATGAATGTAAGTACAATGAATGGGTATTTTCATTCCCGCACCAATATTTCGGGAAGCAGCAGAAATGTAAATCAAATATTAATCACAGGAAAAAGCTCCATAAGTGATTTTAAACTATCTGAAACAGAAGAAAATCCATTTATTGAATTCAAAAATTTTGAAATTATTTATGATGCCATAGATATGGGTAAATCATTCTGCTATTTAAGCAAAATCCAGCTCGAAGAACCCATTATTCACGCAAGGCTGGATAAAGATTTTAGCAATTTCGAAAAGGTCTTTCGACCAATATTGGAAACAGATTCAATTCCAACCGATTCCATTACTCAAACTCAGCATGTGGAATTAGATTCTACACAAATCAGGTATAAAATAGATTCCGTGCTCCTAAAAAATGGTAAAGTTCTCTTTGCCGATAATACCCTAAACAGACCTTTCTCATACGAAGTGCACGATATCAATGTAAAGATGAATAACATTGATGAAACAACAACATCATTTCCTATTCAATTTGCTTTAAACTTGCACAATCAAGGCTTGCTTTATGGCGAAGCAGTTGTAAATCCGTCAGAACCAATGGACATTACCATCAATGCCACCATCGAACGATTAAAGGTTCTAAGCTTTTCGCCTTATTCAGAGTTTTATATGGCCCGCCCGATTACCCAAGGCGAATTCACCTATAAACTAAAACTGGACATGGATAAACACCTGATGACCAACCACAACAGTTTTAAAATTTCAGATTTGGAGTTTGGTAGTAATACCGGAGATACTACCGCCATAAATGTACCCATTCAATTAGCCTTATACATATTGAAAGATCAAAATGATGTGATAACTTTTGATTTACCGGTGTATGGTAATCCATCCGAACCTGGTTTTAGGGCCTCTAAACTCATCTGGAAATCCATGAAAAACTTCATGATAAAAACGGCGGCTTCACCTTTTAAAGCACTTGGCAGTTTGGTAGGAACGAATCCTGAAAAACTTGAAAATATACCATTCGCTTATGCCCAGGATTCATTAAATGCAGAACAAAAAAATACACTTCGCAAAATAGCAGAAATCACGAAGAAGAAACCAAATTTGCGTTTTACCCTTCGCCAACAAACTCACCCCGAAGTTGAAAAACAATACCTTGCATTAGAAATAATAAAAGATCAATCCTCCTCATCTCATCTAAAAAAAGAAATTATTAGAGATAGTTCCCAATACGCTGATAATAATAGAGATGCTTTTGTCGTATCGTTAGGAAAAGTAGATGATAACTCCGTACAAAATGCAAGTGCTCATGAACAAATCATAGGAGAACAACAATTAAATGCTGCCTTTGATAAGCTATTAAACCATAGAAATCAACTCATTGAAGACTTTATGTTTAAAGAAATGCAAGTGGATTCATCCAGCATAGAGATCCAAACGGCTGATTTGATAAATTTACCCGAAGAACTAAAGACGACTAATTACAAGGTGGAGGTGAGTGTGAAGTGATTAGGTCGATAGGATTTAGATCGGTAGGTTATTAGATATTTAGGTCAATAGGTTGAAAGATCGGTAGATGATAAATTTAGGTCAAGAGATCATTTGAAAAACAGATCGTTCAATAATAAATTATGCAAAAAGCCACCTCATAGTGAGATGGCTTTTTTATCTAATGACCTAATAAGCTAATGCCTATTAATATCTATAATGCTCTGGCTTGTATGGACCATCAACAGGTATTCCTAAATAATCCGCTTGCTCTTGAGTTAACTTCGTTAATTTAACACCCAATTTATCTAAGTGAAGACGAGCTACTTTCTCATCTAAAAACTTAGGTAAAGTATAAACTTTATTTTCGTATTTATCATGAGCCGTGTGCAACTCTATTTGTGCTAATACCTGGTTGGTAAATGATGCTGACATCACAAAACTTGGGTGACCGGTAGCACAACCTAAGTTTAATAAACGTCCTTCTGCTAAGATAAGCACAGAATGTCCATCAGGGAAAGTCCATTTATCGTACTGAGGCTTAATGTTGGTTTTAACGATACCATCAACTTCTGATAATTCAGCCATTTGAATTTCGTTATCGAAGTGACCGATGTTACCAACAATGGCCATGTTTTTCATTTTTGCCATGTGTGCTGCAGTAACGATGTCTTTGTTCCCCGTAGTTGTTACATAAATATCACCGTATTCTAATGTATCCTCGATTGGTAATACCTGATAGCCTTCCATTGCTGCCTGTAAAGCACAGATAGGATCGATTTCGGTGATAATCACACGAGCACCTTGTCCTTTTAATGATTGTGCACAACCTTTACCTACATCACCATAACCACAAACAACAGCAACTTTACCTGCCAACATCACATCTGATGCACGCATAATACCATCTGTTAACGAGTGACGACAACCGTATAAATTATCGAACTTAGACTTTGTTACAGAGTCATTTACATTGATTGCAGGGAACGGTAATTTACCGGCTTCTGCTAATTGATATAAACGGTGAACTCCGGTGGTAGTTTCTTCCGATACGCCTTTAATTGCATTGCGAATCTTTGTCCAGTTACCTGGCTTTTCAGCAATAGTTTTACGGCAAAGTGCCAAGAAAATACCTTCTTCTTGTGAGTGTTTTGCTTTATCGTAAGCAGGTACTTCACCGGCAGCTTCAAACTCAGCACCTTTTACAACTAACATGGTAGCATCACCACCATCATCTAAAATTAAATTTGGACCACTTCCATCCGGCCAGATTAAAGCTTCATTGGTACACCACCAATACTCCTCTAAAGTTTCACCTTTCCAGGCAAAAACAGGAACTCCGGCCGGAGCATCTACAGTACCTGTTTTACCAACAACCACCGCAGCAGCTGCATGATCTTGGGTAGAGAAAATATTACATGACACCCAACGAACATCAGCACCTAATTCTACAAGTGTTTCAATAAGAATGGCAGTTTGCACAGTCATGTGTAAAGAACCCATGATCTTCGCACCTGCTAAAGGTTTTTTACCTGCATATTCTTCACGAAGCGCCATTAATCCGGGCATTTCAATTTCAGCTAAATCAAGTTCTTTACGACCCCATTCGGCTAAACTAATATCGGCTATTTTATAGTCCATAATTATGTTGTTATTATCTGATTCTTAATAATTGAATACGAAAGTAAGAATAAATCAAAGGATAGTAAAACTGAATCATTAGATGTTTTCACTAAATCAAAAATAATTTTCAAAATGCTTAGTCGCTAAAATCAATCTTGTCTCGTGAATAACTTACACATAACTAATTTGCACACTTAAGAATATTCCTAATCTCCATTTCATCCTTTTTAAGCTGTGCCTTTAATGCGTTAATACCATCGAACTTTTGTTCGTTACGAACGCGTTGAATGAAGATTAATGATACTTCTTCGGAATAGATGTCCCGATTAAAATCGAAAATATGAACTTCTAAAGAGCGATGGTCTACGTTATGATTAACTGTTGGACGAATACCAATGTTCAACATTCCATGAAACAATTTTCCTTCTACTCGAACTCGAACGGCATAAACTCCATCCGGCGGAATAAGTTTATAAGGTTCTTCAACCTCTACATTGGCAGTAGGGTAACCCATTGTACGCCCTAACTGTTTGCCGCCAACTACCCGGCCGTTTACGGTATACTCGTAACCTAAGATGCGATTGGCCTTATCGATGGCTCCACTTTGCAAATGCTTTCGAATATGTGATGAGCTGGTCTGTAAGCCATCAGTTAAAACAACATCGAATTGCGACAATTCAAAACCGTATTTCTGTGCCAGGGCTTGATAATCTTCAAAACTCTGAGAGCGATCTTTTCCAAACCGATGGTTATAACCGACCAATAAATGATGGGTATTGATTTTCTCAACCAAAAATAATTGAATGAATTCCTCAGCAGTAAGATTGGCTAACTCTTTGGTAAATGGTATGAGTAATAAATGATCGATCCCTAACTGGCTAAATAAAATAGTTCTTTCTTCGGGCGAAGTTAAAAAACGTAAACTCCCATCATCTTGGTTCAATACCATACGCGGGTGCGGCCAAAAAGTAATTACAACAGATTCTCCATCTACTTCTTTCGCCTTCTGCACCAACTGCCCTAATAATTCCCGATGCCCGGTATGAACACCGTCGAACATTCCAATGGTTACTACAGGTTTCTTGGCTGAAAAGGATGATATATCTGAATGTACTTTCACTTCTTACAATTTTGATACAAAAGTATAAAAAATGAAAGGAGGAATAGTTCATCTATCAAAATTCAAGAAGTATAAACAAAATTCAGTTTTAGACCTTTAATAAATATAAGTAAAACTCTACAAGTCATGAAAATTCTAGCCTTTTCGGGGAGCAACAGTTCAAAGTCAATTAATCAGAAATTAATTAGATATGTAGCCTCAATAATTAAAGGACATGAAGTAACGGTTATTGACATTCGAGACTATGCCTTGCCCATTTATTCTCAAGACATGGATGAAGAACCAAGGCCGCATAATCTATTAAAGTTTATTGCAGAGATTAAGAAGTACGATGCCTACATCATTTCATCCCCCGAACACAATAGTGGACCACCAGCGGTATTTAAAAATTTGTACGATTGGATAACCCGAACCGAACGGGATGTTTTTGCTGATAAACCCATGTTAGTAATGGCTACTTCTCCCGGTGCAAGAGGTGGTAAAACGGTAATAGAGTATCTAGAAACGCTCTTTAAACGGAAAGGTATTAATGTGGTTTCAACTTTTAGTTTACCTTCTTTTGAAGAGAACTTTGTGGTGGGGAAGTTAAATTCAGAATATAGAGAAACGCTGCAAAGTGCGATTCAAGCTTTGTTCAATCGATAAAAAATAAAACTATAGCCACAGAAGCGCGGATGAAAGAATACCTATCATCTGTGGCTATATTATATTCAGTACTTTTGTTCCTCATAAAACAATCTTATTATGAAATATAAAGCAGTCATTTTTGATTTAGACGGAACTCTTGTTGATTCTTTAAAGGATATTGCCAATGCGATGAATAAAACCTTAAAGCAAAATTCTTATCCTACACACAATCTTGATAAATATAATTACTTAGTAGGTAAGGGATTAAGGAATCTTACCATTAATGCACTACCAGAAGAGGCAAGAAGCGAGGAAAACATAGAAAAGTGCTATAACTCGATGTTTGCCGATTACTCTGAGAATTGTACAGTAGAAACATCTGCTTATCCCGGAATTGAAGATCTATTAGATGAGTTAACTAAACTGGAACTCAAACTAGGAGTGCTTTCTAATAAAGCTGAAGTTCTAACAAAGAAAGTAGTTGCAACAAAATTTCCTTCAATCGATTTTAAAGAAGTAAGAGGTTTAACCACAGAGGAATTAAAAAAGCCAAACCCTCAAGTGGTTACAGAAATGTGTGAAAACTTTGGGGTAAGCATAACGGAAACCTTGTTTGTGGGTGATACCAATGTAGATATGCAAACAGCTGTAAACGCCAACATTACACCTGTAGGGGTATTATGGGGCTTTAGAACTATGGAAGAATTAGAAGGAGCAGGAGCTAAGTTTATAGTTGAAAAGCCGATGGAGTTGGTTGACATTGTACGTGGTGAGAAATAATTACTCAGTGCATATTTTTCACAACTTCAAGGTTTCTAAAACCTTGGAGGTATAAAAAAAAGGAATACCCGAATGGATATCCCTTCTTTAACCTAACCTTAACCCTAACTTATGAAGAAAACTTCAAGTGCTATTACTGTATTAACACATAAAGGTTACAACATTAACATTTTTTATAGATTTATTATTGAAAGGAAAAACAGACAACAGGAATATAAGATATTGACATCCGATTTAAACTAAACTAACTTGCATACATTAGAAAGAGTTTTTATTAGATAACAATAAACAAACTAAAAACCTAGAAAGGAGGAAGTTATGGGAATATTATTTTGGATAACCATTGGAGTTATTGTTAGCATTTTAACACTCGCCATTGAACCATATGTTAACCGTATTCACATACCTGCTACAATTATTTTAGGTGTTGCAGGTGCTGTTTTGGGAGGTGTTATTGGTTCATTTTTAGGATTTAACACTATTGAAGGAATGCATTTCATGATCCCTTTCTTGGCGTTTGCAGGTTCCATTTTCTTTCTAACCCTGTATAGAAATATAGAAAAGCTACATTAGTTTTATAACAATTGGATTGCATTGAAAGAAAAGGAGTAAAAAACATTCTCATATTTTGTGAATGTTTTTTTATACTATGACATGTAATAGGATTTAAACAAAGTTTGCCGGCTTAGTAATAGGCCATCCCTAGAAACTTGGTTTAACCCGTTTCTTGATATTAAGACAACGCTCTTTGGCGCTAACAATACATATTGCCATAATATTCATAGCCCTACGGACTATGCTAAACGATACCGCATCTTTGATACTATAATATTTTTCGTATTGATAGTAGACAACGACCGGCCTCCAATTATTTATTCAACTTTGGACTAAAGATGATATAACAAAAAGCATTCATCTGGCAGGGTTAAGGTTAAAAAAAAGCACCCACGTAAATCGTAAGTGCTTTTTGTGGGCCCAGCTGGGCTTGAACCAGCGACCCCCTGTCCCGATAGTTATCGGGAGAGTCAGGTGCTAGTTTGATCAATAATTTTTTGCTTTAATTCAGTATACTTCTTCAGGTTTCTTATAAAAATTGAACTCTTTTTTGATTTAATGGCACGTTCAATTCGAATTGCATGAGCATAATCTTTCGCAGGAATTACGATAAACTTTTCCCAATCATTTGATTTTGAGGTAAACCGATCTACGCCGTAAGTATGATTATTATGCTTATCTAAACGTGTAACAAAATCTTCTTGAGAAGCTCCAATGTAAAATTTATTCAACTTTGGACTAAAGATGATATAACAAAAAGCATTCATCTGGCAGGGTTAAGGTTAAAAAAAAAGCACCCACGTAAATCGTAAGTGCTTCTCGTGGGCCCAGCTGGGCTTGAACCAGCGACCCCCTGATTATGAGTCAGGTGCTACTAACCAACTGAGCTATAGGCCCCATTAAAGTCAAACTTCAATGTTTTGCTTTGTGATTTCTCATTCAGCGGATGCAAAGATAAATAAGAATTTCAAAAATCAAAATACATTTATTTATTCATTATGCATATTTAGTATAGACATCGGATAATAAATAACAAACTAAAAAGAAAAAAGCATTGATAAACAGATTTAAAGACTACAATTAATCTTGCATAAAAAAAGTAGTTCCACGAAGAATGAATATAAATTAATTTGAAATAGCTCAAACTTTGGTAATTCAGCAAATCTACAATTCAGCAACCCTTCACATTCCTTCCTTCATCAATCGCTAATCTCTCCAATTAACTTTTCTTATATTTGCCGCAAATAATAGACTGATATGACCAAAAACGAACTTACATCTATTTTTGATTCATTTAAAGAGAAACATATTTTAATCATAGGCGACGTTATGATTGACTCGTACCTTTGGGGAGATGTCACACGTATTTCACCAGAGGCTCCAGTGCCCATTATTGCAACCACCAGCCGCGAAAATCGTTTGGGAGGCGCAGCCAATGTAGCCTTAAACATTCAAGCATTAGGAGCCACTCCAATCTTGTGTTCAGTTATTGGAGACGACGATGCCGGTAATATCTTTCAGCAATTATTAGAAAATAACAACATGCCGACAGATGGTATGGTTACTTCAAAACAACGAAAAACAACCATAAAAACACGCATCATCAGTCACCATCAGCACCTATTAAGGGTAGATGAAGAAGAGGATCATCCCATTGAAACAGCTTTACAAACAAAGCTGAATAATCACATTCAGCACATTTTAAATCAATATAAAATAGATGCTATCATATTCGAAGATTATGATAAGGGAGCAATAACACCTGAAATCATTAAGTTCACTTCTGAATTAGCCAATCAAAAAGCCATTCCAACTTTAGTCGATCCTAAAAAACGAAATTTTGACAATTATCAATCATTGACTTTTTTCAAACCAAACTTTAAAGAATTTAAAGAAGGTGTAAAAGTAGATGTAAAATTAGGAGATGAATCAGCCATTTTAAAAGCTGCTCAATCTTACCGAAAAAAACAAAAACTAGATATTATGATGGTAACCATGGCTGAAAAAGGTGTAATGGTTATTGACGATGAAGGCCATTCCTTTATTCCAGCTGAAAAACGTGAAATTGCAGATGTGTCTGGCGCAGGTGATACTGTAATTAGTGTTAGTGCGCTTTGTTTAGCCAGCGGGCTTTCTTCAGAATATGTAGCGCGTATTGCCAATATGGCTGGCGGTTTGGTTTGTGAACATTCGGGAGTTGTTCCGATCGATAAAGCAGAATTACTAAACGAATGTTTTTTGAAAATTATCAGTCAGTAAAAGGGTTACATCAAATAAGCCGACAATTGTTAGTTATTATTGCAAAAATCACTTTGGCATTCGAAATTAAATTAGCAATTTGTAGTCCATTTTCATTAAAATAAAACAGTGCTCTATGGGTAAATTAATAGCATTAGCTAATCAAAAAGGTGGAGTAGGTAAAACCACTACAGCTATCAATTTGGCTGCCAGTCTAGCCGTTTTGGAATTCAAGGTATTGGTGGTAGATGCTGATCCGCAGGCCAATGCAACTTCCGGTTTAGGCTTTGATTTAAAAGAAATCGAAAACAGTATATATGAGTGCATTGTAGATGGTATTGATCCAAAAACTGCCATCTTAAAAACCGAAATTGAACACTTGCACGTAATTCCATCTCACATCGACTTAGTAGGTGCTGAAATCGAAATGCTCAATCTACCAAATCGTGAACATGTACTAACCAAGGTATTAGACCAGGTAAAAGACAATTACGATTTCATTTTAATTGATTGCTCACCTTCACTTGGTTTAATTACAGTCAATGCATTAACTGCAGCCGACTCTGTCATAATTCCGGTGCAGTGCGAATACTTTGCATTAGAAGGATTAGGCAAATTATTAAATACCATAAAAATTATCCAAAGTCGTTTAAATCCGGATTTAGAGATTGAAGGCTTCCTGCTAACCATGTTCGACTCACGTTTAAATCTATCCAACCAAGTAGTAGAAGAAGTACAACGTCACTTCCAGGACATGGTATTTGAAACCTTAATATCGCGTAACATTAAGTTAAGTGAAGCACCAAGTTATGGGAAAGCGGTAGTTATGTATGATGCCACTTCTAAAGGAGCAGTTAACTACCTTAATCTGGCTAAAGAGTTAGTGAAGAAAAACAACTTGGATAAAAAATAACAGAAAATATAAAGAGATTAAATACTCTGGAGTAGAACATACTTTTCGCCAATGTTTTTTTGTCGAAAGAAAAAATACTAGAAACTCCGGTCTCAATTTTATATTTTTGTCAACTCAAAACAAACACAACGAGATTAACTAGTATAAGATGGCAAAAAAGAGCGCTTTAGGACGTGGATTAGGTGCATTGATTGATAATAGTGAAGAAGTAACAAAAAAAGCTAGTCAACCAGCCGCAGCAATTAACGAAATTGAGATTTCTAAAATTGAGGTGAACCCATGGCAGCCTCGTACGAAGTTCGATCAGGAACGTTTAGAAGAATTATCTCAATCAATAAAGCAAATTGGTATTGTTCAACCCCTTACTTTACGTAAGATTGATGAAGATAAATACCAGTTAATTGCCGGTGAGCGTCGTTTTAGAGCTTCTCAGTTAGCTGGATTAACTGCTGTTCCTGCTTACGTCCGTACTGCGGATGATGACATCATGCTGGAAATGGCTTTGGTTGAAAACATTCAACGTGAAGATCTTGATCCGATTGAAGTGGCCATCAGTTACCAACGCTTAATTGAAGAATGTAATCTGACTCAGGAAAACATGGCTGACCGTGTGGGTAAAAAACGCTCGACCGTTGCGAACTACTTACGCTTATTAAAACTTCCGGCTGAGGTACAATTAGGATTGGTTGAAAAAAGAATTACCATGGGACATGCCCGTGCTATTATAAGTGTTGAAGATCCACATCAGCAAATTGCCATATATGAGCGTACCATTCGTGAAGAATTATCGGTTCGCAAAGTAGAAGAAGCTGTAAGACTTTTAAGTGCCGGCGTAGAAGAAAAATCACCCAAGAAAAAAGCTGAAGAAAATCCGGAATACGATGATTTAAAGGCTCAATTATCAGATTTCTTTAAAACAAAAATACAATTTACACGCTCGGATAAAGGTAACGGAAAGATTACCATTCCTTTTAGTGACGATGAGCAGTTGATGCAAATCATCAGTATTTTAGACAAAAACAAAGCTTGATAGTTAATTAATACTGTTGTTTTGAATACAACTATTCACAAAGGATCAATACTCATTTTACTTGTTTGCTTACTTGGCTTTAATACATTAAACGCGCAAGAAGCTCTCAAACAAGACACCCTAATATATAGCACTGATACAACCTTTTACTCTCCGGTTATCTTTCAAAACGAGAAAGTTCATTCGCCACATAAAGCAAGTATGTATTCGGCAATATTACCGGGTTTAGGGCAAGCTTACAATAAGAAATACTGGAAAATACCGATAATCTATGCCCTCACAGGTTCCATTGTCTATGGCATAAATTTTAACAGTAGATATTACAATTTGTTCCGTTCTGCATACCGTGATTTTATTGTTCAAGATCCGGGTAATACCAGCTACGAACGATTTATTCCAACTGGCCTTACCAAAGATGATGTATTGTATGGCGAATACCGGTCCTGGTTTGAAAACTCATTGAACAACCGAAAACAACTCTACAAACGAAACCGCGATTTAACCTATATGTTATTAGCCGGTGTATATTTACTTCAAATTGTTGACGCTGCGGTAGATGCACACTTTTACGATTTTGATATCAGTGATGATCTATCCATGAGCGTGCAACCCAACTTAATGGATCCCGCACCGGGTGAATATACCGGTGGTTTGGGCATGCAACTTACACTAAAATTTTAAAAATGAATTGTTTAAAACACATGTTTGCAGCAACGCTTTTAGCATCAAGCGCTTGCCTGCTAAGTGCAAGTGATATTAACAGAGATACTATCCCGGATCAACCCGTGGATAACCTAGTAAATAACCTCGACAGCCTTATTCATAAATGGTATCTTAAAAATGATATCAAAGATTTGGTCCAAGATTCTGTTATCATCAATGATTCAATCGCTAAATTGGCTTTAAACGATTCTGTTTACATCCAACGATTAGCAGATATTGAGTCACCTATTAAATATACTTTTAATTCAAAGGTAAAATCATACATTGAGCTTTATACCATCAAGCGACGGGAGCAGGTTCAAAGCATGTTAGGCTTATCAGAATACTATTTTCCCATGTTTGAAGCTGCTTTAGATGCTAATGACATGCCATTGGAATTAAAACACTTAGCCATTATCGAGTCTGCTTTAAATCCACGTGCTTTCTCGAAAGCTGGTGCTGCGGGTTTGTGGCAATTCATGTATTACACAGGCAAGCAATATGGATTAACGGTAAACTCTTACATTGATGAGCGTCGCGATCCTCAAAAATCAACACTAGCAGCAGTTAATTACCTAAAAGATTTATTCGCTATTTATCAGGATTGGCTTTTAGTCATTGCTGCTTATAACTGTGGTCCCGGAAACGTAAACAAAGCCATTAGAAGATCAGGTGGATACCGTGATTTCTGGAAAATATATTACCATCTTCCGCGTGAAACTCGTGGATATGTTCCGGCTTTTATTGGAGCTACCTATACTTTTAAATACGCCAAAGAGCATCAGTTATATCCGGTTGAAAATTCTCTCCCTACAATGACGGATACTATCATGATTCATCAACCTTTACACCTCAAACAAGTGGCTGAGAAGCTAAACATCCCAATTGAGCAACTGAGAGATCTAAATCCTCAGTATAGAAAAGATATTATACCTGCCAATAACACCTCTTACTCATTACGCTTAAATCTAAACCATGCAACCGAAATGGCAGGTCAGGAGGACAGTATTTATGCTTATAAACGTGAAACTTATTTTTCGAATGGTGAAGAGCTTGTGGCTCAACCTGAATATAACTATCACGCGCCTGATGCTCCTCATGGAACCAAAGCTGTTGGTTATGTTGTAAAATCAGGAGATGCCATTGGGTTAATAGCCGATTGGTTTGATGTACGTACCAATGACCTGCGTTACTGGAACAACATTCGACGTAACATAATTCAGGTCGGTCAGAAATTAACCATTTATGTTCCGGCAAATAAGGTGAGTCATTATGCAAAAATTAATGCCTTGTCCTATGCTGAAAAACAAAAACTTGCAGGAAAAACAATAGCTACAGCCACCGTTAGTAATCCGAAAGCCCCGGTAAAAGAAGATGCAAACTATGTGTACTACACCGTTAAAAGTGGCGATAATTTATGGAACATTGCACAGAGATTCAATGGCGTAAGTAATCAGGATATCAAACAATTAAATAACATTTCTGACGAACGAAAAATTGCTCCGGGGCAACGCTTAAAAATTAAACCAAAATTATAATAATGGTATTGAGATATGATAATTAGTACTCCCTGCACTAATTACTCATATCTCAATACACATTAATGTATCCAGCTTTTTTATGTAAAAGTCATTATTTTTTGTATTTTTCCACACCATGGCTTGTTGCAAGCAATTAACGAAGCATTAATCTGCGGGATTCATTAATGAGAAAACCGTTTCACATATGGCTGTACTGCATCACGATTCTAGGTTTATCGTGGTTCATGATCATGTACAATCCCATTCACATAGAACCTTCTGCCTGGTCCTTTATTACCGAAAAACAAATTAACGTGATTGATAGTGCGCAACTATTAGCACAAACAGATGAAAACAATGCTTCGGATGCAATAACTCTAAAACCCAAAAAAGTAGATAGCATACCGGATAAAATGGTAGACCATTTAACTTATTCGCATCATTTCTTTGAACTACTTTACAAATCCTATCAACAGTTTTCCAGAGCCGCAAAAGATACTGCTTCCATCAGAGTTTTACACATGGGGGATTCACAACTTGAAGGAGACCGCATTACGGCAGCTATTCGAGAGTCTTTTCAAAAACGATTTGGAGGCGGAGGACCAGGCTTAGTTACAGTTTATGATAAAGACCACATAAATCCTTCGGTGTGGATTGATAATGAAGGAAACTGGGATTTACATACCATCTACGAAAAACCATTAAGACTTGAAAATAAATCTTACGGAATTATGGGTACAGTTGCCATAGTACCGGCAAATAAAAAAGCTTCCTTCAAATTAAAACCTTCTCCTTGGGCATTATCTCACAGTAGAAATTATCAACGTATTCGATTGTTTTTTGCACCGCATAGTGCTAATATAAAAGTAAACGGAAGTATCAGTTCTGTTAACGTAATAAATGAGGATTTACCGGCTTCTGAAGGGATCACTGAAATCAACTGGGAGTTTAGCCAATTATCACCTTCTCTAAAACTCAATTTCGAGAGTAAAGTAGATGTCAACATCTTAGCCTGTGCCCTTGATAGTACCTGTGGTGTAGCGGTAGACAATATCTCTTTAAGAGCTCAAAGTACGCCTCTTTTAAACCGTACAAATATGGAATTGTATAAGACCATGTCTGAACATTTTCATGTAGGTTTAATCATTCTTCAATTTGGAACTAACATGGTACCATCTGAAGCCAAAAGCTATAAATTTTATGAACGCATATTAAATCGTCATTTTATTAAAATTAGAAGAGTATTTCCAAATATTCCGGTTATAGTAGTTGGTATTGCAGATGCAGCAGATGTTGAGGATGGAAATATTCGACCTTATGCAAACATTGAAAAATTAAGAGATGCACAAAAAGCGGCAGCTCTAAAAAATGGCTTTGCATTTTACGATTTACTGGAGGCCATGGGAGGAGTCGGATCAATGTCTCAATGGGTAAATAATAATCCGCCGATGGCGATTAACGATTACGTACACTTTACACGAATTGGCGGTAATAAAGCCGGCGATTTAATGATGAAACCAGTATGGAAACTCTTTGATGATTGCGACCTGATAGACCAACCTTTATCTGATCACCCCTTTGATAATAAGCAAATATGGAACAGATAATTCACTTTATATCCAATCAATCAGACTTGTTTTTGTTTACACAAACAGGTTTTTGGCTGTTTTTTGCTTTTGTTTTAGGTGTTCATAGCATCATTTATAAACATCGCTTTTCAAGAAGTTTATTTCTTTTTATTTCCAGTTTATTCTTTTACTACAAAACAGGCGGCTACTTCTTTACTTTATTAGTGTTTTCAACCATAGTAGATTACAGTATAGGATTAGCTCTAGGAGCTACTTCTACAAAATGGAAACGACGCTCATTACTCATCACCAGTTTAGTCATAAACCTAAGTATATTATCATACTTCAAGTACACCTATTTTATTGCCGAAAGTATTTCATCCTTATCAGGTAATGAAATAGAAGTAATGGATTATGCAGCCCATTTTTTAAACCAACTCTTTGGCACAAGTTTTAACACGGCTGAAATCGTTTTACCCGTTGGTATTTCCTTTTTTACCTTCCAAACCATAAGTTATAGCATTGATGTTTACCGAGGCCAATTAAAGCCTGTTAAAAGCATTATTGACTTTGGCTTTTACGTGTCCTTTTTTCCTCAATTGATTTCAGGCCCCATCGTAAGAGCAAAAACCTTTATTCCACAGATTTATCAAAAGGTAGTTACCTCAGAAAAATGGATTTGGCATTCCTTCTTCTTAATTCTAGGGGGATTATTTAAAAAAATGGTTTTATCAGATTACATCTCTGTTAATCTGGTAGATAGCACTTTCGAACATCCAATAGCGCATTCAGGTATCGAAATTCTATCGGCCATTTATGCTTATGCCTTACAAATCTATTGCGACTTTTCGGGTTATACCGATATTGCACTTGGGGTAGGGGTATTACTCGGTTTTAGATTACCCATAAACTTTAACTATCCATATAAAGCCACCTCTATTACAGATTTTTGGAGACGCTGGCACATCAGTTTATCAACCTGGTTAAGAGATTATTTATACATTCCATTGGGTGGTAATAGAAAAGGAAAATTACGTACTCACATCAATTTATTGCTAACCATGCTCATTGGTGGATTATGGCATGGTGCAGCACTTAAATTTGTAATTTGGGGTGGACTACATGGTTTCGCACTAATTATAGATCGCTTATTAAAGAAATTAATAAAAGGCAGTACCAATTGCATAGTAAAAGCTGCCGCGTGGTTTATGACCTTTCATTTTGTGGTATTTGCCTGGATTGTCTTTCGTGTGAGTTCCATCGAAAATGCAAAAATTATGCTTTACCGCTTATTTAATGTCTTTAATGTCTCACAAATTACACTTGCAGTAGCCAAACAACCATATCTTTACATGCTTCTATTAGTTGGATTTGGCTTACACTTTTTACCCACTAAGCTTCACAAAAAAAGCAAACTGCTACTCATTATTCTACCATGGTGGATTAAGATTATTGCAGCAGCCTTATTTGTTCTTCTAATCGTTACATTCCACGATGTAGATAGTCAACCTTTTATCTATTTTAGGTTTTGATTACTAATATCTATTATACACACTTCATAAAAAACTCAAAATCCAATTAGCGAGCATTAATCCAAATTCTGATGAAGTCCTTCTATATTTTAACGATTACTTTCTTTCTTGCTTCCATATCTATCTTTGCTTCGAAACCATATCGAGTAATTGCAACAAAAGGAATCAACGTTCGAAGCACGCCTTCCTTAGAAGGTGAGAAAATTGGTAAAATACCATTTCGATCAGTTGTTGAAGTAATAGAAAGAACAGATATAACAATGATTGTTCCGGATAACGGAATTAGAGTAGGGGGGAATTGGGTAAAAGCCAATTACCAAAGCCATTTTTTCATCAATGAAAAAGAGAATAGTGGAAATATTGAAGGTTTTATTTTTGATGGTTTCATAACACCATTAAACAAAGGACGCCTCAATGTTAAAGTGGATACCCTTAGTCTTTCGGAGTATAACTGGCTCACTTCAAATAAAGAAACTTGCTTCAACAACGGAAACTCAAAAGCAAAAGCTATAACTGATTTAAAAGAAATTAAAGAAAAACTTAAAAATAAAGTACGCTGGCATAATATTGCAGACCAAGAACGAGGCTATTATAGCAATCATCACATTTATAGTTTCACCAACGATTATGCACAGGAGCTAATAATTTACCCCGAAGTAAATCGCTTTGAAGAAGCCTATTATATTGAAAGCTATTTTCCCGAAGAAGATATTATTAATGTTGAATATGGCCATGGCACCATTTCTTTTTCACTTAAAACAGGAGAAACAAGTCATGATCCTCAACATTCTTGCTATTCGCCCAATAAAACATTTCGATTAGCCGGAAATTATGATGGACAGGAAACAATTGTTTACGCCATTGAAATGAAAGACGGCGAATGGTATAACTATTCGGAAAAACTAAATTTCCCTTATGATTGGATGAGTATTGACCAATTATTCTGGCTGAATGAAAATGATTTTGTGTTTCGTATTAAACAAGTTGAATATCTGTACCTTAAAGGAAGGATTTCGTTTTGGCCGAATGAAGAAAGAGTAATTGAGTAATCATACGAACATTATTTTTTATCAATGTAAAAAACAATGACTTTAGGGAATCTAATCCAATGAAAATTTTCAATCATCAAAAGGTTCTTTGGGTAAGGCTTTTAAATTTTTAATATATCGTTCATTATTATATGGATTGTTAAATTTCAAAACATCAAACAACTCTACTGTTAAACATTGACCGATCATTTGTCTGGTTTGGTAATCATCAAATCCGCTTTTAATCAACCGATCGTATGTATATTTAGTTTCTGGTGGATTATTGTCCTTAAGTTGATTTTTTATTATTTCGAAAATCTGTTCTCTCAATATTTCATTCGTTTCCATAGTTGCCTTATACTTTTTGCATTACCTTATTTGACTAAAATACCAAATTAATTCAACTACTATTTGGCCTTTACTTCATTTAACCAATCCATCTCAAGTTCTGTTAAGTCTTTTAAAGCAGGCTTATAAGAAGGATTAGGCCGATACCACTTTTGGGTTAAATAGTATTGCTGTATAAAGTCTTCTTCAAACACATAGCCTCTAATGGCATAAGGCAGGCCTTTAAGGATTTGAAAAGATGTTTCATCAACGGATGTTTTTAGGGTGGACTGTTCCCCAAAGAGCGTGATCTTTTTTGGCAAATTCTGGCGTGTGTAATCAAAATCTTGATAAGGTAAATCCTTTAAAGACCATACATGCAATTCTCCAGCCGGAACAAAATCTTTTGTTGTAAAAGTTATTCCACCACTAAAAGTTATAAATTGTAGCCTATTTTTAATCGAATCAGACACCATTCTACCATCCTCAATATTCCACTCTTTTGGGTCGGAGAAAAAGGTTTTTTCAATGAAAAAACTCTCTCGCGTACCAAGCTCAATGTGTAAAGTAAAATCATCTATTTTTTGGTTCGCCCATTGTTTGGCCGTAGTTAGTAAGTAATCAAAATTATAATTTGTCGAAACCGTTCTGGATAATAAAAACCGGTAAGTATGTTTAATTTTATTTTCTCCACTTTTAAACGAAGCCATAAAATGATAGACATAAAGAAATTCAGTTTTATTTTCATTGAAGTATTCATCAATGACTTCATCGACAGTTTTTGAATTTATGGTGCCATTTCTATAGTAATTCTCTTCATCAACAATAGACACCTTACTTTCGATAGGTACACCATTCATTTCTATACTAAAATCAGCAACATAGGGGTGATTTCCATTAACTGGATATACATCAACATTACCATAGGGAGATATAGCTTCAAAAGCTACTAAAACATTTTCTTCAGACCCCGGATTATAAAAAGTATAATCAACTGTAACAGATAAATAATTATCCTCATATCCTTCGTTACAAAATTCGATGTCACGTTTAATAGATAATACTTCTTTGGAAAGACTACAATCTGTTTTATCGAGGGAAATAAGATGGTTTCCTGCAGTATAAAAAATACTGTCATTAGAAAAAGCGAAAACCTGACAAAGTAAAAAACAAAACAAAGTAAGCTCTTTCATAGGAGTAAGTTTTAATAAAACAAAAGCTTGCTAAATCATTAAAAATCGGTATTGGATTCATCAATGATTGAGGTCTGCTTCTGATCTTAAAAAATACTACTGAAATTTTACAGAGTCAAGAATTTAAACGTATTAAAAACGATAAGATAATAAGCAAAAAACGTAATAAATCAATTTTCAATATGCACATTAACTTCGATTTGAAGGCGCTCTTTAATGAGTTCTTCATAGTTTGTAGCAATTTGATGAGCTGCATTTAAACTCAATTCACCCGGTAATTTCACATGAAAAACCAATTCGATGTGTCGCCCATAATTATGTACCAAAAAATTATGCGGTTGCAAATTCAAGTCACTGACTTCGGGTGCTAAGGCAAGTACTTTTTCACGCAATTCATCATCAATTTTTTGCCCCAACAAGACTGAAATATTATCTTTCATAATGCTATATGTAGCATGAAAGAGGAGAAGCGACACTAAAATGCCCAACACTCCATCTATCCACCAAAAATAGGATCCTACAAAAATACCCACCAAGATAACAACAGAAGAAATCGCATCAGAACGGTGATGCCAACCATCGGCAATCATAGACATCGAATTTGTTTTTTTTCCAATGCGTATGGAATATTGTGCCATTAGTTCTTTGATAACGATGGATAAAACAGTGGCTACAATCGCTAAAGTACCATAGTGTACCTCAAAGTGCGTACGCAATTTTAAAATGGATTCCATTAAGAAATTAAAACCTATAACGGCTAATAATATTCCAACCACTAAAGAGGAAATAATTTCAGCTCGCCCATGCCCATAAGGATGCTCTTCATCGGCAGGCAAGGCCGAAACTTTTAAACCGATAAGTACAGCTACAGAAGAAATACTATCACTTAAAGTATGCCAGGCATCGGCAATAATGGCAACCGAACCACTTACCAAGCCGGCCCAAAACTTCAGTGCAAATAATAAAACATTCAAAAAGATTGATCCATAAGTTGCTATAATTCCTTGTTTGTTTTCCATTATTAAATTCTTTTTGATTTCTTGAAAGCTATAATTTACCTGAAAGTTTTTAAATCTAAAAACACCTCAATCTTCAACATAAAATAATTCAGCTATAATTCCATCTGTAATAAAACGCTTATCGTCCGGAATAAAATAACGCCCATCTTCAAACAACAGATGCTTTTTTTTAATTTGCTTATGTACAACTTGATGAAAATATTCGAGTAGAGCTCCATCAAAATACTTTTCTAAATCTGACAACAAAAATCCCACTTTCGTCCTTAAACCAACCATGATAATTTCATTGTACCGATCGATGGAACTCAACACTTCCTTTTCTTGATACACTTCATCATGGGTCACGCCATGAATGTATTTGCTTAAATCAGCTACATTCCAAAACCGGCAATCATTATAAAAAGAATGTGCCGATGGTCCTAAACCTAAATAGGGGAGTCCTTTCCAATAAGAACTGTTATGTTGGGAATAAAAACCTGGCTTCGCAAAATTAGAAATTTCGTAATCGACAAAACCATGTTGCGTCAAAGTTTCTTGTAGAAAACGAAATTGCTTTACACTTTCATCTTCATTTATTTCCTGAATTTTACCTTTTTTCAGGTAATCGTAAAAGGCCGTGTTCTTTTCAATGGTCAAATGGTAAGCAGAAATGTGTTGAAGGTCTAGCCGCAACATTTGCTCAACATTACTTTGCCACTCGTTAAAAGTCATAAACGGCAAACCATAAATCAAATCAGCACTGACATTTTGAAGACCGGCCTGTTTTAAAATTTCAATCGCCTGAATGGCCTGTGAAGCTGAATGACGACGGTTCATTAAACGCAAATGTTTATCTTCAAAACTTTGAATCCCCATACTCACCCGATTCACCCCATGAGACATCAAAGCGTCCACATAGTCAGCCCTTATATCATCGGGATTCATTTCCATGGTAAATTCTTGAAGCGAACTTAAATTCATCTTTTGCGTTAATGCTGCTAAGATGCGTTCAAAATCAGAAACTGATAGAACTGAAGGCGTACCTCCACCAAAATACAACGTATCTATTTTTGAAAATTGATTAAAAAAGGCAGAGCGTTCAATTTCCTGACACAAGGCGTCAATGTAATTTTTTTTGAGATCAAAACTCGTACTTTTGTAGAAATCACAATACGAACAACGAGAATAACAAAACGGAACATGAATATAAATACCGGCCATAAAAAGTGTTTCACGTGAAACATTGTTAATCAGTACTTTATTAACGTGATATTAACAACTTATCAACAATAATTCACAAAAAATGAATAAACTAATATCTTACCACAAAAGTATAATTCTCTTAATAGCAATAACTTACTTAAGTCTGTTTAATACCACCAACATTGATACTAACAAATTGGAGTTATTTCCACATTTCGATAAATTTGTCCACCTAATAATGTATTCAAGCTTAAGCTTTACTCTTTTAATTGAGTTTTACTTCCGAACTCAAAAAAACAAATTTTCTCTTTTACTATTTTCTTTTGGGTGGGGTTTGCTGATGGAATTGGCTCAAAAACTCTTAACTGATTACCGTGGAGCCGAATGGCAAGACGTAGTTGCCAATACAAGCGGGGTTCTTCTCGCCATTTTACTCTTCCAAATATTCAAACAAAAAAAATGGATAAAACGTTTAATGCTTTATCCATTTTCGAAGTCTTTATAATTTAATGTAATCACTCTTATCTTTCATCTTACTAATTATCAAGCCTATAGTTTCTGAACTAAAGAAATCAAACAACTGTTGTCGAATGCCGGCATATTGATCATGAACCGGACAGGCATGACCTTCTTTATGGTTACTCTTACAGCTTTGTAAACCAATTAAACAATTGGTAAATACATCTTTACCATCAATAATTTCAACAATATCAATTAAAGCAATTTCGGAAGTTGGCTTTCCTAAACCAAAACCACCATGAGGTCCTTTGGTACTCGAAAGTAATTTTTGCTTAGCCAAACTTTGTAAAATCTTTCCTAAAAATGGCGTGGGAATATCCAGTTCTTTTGAAATTTGTTTAATCCCAATCTTCTTATTATCAGCACCGTTAACAGCTAAATAGATAACAGCACGGATGGCATATTTACAAGTATTTGATAACATAAGAATTAATTTTAGCTTGTAAAAATATAGAAAATGATCTAATAATCTGAAATTATTAATTTCTTTTATTCGTTAAACCTTTAGATTAATCAACTCATTCATAGACCTAAAATCAACAAGCCAAAGATCATCACGTTGACCTTTGGCTTGTTAAATTATTATCTTTTTATCAGTATATCAACTAATTAGCACCATAACTAACCAATACTTTGCACAGGGACAATTACAATTTGGTTATTTCACCGGAATTTTATTGATCCGATTAATATGACGTCCACCTTCAAACGCTGTAGTTAAAAACTTCTCTAAAATTGCAATGGCTTCGTCATTAGAAACATAGCGTCCCGGAATAGTACATACATTCGCATCATTGTGTAAGCGTGCCATGTAGGCAATCTCTTCTTTCCAGCATAAAGCCGCCCGAATGCCCTGATGTTTATTAACTGTCATATTAATACCGTTTCCACTTCCACAGATGGCAATCCCAACTTCGTATTCTTGATTCTCTACTGCAGTAGCCATTGGATGTGCAAAATCGGCATAATCAGTACTTTCTTCAGAATAAGTTCCAAAATCTTTTACTGTTATACCTTTTTCTTCCAGGTAATTTTTAACATACTCCTTTGTAGGAAAACCAGCATGATCAGCTGCAATTGCGATAGTTTTAAACAACATCCTTTAATAACTTAAATGAGTGAAACTGAATATTTTTACTAATTTAAAGATACATCAGAAATTTATATAATGCACTTCAAGTTTCGGAGGCAAAGATAACAATAAAGCATTGTTAAATCATTGCAAATTTAATGTGAATAACCTCTAAATAGCATGTTAATAACTTGTGAATTGGCATTCATAAAAAAGAAAAAGAAAGTTTTGGATTATTCCATAAAATAAACATACAAGCCATCCACCCAAATACACATGTTAGTTTCTAAGCAATTTTAAAGGTATTTATAAACGGATTTAACAGGCGTAATAAACACTGTTAATTAAAGAATTTACTAAATTTGCACTCAATTAACAACTTGTTAATTAAAATCAGTAATTCATCACTATCAATGACTTACTACACACACAGCTGTTAATATCCCGTTTATTAAATGAGTATTTTTGATGAATAACCAATTACACAAGTTAAATCGATAAAAATTATCAACGAAACTAACAGGATAACATCATTATCATATTTTTTTAAAATTATCTTATCTATAATATGTATATAAAAGAAGAGTGGTTGAAAAGTGGGTTTGTTAACGAACCTATTCCGGCTGACATCGATATCAAAGCAGAAATATTAAAATTAAAGGAAGAGAAGAATGCAATTATTATGGCGCATTTTTATCAGACGAATGAAATTCAAGATATTGCTGATTTTGTAGGTGACAGTTTAGCACTTGCTCAGGAAGCTGCTAAAACAGATGCGGACATGATTGTTTTAGCAGGCGTTAACTTCATGGGTGAAACGGCTAAAATTTTGTCTCCTGATAAATTAGTTCTTATTCCGGATTTAAATGCAGGTTGTAGTTTGGCAGATAGTTGTCCGGCAGATGAATTCGAAGCATTTAAAAAGCAATACCCGGATCATAAAGTATTAACTTATGTCAATACAACGGCCGAGATTAAGGCTTTATCTGATGTAGTGGTAACCAGTACCAATGCCAAAGCCATTGTGGATAGTTTTCCTGCAGATGAAAAAATTATCTTTGGTCCGGACCGGAATTTAGGAAACTATTTAAATAGTATTTCAGGCCGAAATATGGTCCTTTGGGATGGTGCGTGTCATGTACATGAGAAATTCTCTGTTGAGAAGATTATAGAGCTTAAAACTGATTATCCTGACGCTTTAGTGTTAGCACATCCTGAATGTAAACAACCTTTATTGGTTTTAGCTGATTTTGTAGGAAGTACTGCTGCCTTATTAAATTTCACTAAAAGCAGTACTGCAACTACTTTCATAGTCGCCACAGAATCAGGTATTTTACACCAAATGGAATTGAGTAATCCACAAAAAACCTTCATCCCTGCACCGCCTAATGATTCTACTTGTGCTTGTAATGATTGTGAGTATATGAAATTAAATTCTTTGGAGAAACTCTATAATTCCCTTAAATTCGAATGGCCAACTGTAGAAGTTGATGATGAATTAAGAAAAAAAGCAGTACTACCAATTAATGAAATGTTGCGTATTTCTGCGGAAAATAAATTATAAGCTGCTAAATTTGTAGTCGCTATGATTAAAAAACTAACCAATCCTCTATCTGTTTTACTTGTAGAAGATAACTTTTTAAACCAGAAATTGATCTATTTAAATCTGACTAAACTCGGATTTCAAATAGAGATTGCTAATAATGGGAAAGAAGCTCTTGATAAGCTTGAGGATACACAATATGACCTGATTCTTATGGATTTGATGATGCCGGTAATGGATGGATTAGAAACAACTATCCAAATACGGGAATTGGAAAAATCTACTGGAAGGCATACACCTATTATTGGTTTAACTGCTAATACTTATGATGCAGATCGTGAAAAATGTATCAATCACGGGATGGATGAGTATATGGCTAAACCTTTTGATTTACAAGAGTTTTTCTTAAATCTTAAGTTTCTTAAGATTGTGTAGGATTTAGAATTTATGAGCTTCGACATACGGGGGAATAATGAAATCGAGAAAGATATAGAAAAAGCTTTAAGGCCTCTTTCTTTCAGTGATTTTCAAGGACAAGATAAAATTGTTGAAAATCTGCAAATTTTTGTGGAAGCTGCTCGTATGCGCGGTGAAGCCTTAGATCATGTTTTACTACATGGTCCTCCGGGACTTGGAAAAACAACACTTTCCAACATTATTGCACACCAACTTGGGGTTGGCTTTAAATTAACCAGTGGTCCTGTACTGGATAAACCTGGTGATTTGGCTGGGATACTAACCAGTTTAGAAGCCAATGATGTTTTATTCATTGATGAAATTCATCGCTTAAGTCCTGTGGTTGAAGAATATTTATATTCTGCAATGGAAGATTTTCGAATTGATATCGTCATTGATAAAGGACCCGGAGCCAGAAGTATACAAATTGATTTAAATCCCTTTACTCTAATTGGGGCAACTACACGCAGTGGTTTATTGACTTCACCCTTACGAGCTCGTTTTGGAATAAACTGTCATTTAGAATATTACGATAGCTCTGTTATTTCTGGTATTATCAAGCGCTCTGCACATATTTTGAATATGCCTATATATGACGATGCTGCCCATGAAATTGCACGCAGGAGTAGAGGTACACCACGTATTGCTAATGCTTTATTACGTCGTGTACGAGATTTCGCTCAGGTTAAAGGTAATGGTGTTATTGATATAGATATTAGTCATTTAGGTTTAAATGCCTTAAATATTGATCAACATGGTTTAGATAATATGGACCATAAAATTCTATTGACTTTAATTGATAAATTTCAGGGAGGACCGGTTGGATTAAATACCATTGCAACCGCTGTTGGTGATGATGCCGGCACGATCGAAGAAGTTTATGAACCATTTTTGATCATGGAAGGTTTTTTAAAACGAACCCCTCGTGGACGAATGGTTACGCCATTAGCTTACGAACACCTTGGACGAAATTTAACAGGAAGCCAAGGCTCACTTTTTTCAGAATAATCCGTTTTGAGCAAATTAAAAGCATTAGCTGGAGATACCATTTTATATGGAGCCAGCACCATTCTTGGCCGGTTATTGAACTGGTTGCTTACGCCTTTTTATATCCAAACCTTGGTCAAAGAGGATCTTGGTGCTGTAGTTAACTTATACAGTTACATATCGGTTTTATTAGTTTTGTTAAGTTTTGGATTCGAAACCGGTTATTTTCGTTTTTCTGATCACGAGAAACGCAATTCCATTCTCTATACCTTGTTACTACCTGTTTTCTTATGGAGTCTTTTATTTGTAGGTTGTATCTATTTTTGGCGGATAGAGCTTGCTCAAAGTATTGGTAACAACATTATCGATTCTGATATTTTTCTTTATTCTGCTCTTATTGTTGCCATCGATGCTGTTGTGAGTGTACCTTTTGCAGATTTAAGGTATCAAGGAAAATCTAAAAAGTATGCTGGTTTAAGGTTTCTTCAAGTACTTATAGTAGTCGTTTTTAATGTGTTTTTTCTTTATTTATGCCCTTTAATGTTAGAAAATGGGATAGATTTCGTTAAGTATGTTTTTATTGAAGAAAATAGGCTTAAATACGTTTTTATTTCTAATTTAATCAGTTCTGCCACTATTTTTGTCCTTCTGTCGCCCATACTTTTGAAAGAAAAGTTTTCTTTTTCAAAAGAATTACTAAAACAGGTGATGAAGTATAGCTATCCCATTGTATTAGTTGGATTATTTGGAATGGTTATCCAAAACATCGATAAAATTCTCCTTCCCGAATTACTTTCCGAAAATGGCATGGAACAATTAGCTGTTTATGGAGCCAATTTTAAAATTGGTATTCTCATGGCCTTGTTTATTCAATCTTTTCGATTGGCTTTTGAACCATTTTTCTTTAAAGAAGGTAAAGAGAAAGCTTCCAACGATCTATATGCTTCTATACTAAAATACTTTACCATCTTTGGGATGGTGATTTACGTAGGTGTTTTGGCCGGGTTAGATTTTATAAATATTTTGTTAACACCCGCCTACATGAGTGGAAATAAAATAATTCCATGGGTCTTATTAGGGCAGCTTTTGTTTGGCATCTATTACAGTTTGTCTTTGTGGTATAAATTAACCGATCGCACCATTTATGGTTCCATTATGGGCTTTATTGGTATGGTTGTTGTTGTTATCGGAAACATTGTTTTAGTACCTTATATCGGTTATCTCGGCTCGGCAATCTCATCTTGTTTGTGTTTCGGCCTAATGGTGGTAATGTCCTATGTTTTAGGTCAAAAATATTATCCGGTTCCTTACGATTTAAGGTCAATTTTAATTCATTTTAGTTTAGGAATTGTGTTTGGATTCATTTTGTTACAATTCAATGATTATGATCCCAAATTTCGATATCTGCTTAAAGCATTTATATTTGTAGCTTATCTACTATTGATTTATATAGTTGAAAGACAACAATTTTTAAAGATTATAAAACATGGCAAGCGTTAAAATTATTAATAAAAGTAACAACGATTTACCTCACTATAGTACAGAGCATTCATCTGGCATGGATTTACGTGCTAATAATTTGGAACCTATTGTTTTACAAACACTGGAGCGCGTGATGGTTCCTACCGGTTTATACCTTGAACTTCCAGCGGGTTTTGAAGCTCAAATCAGACCTCGAAGTGGATTAGCTGCCAAGCATGGTATTACTGTTTTAAATACTCCAGGTACAATTGATGCAGATTATAGAGGTGAAATCAAAATTATTTTGGTTAATCTTTCCAATGAACCATTTACCATTAATCCGGGTGAACGAATTTGTCAAATGGTTATTACAGAATATACTAAAGTTACTCTTGTCGAGGTTGATGAGTTAGAAGAATCTGCCCGTGGAGAAGGTGGTTTTGGACATACAGGAGTTCACTAATTTAAACAAATTTAGGTATGACATATTATAGAAGCATTATTTTACTTTTTACTGTTTTTTTATTTTTTACTTCTTGTAATTCAATAAAAAAAACATCAGCTGTCGATTCAAAAGCAACTACCAAGGAAACCGAATTAAGCGTAGAGGAACAACGTAAATTCGACTACTTTTTTTACGAAGCCTGTCGTGAAAAGATGAAAGGAAATCTTGAGAAATCTGCTGTTTATCTTGGAGAATGTCTAAAACTTGATCCTTCCAGTAGTGCTTCTATGTATGAATTAGCAAATATTTTAGTAGCCGGTCAGCAACCTGATAAAGCTCAAGGGGTATTAGAAAGAGCTGTTTATTATAATCCGGATAATCTTTGGTATAAACTCTTATTGGCAGATTTGTATCAGAACAATAAGTTCCCTGCTAAAGCTATTTCTATCTATCAGGATTTTGTTAAGGAAGATCATGAAAATATCGAATACCGTTATTCTTTAGCTCAACTGTATCAGCAAAATAAAGAATATGACAAAGCCTTAGATGAGTATGCTTATCTTGAAAAAGTTCTCGGTCTTAATGAACTAATTATTCTTGAAAAGGAGAAAATTTATGTTGCTCTTGGAAAAAATAAACAAGCTTTAGCGGAGTTAAATAGGTTAATAGAAAAGTTTCCTGATGAAGCTCGGTATTATGGTTATATTGCTGACTACTATTTTTATCAAAAAGATTTAGAAAACGCACGCGTTTTTTACCAAAAAGTTTTGGAAAAGGATACTAAAAATGGATTAGCTTATTTTAGTTTAGGAAATGTTGAATTAATTGCCAATGATACGACTAAGTTTGAAGATTATTATTCCAAAGCTCTTCGTAATGAGTATCTTCCATTTGATACCAAATTTCAACGATTGATACCATTTTTATCTCAAGTTACTGAAAAGCAATTTGATGCTCCTTATATTGATCGTTTTTTCTCAGATCTGGTTTATGCTCATCCTCAAGAAGCAAATGCATATATTTATTATGGAAGCTATTTAAAGATTGTAGGCCGTAATTCGGATGCTTTATCCATTTATGCAAAAGCATTGGAATTGAATGAAAAAGAGGAAACAGTATGGCAGGATTATTTATTATTACTTGCTGATAACAAGAGTTTTGATTCCTTGTATGTTGAAGGAAAAAAAGCCATTTTAAATTTTCCTGAAAATAGTTTTTTCTATCTTTTAACCGGGTCAGCAAGTATGCAATTGAACAAAAACGAAGAAGCCAATGATTTGTTTGTTAAAGGAGTTAAGAGTGCCGGCGAAAATACAGCCATGAAAGCCCAGTTATACGCTAATTTAGGTGATGTTAACTATGCCTTAAATAAGTCAACTGATGCCTTTTATTACTTTGAAGAATCGTTGAAATTAAATGAATTAAACATTGTTGTTCTTAATAACTACAGTTATTATTTGTCCGTTGAAAAAAAGGATTTGGATAAGGCTGAAAAGATGAGCAGTCAGTGTGTTGACATGGAGCCTGGAAACAGTACTTATTTAGATACCTATGCGTGGGTACTTTTTATGAAAGAAAGGTATTTAGAAGCTAAGTATATCATCGAACGTGCTATCGATAACGGAGGTGATGTAAATGATGTGATCGTTGAGCATTATGGTGATATTCTTTATAAAATAGGGGACGTAGAAGGTGCATTAGTTCAGTGGAAAAAGACCCTTGAAATTAACCCAACTAATAAAAATGTGCCGGCTAAGATCGAGCAAAAAAAATATATCGAATAAATAACATGAATTTACACTTATCTACTTAGAACATCTTTAGATTTAGCCCAACTAATTCAGTCATTTAAAATTCAATTTATATACAGTGAAAATTCTTTTTTATAGTTTCTTTATTCTTTTTTTAATTGGTTGTAGTTCAAAAAAATACTACACTTCTAAAGGTGATCTGAAAAATATTACCGATGCTCGTTTGATTAAAAATGTAGAGGATAATTATGTAGAATTTAATACGCTTTTTTGTAAAAAATTTGCTGCAGAAATTAACATCGACGGTGATAAAAAATCTTTTAAAGGTAATCTCTTTATAAATGAAGATAAAGAAATTATTGTATCCATTTTACCTTTAATGGGTATTGAATTAGCACGAGTAAAGTTTAATGAAGATTCGATTATTGTTATTAATCGTAGCAATAAAACTTTAACTCAGGAAAATTATGGTTTTTTATGGGATAAATTTTCTTTAGACATTGATTATAAACTGCTTTACCGAATACTACTAAATCAGCTTCATACCTACCCATTAAGCCAAAATTTTGAAGAGGAAATTAAACGGTATAAACATTATAATGAATCTGATAAATACGTTTTTAAATCCGTAAAAAAGAATAGGTATAACCGGTTAACAAAGCGCAATAATAAAAATGATCTTGTACTACACGACCTTTACATTTTACCTGAAGTTTTTAAGATTAGTAAATCCTTAATTAAAGATTATAGCAGTAATTCTGACTTGGTTATTAAATACGAAGATTTTTCTCAATTAAATGGGCATTTAATTCCGAATAAACTTATCATCGAAGGTCGACGAGGAAATAATCAAATTAGTTTGAGTGTTAAGTATGATTCAATCGAAATTGATGGTAAAAATAGAATAGGTTTTAAGGTTTCGAATAAATATAATATTGTGAAAAAATGATCCGGATATTAACTTTTCTAACCTTTATTTTTATCTTTTCTGCTAGCTTTTTGGGGCAAGATCTTAAAAATTTAGAGAAAAATAAAAACTCCCTTATTAATCAAATCAAGGAGGCCGAAATTTTACTGCAAAAATATGATCAAAAGAAAGGTTTATCCATTCAACAAATAAAAGTTCTAAATAAACAACTTAAAGAGCGTGAAGCACTTATTGAGCTCATTAATGACGAAATTCTTGTTCTGGATAAGGAAATAGATAGTTTAAATGGTTTAATCACTAAAAAGAATGCTGAATTAGTTTTGTTAAAGTCTGATTATGCGCGATTAATCACAGAATCCTTTAAAAATCGAAAGGTTTATAACGAAATGACCTTTTTATTTGGTGCCGAAAGTTTTAATGATGCTTACCGTCGGTTCATAATGCTTAAAGAGTACAATAAGTTTCGTAAAAACCAAGGAATTTCAATTCAAAAATTTACAGCGGAACTAGATGTCCAAAAAAAAGAATTGAGTCTAAAAAAAGGTGAAAAACATCATCTTTTGGCAGATTTAAATCACGAACAGGAATCCCTTAAATCATCAAAGAAAAAAGTTCAGGAAGATGTAAACTCTCTTAAACAAAAAGAGAAAAAGATTAAAAATGAAATAAAGGATCAACAAAAAGCGCTGAAGAAACTTGAAGATGATATCATGCGTCTGATTAAAGCCAGTAAGTCTGATGTTATTGAATTTTCGGATTTTTCAAGTGCAAGTGGTAAATTGTCATGGCCGGTTCAAGGGCTTATTATCAGTCGTTTTGGAGAGCATCAACATCCTGTATTAAAATACGTTAAGGTAAATAATAATGGTGTGGATATTAAGTCTACCAATGATGTTGTTGTAAAAACGGTTTATACGGGTAAAGTGACAAGAGTTGTATCTATTCCTGGTTATAATAATGCTGTAATAGTACGTCATGGTAAATACTTATCAGTATACGCCAATTTACGAAGTGTAAATGTCAGTGTTGGGGATCAATTGAAAACTCAAGATGTTGTTGGCAAAATTTATGAAGGAGATGGTGAAAACAGTGGTGTTCTACACTTTGAAATATGGAAAGAAAATGAAAAAATGAATCCGGAAATGTGGTTAAAGAAGTAATATTTAAATTATTCTTTAAAAATGGAACAAATTCTTCTTATTTTAGTATACGGATTATATTTTTAAGGAAATATTCGTATTTCATTATTGATTTTACAATACTCAAATGGAGCTTACAGTGGATAAAATAAGATTTAATTCAGATATAAAAAATATCAACCTGGTAGAGAAATTGATTGATGATTTATCTAACAGGCATTCCTTCAATAGTGATGTGTATGGTAAGCTTTTATTAGCTGTTGTAGAGGGAGTTAATAATGCTATTGTTCATGGGAATAAAATGGATAAAGGTAAAGAAGTCGAGGTATCCTTTGTAATTGAAGAAGATAAGGTCTCTTTTACTATTGAAGACCAAGGGCCGGGCTTTGATTATACGCAGGTACCGGATCCAACTAAACCTGAGAATCTTGAAAAAACTCATGGTCGTGGTATATTTTTAATGCATCATTTAGCCGATGAAATAGAGTTTGAAAATGAAGGAAGTAAGGTTACAATGGAGTTCAATCTGAAATGATTAATTTTTATTATGAAGATATTTCTGATCCGCAATTGATATCAGTATCAACCTCAAAGTGGATTGAAAAAGTGGCTCAAATTCATGGTTTTAACCTTGGTGAGTTAAGCGTTGTATTTTGCTCAGATGAGTATCTTTTAAAGATGAATCAGGAGTATTTGCAGCATGATTATTATACAGATATTATTACCTTTGATTATAGTAGTAAATCTCATATTTCCGGAGATTTATTCATTAGTTTAGAAACAGTCCAGTCAAATTCTGAAAAGTTTCAGACCTCTTTTCAAAACGAGTTTTTCAGAGTTTTAATTCACGGAATACTTCATTTACTTGGTTTTAAGGATAAAACCGATGAGGAACAAAAAATAATGACTTCAAAGGAAGATGAAGCGTTATCTATGTTACCAACTTTTCTTTAATTTTGCTGTTTAGTATATAGCAATTCTTTTTTATTATGGTATTTGAATACGATGTTATTGTCGTAGGAGGAGGACATGCCGGTTGTGAGGCTGCTGCTTCTGCTGCTAATATGGGATGTTCTGTCTTATTGATTACGATGGATATGGAAAAATTTGCCCAAATGTCTTGTAATCCTGCGATAGGTGGCATTGCAAAGGGGCAAATTGTTAGAGAGATTGATGCACTTGGCGGTTATACCGGTATTATTACGGATAAGAGTAGTATTCAGTTCAAAATGCTTAATCAATCTAAAGGACCTGCAATGTGGAGTCCAAGAGCTCAGTGTGATCGAAAAGTTTTTTCTGCTGAATGGAGAAAACAATTGGAGCAAATTCCTAATTTATTTTTTTGGCAAGATACCGTAGATGATGTTATTATTCAAGATAACATAATTAAAGGGGTTATAACGCGAAATTCCGTTACGTTTTACTGTAAGGGTTTAATTTTAACAAACGGAACCTTCTTAAATGGCCTAATACACATAGGATCAGTACAGTTAGAGGGAGGGCGAATTTCTGAACCTGGCTCAAATGGGTTGTCAGATAAGTTACTTTCTCGTGGATTTTCCGTTGGAAGGATGAAAACAGGAACACCTGTTCGAATCGATGAACGTAGTGTTGATTTTTCAGTAATGGAGGAGCAAGCCGGAGATGATAATTATTATAAGTTTAGTTATGATAAATCAAATAATAAATTGTTAAAGCAGCGCAGTTGTTTTATTACTTATACGAATCCTGAAGTACATGAAATATTAAGAGGAGGTTTGGATGAATCTCCAATGTACAATGGAACCATACAAAGTACTGGTCCGCGTTATTGTCCGAGTATTGAAACTAAAATTGTCACGTTTGCTGAAAAGGAAAAGCATCAATTATTTTTAGAGCCTGAGGGGGAAACTACAATTGAATATTATTTAAATGGATTTAGTTCTTCATTACCTTTAGATACACAAGTAAATGCGCTTAAAAAAGTAAAAGGTTTAGAGAATTTAAAAATATTTAGACCAGGTTATGCAATTGAATATGATTATTTTGAACCAACTCAGCTTAATCATACTTTAGAAACCAAGCTCGTAAAAGGTTTGTATTTTGCCGGTCAAATTAATGGTACAACCGGTTATGAAGAAGCGGCTTCTCAAGGCTTAATAGCAGGTATAAATGCTGCTTTAAAAGTTCAAGGTAAGGAAGAGTTTGTATTAGGTAGGGATGAGGCATACATTGGTGTTTTAATAGATGATTTGGTTACAAAAGGAGTAGATGAACCTTATCGCATGTTTACTTCGAGAGCGGAATATCGTATTTTACTTCGTCAGGATGATGCAGATGCACGATTAACTCCAAAAAGTTTTAAAATAGGCTTGGCCAGCAAAGAGAGATTCGGTTATCTACAATCCAAGTTAGAAGTTAAGGAACAAATTGTAGAGTTTATAAAAAACTTTAGTGTAAAAAAGGATCGTATTAATGATTGGTTAATTTCTAAAGGAACTTCACCTTTAAAACAAGGGGTTAAATTAGTCGATATTTTAATGCGTCCTCAGTTGCGTATTTTTGATTTATTAGAAGGAGTACCTAAGTTTAAGTCTTTTGTAGAGGAAGTTATTATCGATCGTCGCGAAGAAATTTTAGAGTCTGTAGAGATTACCTTAAAGTATGCTGGGTATATTGATCGTGAAAAGCAATTGGCTGAAAAAGCCAAACGATTAGAAAATATTAAAATTCGAGGTCGTTTTAATTACGACGAGATTCATACGATTTCTACTGAAGGACGTCAGAAACTCACTAAAATAAATCCCGAAACCATCGGACAGGCGAGTCGGATTTCAGGTGTTAGTCCAAGCGATATCAATGTGTTATTATTGCTCTTAGGAAGATAATGTTTCACGTGGAACAAAATATAATCCGATCATATTCTGATCGGATTTTTTTTGGTTATTGAGCTAGGTTATGATGGTGTGTTCTTTAGCTTGAGTTTGCTTTATGTCTTTATTCGAAAATGTAATTATCAGTTAGCTTTTATTTTTTTTGGGTTTATTTATTTTTTACCTAAGTCAATCTTTTTTGTTTTTTTGGATGTAGTGATATTTCTTTTGATATTGTGAACTGTAGTTTCATGATGGGTCAAAAATTTGATCTTCTAATCTTACAGGTTTATTTTTGCACGATTAGGAATAGGAGAGGTTAAAATTATTTTTCACTCTGAATTATATCTACTTTTTTTAGAAAAGCTTAATTCACTTTATATGGGTAAGTAGTTAAAAACTTACGACTAGTAAGACCACGTTAGCATCAAAGATGCGGTGTTATTAAGCCTAGCCTGAATGGCTATGGATCTCATGGCATGATATTGTTAGCGCCAAAAATAGTAGCGTAGATGTGTAATTAAGACTACGCTCTTTTTGAGTTTAAATAAAATACCTGATTAATATGCTAGCCTGTACAGGCTGGCTTTGGGATATTGTCCACTTCGGGGCTTTTTTAGATTATGTAGAAATGTTTGTGCTTATCAACTGACCTCAATCACTTTATTATCTTATTAATTTAGTCGTAAGACGCTACTTTGTAATCTAATTAAATTCATTACCTGGTTCGCTATTGAATTTACTTTTAATAATAGATTGATTAATTTCGAATTAATTAGTACATACTTCACACCAAATGTAACTCTGATGAGAAAATTTAAGGGTAAAAAAATGTTATTTTATCACACTAGGGATTAGTAGTTTTTTAAAATCCAAAGGGTCATCCTAAAAGGAATGAGGGGTTAGTTTGCTTGGAATTTGTACTGGTTAGCCGTGAGTTTATAAATTGTTTTTCCTACTCGTTTATTACTTTCATGTATTTTTTTTAATGGTTTATTGCATTATTAAGGGCTTAGTCCTTATGTTATCTAATTTTATCAAAATTGGGTCTTATGAATCCTTCCTGCCGGTAGAAGGTTGAAATTTTTGCTAGTACTATATGTTTAAACAAATTGCCGTTCTTCTTATTGGCAACCCGGTATAAAACTCTTATCAATCGCAAATGCATCATGGAAGTACAAATGGGATGGGATTAATTATAGCAGGGATTTTTTACCGATTACCTCCTTTTTGTCATATCTGTATGTTCATTTGTTTAATGTAGCAATCAATCCTTACTCATACAAATTGATGGTATCAGGGGTATTTGTTTTATTCATTATTTATAGAGGTAAGTAGTTAAAAACGTATCAATAGTATGCTTACGTTAGTATCAAAGATGCGGTGTCGTTAAGGATAGCCTGAAGGGCTATGGATATCATGGCATTTTTTGTTAGCACCAAAGGTGTCTAGTTGTATGACTAAGACTAAGCACCTTTAGAGTTTTTAAAATACCTGATGAACATTCTAGCTTGTAAGGGCTAGGCTTAGGGATATCGTCCACTTGAGGGCTTTTTTAGATTTATGTAGAAATGTATGTACTTATCTACTGACCTCAATTTATTTATTCTTTAAGGATATATTTTATAAGCTAATTTATTCGCGTTTATTATCAACTATCTAGTTTTTATAAGATTTTAATTTTGTTCCACGTGGAACAAGTAATTACTTTCTAATATTAGAAGTTACTTATATGGTAGTGTTATTGGGAATATATTTGAATTGTTAGTTAACTACTTTCATTAACTGAAAGTAAGATGGGTGTTCTTAGGTTTTATATCAGAATTTAGAGGTGTTTAAAGGGTGTTTTTTAGAGCTTGTTTTTTTGTGCCTTGATCGGAGTAGAGTAAGAATATATTTTTAGTTCCATTCAATTGTTAGTTTTGGAATTATTTTGAATTTTATGCTTCATCTATTGTTTAGCTTATTTCATGGTTTTTTTGTGTATTAATTGAGTTGTTAAGTTTTTCTGTACATGTTCATCTAATGTTCTTTAAAATGAGGAGAGATGCTATGAGTTTATAACAAATTGCTGGTGATTGATAATTTTATGAATTTATTATTTTCACACAAAGGCAGCAAGGTGCATAAGAAAAAATAATCTCCCAATAGCTATCAGGATTACTGTGAATAAAACTTTTTGCATGGTCGTTTATCTTTTATTTTATACTATGGGAAGGTAATTCGAAGTGGATAATTTCCATTTGTTTCTTAGAGGCTTGTGGTAATTTAAAAATAAATTAGAAGCTGTAATTTTGTATTTATAACTAAAACTTATAGTCTGATGTTAGAATCTCTTTTAATTAGTTGGGTTTTTTTAATGTTTTTCGTGCCTCTGATTTTGTATTTATTCACCTCGATTTTTGAAGTTCAAGGTTAAGTTTTACTGATGGTGATATTGTGTGGTTCTTAATTGAATTTCTAAAACATATTTTTCTTCTAATTAGCAATGTTATATTAATATTCTTTATACTCGCATTATGAATGTAGATCGAATAGGGTATTTAAAATCGAAGGTAGCTGTTTTACCAAATGATCCGGGAGTATATCAATACTTCGATAAAGAGGGCGTGATTATTTATGTTGGAAAAGCAAAGAATTTAAGAAAGCGGGTTTCTTCCTATTTTAACAAAAATCATGATGATGGGAAAACACGCGTCTTAGTTAATAAAATTCATGAGATTGAACACATTGTTGTGGAGACTGAAGAGGATGCTTTATTATTGGAAAATAATTTGATTAAAAAATATCAACCTCGATACAATGTCCTTTTAAAAGATGATAAATCTTTCCCATGGATTGTGATTAAATATGAGAATTTTCCCAGAGTATTTCAAACCCGGAAATTTATTCGAGATGGAAGTGTTTATTTTGGTCCTTATACTTCTGTTCATATGGTACGTACTTTGTTGGATTTATTTCGTCAACTTTATCCATTGCGTACCTGCAAATCTAATTTATCCTTAGAAAATATTGATGCCGGTAAATTTAAAGTGTGCTTAGAATATCACATTGGTAAATGTAAAGCGCCATGTATTGGTGCGTATTCATTAGAGCAATACCATCGTAACATTGATGAAATTAAGAATATTTTAAAAGGGAATGTATCTACCGTTATCAAATACATGAAAACTTTGATGATGGAGTATGCCGAAAAGTTAGAGTTTGAGATGGCTGAAGACATTAAACAAAGGTTAGTGTTGTTAGAATCCTATCAAAGTAAATCGACCATTGTAAATCCTAAAATGCATAATGTAGATGTGTTTTCAATTACGAGTGATGAAAGTTCTTCTTTCGTTAACTTTTTGAGAGTGGTTTCCGGTTCGGTAATTCAATCTCATACCATGGAGTTTAAGAAGCGAATTGAAGAATCGGAATCAGATATTTTATTATATGCCATTATTGAAATACAGAATCGAGTGCAACAATTAGCTAAAGAAATCATTGTTCCTTTTCAGCCTGAGTTTCATTTTAAAGAATCTAACTTTAATGTTCCTTTAATAGGGGATAAAAAGAAATTGCTTGAATTATCAGAGCGTAACGTAAAATATTATCGTTTGGAAAAAATTATGCAAAAAATGCTTTCTAAAAAGGTTAATCGTGATGAACGGGTAGTGGCTCAAATTCAAAAGGATTTACGTTTAAAAGTTCCACCTGTACACATTGAGTGTTTTGATAATTCAAACATACAAGGTACTAATCCGGTTGCTGCTTGTGTGGTTTTTAAAAATGCAAAACCTTCTAAAAAAGAGTATCGTCATTTTAATGTTAAAACGGTTATTGGTGCTAATGACTTTGCTTCTATGGAAGAAATCATTTATCGGCGTTATAAACGTTTGTTAGATGAAGAGCAAGCTTTGCCTCAATTGATCGTCATCGATGGAGGAAAAGGGCAATTAGGCGCTGCTGTTAATTCATTATCCAAACTTGATTTAATGGGTCAAATTGCTGTAATCGGAATTGCTAAACGTTTAGAAGAAATATTTTTTCCGGGTGATCCTGTTCCTTTATACATTGATAAAAATTCTGAATCCTTAAAAGTGATTCAACATTTACGAAATGAAGCACACCGATTTGGAATTACTTTTCATCGCCAAAAAAGATCCATTAATTTTATTACCAGTGAGCTTGAAAATATTCCGGGTGTTGGACCAGCAACGATTGAACTGCTTTTTAAAGAATTTAAGTCATTAAACATAATAAAAGGCACCTCATTAGAAAATTTACAAGCTGTTTTAGGCAATGATAAGGGGAATAAAGTGTATTCTTATTTTAATTCAAGTAAATGAGTGTAATGTATTGAAATAAAGCTATGTATGTGTTAAATGAAAAGTTCTACTAATTTTGCTTTTAGTGCTGTTTCATTCTCTTCTGAGCTTATTGCATCAATGGTTTCTTTAATGGTACATTTTTCATGTTGAAGTCCAACTAATGAAGATGAAAGTTGTGAATTTAGATTTTCGAAACTTGGATTAGATGATTTAATTTTTACTTCTTTAATAATTCCTTTTTCAATTTTCAGTTTGGAGCTAAATTTGGCCTGCGGCAGAGTTAAACGTTTTTGCAATTCATAAGTTGGACTGTAACCATAATTCCATTCCCAGGTAGAATATTTTTCATCCACAAAATTTTTGATGATTTCCTCATCATTTCTTGTTAATACATATTGATTACCGTTGGTTGTTATTTTGGTAAAAATAAAATGTGAAAAATCCTTAAAAGAAATAGGTTCTTTAAGTGTGTTTTGAATGTTGGTTACTTCGCTTCTAACCGATTTTACTGCTCTATCTTTAAAGGTATTTGGATTGGTCTTTAAACAATCATTTAATACCGTTAAATCAGCATTAAAAAGAAGAGTTCCATGGTGCAATACTCTGTTCTTATAAACGTGGGAGGCATTACCTGAAATTTTCTTGCCATCAATGAGTAAATCATGTCTTTTGCCAAATTCAGCATTTACACCTAAACTTTGCAAGGCTTCTTGAATGGGTTTAGCTGTTCCTTCAAAATCCACCAAATGTCCTCTTTGACCTGATTTTATAAAACAGAAATTGAGATTTCCCAAATCATGGTAGACCGTTCCACCGCCTGAGAGTCTTCGGTAAACCGGAATGTTTTTTTCGTTAATATAATGGTAATTAATTTCGGCTAAGGTATTTTGATGTTTACCCACAATAATACTGGGCTCATTAACATAAAGAAAGAATATATCTTCTGTAAAATTATGTAACAAGTATTGTTCAGTGGCCAGGTTAAATGGTGCGTTTGTACTTGTGCTAAAAATGCCTATCATTCGCTCTTTTTTAAAGGTTTTAATAGTTCTGGTAATATTTCTGCGTAAAACGAAAGAATATCCTTTATTTTGCTGCAAACGATAAATAATATAGTTATGCGTGCAGTATTACAACGCGTGAGTAGCGCTTCTGTTTCTATCGACAATGAAATTTTTTCGAGTATCCAAGGTGGTATAATGCTTTTGCTTGGAATAGAATGTGCTGATTCAAAGGAGGATATTGATTGGTTGTTAAAGAAAATAATTAACCTTAGAATCTTTAATGATAAGGATGGAGTAATGAACCGTTCGTTACTTGATGTGGATGGTGAGTTGCTGGTGGTTAGTCAGTTTACCTTACAGGCAAAAACTAAAAAAGGAAACCGTCCTTCGTACATCAATGCTGCAGGGCCAGATATCGCCATTCCTTTGTATGAGCAGTTTATTGAGGAGGCTTTGAAGGCGCTCAATAAAACCATTGCAACAGGTAAATTTGGAGCTAATATGCAAGTTGAACTGGTGAATGATGGTCCGGTTACGATAATTTTGGATTCAAAACAGAAGGATTTTTAATTTTAACGTTTTATTCGTTGTTTTTTGTTAATTATTAGTTAGGTGGAAATAAAAGATATACAAAAGGAAGTTGATCATTGGATTAAAACCATTGGTGTAAGGTATTTTAGTGAGCTGACAAATATGGCTATACTAACCGAAGAAGTAGGAGAATTGGCAAAAGTTATGGCTCGTAAGTATGGCGATCAATCTTTTAAAAAAGGCGAGGAGAATCTTGATCTGGCTGATGAAATGGCTGATGTTTTATGGGTTTTGGTTTGTTTGGCTAATCAAACCGGCGTTGATCTGGAGGACGCATTTAAGCAAAACATGCTGAAAAAAACAACGAGAGATAAAGAACGACATAAAAATAATACTAAATTAAAGTAAATGTTTGAAAATTATAATGTTATACTAGATAAATATCCTTTTACGCTAGACTTAAATCAAATGGAAAGTGATTTGTTTTCCATTACACAAAGTATTGAAAAATATAAAGATGATGTAGGTATATTAAAGAAAATATTTAATTGTATTGATTTAACTTCCTTAAATACTGAAGATTCATCAGAATCAATTCGTGATTTTGTCGAAAAAGTAAATCGCTTTGAAGATATTTTTCCTGGCATGCCGCAGGTAGCGGCCTTATGTGTTTATCCTGTTTTTGCAGCTGCATTAAAAGCAGGCTTGAAAAATGCATCCATTAAAAGAGCTGTTGTTTCTGCCGGATTTCCTTCTGCGCAAACCTTTACCGATGTAAAGGTAATGGAAACCAAACGGGCTGTTCAAATGGGTGCTCATGAAGTTGATGTTGTTATTTCAGTTGGAGAGTTCATGGAAGGTAATTATGAGTTTGTAGGTGAGGAGATTGTGGCGGTTAAGCAGGTGATGGGTGAGGCTCATTTGAAAGTTATTTTGGAAACCGGTGCTCTACACGATCCAAAAGAGATTTGGATGGCGTCCCTATTAGCCATGGAAGCTGGTGCCGATTTTATTAAAACATCTACGGGTAAACAGCAACCTGCGGCCACACTTGAAGCAGCTTATGTAATGTGCCGGGCCATTAAGGTTTTTAATGAAAAAAATAATCGAAAAGTTGGTTTTAAACCGGCTGGAGGAATTTCTACCACTATGGGTGCTTTAGCCTATTATGGTGTTGTGGAATCTATTTTAGGGGAAGAATGGTTATCTAATGAGTGGTTTAGAATTGGAGCCAGCCGTTTGGCCAATGCTTTATTAACGGATATAAACTATGCTGAAACAGGGATCGAAAAGGAGGTTAAGTATTTCTAAAATCAAGGTTTAACTCCTTATCTGTTCCATTTAAATAAAGACTGACCGAATAAATAAGTGGAATCTTTTAAAAAGTGTTTTAGTATACATAATAGTATTTTTATGTTTTAATGGAAAGTTATTTAAATGCTTGACTTCATAATTTATATCGTTTTTTAAGGATATTTAATAATGTTTTGTCGATTATAATTATAATTTTGAATATAATATATTTTGATTATGATAAATTAATAGATTATTCAAAATTAATATCATGCGCAACAAACAACTTTAAAAACTAAACACCATTTAGAAAATGAAAAAGGAAATACTGAAGTACTTTTGGGGGGATTATATTTCTCCTTTAGGAAGACCTTCTTTAGTACTTGTTGGGCATGAATTGGAAGATAAAGTGATTATCGAAAAATATTATTTTTTTGAAGATATAAATGGCAAGCAAACTCATATTGGCGAACTGATTGAATCACCTATTATCCCAAATTTTTCAGATGATTTAGAGATGTTTATGGGAAACGAAGGTTTAGAACATGCAAAATCAACCATTTATTTTGAAGCCTTAAAGGTTAATGAGAAAAACAATAAAAATAAGTTTTCATTTAACGATATTAAAGTTGAACTGATAGAAGCCAATGATTCAGCCTTTTTACTGTATTTAAAGCGCAATGCTGAAACACACTTAAACTGGATTTATAAATCAACTTCTTCGCAACAATTAAAGAGCCTGATTGATCGTTTTAAAACCTTGAAAATTACCGTAAAAAACTTGTTACGGTAAATGAGCATTAGGAAAATAAAGTGTCTGAAAAATACCAATACCATCTTTCAGACACTTCACTATTCTTAAAAATAAACCTTATACATCAGGTTAGGGAAGAATCCAAATTGGGTAATATAACCTATTGAATTTGGTTCAGTTTCGTCATAATATTCAGATATTCGACCGGTGTTATTGGTTAGGTTTTGAAGATCGATAAATAATTCATGAGTTGTTTTTTTGCGATTCACCTTATAGCTGAGCGAAAAATTGAGCTGAAAGATTTGATCTAATGAGTTTTCGTACGCTTTTGAATAATCCCAAAACTGATTATTTTCCTGATCAATGCTTAAGTCACCATTCTCATTTTTTAAAAGAGGGATGTATTTTTGTCCGCCTTGTAAGAACATTTTAGCGTTAAGAGCAAGTGTTTTATTCTGTTTTTTGCCTAAGCCGGTACATTCTTTTCCAATTAATAAATTAACTAAATATTCATTGTTAAATTGGGTATTTCGTTCTATTCCATCCTTAGCCGTGTATTTCGAATCGAATAGTGATCCATTTAGTAAGAAGTAAAAGTCATTGTTAAAAAACCGTTCAAGTGTTAATTCTACCCCATAGTTTTTGCCGGTACCTTCATTTACCAAGTCTATGTAACGGTAATTAATGCCTTCATTGAGGGTAGAGTAGTAGCTGGTTTCATCGTTTTCAACCGGAATATTATATAAATCCTGGTAATAAACTTCGGCTTTGGCTCTCAGGTTTTCAGAAAAACGTTTTTCAAAGCCTAATACATAATGATGGGCTTTTAATAAATCCAAATCCTTATTGGGTTGAATTAGACTACCATCAGTTTGTTCGATCTTTGCAAAGTAATGATGGATACTTTCCATTTTACTGTGCATTCCATATCCAAAGCTAAGTGTATGGTGAGTATCAAGTGCCCAATTTATACCAAGTCTTGGTTCGAAAGTACTTTTGTTATTCAACAATACATTCATGTTGTGTATACCTGCTGCAAGGTTAATCGAAGGTAAAATTCTATACTTCCAGCATGCGTAATTATTTAGTGTAGAAGCTTGGTTATTAAATGATTCAGGATCCATTTTACCGGATAATTTTTCTAATGTTGCTTGATTGAAATCATAGTTCCACACGGTATATTTTGTTCCCAATTGAACTTTGCTTTTGGCCGAAAACTTATGTTTGTAGTTTACTGATGCTCTGTAGAATGAGCGTTGAATTTGATTGTCGAAATTTTTTCGTTTTGTTTTAATAATATTATCGTTATCATTCAGTGGTTTTTCATATTCAAATATTTCATCTTCTATGCTGCTATTTGAATATGTGATTGAAGTTTTTAGATAACCCTTTGGAGAAGTTGTGATTACATGGTTTAATCCAACATTCATCAAATGGTTTTGTTTTTTGTAATCTTCAACAATATTTGCACTTTTTGTAGTGTTAAATGGAGTAGTGGTTAAGGCGGGACTCACATCGGTGATAAACATTCTGCTTAGTCCGGCAACTCCAAACAAAGAGAAGGTACCCATCTGTTTGGTCGGAAGATTTATTTTATAGGTAGCATCTTGAAAATCAGGAGTTCCATTAATGTCAGTTAAACCTAAATCTGAAATAACACTAACGGTTGAATATCTGTAATTTATTAAATATGATCCATTATACCCTTTTTTGAAAGGGCCTTCTAAAGTTACATCAGTTCCTAATAATCCAATACCCAAGGCGGCTTCAAACTTTTCATTGTTGCCATTTCGTAGATGTACATCATATACGGCAGATAAAACGTTACCAAACTCAGCTGTAAAAGCGCCGGTATGAAAATCTGACATTGATAACAGATTATTGTTTAATGCACTTAAACCTCCAAAGGATGCATTCTGATCATCAAAATGATAAGGGCTTGTGATTTCTACATCTTCTAATCGCCATTGAATGTATTTGGGCGCATTTCCACGTACAATAATGTCGCTGCTTCCGGTAGCTGTGGCTGCTACTCCGGCAAAATTAGTTACCAAACGTGAAGGATCATCAAAGCCACCTGAAAAACGTTTGCCGTCAGCTGCACTTATGGAGCGTGAACTTATTAATGACATTTCATTTTGAGGGTTGCCTTTTTGTTTGCTGCCATTTACAACTATTTCATTTAATGTAATATCAGATTGTTCCATACTCAAGTTAAGTACTACTTCTTGAGCCGAATTGACTCTGATGCTTTTTTCTGTTTTGGGATGGTATCCCAGATACGAGAGTTTTAATTGGATGTAACCGGTGGGAATGTTTTCGAATCTAAATTCACCATTTGCATTAGTTACGGTGCCTTTTTCCTCATCATCAAAAATGGCTACAACAGCTGCACCAATCAAAGGGGATTGGTTATCTTTATCAATTACAGTACCTCGTACGGTTTGAGTTAAATTTTCGGCGGAAAATGCAGTACATCCCAATAGAATGCCTAGCATTAATGATTGAAATCGTTTCATGTCTATTATGTTTTAATTAATATCAATTTGGATAGTTGTTTAAACTCAATTGTCTGTTTTCACCGGGTTAATAGATATGAGAGTTAGGTTTAAAGCTTTTATTTGAGAGAGAATACCATGCAGATGCGCTTCATCTTTGATGAATCCATATAACATGGTTCCTTTATCGTTTACTTTGAGCTGCATTTGATCGAAGTATTTGCCCCAAAAGTTGGATAATTCTTCCTGTATGATGATTTCGGTTTTTCCTTGCATAGCTTCAATGTTTAAAAGTGACTATGCAAAGTTGCAGGGTGATCGTTAACTATTTATCACCCGCCAGGGTGATTAGGGTGGGTGATTTATGGGAGATAATTGGAACGTGAGGTTTAAGGGTTTTAATAATTATCAATTATTTTGCGTTTAAAACCTTAAAAATTATGATTAGAAAGATTAGCACCCTTATTATTTGTTTTGTTGTTTGTTTTTCGTGTAAGAATGATGATGAGCCCTCGGTAGAGCCTGATATCAAGCAACCTTCATTTCGATTGGTAAAAACCATTTCAAAACCATTATTCCTACTTCCCGGCTATTCCGGCTACGGATTTCAAAAGTCTTTGCGAACTTATGAATATGATGGAGATCTTTTAAAAAATGTTTTAATTTATAATGATACGATTGTTAATAGATATGAATTAATTGATTCATTTGCATATACTTATAGTGGAGATACTACTACATGCATTAGTTATTATGCTGGAATAAGTACTGTTCCTCAACGCAAAAGTGTTACGATTGAACATCCAGATGGTTTATTTGAAAAGCTTTCATACAGCTACGAAGGTTTAAATGATAGATTATTAGGTAAATATGTAGAAAAGTATATGGATGATAATATTGTATACGAAAAGCATTTTTCTTTTAAAGAAGAATTAAACGATTATGAATTATCATCAAAAGATACTTTTATTTATGAAATCAATAAGTTGAAGGAACTTCATCGATATAGTACTGATGATGATAACCAATTATACCTTTCAAGTAGATCTATGTACAATTATGAAAATGGTTTCTTAGTTGATCATGTTACTACCAATTGGGAAAGTAAAAATGTAATCAACGGATATGAAAAGTTTGAGTATAATTATGCCGGTTCAAGAGTTGAAAGCATTCAAAAGTATTATAAGAGCAAAGAAAATGATGAATGGATTCAATGTAGTTTAGAGTATGAACTTCTCTTTGATGAGTTTAAAAACATCAAAGAACTTAGATCGCACGGTATGATAATAAGTTATTATTACGAGCAGACAGATGGCGAAAAGCAAGAAAATATCCCTTTACTGCATGTTGAAATTCCGCCAGCCATATTTAAATAAAAAATTATTGAGGTAAGTAGTTAAATACATATCAATAGTAAGCTTACGTTAGCATCAAAGATGCGGTGTCATTTAGCATAGCCTGGAGGGCTATGAATATCATGGCATGATATTGTTAGCGCCAAAGCGTAGTCGTGTGATTAAGACTACGCACCTTTTGGCGCTTAAATAAAATACCTGATTAATATCCTTGCCCTTACAGGCTAGGCTTTGGGATGTCGGCCACTTTGGGGCTTTTTTAGATTTAGCAGAAATGTATGTACTTATCTACTGACCTCAAAAAAATTAAATAACAAAAGCTCGAAGGTTCTTTAACACTTCGAGCTTTTTTTTTGCAAGGTATTTTTTAACTGTTTTATATTCTGCAACAATGATAGCTAAACTACTTATGGCTTAAAAGTAAAATTGACTGATTAACTTAACTTTAACCCTGCTTAAGAAAAGGTGAACGTTTTTTAATTTTGGAATAGTCCAAGTAAGCAGTAGAATTTCTTATCAAAAGCTACTAGCAGTAACATGCAGGTGAAGTATTTTCAACTATGAGAAAGATACTTTCTGTCTTTGTTGAAATAGGTTTGTGTATAACGAGATATTCATCTTTGGTTAAAATTTATCTTGATCTTCCTTTTCTTTTTACAGAAATTGATAAGCGCATTTACTTAACCTTTGTTCAATGAGAAGAAGATTTAATATTATTCTGTTTTCGCTGTTGATCCTATTATTTTTCATATTAGGCTTTAATTACCTTAGATTTTATCAGGATATAAATGCTTGTAATGATCAAGGTGGCAGATGGAATCATAACCAAAAAAAATGTGATAGAATCAGTCAAATAAAACTCGATCAATTAACTGATTTTTACTGGTATGCGGCTTATGATTCGCTTTCAGAAAGAGAAATTCTGATTAAGGGCAACAAATTAGATTCTGTTAAACCTTCGGCTTTTGAATCCATCAAGATTTTAAACCGCCGGAAAATACCTTGCAAAATCGTATTTAATGCCATTCAAGCCGATACCATTTTTATTGGTATTACCAACGAGAAATTCCTTGCAGAACGAAAGGGAATCTCAAGAGTCGACTATTACATTGCAGAAACAGTATTTACATTAACCGAGAATGAATTGATTAATTTCGTAAATATTAGCTTAAATTCGGAAGCTCATGTCAATTCGGGTATTTATAGCCGGCATGGATTTCAACATTTAGTATATCTAAAACAATGAATAACACAGGTAGACAATTACTCTTATTATTAGCCATTTTGGCCGTTTTTTCTTGTGTTGTGTTTTTTATCTTTCAATCGGTTTTAGATGGGGGTTTTAACACTAAATTATTACCCATTATGATCATTTGTATCCTTCCAATTACGGGGATTATCTTTTTGGCAGGAAAAACAAAGAAAGAAGGCGAAATGGAAGAACTAAAATCCATCTTCGAAGATCAATCTCTTATTGAAGAATGGAAGTATACCAAGGATGAATGGGACAAGTATGCAATCAACTTTATTTCTAAAAAGAAGAAGTCGTTTATTATTGGTTTTTCAATACCGTTGGTGTTAATAAGTTCATTTATTCTTTATGTGGGTAGTTTTATTATCGCTTATTGGAGTCTTTTAGGTGGTATTAGTATTGTATTACTCATTTATAAATTAAAGTTTTCAAAATTGCAGGATCTTTATCTCAACATAGAAGAGCCTGGCGTAAAAATCACCACGAGCGGTTTTGTTTTAAATTCTAAAAAAGGTGTTCTTTTTAATGGGAATGCACGCCTTAGTTCGGTTAGAGTTGAAAATTATTTAAACACAGATTGCTAATTGTAATCGAATATATTACCGGACATACAGGAGCTACAGCCCATGATTTTCATTATTTACCAATACCATCAACTGAGAAAAAAATTGATCGAATTGTTACCTTAATTGATCGACAAATCATTTTTAAACCTTATGAAGCGAACAATTAAGTTTGCCAGTGTACGAAGTTCCTGATATTGATTTCTAATAAAATATCTCAAACTTATTAACTCAAGTTTAATGATTGATGTAGTTTAGTAAACGTAAAATATATTCTATTTACTTTGGGAGATCTGGTAATTAGTGTATAAGTTATTGATTTTCATCAAATGGTGTTTGTTGTTCACCTGAAAAGTTGTTAAATTTTATTGTTAACCTAATACTCATACCAATTAAGTATAGATATGGCAATAAACAAGCAGCTTAAAAAGAAAAATATTTCCAGTTATTTTTCACCTTTCGATGTTCTCCTTCAACATGCTCCGGATGCCATTGTAATCTGTAATTCACAGGGAAAAATTGAGTATTTCAATCATGGTCTTTTAGATTTATTAGCCTATTCAGATCATGAAATTAAGGCTTTATATCTCGGTCATTTAGATGAGTTTTTTGGCGATTCGGTAAATCTTCAGAACGAATGTAAACTGATAAACGAAAAGGGCAAACAACACCGAAATAGTTATTTAAGGGCAAAAACAGGTGAGAGTATTCCTGTCACCGTATGTTTATCCATTCAAACTTATAATGGTGCTGAATATTTGGTCATGCATGCTCGTGACATCACCTATGAACAAGAACGAGAAGTTGCTTGTGTCGAACGAAAAGAGAAGTATCAAACCTTTTTTGAAACAGCTCGCGATGGCGCTTTTGTTACTTCCATTGAAGGAAAATTTGAGGACTGCAATACCGGTATGGTTGAGCTTTTAGGATATGCATCCAAAGAGGAACTTTTGGCAAAAAGTGTGGCTGAGGTGTATGCTAATCCCGAAGAACGTCCGCAAATAATTCAAAAAGTTATTCAAGAAGGTTATGTTAATAATCACCCATTGACCGGTCGAAAGTGTGATGGAACCCTGATAAACACCTTAATAACCCTTAGAGCTTTGTATAATAACAAACGTGAAGTAAGCGGTTTTTGTGGTACCATCCTTAACAATAACGAACGTTTTTTTGCCGAAAAAGCTTTACACGAATCCTATCAAATGCTCGAAACTGCCGAAGAAATGGCTGATATGGGAAGTTGGCAATGGGTTTGGAAGACGAATAAAATGAAGCTTTCGAATAATGCGCTTTCAATTTATGGTTTAAAACCGGAAGATAATAATGCGCCCATCGATGAAATACTTTCTTTTTTTCACAGTGAGGATGTGGATGATTTCAGACTTAACATGGAAAAAATGCTTGTAGAGGAAAAAGCCGGGGCGTTTAAATACAGGATTGTCAGACCTGATGGTGAAATAAGAAATATCAAAGGTGTAGGAAAACTAAATTTTGATAATCTGGGAAATATCACAAGCATATTTGGTTCCATTAAAGATGAAACCAATGTGGTAAATAATGAAAAAATTATTGCGGCTCGTTTAAGATTATTTAATTATGCAGAGAAACATTCTTTAAAAGAATTGCTCCAGCGCATATTGGATGAAGCTGAAGAACTGACCTATAGTCAAAATGGATTTTACCATTTTATAGACGAAGACCAGAAAACTGTTTCATTACAAGCTTGCTCTACCAATACCTGGGATTTGTTTAGAATATCAAAAATTGAGAATCGCTATTATCCAATTCAACCAAGTACCGATTTGGGCGAATGTTTGAAACAACATAAACCTTTAATTCGAAATGATTTTCAGAGTCTGAGTTCTAAATTAGGCTTACCGGAAAAACCGGTTGCCATTGGCAGAGAGTTACTGGTTCCAGTTTTTCAGCATTCAAAAATCGTAGCCGTTTTATCTGTCGGAAACAAATCAAATGATTACAATCATCAAGATAAAAGTGTGGTATCGAAGTTGGCCAATTTAACCTGGGAAATCATAGAACGTAAAAAAGCTCAGGAAAAAACCGTTAAGTTATCTATTGCCGTAGAACAAAGTCCGGCTAGCACCATTATTACTGATGAGCAAGGTTTAATTGAGTATGTGAATCCCAAATTCTCTGAATTAACCGGTTATAGTCTAAAAGAATCTATCGGATTACTTCCCAATATTTTAAATGCCAATATTGTAGATTCTGTGATGTATCAGGATATTTGGAAAACCATTAGTGCCGGAAATATTTGGCAGGGTGAGTTTCATAATAAAAAAAAGAATGGAGATGCTTATTGGGAGAATGCCAGTATAGCTCCCATAAAGGGGGAAAATGGAGATATCTTGAATTACATTATTGTAAAAGAGGATATTACACAAAAGATAAAAATTTTGACCGATTTAAAAGTCGCCAAAAACAAAGCGGAAGAAAATGACCGCTTAAAATCGGCCTTTTTAAACAATATGTCGCATGAAATAAGAACTCCATTAAATGGGATTCTTGGATTTACAAAACTGTTTTTGAGTCCCGATTCAACACCGGCACAAAGAGAAGATTTTTCAAGTATCATTACCCAAAGTTCACATCAATTATTAGCCATTGTAAGTGATATTTTAGACATTGCCAAAATCGAAACCGGGCAAGTCAAAATCAAAGAAGAAATTGTGGATTTATCCCTGCTTTGTACCGAAGTGTATGCGACCCAGTTAACCGAAGCTACAAAGAAGCGCATCAGTCTGGAAAAGGAGCATAGCGAGATATGTTCAGAAGTTTCAGTTTTAGCTGATAAAATCATCTTAAAGAAAGTACTTAGTTATTTGTTAGACAATGCCATAAAATTTACCCTGGAAGGTAAGGTGCTTTTAAAATGTGAACTAAGAGGTGACGAAATTTTATTTTCAGTATCTGATACCGGTATCGGCATAGAAAAGGAAAAACACGAATCCATATTTGAGCATTTTCGCCAGGCCGAAGTGACCAATACCCGTAATTATGGAGGTACCGGTTTAGGTTTATCAATATGCAGAGGTTTGTTGAAATGTATGAAGGGTAATATATGGCTTGAATCTGAAGTTAATGTGGGATCAACGTTTTATTTTACCATACCTTATAAATCTGCCAAAGGTGTTGAAATTAAGTTAGAGGAAGTTTTGACTACTGTAAATAATCACACAACTACCACTATTTTAGTGGCTGAAGATGAACAACTTAATTATTTGTTTCTGTCGGAAATTTTACAAGGAGAAAAATATCAGGTAATTCATGCCTTAAATGGCAAAGAGGCAGTAGATATTATATATGCTAATGATAAGATAGATCTTGTGTTAATGGACATTAAAATGCCTGTTATGAATGGTTATGATGCCACTAAAGAAATTAAGAAAAGAAAACCTCATATCCCCATCATAGCGGTTACTGCTTTTGCCTTAGAAGAAGAAAAAGAAATGGCATTTGAAGCCGGCTGTGACGATTATTTATCTAAACCCATTGATAATACTATGTTGCTTCGAAAACTTGACAGTTTTTTGAATTAAGAGTGTTGGTCAAATACCGGTTGAGTATTCATATTAAGTTATTCCCTAACCACTAAAATCACTTTTCTCAATCACAAAAGTCACGAAAAACTACGAAAAAGTTGAAAATGAGCGAAGCTAAATGAGCGCCCTAATATTAAAGGGATATCGCTTTTAAGACAAGTTATACAAGATTTTTTGTTAAAAAAATCATCCGAGTAAACCTGTCAATCAGGTAAATCCTGTCAAAATAAAATGTGGTTAAACTCTGTCTTTTACAAGATATGTTAAAGGCGAATCCCTGCCTAATATTACTTTTCGTGTGTTTTTGTGTTTTTCTTAGTTAAAAATAAATTGTTTTGTTTAAAAGTAATTTGCCTGTTTCGTCCATGGCATTTGATTCGGACAAAGAAAATGCACTTGAGGCCGGCTGTGATGATTTTGTTGCGAAGCCCATTCAATCAGAGATACTTTTAAAGGAAATAGGGGAGTATTTGAAGTAAATAATGAAATCGTTGATTTAAATGTGTTGAGGTTTTTGGTGAGTTTCGCACTTGAAAATGAATGATTTATGTTTTCAGTAAGAGCTTTGGAAATAATTTTTGTAAACTCGCATTCATTTCTTGCTAATCTGTTTTTTAATTTATGAAAGAAAACCCATCCCGTATAAGTCTCATTCTGATTATCGTCATTGTTTTTCCAACCCTCTTTTTTTCAGGCTATGAATTAAATACGCTTAGTTCAAACGAAGCAGTTGTAGATTCCATTTATGCCAGCCAGTTAAAGAATTTAACGGTGTCTGTTAATCAGTATTCGGTCGATGTGCTTACCCGATGGGCTGATGAGTTTGATGACCTTAGTTTGATTGATAAAAGTGGGGAAGAGGATAGTATCTTTAAACTGTTAAGTTATCACCAAGCCGTTAGAGGTGTTTTTTATAATGATAAGCGCCAAGTGTCGAGAAGTTTTATAGATAGCGCTTATCAAGAGATTTATTCAATCGATATTCAGACTTTAAACCACCAACTACTCAAAGAAGATTCTGTGATTAATAAGTTGGAGCAATACATCAACAATGGTTATCGTAAAATACAGAAATTAGAAATCAATGATGAATTTGCTTCTTATTACCTATATGCGATAAAAACTAAAGATCGCCAAGTTAAAACTGCCGGATTAATTATTGATAAAAAGGCTTTTGTAACCGAAGTGTTAGCTCCAAAATTACAAAGCATGGCTCAGAGCCATTTTATTATTTCTGTGTTGGCGGGCAGTGAAGTTATTTTTTCAAATCATCAGGATTTTACCCAAGCAGGGAATGTTCGTTTGGCAGAATCACTTTGGCTCTTGGATAATTATCAAATAGGGGTTCAGATCCTTAATGATCCGGTTGAACAAATGATCAAGAAAAGAACTCGCTCCAACATTATCATGATCATCATTATGGATGTGATTTTATTGTTAGGAGCTTTTTTTATTTACCGTTCATTGCGTCAACAGTTAAAGTTGGCTCAATTAAAATCAGAATTTATATCCAATGTATCGCATGAATTAAAAACACCACTGGCCTTAATAAGCATGTATTCCGAAACCCTTCAAATGAACCGCATTCCCACAGAAGAAAAAAAGATGGAATATTTTGGGGTGATCAATAAAGAGGCACAACGATTGATGCGCATGGTTACTAAGATTTTGAATTTTTCGAAAATGGAAAGCGGTATGCGAACTTTTACCTTCGTAGAAACAGATCTAAACGACATCGTACATCGAGTGATTGGCACTTATAAATACCACTTTAAAAATGCCGGTTTTGAGTATTCGGTAGATTACGATTACGAATTGCCTTTTATCAGTGCAGATGAAGAAGCCGTAGCTGATGCCATTTCTAACTTAATTGATAACGGTATCAAGTACAGCAAGGAAACTAAAAAGATTGAGATAAAAACCGGTATTAGAAACGATAAAGTATTTGTGGCAGTTAAAGATTATGGTATTGGCATCAAAGAAAAGGCACAAAAGCATGTATTTGATAAATTTTATCGTGTGACCGATGGAAATCTTGCTTTACACGCCAAAGGTTCCGGCATTGGGCTTAATATTGTAAAAACGGTCATTACTGCCCATCATGGTAATGTCAAGTTAGATAGTAAATTTGGGGAAGGAAGTACGTTTACGCTGTTGTTTCCGGAAGCATAAATAATAGGTAGTAGGCAGAAGTGTTAAATGTGCTGAAGTGTTAATGAGAAAATGTGCTAAATTAAATTGCTTATTATTCGATATTTACTTTTGGTGCAGAACACAATATCTAAACAACAAATCATACTTGTTAGGTAGAAGTGAAAAGAGTTTTAGTCAGAATAGACAGTAGTAAAAATAAGCCCCAACGGGGTGAAATATATTAGCATAGGGCGTAGCCCTATGAAAAAACGTAATGTAAATCAAGCCCTGTAGGGGCGATATAATATACACAATGTAAATCACTCCGAACTTCCCGCGATGGCTATCGCGGCTGCGAACTCCGGACTTTTTTTAAAAAAATGAACAAACAAAAAATTCTTGTAGTTGAAGATGAACCGGCCATGCTAAACGGTTTAAAAGATAATTTAGAATTTGAAGGTTACGAAGTAGATACTGCTCCTGAAGGTCAGGAAGGTTTAAATAAAATATTAAACAACCGGTATCATCTGGTATTATTAGATGTGATGTTGCCTAATATTTCGGGTTTTGACATCTGTAAAAAAGTACGTCAAGAAGGCATTGAAACACCCATCATTTTCTTAACTGCCAGAGGGGAAGAAATAGATAAAGTATTAGGTCTTGAATTTGGAGCTGATGATTATGTTACAAAGCCATTTAGCTTGCGCGAATTATTGGCGCGTATCAAAGTCATCATTCGCCGCACAGGAAATACCACAACTGTAAGCAATGATAACTTTACTATCATTGGAAATCTTAAAGTAAATTTCTCAAACTATGAAGCCTTTGTGCAAGGCCAAGCTGTAAAGATGTCCTTCAAAGAGTATGAAATCTTACATTATCTGTGGCAAAATCGTAATGACATGGTAAACCGTCATGATATCTTGGATAACGTATGGGGTGAAGATTACCAACCCACCTCACGAACAGTCGATAACTTTATCGTTCGCCTTCGTCACAAAATTGAAGACAATCCAAGCGATGCGAAGATTATTATAACGGTGCATGGAGTGGGGTATAAATTAGTGTTTAATGATTAATGTTCAATTATTAATGAATTTAATACATTAACAATTAACAATTAAACATTGATAATTGCATTTGTGACAACTTATGACATACTATCATTTATATTTGACACTTGGTGATAGTGCGCGCGGTACTTTTGAATTGTTATTAACATCGTTTTACTAATGATTCAAAAAAGTTAAATCATGAAAAAGTCAATTTCACATATCATTTCTAAAGCTCTTGTAGCCTTCGTTTTCTTGTTCACAGTAAGTGCATTTTGTAAGGCTGAGAATTTATATACCATTCATGATCTGGAAGGGCGTTGGAAATTTTCCATCGGAGATGATCCTGAGTGGGCCAAACCCGGTTTTGATGATAGTGATTGGGAGAATATTGGAGTTCCAGGTGCATGGGAATATCAGGGCTTTGGAAACTACAACGGATATGCCTGGTATCGTAAAACATTTAAACTCTATTATAACATCGATCGCGATTGGGTAGTGTTATCCTTAGGATTAATTGACGATGCCGATGAGGTGTATTTAAACGGCCATTTAGTAGGTAGCATGGGGGGAATGCAAGAGCATCCTGAAACTGCCTATAATATTCAGCGCAATTATCCCATTCCGGTTTCTTTATTAAATACAGATGGTGAAAATACCATTGCAGTTCGTGTTTATGACTTTCATCAATTAGGAGGAATATATTCAGGAGATATAGGTTTGTATTACGACAGGGAATACAAGTTTATTGATTACGATTTATCCGGTAAATGGAAGTTAGAGTTGTTAGATGATTTAAATGCTGTTTTAAAAGCTAAATATCCATCAAAAACTAAAGAAGTTTTTGTACCGGCTTATTGGGAATCTCAAGGTTTTAATGGTTATGATGGAAAAGCGCAATATACCAAAGAGTTCAATTTAAATGGAGAACTGCTAAATGATAAACTCTTTCTTGTGCTCGGGCACATAGACGATATTGAAAAAATCTATATCAATGGAAAAAAAATAGGATCGGTTTATGATCTGGATCGAAATCAAAACAGACCTTTGTACCAGATTTTTAGAGTCTATGAAATACCCGAAGGTATATTAAAAATGAATGGCAAAAACATCTTGACGGTGGAGGTGTATGATAGAGGCGGCCCTGGTGGTATTTTTAAAGGTCCCATAGGTATCAGTACTCAGTTTAATGCTGAAATTCTAATGGATGAAAACCGCGAGTACAATAGTTTTTGGGAGTATTTTTATCACGAATGGATTAAATAGAAAGAAGTTTTTAATGTGCTAATTAGCGAATGAATCAATGTGCAAATTAAGTCTTCATTATTTAAAGATTAGCAATTGCGAAAAGCACACTATTTGACTAGTTAATTGTAAAATGTCAGGTGGAAGATTGATAGGGTTTTGGTCAATGGGTCAATAGGTTGGTAGTTATTAGGTTGTTAGGATTTTGGGTCAATGATCACTAGGATATTAAAAAACAGGGAGGAGAGATGAGGAGTTTTAAAATTATCATAGTATTTGTTTTTCAGCTTTTAGGAGTAGGAAATATTGTGGCTCAGGATCTTGAAAAAGTGATTGATCTAAAAGGCTATTGGAAATTCTCCATCGGTGATCAGTACCATTGGAAGGAACCTTCCTTCGACGACACTAATTGGGATAAAATACAAGTACCCGGCGCCTGGGAGAATCAAGGTTTTTATGGTTATGATGGTTTTGCCTGGTATCGCCATACTTTTTTCTTGGATGAGTCTTACCGTAACTTTCCTTTATACCTCGAATTAGGGATGGTTGATGATGTGGATGAAGTCTTTTTTAATGGTCAAAAAATAGGCGGTAAAGGTTCATTGCCTCCAAAATTTTCAACGGCTTACAATGTTCAGCGTAAATACCGTATACCTAACGAATTATTAAAAGCTTCCGGAAGAAATACCATTGCAGTAAGGGTTTACGACGATTGGAGTGCCGGAGGTATCTTACAAGGTGACATTGGTATTTTTGCCAATACTAATGCCATGGCTTTAGATGTTAATTTAGAAGGTGCCTGGAAATTTAAATTAGGAGATGTGAATCCATCCACTATAGCCACATTAGATACTCGTAGTTGGCGCGAAATAGTGGTTCCCTCTGCATGGGAAGATCAAGGCTATAAAAACTACGATGGCTATGCTTGTTATGCAAAAACTTTCAAATTGAGTAATGAGCTAAACGGTAAAGATGTAGTACTGTTATTGGGTAAAATTGACGATTTTGATCAGGTCTACATCAATGGGAAATTAATTGCCCAGCATGGTCAATGGCGAGAAGATGTTAAGGAAGGAACAACTTATTATAACGAGTTAAGAGGCTATTACCTCCCTAAAGGAGTCTTAAACCATAATGGTACTAACAGCCTCGTTGTACGCGTCAATGATATTGGTGGAACAGGAGGTATTTATTATGGCGAAATTGGCTTAATCAGCCAGAAAAAATACCGTGAACATTGGCATCGCAAAAGAGATAAGTCTTTTAGTATAGAGATTAGTTTTTAAAGACAGTCGAAAGGTAAATGATGATGAAAAAATTATGTAGAACAATTATTGCTGGACTTTTAGCCACTTCACTTTTTGCAAATACAGGGTTGTTTCAAGAGAATGAAAGTAAGCTTTCTTTACATCAAGAATTCAGATCTTTTTTTAAGTCATTTTCCAACGATAGTTTATTCCAGAAAGAAAGTCTGGCAGCTACTATTCAATACTACTCAGACAATGAATATGGTGAATTAGAATTGACTTCGTACAGTAAAAATGAATTTTCATTTATGGATTTTAAAGAAGACAGTTTGGCTTATAAGAGAGAGTTTGACAAGTATAGAGTAGATATGGAATTAGAAAAGGATTCTGTGAATTATATTCAAACCGGAATTGATAATGGAATTAATATTATTTATGTATTTAAGAAGTTGGATAAGTGGTATTTAACTGCGATTTTTGATTATTCGCATTGACATTCTATAAAGTATTGAATTCGCTTTTTACTTTTAAAATTGTAATAATCCCTAACAAAATGTTGAAGAAGTTATTTTTAGTTTTTAGTACACTGTTTTTTGTGTCAGTTGTTTATGGCCAAACTTCAACAGTGAAGTCATTAATTGATCAACAGGACTTCGAGCGTTTAGAAAGTTATATTCATAAGTCCGGATTAAATCATTATCCAATTAACGTTTCTGAATATGAAAATTATAGTCTCTTGGGCTATGCCATCAAAGCTGAAAAAGAAGAGGTAATAGATTATCTTCTAAAAATTGATTCTATTGACGTATAAAATGGTTATGGGGATGAATTTTACCTGTATAATTGTGCTTTAGTATGTGTAGAAACAGGTTCTCTTTCCTTATTAAAAGAGTTGTGTCTCAGAGGGGCTATCATTGATCAATCTTATGGTGAACATGGCTTTACTTGTTTATATGCGGCAGTAAAGTCTGGAAATGTAGAGATGTGCAAATATCTATTGGAAAACAAGGTTAATCCCAATCCTATTATGGATATCTATGAGGAGGCTTATCATTTTGTACCTTTAATAGAAGCTGTTGAAAAAGAAAATGTTGAAATTATTAAACTCTTATTGGATTATAATGCAGATCCATCCTTTGTTAGTATCGATGATGTAAGTGACGAATATTTGATTTCAAAAAATCCAGAACTAAAAGCTAAATTTAATGAATAAGATTTTCTTAATGCTTCTTATTGCCTGTATTCCTGCATTAACGAGTTCACAAAATAAAGCTGTCTTTGATCAATTTTTATCCACCATTCCAGAGTTTAAATATCCATTAGATACAAGAGATTTTGAGCATTTACTTGAAAAAGATGGAGAAGAAGATGAGTATACCTATAGTATCAATGAAGATAAACTAAAAGACTATACCATTTATAAATCTCATAGTTTTGGAATTGGTAGTCTGAATGAAAAATTTGATTTCGATACCGATGGGTTGGCCTTTAAGATACCTTTAGCCTATAAACACAATCCAAACTATACGGTAGTTGTGTTTTTATACGATGAGTATAAGGATTTTGATAATATTTGTATCGGAGTTGTACTCTATACAAGAGACGGCTTGTTGTTATATGAAGATGAAAATAAAAGTCTTATTCAATGTCAATCAGCCTCGTATATGGATGAAGATTATGCCCGTTTCTATTCTATTCTAAAAGATACCCAAACCATTATACATTATGGGGATGGCACTTATGGTCCCTATAAATCAAAGTGTGTAATATCATTAGAAGGAGTAGAGTTTCAAGAATTAAATGTAGAATAGCTAATTGTTTTGAATATGAATAAAGTAAAGCAGGTTTTATCGCTAATAATACTTATTGGTTTACCATTTAACGTGTTAGCTAAGGGATTAGAAAACGAGAGAACGCATAAAACTTCCGAAAATTTTCAGTCCTTTCTAAGTAAATTACCAAAGCTAGAATTCCCCATTGATTTTCAAAGTTTGGTAAAGAAATATTATGTCATCAATGAGATAGAATGTACCGATACAACATTTCAAATTTATAGAGATGCTATAGGAAAAGTAATATTACCTGCTTATGAATCTGATTTTAAGAAGATAGATAAGCAGGTAAGCCAGGATATGTCAATTCATAACTTAGTGAATAATTTGAGCTATAAAATACCTTTTTCCTATGCAGCGGCTGAAGATCAAATAATTCTGTTCTTTTTTAGTTTTGCCACTTGTGAAGATGGTGGTTCGACACAATTTTATTCAACAGAAATAAATGCTGCTTATTATGATTTGGAAGGCAATCAAATTATAATCGAAAATGCCGATTGTCCTTTTATCGAATGTTTTTCTACGGTGACAATAGATATGTCTATTATCAACAGTTGTACTTTTTGGGAATCTCCAATAAAAATTCAAGAAATTAGAAAGGAGTACTTTTATGAACGGGATTATGAAAGGTTGTTTGGCGATGGAGAGTCTTATAACGATTTACCAATCATCTCCTTAACTATAGAAGAAAAGGAAATGCAAATAGTAAACAGAAGCTTGCAAAAGAAAGAAATAAGTAATACTACTCAGGATTATTATTAAATCGTTTTAAATCAGAAGGTATTAGAATATTTATAGTCTAATACCAAATGTTGCTTGATCCCTAAATCTCCTTCGAACTCATTTTAAAACTATCCTTAAACAAGTCCTCAATTTTCTTCTCTTTTCTTAATCGAGGTCTTCGCTTTTCTCCGGCCACAACTTTTTTATACGTGTTACCCCAAACGTCTTTTTTAATGTTTTTGCTTTTACTTCTGTTACGTTTGGATGCAGGTACCGGTTCTTTTAGCTCATGAGCAAATAATAGACTTCTAAAAGCAATACTATTGTCACCGGTAGGTGTCTTTTTGCCATTTCTCCATTTACCTATCGTTGTCACATGTACACCCAGGTAATCGGCTATATCATGATCTTTGTAATTGTCTGGAAATAATTTTAATACGGTTCTAACTTCTTCTAAAGTTAATTCACTGGCGAAATGGTCTGTCCACGCCTGTTTAACTGCTTTTATTGCGTTTGATGATATTTTCATGTATGATGTTCTTACTAAAATGCAAAGTTTCTGACACTGTTTGACTAGAATACTATCCGGAAAAAATAGTATTCTTTAACTGATCAAGTAATAAAAGATGAGGTTGAAAACGCAAATCTACAAATATTCCTAATTTGTTACAAGACCTTAGGAAGATGGCCTGGGATTTCCGCCTTTAAAATATCTTGTAAGAGACAGAGTTTAACCACAATTTATGTTGATAGGATTTACCTGATTGACAGGCTTACTGGAATGATTTTTTTAAAACAAATCTTGTAAATGCTGTTAATCTTGTCTTAAAAGTGATTACCCTAAGAAGATAGCGCTTGGAAAGGATATGTTTTTAAGCGAAAACATGGGTTCGGAAATAAATGTGCTAATAAATCAATGAGAAAATGTGTCTGTGAAAAAACAAACAGGAATTACTTTTTTCTAACAATAAAGAAATCATTTTCGGCAATTGAGTGAAATCCGTTGTTCCTAATAAGTCAATAGTTTGTCCAATTTTTTTGTCGTTGAATATTATCCAATTGTATCTATTTGTGTGGGTGTTAATTTACAGGTCTTAATAGTCTTTTGAATTGGTCCATTATCTAAAGTCTAACGATCTATAGAAATATCTACAAAGTCGAAATATAACTTGTCAAATTAGTATCTCTTTCAATATCTAATTTTTTGCGTAGGCGGTACCGGGCTTTGTCTACGCTACCTGTTGAAATACCCAGTAAATGAGCCATTTCTTTCGACGTGAAATTCAGTTTGATTAGCGCGCAAATCTTTAATTCATTTGCCGTTAGGGTTGGAAATTTATGGGCTAGCTTGGAGTAAAAATCCTGATTCACTGCCTTAAATCGCTTGTTAAAATCATCCCACATGTTTTCCGAATTAGAACTAATTTGTTTAAACAATGCCTCTTTTGCAGGTGAGTTATGTTTCGATAGTTCCTCAGTTAGCTGTTTAATTAATTCTTCCTTTTCGATGAGTTTTAGGGTTGATTCAGTCAATTCCCTGTTTTTCAATTTGATAAGTTCTTTCGATTGTTCTTCCTTAAGCACATGTTGTTGCATCTCTGCCATGTGTTTTCTTTTTACTTTTTTAATTCTGATAGTTAAAAAAGTGAATATTAGTACAGTAGAAAATAATATGGTGAGTAATTGAAACCAACGAATCGTTTTTTCTTTTTGAGCTAATAGAGCACTTTTCATAATAAGGTCTTGCATGCGTCCATTGAGCTCATTTTGGTATCTGGTTTTTACTTTTTGAAAATTACTATCGTTTAAAGTTTTGGCACTAAAATATTGTTCACTCAACAGTTTCGATTCATCTAACTGTTTTTTGGCCTTTTCAAAGTCCCCTGTTTCGTATAATAACCAAGCATATTGTTCTAATACATAAGGTTTGTGGCTATGATGAAAAGGATATTTTTTTAAGCCTTCCAATGATTTTTTAAAATATATTTCGGCTTCCGTATTGTTTTTTAAATGGCGGTTGGCTTCACCAATGTATGAATAAACTACTGGTAGATAGTGTTTTGCATTTTTATTGGGTGGCATCGAGTCGATCTCTTCAAATACAGTTTCTACCTCCTTTAAGTCAGATAATGCTTCCGAATATTTTTTATTAAGAATTAAAAGGTAGGCTTTACGGGTTTTTAAATAAGCTTTATTTAGTTGCCCAAAATTATACTGTTCCGAAATCGTAAAACAACTGTCTATGTATAAATTGGCTTCCTGGTATTTTTGAAATCGCATACTTAGTTGAATCAGATTTAAATATCCATCCATTAAATCTTTCGGACGAAGCTTGTCCTCAGCGAGGAGGACCTTCGTCATGCTCAGGGCTTTTTGTAAATAATATTTAGATTCTTTTTCATTAAAAACCACAAAGCAGTTTTTACCATGTTCTGTATACGCCTTTATTAATAAGTTAGTGTCTTTTATCGATTCAGCTTCAATGCGTGCTTTTTGTGAAATAGTAAAGGCTTCATTGTAATGCTGAAGCATCTTTAGAGCATCACTTTGTACAATATATAATTCAATGTATTCTTTTTTATTACTTTCTATATCAAGGTGTTGGGATGTGTTATTTAAAATTATAATTGAAGTATCGGCGTCTATGGTTAAATAGTAAATAGCTTTATTAATGCTGTCTCGAAAACTTATATTATTTCCATAAGTTTAAGTAAATAAGTTTGTTAGCATGTATGTAAGGGCGTAGAATACGTATTTTTTAGACATTCGCTTTATTTTAAGTCCATTTATACAAATATGTGGATTGTCTTGGTAAAGTCCAACAGTAAAACGGTGGATGTCCAGTTTTTGTCTTGCTTAAAAAAGCTGGATTATAGGTAATTAAAGATATTATTGTCAAAAAGCAATATGCGGTAATCAAGCGTCGATTTACCAGTAAAAGTTTGAAATAATATTTATTACTATGAAAAAATCAAGTTTATTTAAAAGTCTTTTGCTTTCCTTTCTACTCATAGGAGGCTTTAGTGGTTTATTTGGCCAGGTTATCTCGAGTCCTACCGAAGTAGCCTTATTAGCTCCAGTGAAAATGACTTATCCGGTAAGTGGCAGTCTCACTAAAAGAGCTATTTTACAAGTGCAAACCACTGCAAAATATGCTAGTATATCCTTATTTGCAGGAGAGAAATTAGTGTTAGATAATTTGGACATCCCTTTTGCGGGAAGCTATACCTTAAATGGTTTGGTCAGTTTTGAACAAGCTGGTGATGTAGAATTAACTTTACAATCGAATGGTGGTACCGTTACCGTAAATTCTTTAGGTTTTGAGGATGTAACTTCCGTAGGTATTCCGCAGCATAAAGATGTTACTACCGAAATCGGGATTTCTGATTCGCCAAGTTTAAAATATGGTGGACCTACCATTGCCGATGTTAATAACGATGGTTTGTATGATCTTGTTTTAAATAATCATAATGATGCATCCAGTCAATTATTTTGGAACGCCGGTGACGGAACTTTTACAAAGCATGAAAAGGAACTGGCTTTGTGGAAGCAAATGGATTTGCATGGAACTTCAGCCGGTGATTATGATAACGACGGAGATTTAGATTTGTTACTGACCATTGGCGGTGGAAACGGAACTTCACCGACTCCTCCTGTGCTTTATAAAAATGAAAATGGTAATTTCATTCGCAGTGCTGCTGATGTAGGGATTACTTCCGGTGCTCGTGGTCGTGGAGCTCGTTGGGCAGATTACGATTTAGACGGCGATTTGGATTTAGCTTTGTTTAATGCCGAGGGGATTAATGGTGCCGGTGATGCACAGCATATTTTTTACGTGAATAAAGGGGATGGTACTTTTTCGCTTATTAATGTAGCCGGACTTGAAAATGCCAAAGGAGAGAGAGTTTTATTAACCGATTTAAATAACGATCATATTGATGATGTGGTATTTATGGCTCCACTTAGTGTTTGGAAAGGAAATGGCGACTATACTTTTACCGATATGACTACGCAATGGCTGCCGGCTAATTTAGCGAATAAATGGGGCGCAATGGCTGCTGCTGATGTGGATATCGATAACGATGGTGACTTGGATTTATACCTGGCTTGCGGAAGCGGTTATTTCGCAATAGCAAATAACAATTCGGTTGATTTTGTACCTGAGAATAAAAACCTTGACATGCGTTTATCTGGTAGTAAAGGAATCGTTGCGTTTGAATTAGAAGCCGAAGGTGCTCTTGATTTATACGAGTTTTCGACTACTTACCGCAGTACTTACGATGGTGATTTGCCCATTTATTTAGGCAGTGCCATGGAAAAGCATTTAATTGCTAGCCTGGATGAAAACTTACCTCTTACCCAAGAAGGTGCTGCTGGTTTTCCTGAAACAAGAACTGAAAACGGTATATATATCGGACACGTTGGTGATGGAAAATGGAAAGTTGAATTGGTAAAGAATGGAGATTTATTTTGGAATATCTCGTTTTCAATTCAAGGTGCTCACATTTTTAATGCTGATTGGGATCCGTTTAACCGCAATGTTCAAGATATTTTATTACTCAACAATGGCGATTCTTTTGTAGATGTGTCTACCGAGTGGAATATTCCTCAAGGCGGTAACCACTGGGGAGTAACCACCGGTGATTTTAACAATGATTCACATCAGGATTTATACATCCACCGCTATGGCTTCATGAAAAACCGTATTGCTGATTACATGTTGTTGAATAACGGAAAAGGAGGTTTTGAAATTACAACCGATCATACCGCCAAAACTACAGGTACAAAATGTCACGCAGATATGGGGCAAGCCTTTGATTATGATTTGGATGGAGATGTAGATATTTTTAATGGTGATGATGAGCTTGGTGTTTGGTATATGTATTCCAACACAAAAGTTGATAATAATAATTATGCGATTGTAAAAGTAGGCTATTCCCCACTTGAAAATGTAGATCCTATATCAGCTGAGATTACTGTTCAAACTGCTTCAGGAAATCAATATAAGCGTGTTGAATCTGCCGGTGAAAATTTCTCGCAATGTCTTTTAAACATGGTTCATTTTGGTTTAGGTCAGGATGAAACCGTTGAGAAAATTACTGTTCGTTGGAGAAACGGAGAAGTAGCTGAATTTACTAATAAAGCTGCTAATCAAGTTTTTGATACTGATAAGGTAGATCCTGTAAAAGTGACTGTGACTCCTGCTACCGAAGAGGTTCGTGTGGGTACAAGCATCGAATTAGATGTAGTAATGGAACCTGTTTTTGCCAATCGTTCGGTAAAATGGTCATCATCCGATGAAACCATTGCAAGCGTTGATGAAAATACGGGAGTGGTAACTGGTATTAAAGCCGGACAGAGCGTTACCATTACAGCTACTAGTGATGCGAATGGATTAATTGGTACAGCAACTGTTACTGTTATAGAGTTTTATGCCATAGCTGTTGCATCGGTTAACATCGTTCAAGAATCATTAGAAGTTATCGAAGGAAATATCATTTCATTAAAAACAGAAGTATTACCGAAGTATGCAGATGATAAAAGCTTAAGCTGGTCGAGTAATAATGAAGCGGTTGCGACTGTTGATGAAAATGGTATGGTAACAACTTTATCTGATGGAACTGCTATTATTACTGCTGTGTCTAAGGTTAATGCAGAATTAAAAGATCAGGTAGAGGTGAAGGTGATCAAATTAGTAGCGCCAAGTATTAAATTCGTAACAACTGGATTAACCAGTAAAGAGTTTGTTTCCGGTGAAAATCTGGAGTTAACTGTTAATGTTGAGGCCGGCACCGGAAATACCATTGCAGTAGGAAGTACCGGAGGTGTTAAATTCTTTTTCCGTCATTTAACTAAAAGCTGGGGCGTAATAAAAGATCTTGTTGCAGTTGATGCGTCTTTAGTTGGTGAGCAATCTGGAATTGCTTCAGTAAGTATTCCATTAACCGATGTTACGCCTACTGCCGAACTTACAAATGGTGAATTCTATTTTGTGTATATCGTATTTACTTCTACCAATGGCGAAGAGTATAATGTAACGGCACAACCCATCAAAGTTGTAAAAGGTAGTGCAGATATCAGTACCTTTGAGAGTACCGAAAATTCCTTAAACCTGTCAGTGCAGCCTAATCCGGTTGATAATACTTTATTTCTTTCAGGTAAAGAGAGTGATAGGTTTCAAGTTCAAATATATGATTTGACAGGTACAGAACAATTAAAGACCTTTATTTCAGGAAATGAGTCTGTTAATGTAAGTGATCTTGCTTCTGGTATGTATGCCATACTTATTACAAGCCAAAAAGGACAAGAAGCATTAAAGTTTGTGAAGAAGTAGTTTAGTTAGTTATGTATGTAAAAAGCCTCTGGGAATTCGTTTTCCAGAGGCTTTTTTTTTAATAATGATCGACATTATAATTTTCAAATTCTTCTTCGAATTGTGGATTAATATTATTTGAGTTCAGTAGATAAGTACATATATTTCTGCATAAATCTAAAAAAGCCCCAAAGTGGGCGAAATCCCAAAGCCTAGCCTGTAAGGGCTAGGATATTAATCAGTTATTTTATTTAAGCGCCAAAAGTGCGTAGTCGTGTGATTAAGACTACTCATCTTTGGTGCTAACAATATCATGCCACTATATTCATAGCCCTTTAGGCTATGCTTTTTGACACCGCATCTTTGATGCTAACGTAAGCTTACTATTGAGAAGAATTTAACTACTTACCTCTAAATGTTATTGAACCAAGGAAGTAGGTACTATAAAAAACAGTATTAACTTTATTGATTCTTGTAATTTTATTTTGATAATTGAATAAGGTATTGATAAGCATTGAAATGTCTTTATTTTGAAGTGATGTTAGCCTCATTTTCAAATTTGAATAATAAACATTAAAACTATTATCTATGAAATACCTCATATTTGGATTCCTGATATGCTTAAGCATTAGTGTATCAGCTCAAAGGGAATTCGAATTAAAATCGAACATTACCCGGGTGAATGTTTTTACGCAAGGTGCGCAGGTAAACCGGTCAGCCAAGCTTCAAGTTCAAGCAGGTCAAACAAAGCTCAAATTAACCGGACTTTCACCTTATGTCGAAAAAGAAAGTATTCGTATTAATGGAGATGGTAGCTATGCCATACTATCTGTTCAGCATCAAAACGATTACATTAATCAATTGGATAAAGACAAAGAAATAGAAGCCATTGAAGCTAAAATAGAAAACATCGATTACAACATTGAAGATGAAGAAACCTTTATCAAAGTGATTAATTCGAAACTTGCCTTTTTTAACTCCAATAGCGAAGTGGTAAGTAATGAAAAAGGAATTAGTTCCGAAGCTTTAATATCTTTAAGTGCGGTTTATGGCTCAAATGTCGAAGCCTTACATCTTGATTTGTTGAATCGGCAACGGAAGATCAAAACCTATATAAAGGAGAAAACGAAACTCAATAATCAATTGAGGTCTCTGAACATTAAACAAGATTTGCCTTCAGGAACCATCATTGTAACCATCGAATCTTTAAAGAGTCAAACTGCTGATATCAGTTTTAATTACCTGGTTGAAAATGCTTCGTGGTATCCAACTTACGATGTTCGTTTTGTTGGTGTAAATGAACCACTAAATGTAACTTACAAAGCCAATATCAAGCAAAATACCGGAATCGATTGGAAAGATGTCAATGTAGTTTTATCTACTGCCAAAACGAATCTTTCAGCTAAAATACCGGAGTTAGCACCTTTTTACATTGATTATTATTATCCACCTTTATTGAGTCACTCCATTTCAAGCATTGATGAAGCCTTGCAGGGAAAAATGGCCGGAGTTGCTGTTCAACAAACAACTGGAGCTCCTGGTGCAGACATGAAAATGAGAATTAGAGGAGGGTCATCCATAAATGGTGCTAATGATCCCCTTTATGTGATTGATGGTCATGTAGGAGGTGATATCAGTAAACTTTCGCCAAGCGATATTGAAAGAATTGATATTTTAAAAGATGCTTCTGCAACTGCGGTATATGGTTCGCGGGGAAATAATGGAGTAGTGGTAGTAACAACTAAAAAAGATGGACAATCTTCTTCCATGCCAATGACCATTACAACAAAACAAGAAACAGTAAGTGAATACGTCATTAATGCCAAGCAATCCATCCTTTCAAACGATAAAGTGTCTACACTGAGCTTTAGAAATTCGAGTTTAAAGGCAGAGTTTGAATACCAATCAGTCCCCAAGTTATCAGAGAATGTTTATTTAATCGCCAAGATTCCCGATTGGTATAAGGCCAACTTGATGAGCGCCGAAGTAAATGTTTACATGGAGAATGCTTTTGTTGGAAAATCAGATTTAGATACCAAACTGTTTAAAGATACCTTGGAAGTCTCATTTGGAGTTGATAACAATGTAAGCATTGAACGAGAGAAACTCTCAGAGTTTTCAGAAAGCCAGTTTGTAGGGTCAAACCGAAAAGAAACAGTTGCTTACAAAATTAATGTGCGCAATAATAAGCCTTATCAAATATCCACAAAAGTAGCTGATCAAATACCGGTTTCAACCAGCAAAGAAATTCAAATTGAAACCCTCGAAGTTAGCAATGGGCAACTTGATACCTTGACCGGTAAAGTCGAGTGGGACATTACTTTGGCACCGAATGAAACCAAGGAGTTAATCATAAAATACTCAGTCAAATATCCCAAGAATAAGCAGGTGATGATCGAGTAGTTTTAGGAAATTTATCGTCTGTTATTTGTTTTCGTAGTTGGGATTTAATTAATCGAGAATTGAATAGTCTTCCTTAAATTCCTCAAGGTTTCAGTTTGATTCTAAAAAACAAACCTGCTATTATGGACAATACGTTAGTGATGGTAGTTAGCATCAAAGATGCGGCGTCATTAAGCATAGCCTGAAGGGCTATGAATATCATGCCATGATATTGTTAGCGCCAAAGTGCGTAGTCGTGTGATTTAAGACCACCCACCTTTGGCGCTTAAATAAAATACCTGATTAATATCCTAGCCCTTACAGGCTAGGCTTTGGGATATCGCCCACCTTGGGGCTTTTTTAGATTTATACAGAAATGTATGTACTTATCTACTGACCTCAAAAATTATTTTACGTGAATGTCTAATGGCTTGATATTAAAATATTAAGCGCTGTAAAAATGCAGTTTTATGTCAATTGTTTTAGGTGTAACTACCATTGTGTCAGTGCTTAGTTTTTGTATTAAAAAGAAGCAGTTTCCTCATTTTTACTTTTTGAAATGATCTATATTTTCCCTAATTTTTCAGTATGGAAAAAGAACACCTAACCCAGATTAAAACCCGAATTGCCGACAGTATATTGGTATCTACCGCAATTCTGTTTTTTCCCGTCTATCTTTTAACTGTCCTCCGTGGGATAGAAATTGGCTGGAATAATGTTTACCTGATCAATTCAGTCGTTTTTTTATTAATTGCTCTCATTGCCATTTTTAGAAAACGACTTTCCTCGAATCTTAAATCCATCTTTTTGGTGTCTTTATACGCCAGTGTAGGATTTATCGGTTTATGGAAGTTTGGATTTAGCAGCACACACTATTTTTTAGTGATGAGTGTGGCTTTAATCACCTTAGTCAGTGGTAAAAAAGTCACTTATATTGCTTTTACGGGTTTGTTTTTAGTTTACATTGCCTTTGCTATCGCATTCTCAACCAATACCATTACAACCAGTGTTGACCTCAATATGTTATCCACATCGCTAAGCCATTGGGGAACCATCATATTTTCCTTATTCGCCTTATCAGTTATTAGCGTAAGTGGATACCGTAATTTTTTTAAAGAATTGATGGGCGCTTACTCCGAAAAGAAAAATATTAGTGAAGTGTTGCAAAAACAAAATGACGAATTAATTCGAGCTCGTCAAAAGGCAAAAGAAAGTGAAGTAATTATCAGTGAACTTTCTAAAAATTTAACCTCTGGCATGATTTATCAAATTGTGGTCGACAGCCAAAACGAGCGGCGATTTACTTTTTTGAGCGATTCCGTTGAGACTTTTTATGGCTGTACAGCTGAAGAAGCCAAAGCCGATGCTTCAATAATTTATTCAAAAGTTCATCCTGATGACCAAGAGCGACTTCAGCAAGAAGAATTTATAGCGTTGAGAGATTTAACTGATTTTAATGTCATTGCTCGTTTTATTAAGCCGGATGGAACGATACGCTGGGGTTCTATCAAATCAACTCCCAGAAAGGTAGGAGATTTGGTTTTCTGGGACGGAATTGAAATTGATATCACAGAAATAAAAGATAAGGAAGAACAATTAACCATTGCAAAAGACAGTGCTTTACGAAATGAAGCTCGCTTAAAAGAAGCCCAGGAATTGGGTAAAATAGGCAGTTGGGAATACGATATCCGAAACAGTAAAATTTATTGGTCTGATGAAATGTACCGAATCATCGGTTGTCAGCCCAATGAGGTTGAGCCTAACTACGAGACCTATCTAAAATATGTACATCCTAAGGATCGCATTGGAGTGAAAAGAGCTTATGTTCGGCACCTTTCAACTCGCAAACCATATAATATCATACACCGCATCGTTATTTCCGGTACCGAAGAATGTAAATTCGTAAATGAACGTTGTGAGTTTGAGGTGGATGCTGATGGCAAGCCTTTTCTTTCGCGGGGTACACTTGCCGATATTACCGAAACTATCGCCACTCAAAACGAACTCAGAGACGCCAAAGAAAGGGCGGAGGAAAGTAATCGTTTAAAGACCGAATTTATCAATAATATGTCTCATGAGATCCGTACTCCTCTTAACGGATTGTTAGGTTTTTCATCCCTTTTTGAGAAAGAAAATCTTCTACCCGAAAAAAGAAAACTCTATGTGGATGTCATTCAAAACAGTGGTCGTCAGTTAGTGCGTATTATCGATGATATTATCGAGATTTCAAAATTAGGTACAAACCAGGTGAAAGTAAAAGAACAAGGTGTTTGTTTGAATCACATGCTATTGCAGTTATTTGCCATTTTTGATGTGAGAGCCAGGCAACGAAAAATTTCTCTTTACTTAAAAAAAGGTTTATCTGATGATGCCAGTATCATATTTACTGATGAAATAAAGCTGCATCGTATTTTAAGTAACTTGTTAGACAATGCTTTAAACTACACTCAAAAAGGGTTTATTGAGTTAGGATACAAGTTAAAAAACAACAGTCTGCTTCTCTATGTCAAAGATACCGGATCGGGCATTGGAGAAGACACACAAAAAACAATTTTCGAACGTTTTACCCGGGAAAATACTGAATTATCAAATACAGTGGGAGGTTTAGGCTTGGGCTTGTCCATTGCCAAAGAAAATGCCGAATTATTAGGAGGAAGCATCCATTTAGAATCTAAAAAAGGGGAAGGTTCTACCTTTACGGTTCAAATACCATTTCGTCCCATTAACCAAAGTTTCTGTTTAACCACAGCCGAAAGAGATGATTCCATCAAAAAGAAAAAATCAATCACCATTCTCATAGCCGAGGACGAGGGGGTCAATTTCATGTATTTAGAAGAAATTATCAAAACCATGGACGATATTGATTGTAGGGTTTTGCATGCCAAAAATGGACTGGAAGCCATTGAACTTTGTCAAATTCATAAAGACATCAGTCTGGTTTTTATGGACATAAAAATGCCTGTTGTAAACGGTTTTGAAGCCACTAAAGAGATTAAGAGCTTTCGTCAAAATTTACCCATCATTGCCCAAACGGCTTATTCATCAGATGCAGATTTAGAACAAGCATTTGATTCCGGTTGTGATGAGTTTATCTCCAAACCCATTGAGCAAAGACGGCTTTTCGAAACCATTTATAAGTATGTGAAGTAAGGAATGATACTTATCAATTAGATGATGTGCTGATAGGTTGATGAAAAACTTATTGAAGTCAGTAGATAAGTACATACTTTCTGCATAAATCTAAAAAAGCCCCAAAGTGCGCGAAATCCCAAAGCCTAGCCTGTAAGGGCTAGGATATTAATCAGTTATTTTAATAAGTGCCAAAGTGCGTAGTCTTAATCTCACGACTACACACCTATCTTTGGCACTAATACTATCATGCCATGATATTCATAGCCCTTCAGGCTATGCTTAATGACACCGCATCTTTGATGCTAATGTAAGCTTACTATTGATAAGCATTTCAGAAAATAATTTTTTGACGTTTAATCAATAGTTTTTCATTATGCTTAATTGCAGATATTCAGAATAATTATGGACAATACCATTTTTTTATATCAACCGCAATTCCTTTGCCTTCTCCACAGCCTGATTGCGATTGCTGCTTTCCAGTTTTAGGTTAATGTTCTTTAAATGCGTTTTAACTGTGTTTAGAGAGATAAAAAGCTTATCGGCAATTTCTTGGTTACTCATCCCGGCTGCTATGAGCTTAAGTGTTTCTATCTCTCGTTCGCTTAACTCATTTTCGGTTTTTTGAGTGATAGTAGTGCGTTTTTTTTCCAGTGCTCTTTTGAGATTATCTATAAATTGCTTTGGTATAGTGCTTTGGTGCGTAGCCAAATGTTGAAAAGTAAGGGTTAATAGATCAGCTATTAATAACTGATTATATAAAAAGAACGAAAGAAGATTCTCATTTACAGCCGGTTCCATGGCTTTAATAAGGTACTGAATGGCTTTATCCTCTTGATGAGTGCGGTGATAAATAGCTGCTAATTGGATATTTACTTCAATGATGCGCTCAATGCGATGGCCATCGGTAGCATCTTTAGCTATTTTAAGCAAGAGCTTTTCGGCTTCATCATATTTTTGTAAGTAAAGGTTAATTCTTGAATACACCAAGAACAAGGTTTCATTAGCATACGTGATTTCAGATGAAAAACTTATACCCAAGGCATCCATGCTATGTAAGGCCTCTTCATACTTTCCTTCTTCTGCTAGTAAATAATGTTTCCAACCGATGTACATGGATAAAACATAGGGAGGTAAATCTTTATTTTTTATGAGTTCATCAGCTTCCTTAATCTTTTCATTTGCTTCCGGGCGGTTTAGTTCTTTTAGCAAAAAGGTATACACCATCAAGGGCAATATATTTTGGTAGATGTCTTTACTTTTTCTGCTCAGAAGGTAGGCAATTTCAATGTTTTGGTAGGCTTCTTCAAAATCACCTTGAGTAAATAACGAAGAACCTTTGATGAAATATAAAGCACCAAAATAGGGATCAGAGGTTGTTAAGCCTGATAAACCTTTTTGTTCGATGAGGTTTAAAAGTTGAGTACAACGTCGGGCAGCCAAGAAATACTTGCCTTGAAGCTGTTCGTTCTCAGCCATTCGTATTTCAATAGTTGAAATAAGGAAAATGTTATCTATTTGTGTTGCATAATTATAGGCTCGTTCAAAATACTTCCCGGCTTCAACCAGTTGACCCATTGAGAACTGAGCTGCACCCAGCGAAAACCATAACCAGCCTTGCCACAGCAGAGCGTTTTGGGGCAGGTTGTTTTCTGCAATTTTTTGATATTGAAGTACTTTTTCCGGACTTTCATAATGAGAGTACAAGTAGGTATGTGCTACGGCTAACTTCCCTTTAAGTATTTGCGTTTTTTCATCTGCTTCTTTCCATTTTTGTATCGCATCATTTGCATTTGACAATAGTTTTTCTGCTTCAGACAGCTTGCCATCAGAAATATGAACCCATGCGTAGAAAATGCAAAACTCAGGATGTGCAAAGACTTGTTCTTCGGGTAATTGTTCACCATAAGTTAAGATGGCTTCACATCGTCCTTTTTGCCATAATTTTTCTACTTCGTGGGATAAAATATCTAAAACTTTGGGGTAATCATGGCTTGCAAAAGCATGATCTATTGCCCTGTCGTAGAGTTCGTTTTGTTCGTACCAGATACAAGCTTTTTGATGAAGACGGTGTATCTCATTAGGATACTTTGCTTGCAAGCGTTGTTTTAATAAATCGGCAAATAAATGGTGGTAGCGATACCAGATGCGCTCTTCATCTAAAGGAATGATAAAAAGGTTGTTGCTTTCTAAACTTTCAATGATCGATTGCCCATTTTCTGTTTCTAAAAGGTCGTTGCAAACCTGCGCATTAAATTCTTTAAGGATAGATGTTTGAAGTAAAAAGTCACTGACTTCAGAATTCAGGTTATTAAGCACTTCTTCTAAGAGGTAATCCATAATGTAACGGTTATTACCTGCAAAGTCTTTTATAAAAGCTGATAGATCGCTTTTGTTCTGTAATGAAATAGCTGCCAATTGAAGTCCGGCAATCCAACCTTCAGTTTTTATCTTGAGGGTTGCTATATCTTCTTCGTCAAGTTTAAGCTTAAAATGTTTATTAAAGAGTTGTGCAATTTCATGGTTTGAAAAGCTTAAGTCCTTTGCTCTGATTTCAACCAAATGCTGCCGGCTCCTTAGTTTGGCAATGGCTAAGGCAGGATCAGAGCGGGTAATCATTACCGTGTGTAAGTTTTGCGGACTGTATTCGATTAAGAATTGAATAGCATCGGTAATTTCGGGATTTTTGATTAGATGAAAATCATCCAAAACCAATAGAATATCTTGATTTATTTTGCTTAAATCGTTAATAATCAAACTTATTAATGATTCTGCTTTGGGGTGATTGGGGGATTGAAGTTGCTTTAATATTTCAACGCCAAAATCTATCATGCAATTTTGAATGGCATAAATGAGGTAGCTGATGAACTCAACCATGTCATTATCATTCTTATCAATAGAAAACCAAGCGGTATTTAACTCATTTTCATTAATCCAATCTGCAACAGCGGTTGATTTTCCAAATCCGGCAGGAGCCGAGATAAGAATGAGCTTTTTAGTTATTCCCGCATTCAGTTGCTCAAACAATCTGTTTCGTTTGATAACGCCTGAATCAATACCCGGTTTATGAAGTTTTGTAAGTAGCATGGACGAAAATAGTATTATTTCTAGTATTACACCTTATATCATTCTTCGATACGCCTCTGACACCCGGTTAGATGACGTATTACCAGTAAGTTTAGGTTAAGGTCGTCCGTTTTTATCCAGAACAAGCAGTGTTGGATTTTTTCTTTCTCATCTTATTGCCTAATGCCACTTTTACCTCGAACGTCACGAGTGTTTGGTTGATATTAAAACCTTAAAGATGAGATGTATTCGAAAAAAAGCCATGGTAAAATGTTATCAAGGTTTTTTTTCTTTTGTGATGGATTAATAGCAGTTGACTTTAGTCAACTGTATTAAATGAGTAAAAAACATTGGCTTTAGCCAAAGGGATATCTTGGATAATTATAACATAGTTTTAAGAAGAAAACTGCATTTCACTCAAACGCTTATAAATACCATCTGCTTTTTGCATTAATTCCGCATGTGTGCCCTGTTCCTCTAGTTTTCCTTGATTAATGACGAGAATATTATCGGCATTTCTAACAGTGGCTAAACGATGCGCAATGACAATGGATGTTCTGCCGTGCATTAAATTTTCCAAGGCATCTTGTACCCACTTTTCAGATTCTGAATCCAATGATGAGGTTGCTTCATCCAGAATAAGAATTTTAGGATCCTTTAAAACTGCCCGGGCAATGGCCACACGCTGCCTTTGACCACCCGAAAGTTGTGTGCCGCGTTCTCCTACAATGGTCTCTAAGCCTTCCGGAAAACGGTTGACAAATTCCATCACATTGGCTTTTTGAGCCGCTTCTAATATTTCTTCATCACTGGCAGAAGGTCTGCCATAAGCAATGTTTTCTTTGATGCTTCCACCAAATAAGAATATATCTTGAGGAACCAATGATATTTGGCTTCTCAAAACAGATAAAGGGAAGTCAAGGCAATCTTTATCGTCAAAAAATAACTCGCCTTTGTTTGGGTAATGCAGCATTAACAGAAGCGAAGCCAAAGTGCTTTTACCCGCACCACTGGGACCAACTACGGCAATCATTTTGTTGGGTTCTATTTTTACGGTAATGTCTTTTAGAACAGTTTCTTCGGGGCGTGAAGGATAGGAGAAGTTTAAGTGTTTGAGTTCAATTTGGCCTTGTAAACGTTCCGGTTCTTTAAGTTCTGTGGTTTCAATAATAGCTTCTTCTTTTTCTTCAAAGATTTGAAAGAGATCTTCAGTTGCACCTATAAACTTCTGGATATTTGTAAAAACGGTTGCCAATCCTCCAATGGTTCCACCAACAAAAACCGAGTAAATCACAAACGAAAAGAGATCGCCTGAAGCCAATTCTCCTTCTGCCATTAACTGGGAGCCTTGCCACACAACTGCTGAAATAGCCCCGAACAAACCAAATATAATAAACGAAGAAAAGGCACCTCGGTATTTACCGCTTTTCATGCCCAAATTGGCAATTTCGATGGTTCTGGTTTTATATTTTTCAATTTCAAAATACTCATTGGTAAAGGCTTTTACACTTTGTATGCCTTGTAAGGTTTCTTCCACTAAAGTGTTGGAATCAGCCACTTGAGCCTGTACATCTTTTGAGAATTTCCGAATGAAACGCCCAAAGAACCGGGCTACAATCATCATTGGAGGAAGTATGGCCAAGGTAAACAAGGTTAATTTTACCGATGTTACGGCTAATAAAATGGTACCACCAATAATGATGATGATTTGCCGTACAAGTTCTGCCAAAGTAGTGGTTAAAGTTTCCTGCAATAAAGTTACATCGGCAGATATCCGGCTGTTTAATTCTCCAACTCGACGTTGTTCAAAAAAGCGAAGCGGTAGTTTTATTAAGTGGTTGTAGGTAGCTCTTCTTAACGCAGCTAATGATTTTTCGGTGACATTTACAAAAAGTACCACTCGAAAATAGGAAAAGATAGACTGTAACAATAAAATAACTCCAAGAAGAATAGCAGTTTGATTAACAGATGTACCCACAAATCTGTCTGTGCCGGTATTAACCAAATCTCCCATTAGTTTTGGGAAGGCCAGGCTCGATAAACTCGACCCTAACAAGAAAAATAGTCCCAGGAAATATTCATTTCTGTGGGGTTTAATGTATTCGTAGAGCTTAAAGGCTTTGCTTAAACCTTTACGGGTGATTTTCTTTTTTGGTATTTCTTGCATGTTGTTTTATATATTCCAGATTAACTGCAAAAGTGCTGTTTTTGCATCAAGTTATTATAAAAACGAAAAGCATAATAAAAAGTTTTTGGAATAGGGCAAACCGAAAAAACATGGGCTGCTCTTTCTATTAGAGTGCTTTTATAATCATGCTCATTTGCTAAACTTAATTCTTGGTTTACAACCATGTTAAAACCTTGCTAAATACTTAGCAGCGGTATTATTAAGCAGGAAACCTTCATTTATTTGGCCATTACTCTTGTTGTCCCTATTTTTCTATTGTATTTTTTGTAGCAATAAGATTTTCATCTTTGTAATCCTTAAGACGGATTATCTAAAGATAGATTGAGTATTATTTTAAACTGTTCCACTTTGTTGTGTGGTGATGTGGAAGAAATGATTAGATATTACAATTAAATATGCGACATCTTATATGTTGAAGAACAAGCTTTTGGTCCAAAAGATGAAGCAGATTTATTATTGTTTTGTATGGCTGAAAGCCTTTGGTATAAAAGCATAAGGCAACGCCCTAAGAGTATAATCCTTTCATCCCTTAGCCCTGAAAGGGCGAAATGTTCTTGTTGTTTATTTTACATGTATCATTAGTACAGAGTGTTATTGATGTTTTTATTCAATACTAAATACTCTGTACTCAAATCTCAAACAAATGACATTACACGATTTAGGATATAACCAACAAATAGAAAAAGACCGTCAACTCTTAGGTTTTGATGTTTTTGACATAGCACGCGTAAGTTCAGAGCATAAAGAACGTTACACGGTCAAAAATGAAAAAGGCGAATTTGAAGCAGAGCTCATTGGAAACCTTCGTTTTTCAGCCCAGAGTAGAAGTGATTTTCCTGCTGTGGGAGACTGGGTAGCTGTTACGGAGTACGACGAAGGTAAAATGTTAATACATGGTTTGTTACCGCGGCAAAACAGCATCCAACGACAAGCTGTTGGAAAGCATGGCGAAAAGCAGATTATTGCAGCCAATCTGGATGTCGCTTTTATCGTTCAGGCAGTCGATCGCGATTTTAATGTAAACCGCATCGAAAGATATTTGACCTTATGTTATCAGTCCAAAGTAGAACCAATGGTGGTGTTGAATAAAGTGGATTTAATCTCGCAGGAAGATTTAGAATTAAAGATTCAACAGATCTGTAAAAGAGAAGAAAAGCTCGTTGTAGTTGGTCTTAGTAATTTAAATAAAACCGGCTTTGATGATTTAAAAAAGCACATTGTAAAAGGAAAAACATACTGCTTACTTGGCTCATCAGGAGTTGGAAAATCTACTTTGATTAATAATCTTTCAGGAGGAGTATTGATGGAGACAGATTCCATCAGTGAAAGTAGTCAGCGGGGTCGTCATGTAACTACACACCGCGAACTATTAGTTTTAGAATCAGGAGGAATATTCATCGATAATCCCGGAATGCGCGAAGTAGGAATTGCGGATGCCGGAGAGGGAATGGAAGTCACTTTTGATGAAATTTATGAATTAGCAAAAGGATGCAGGTATGCTGATTGTAAGCATATCAATGAAAAGGGTTGCGCAGTGATTGAAGCTGTTGATTCCGGAAAATTTTCTTCAGCCAAGTACGAAAATTTCTTAAAAATGGAGCGTGAAAAAGAACACTATGAATCCACAGTTGCTGAAAAACGACAGAAAGATAAAGATTTTGGCAAGATGGTCAAACGCTTTAAAAACCTGAAGAATCAAAGTAAACGTTAATTGTTTGGTTTAATTTAATTTGGTTTAAACACATCTCGATTCACCACTATCTCGCCATTAAAGTCAAGCTAGGAGAATTTAGTTTTTTGTACCAAAGGTGCGATGTTATCTGCTTAAATGTATAATAAACTAACAAGGGGCTGCCTAAAAGACAGCCCCTTTTGAATTGGTAAATACAAGAATAATAGAAAGTCAAACTATTTAATTATAAGCTGAATAGTAGTAGTGTCATTTAGTTTTACTAACTAAACTACAGCAGCTAAGTCCTTAGTCGAGAATGTTTTTTGAGTTTCCGAAAGAACTTTAACTCCATTCGTGTTCTAATTTTGCACATACCTAATGTATGTGCACCGTTACTAGTATACAAACGCTGATTTAATTTCTCCCACAAAAAAGTTGACTTTATTTTTTCATTGAGCCATCAATCCTTTTAAACACTTATCTTTGCGCCGGATAAAAAAAGTTTAAAATGATATCAATTGACGGTGTTGGAGTAGAGTTCGGAGGAAGTACTCTTTTCAGTAATATTTCATTTGTAGTTAACGATACAGATCGCATTGCCCTAATGGGGAAAAACGGTGCAGGTAAATCAACTTTATTAAAAATTATTGCCGGTGAGCGTAAGCCAAATCACGGTGGAATTTCCAAAAGCGAAGATGCTGTAATTGCCTATCTGCCCCAGCATTTACTAACTGAGGATAATCGTACGGTTTTTGAAGAAGCTTCACAAGCTTTTGCCGAAGTGTTAGCCATGCAAACCAAGATTGATGAGTTGAATGAACAACTTACCATTCGCACCGATTACGAATCACAGGAATACTTTGATATCATTGAGCAAGTTTCTACTTTAAGTGAGAAGCTATACAGCATGGGAGAGATTAATTTTGATGGTGATGTAGAAAAGATATTGCTTGGTTTAGGTTTTGAACGTGAGGATTTTACACGTCCAACAAGTGAGTTTAGTGGAGGATGGCGCATGCGAATCGAATTGGCAAAAATTCTTCTTCGTAAACCGGATTTAATCTTACTGGATGAACCTACTAACCACCTTGATATTGAGTCCGTTCTTTGGTTGGAGAATTTCTTGATAAACAGTGCAAAAGCTGTGATTGTAATCTCTCACGACCGCCGTTTTGTGGATAATATCACCAACCGTACCGTTGAATTAACCATGGGTAAAATTTACGATTACAAGGTAAACTTCACCAAATATCAGCAATTACGTCAGGAGCGACGTGAGCAACAACAAAAACAATACGACGAGCAGCAAAAAATGATTGCAGAAAACATGCAATTCATTGAACGTTTTAAAGGAACTTATTCCAAAACGCACCAAGTTCAATCGCGTGTAAAAATGTTGGAAAAATTGGAGATTGTTGAAGTCGATGAGGTGGATACTTCACGATTGCGTTTACGTTTTCCTCCCGCACCTCGTTCGGGTTCGTATCCTGTAATTGCAGAGGGTGTTTCAAAGTCTTATGATGATCAAGTGGTGTTTGAGAATGCCAATTTTACCATCGAGAGAGGAGAGAAGGTGGCTTTTGTAGGAAAGAATGGAGCCGGTAAATCGACTCTGGTCAAAGCCATCATGGAAGAAATTGAACACGGCGGCACTGTTACCATTGGTCATAACATCAACATTGGTTACTTTGCCCAGAATGCAGCCTCAATGCTGGATGAAAATCAATCTGTCTTTCAAACTATTGATGATGTGGCTGTGGGAGAGATACGTACGAAGATAAAAGACATTCTGGGTGGTTTTATGTTTGGAGGAGAGGATATTGATAAAAAGGTAAAAGTTCTTTCCGGAGGAGAGCGTTCCCGTTTGGCAATGGTAAAACTATTATTAGAACCATATAACTTATTAATTCTCGATGAGCCGACTAACCATTTGGACATGAAGTCGAAAGATGTGCTGAAGCAGGCCTTGGAAAATTACGATGGTACTTTGATCTTGGTTTCTCACGACCGTGATTTCTTAGATGGCTTGGTTTCTAAAGTTTATGAATTTGGAAACCATAAAGTTGTAGAGCATTTGGAAGGTATCAACGAATTTCTTGAGAGACGTAAATTAGAACATTTGGTTGAGTTGGAAAAGAAGTAAATAATGTGCTATTTATTTGATGTGCAAATGTGCAAGTAATCGCATTTGCACATTGGTTTCATTCTCTTTTTTGTAAAGATGTTTTTCCCTTTGAAATAGTTTTTTAGGAATTTGTAGAATTTCTTAATTGTTAGGTTGATAAGTTGACTAATTGCTAAACTGACATTTTTCGACAAATCCACAATTCAGCAACTACACAATTCAGCAACTACACAATTTATCAACTCGACAATATATCAACTCAGCAAACATACAATTTGCAACTCGACAACTCGACAATTGGGCAATTACTTATTCCTGCTAACTGTAAACTCAACCATATTTATCAAAGCCACTTTAGCTTCAGAATCTTCATAGATCGCTAAAGCATCAAGCGCCTTTTGTTTGTAATCCAGCATGCACTGATGTGCGTATTCCAGTCCTCCGTTGTTTTTAACAAACTCCACCACTTCCTGCACCTTTTTTTCTTTTTTATGGTGCCTACGAATCGTCGATAAAATATGTTTTCGTTGTTTCAAATCCGTATTATGAAGGGCATGAATCAGAGGTAGCGTAAGTTTCTTCTCCTTAATATCGTTACCCGTTGGTTTTCCAATCAAACTGTTTTTTTCATAATCGAACAGATCATCTTTGATTTGGAAAGCAATGCCAAGGTTTTCACCAAAATCTGCCATAGCTTTCATTCGCTCGTCGTTTGCTGAAACCGAAAGAGCTCCGGCTTTGGTACAAGCGGCAATAAGTGTGGCTGTTTTTTTTCGAATGATATCATAATAAACTTCTTCGGTAATATCCAGTTTTCGGGATTTTTCGATTTGAAGTAATTCGCCTTCGCTCATTTCAGTTACTGCATGAGAGACTACCTTCAGTACATCTATTTGATCTTTGTCTAAAGCAATGCTTAAGCCCTTCGATAAAAAGAAATCACCTACAAGCACAGCTACCTTCGATTTCCAAAGTGCATTGATCGAAAAGAAACCACGACGTTGGTAAGTTTCATCGACCACATCATCGTGAATTAAAGTGGCCGTATGTAAAAGTTCAATTAAAGTTGCAGCCACATAAGAGGCATCACCTATTTCGCCGTTTAGTTTTGCCGTTAAAAACACCAACATGGGCCGCATTTGCTTCCCTTTTCTGCGTAAGACATAATTGGTAATGATGTCCAGCAAAGGAATTTTAGTTTTCAGTTGATTCCTAAAAAAGGGCTCAAACTCGTTCATTTCTTTGCTTATGGGTGCTTTTATATCTGATAACTTCATTCGGTAATTTGCATTTATCAATGCAACAGTTCAAGTCACTTTTAGTTATAGAAATGTTGCGGGAGATCAAATTTAGAAATTTATCAAGATAATACGATATTTATTTTTTGAAATCCCTGTTTATAAAGTGGCTAAAGTTGGCTTTGAACATTAATGGTTAATATTCTATAAAAAACATACTACATATTGATATGATCTAAATATTTAAATATATTTGTAGGATTACATAGTGTATAATTTACAAAAAGAACTCCATGTCTATTGAAAATGAAGTTAAAAACAGAGAGATGAAAGTTAAAGACCTTGATCCTGAAGCTTTAGAAAAAGCTGCTAGTATGCTTAAAGCCATAGCTCATCCCATGCGTATTTCAATCTTAAGTCAGCTCGAAGATGGTAAGAAGTTAACCGTTACTGAAATACATAAGCTTTTAGAAATTGAACAATCTACTACTTCACATCATTTAGGTATCTTAAAAGATAAAGGTGTATTATCCAGCACACGAGAAGGAAAAAATACGTACTATTACTTAAAGCATGATAGCCTTAAAAATATAATTGATTGCATTAGTCGTTGTAGTGTTGGAAATCACTAAAATTTTTAGTTTATGGCAAAGATTAGATTAACTAAAGAGTTTCGCTTTGAAATGGCTCATGCTCTTTGGAATTATGATGGTTTGTGTAAAAACTTTCATGGGCATTCGTATATCTTGGCGGTTACTGTTATTGGCGAACCACTTAAAGACCAAGCAAATCCTAAATTTGGAATGGTAATGGATTTTGGTGAATTGAAGAGGATTGTGAGTGAGGAAATAGTTAATCGTTTAGATCATACACTCTTATTGTCTTCTGCGGCACCAACAGATGTTTTAAAAGGTTTACCTCAAATGGCCGATCGCTTTGAAATTGTTGACTATCAGCCAACTTGCGAAAATATGTTAGTTGATTTTGCCAAACGGATTCAAAAGCATTTGCCTACCGGGGTTCTACTTCACAGCCTTAAGCTTAACGAAACAGCCAATAGCTTTGCAGAGTGGTTTGCAGAAGATAATCAATAAGGATTAATGCGGATCAGACCAACCTGAAGAAAAAACATTTCTTGCTAATGCTAACCATCCTGTCAATAGACAGGATTTTTTGTGTGTACCATTCCTGTTTTTTGAGGTATTTGCTAAATCTTGCAACATTATCTTTTGCGACAAGTCTTTCACTTTTTTACTTCTATAACTAACTAATCGATTAAATGACTCGTTATTTTTTTCCTTGTTTATAGAAATTGCGTTATAGACCTTAACTTCACTTTAACTTTCCTTTTAGCGATTTTCTCTGTTTTTGGCACAGCCTTTGATTATTTGTTTTACAAAGTTGGCTTACGTAAAATAACTTTTCCGGATTATTAGATTGTTTAATATTAAATCTAGAGAAACATGTTAGAGCATCAAATGAAGATTTTAACAGAGGTGAGTTTTGATAAGTACCTTTTTCGAAATGAATTAATCAAATCATTCAAGTGGTTAAATAATGCCGAGTTGCTAAAACTGCGCAATTGGTTGATTCAGAATTTTAAACAATTGTATATTGAGTTTATGGGAGAAATTCCGTTTCAGAAACGTTTTAATAGAATTGGATAATAAGTATTTATTTAAAAATTAATTATGTTGTTGGGTGATTAGGTTAGAAAGTCTCTGCCAAAAGTGTTTCATAGGTGAGTTATATTCGGCAGAGACTTTCTTTTTGTTCTACTTTATATTCTTAATTGCATAATAAACTTCATCAATTACTAAGCCCATCATTTCTAGGTTTAGTGTTTCCATCTTATCATTTGTTGTGTGGTAATTTTTGTTTCGATAAAATGCGGTATTGGTTACCATCAGAGCAGGATAATTAAGTTTCCAGTAATTCAGATGGTCTGAAAAATCAATTCCGGGAATTGAGCCGGGAGCTTATATCGATTTTGTATCTATCAAATCAGCGCTTTTCATGAGTTTCTTAATTGTGTTACCAAAGTCTGGTTTAGCAAAGTTTTGCACTAAGAGAATATAGTTTCCGGTCGATCCATAAATCATCTTTTTGTGGGGAAGAGGATAATCCTGTGAATGATCTTCATCAGAGAAATAGCCAATCATTTCCAGGCAGATCATTCCTTTCAGTTTTACACTTTCATTAACTAAAGACTTTGCATGAATGTAACTGCCCATTTGTTCAGATCTAAAGTATGGTGGTTCTTCCAAAGTGTATGCTACAAACTCAATTTGGTAATTGGTTTTTTCTTGGTGCAGCATTCTGGCCAATTCTAACACACCAACTACACCACTGGCATTATCGTCTGCTCCTTCCTGATTTCCGCACACATCGTAATGCGCACCCACCACAATTCGTTCTTCAAGGGAGGTGTTCATTTTGCCGATCACATTTTTATATTCCATACCATTGGCATAGTATGGCTGATAGTACACTGTGTCGCAATATTGGGTGAGCTGTTGGTAAATGTAATGAGCAACTTGGTTGAGTACCACCGGAGAATTATGGTTTCGGTATCCTTGAGTTTTTGTAATGGCATTTAAATGCTTTTCAATGATTGATTGGTCTGAGTTTTTGAGAAGCTTATTTTCCGCAATACAAGCATTTATTACAAGTAATAATCCAAGGATGGGTAGTATTTGAATGAGTTTTTGCATCGTCGTATCGAAAGGATATTAGCTCTAAATATAATGAACTTAGGCAACGTTTATTTTTCTACTTGAAAAAAAATTATGGTTCCATGTTAAAATTATACGCTTTTTGTTGAATGTTTTTCTGTGCGAAGAGGGGTTTTCTTTAAACCCAAGCGGAGATGGATTGTTTTAGCATTTATTAAACTTTTTTATTCATTTTTCGCAGTGAAAAGCAGGGCTATAAAGGATTTCGACTGTTTCACCCCATTCATTCTATGTATCTTTGTAGCATCTAAAAATCATCATCATGGAACTTCTTCAGAATAGTTATGTCGCGCTATTTGTTATAATTTGCATTGGCTTTGTTATAGGAAATATCAAGCTAAAAGGAATCTCATTAGATATTTCTGCTATAATATTTGTGGCACTTGTATTTGGCCATATTGGTATTACAATACCGGGGATAATTGGCAAAATCGGATTAATATTATTTATCTATACCATTGGAATTCAAGCTGGTCCTGGTTTTTTTGGGTCGTTTAGAGAAAACGGTCGTAGTTTGGCTTTATTGGCAACAGTTGTTATTGTTTCTGCTGCTGTTACCGCTTATGTTTTACACCTTCTTTTTGATTTAGAAATGCCGGTTATGCTTGGCTTGTTAACAGGTGCATTAACCAGTACACCCGGGTTAGCAGCTGCCTTGGAGACTACGAACTCCCCATTGGTGAGTATCGGTTATGGGGTTGCTTATCCTTTTGGAGTTATTGGTGTGATCTTGTTTGTAAAGCTCTATCCCAAAATTATCCGTGCAGATGTTAAAAAGGCTGAAGCAGAATACGAGCACCAAGCCGTTAGTGGACATCCGGAAATTAAACACATAAACCTGCGCGTCGAGAATGATAAGGTAGTAGGGAAAACCATCCTTGAATTACGTATTCGCACCATGACTCAAGCCGTTGTTTCAAGAGTTCTTCATAAGGATACTGCAATTACACCAAGTTCTGATACCATCTTGCAAAAGGGCGATTTGGTGAGAGCTGTTGGAACCAAAGATGCGTTGGAGAAAATAACCACTCTAATCGGTTCAGAAACAAACGAAGATATCCCTTTACAAGAAGGGTACGAGGTGCAATCCATTCTTGTTACTAATAAAGAAACCGTAAACACACCATTGAGTTCTTTTAATCTGTGGGGAAACTATCAAGCTACCGTAACACGTATTCGTAGAAGTGGGATCGAGTTTACGCCATCACCATCTACCCGTTTGCAAATGGGTGATAAAGTAATGGTTGCCTGTAGTCAGGACAACATGAAACAAGTGATTCGTATTTTTGGTAACGATGATAAAAAATTGTCTGATACTGATTTCTTCCCGGTTGCAGCAGGTATTGTCATTGGTATCTTAGTGGGAAGGATATCTTTAAACTTTGGAAATTCTTTTGCGTTTAGTTTGGGGTTAACCGGTGGAGTATTAGCTGTTTCGATGGTATTAAGCCGATTGGGTAGAACGGGTTCTGTAATATGGACCATGTCCGGAAGTGCCAATAATCTATTACGCCAAGTTGGACTGATGTTCTTTTTAGCTTCTGTGGGTACCAAGGCAGGAGCAACTCTAGTTGAAACCTATAACGAATATGGTTCACAATTATTTTTGGTAGGTGCATTGTTAACACTTATTCCAATGTTTATGGCTGTTTTGGTCGCACGCTTTTCAAAAAAAATAAATATTCTCACTTTACTGGGAACACTTACCGGTTCGATGACAAGTACTCCAGGGTTAGCAGCTGTGGATAGCATGAGTGATAGTACTGCGCCTGCCATTGCTTATGCAACGGTTTACCCTATTGCCATGGTCTTATTGGTGATATGTGTGCAGTTATTAGGAGGGATGTAGTTTAGCTTTGTTGCAATTATCTATGAGAGTTTAAAAGTAGATTGTGCACGGAAAAAGACATCAGGTGTGCAAATGGGTAAATCATTAAATGAATAAATCGACTTTGTATGGCTCATATAATTAGTACTTTAAAAGGTTATAGGAGTCTTAAGGTAGAGTTTTTGATTATGCTTTTTAAGACTCTGTTTAATAGTTATTTTTAGCTGAATAATAACTTTATTTATAATTCAAAAGTTGTAAATACTACGACAAAAAACTCAACACAGATCTGCCCGGTGTCGGCGAAGGAATGGCACACTGAGTTTTATATTTTCACTTCATAAGCTCTGTGCTTGTGTGTCTTTCTGTGTTGAAATAATTTTGCGTAATAACTGACATGCAATTTAAAATTTTGATAAGTGTATTTATAGGCTTAATTGTCATAATACCGAACTTTAACATTAACTATTATGAAAAGAGCAAATTCTTTAACTTGGTTTTCTTTATTTTTCTTGTTTTCCATTGGGTTCACCGAAATGTGTGCACAAGACCGCATAATAAAAACTAATCAGGATACCATTCATTGTCAGATAAAAGAAATTCTTGACGATGAGGTCAAATATATAGATCCAAAACTTCGGAATGATTTGGTTTTTGGAATCGATAAAAACAAAGTAGATAAGATTGTTTTGGCCAATGGAGCTGAGGTTGAGATATCTGACTCGATGTATGGAAAAGCGGAATATGAAGACCAATCTCAAAATGTAATTAAAGCTCGCTTGTTTGGGCCCTTGTACGGTGCATTAGACTTCAGTTTTGAGCATAGTATTAAACCCGGTAGCAGCTATGAGGGAACGATTGGTTTTATTGGAACAGGGCTTGATAATTATGGTCGTAATCCACAAGGAGCTTATGTTAAGCTGGGCTATAAATTAATAAAATCACCCGATTTCTATTTGAAAGGAATGCGATATGCGCACATTTTAAAGGGCTCTTACGTAAGACCTGAAATCATTTTTGCAGCCTATGAGGTTAATAAGGACGAATATCTGTTTGACATTTTTTATGAGGAAAGGAATGTGAGCCGTACATCGGTTGTGATGGGAGCTGTAGTTTTAAATATCGGTAAGCAATGGGTGTTTAATGATGTGTTTGTAATCGATTGGTTTGTAGGAGCAGGATATGGTTTTGGAAAAAACAAATCCAATTACTATTCGCACATTGCATTTTGGGGAGGAGCTTCTGAATTTCCACTGGCTTTGACCTCCGGTTTTAGAATAGGCGTTGCTTTTTAAAAAAAATCCTTAAATGAATAAAAAACAAAAATTAGTTCTTCTTATCTGTCTGATACTTGTTAGCGGATGTAAATCTCTTTTTCAGACCAATAAGGCTGTAGAGACTCCCAAAGGAGAAGCCAAGTTCTTAGAGTTGTATTACATCAATTCGGAAGGTGAAAGGATTGAACGAGTAAAACGAAAACAATCTGTACAATTGGTCGTCATTTCAGAAAATATGGTTGGTAAAAAGATTGATGTTGATTTTAGTGATGAAGACATCTTGTACAAATACAAGAATAAGCTTTTAAAAAAACGCTTGATAAAAGGTCTGGAAGTGACTGCTGACACCTTTTATATTCCATTGTTGGCTGTAAGTCATTTTTATAACCGCAAAAGACGCTAAGAGTTACGCAAAGTCTTCAAAGAGAGTGAGGTAAAACCAAAGATACGATTTCTGTATGATCAGGGTTAATAATTTATGGAGGTAAGTAGTTAAATACTTATCAATAGTAAGCTTACGTTAGTATCAAAGATGCGGTGTCCTAATGCATAGCTTGTAGGGCTATGAATATCTTTCGGTTTTAGAATAGGTATGGCTTTTTAAAAAGAATTCTTAATGAATAAAAAACAAATATTTGCTCCTCTTATTTGTCTGATACTTGTAAGCGGATGTAAATCTCTTTTTCATACTAATGAAACAGTAGGTACTCCCAGTGGAGAATCCAATTTCTTAGATATGTATTACATCAATTCGGAAGGTGAAAAGATTGAAAATGTGGAAATAAATGATTCTGTACAATTGGTCATCATTACTGAAAATATGATTGGTGATAAGATTGATTTGGATTTTAGAGATGAAGTTTTTATGTTCAAATACAAGAATAAGCTTTTAAAAAAACGCTTCATAAAAGGGATGAAAGTGACTGTTGACACCATAAATATTCCCTTGGTGATTGATAGTTGGAATTATAAGCGAAAGGGACACTAAGCGTTACGTAAAGGCTAGAAAGAGTTTATCGAAAAATATAAAAGATGCTTTTCAGTATTTTTCATAGGTTATTATTTAATGGTTGGGTAACATCAGTGATTGTTTAACCAATTTTTCTTTAAGTATCTGCCAATTCGTTTGTTTAGATTAATGTTTAAGGATAGTTGATGCCGTGACGTAATTGGAAATACATTATGCATGTTAATTAGATCGTAAGCATATTCTATGTTTAAAATATCTAATAAACTCAAACCAAATTTTGGTGATAGAAAATTCCTGTTTTTTCCGGTAAAGTATAATGATTTCCATTCGATTCCCCACATAAAAATAGCCCAAGAGCTTTGAGCACCAATTTTATAGCCATAAATATTCGGATATGAATTACATTGATTTTGTTGAATAATGAAGGTAGAATAAGCACTTGCAGCCCCAAAATTAATTCCTGAATCATTTATGTTTATTAGGGATAAACCTAATTCAACATTCGGATATTGATGAACACCAGCTCCGCATCTGGACGCAAGGGTAACGAATGTGTTGTCATTGCTTGTTTTGTAGTTCATTTGTGCAATTAAACAGGTATATTTTAGCAATAAAGCGTTGAGTAAAAAAAAGAGTTTTGTGCTCATTATCAAAATATTATATTTTTATTGTGCAGGTAATTCAGTGAAAATCAGCCGTAGTTTAATTATTCACCCATTCAAATATACATTCCTCTTAAAATCAATGCCTTTTCGAATAAGGTAGGCGTGATAGGAACTGGGAACATCATGTGTCCATTGAGGTAAGATGAGCGTAATCAATATTACATCAAGGTTTGAAAGAACACCCATAAAAAGCATTACTATAAATGGTATTCCTGTGTGATTAAATCCTATTAGGGCTGTAAAAGCTACTAGTAAACTAATGCCCCAAAGTTTGGATAAAAATGCATGGGTACAATTTTCTCTCTTAAATTTTAATAGGCTTGTTGCATAGGATATCATCTCCAAGGTTATAATTATCCAAATACCAGTGGCATTTGCAGAAATTAGTTGTGGATGTATCATCCAGCTTGCAATGCCTATTGATAGCCAGAAAAGCATATCGACCTGGCTATCCATTCTTCTAAGTGTGGTTGTAGAAATGTTTTGTTGACGTGCGATGATTCCATCAAAAATATCAGATAACAAACCTAAATACATTAGAATGAGGATTATGGGTCTTGCATCTTCCTTATAAATATAGGCTAAACCTAATATGATAGGAACTAGAATGAAGCGAAAAAGAATTAATAACCTTGGAGTGTTCATGATCGTGTTTTTAATTTAACAGAGGGTTATTCTAAGTTTTTTGGTTGTTATCGTGCATAGCTCTTTTGATAATTGCCGCCTAATTTAATTGACCATTTATATCCTAAATAAGGAAGTTCCGGATTTAAGTTGGCATCTATTCCGAGCGAAAATATTTTCCACTGATATTTATATTCGAGTGGTATGGAGATCGTAGTGAATGATTTATAGATGTATGGATCAAAGTTAAAGTCAAAATCAAATCCCATACTTTTTAGTAGCGAGTTCGTATTTTGGGGTTTATCATATCTTTTAATTCCTTGTGTGATCCCTAATCCAAAATAAAACTCGTGAGTTGCTTTCTTTTCAGATTTCAGTATTATTCCGGTCATTAAGTTTATTTCAGCACTTTCTTGTGGGGTTTGAAGAATGATTAATTCACTGTGGTAGGCCGTTTTTAGTTTAATAAGTCCATAGTTTGGAGTAATGTAAGTTAGGTCTACGGTAGGACCATAAAGGAAGATGCCAACATTTTTTACTCCGGAAGTGAGTGAAGGGACAAAGTTTAGATTCATCCATAGTTTGTCGCTGTTAACTATACTTGAATCTTGTTTTATTCCAAGTGTTAGTTTTTTCTTTTGAGCGAATCCTGTTGTTGCGAGAGCAAACAGAAGTATTATGGGAATTATTTTTTGAATAGCTTTCATGACCTTAAGTTTTGATGATTTTGCATTTTCGAATGTTTAATACAAAATTTCAACAAAACTTTCAGTCAAACAATGAACCCGGGTTAAGTAATTCGTTTGCGAATACGGCTAAGGGCTTGTGGTGTAACGCCTATGTAGGATGCTACATATTTTAAGGGAATCAATTCAAATAATTCAGGACGATCTTTAAATAAATCCATGTAACGTTCTTCGGCCGTTTTATTCAGGAAAGCTAGTTCGCGCTTGGATTTAATGAGGTAGATCACTTCGTTCATTTTTCTCCCGATGAGGTTTCCGCAAGCAGTTTTTTCATACACCTCTTGAAGATCATCATAGTTAATGCGCCAAAGAGTTGTATTGGTGAGAGTCTCACAGGCATACTCAGAGGGTAATCGGGTAAGAAAGGAATCGTAGGCAGACATGAAATCATTATCGAACAAAAAGCCAAAGGTTATGTCGTTTTCTTCTTTGGGGATGAATACACGTGCAATGCCATTTGAGATAAAGGATAGGTAGTTTTCAACTTCTCCCTTTTTAACAAGAATAGTTCTCTTGTTAAGGTTAACCTGTTCAAGTTTAGAGGAGAAGAACTTCCAATCGTTTTCACTCATGGGAGTAATGGTTTCAAAGAGTGTTCTGATTTGTTGCATGTGCTAAAAATAGTAAATGCTAATGGTGTAATGAACGGATCACAATTTATAATCTGTGGACAACAATCGCCACCGATACACAGATAAAAACAATTATTCTCCATGCGTCTGTGGCAATTTCATTTTAAAGCATCACTTTATACCCTTTGCGCCTTCTCTGCGTCCTCTACGGGAAGAGCTTAACGGATTTTTAAACGAGTGTTATTTCCGGAAACGAAAGGTACTTTTCAACTTTCCAAAAGCGCATCAAAAAGTCAGCATTATCCAGGTATAATTTTCCATTCTTGGTTGAAAAGAAGGGAAGTTGATCTTTATAATTATCAATACAATATTTAGCTAATTCGGTCGAATGATCCTTTCTAACCAGAAGGTGCATGATATGGTTTTCACTTTCATCAGCATTAAAAAATGGGTTATTTGCAGCAGGGAAAGCACTGTTTGCATCTAAGGCTATTTCAATACCACTATTAGGATTAAAAAAAGCGAGTCCACTTGTGATATCCTTGGGGAATTTTTGTTTCTCTTTTCTAAATTCTTCTAAATAAGTTTTAGCTGCTTTTCTATCAGTTCTGGAAAGCTTAAGTGATTTATTGTAAAATTCCATTGAGTCGGCCATAAAATCATCAATTTCATCAGCTTTTAAAAAGGCGATAGGTTCTTGATTGTTAAACTTTAAGAATGAATGATGTTGTTTGTCAAGGATATCTTTTACTTGTTCAGATTTTCGGTCTAAGAAGTTTAGAGCTATTTTATGATCGATATTGGTCTTGGCTTCATTGATAAGGCTTAAATCTCTTTCTAATCTTACCAGCATTCCCGAGAACCACCATTCATCTTGCCAATTCACAAGGCCTATTGAAAACATCGATTTTGGATCTGCAAATGCCTCAGGGTTGTCAATTGATTTTTGGGTTAACTTAAATTCTCTTCCGGTAGCTACATGTTCTAAGAATATAGACTCGTGATCTTGACCATTACAAAAGAAATATCCGACTACTTTTTCAGACATATTTAAGTAAGCTTCCGATAGAGGATGTTCATCTCCTAGTACGGCAGCCGCCCACTCTTTCCCGGTAAGAGCTAATAATTTAGTTCGCGTATGATGGGTTAAGTGGTCTTTAATCGAATTGCCTAAGCGTATGGCTTCTTCGGGATTTTCACTTTCTTCAAAAATCTTTTCCATTTGTTGTCTCAAGTCTACCGTTGTATCGGTATAAAAGAGGTAACTGTTAAAAAGAATGGTATCGATGAATTTTCTCGCTTGGTAATAATCAGGCTCTTTATCATCAATTTGGTAATAGGATTTTAGGTGCTCGTTTTCCGGAGCTGTTTCCCAAGCCTCTTCAAAAACACTTAAAACATTGAGAGAGACTTCTTTGAGTTCTTCACTAATTGGAGTTAGAAAATGTTCGTTTTGAATGGTATTTAAAAAATACCAGATCAAAAAATTAATGTCTTGCCAATTGATTTCTTCTTCGTAATATTCTGTAGTATCATAGAATGGCAAGAAGCTGTTGTATAGTTGTTTATGTGTGTTAATAAAAGCATTCCAAAGATTAGAACCTGAAATCAAATCTTCGAAGTAAGAGCTTAAGAAACAAGCACACAGGTTGATTTTAGGTTCATCCCATTGCTTAAATAGAAAACTATAACTTTCCTTTGCAAGCAATACTTCCTTCACTTTGTTGCTCAGTTTTAAAAAGTAAGCATCTGTAGGTGCTTGTTGATCATAAGGTTTTAATTCTAACCATTGGTCAATATAGATTCTTTGATCTCTTTTTCTCATCTTGATTTTTTTTGCAAAGAAAATGGTTTTGATACAAAAGATGTTCATCTGTACCATTTTTGTCCTTGGTAAAGATGTTTTACTATTTCAACTATGATTTTAGACCGTGGCAAACCGGTCGGTTTAATGTTTTGCTTTTGCAATGATACTTGTCGATTATTAATACAAAATAAGAAACGATTATCCGTTATTATAGAGCCTTAATAATAAAGCATTTGAGCGTCTGGTGTGAAAAAAGCTCAACAAATACTTGCTTTCCATCAACCTCAAAATTCCTTTTATAAAACCCCTGTACATCCATCCGAAAGCCCTCTAAATTGCAGGTGAATTTTTAGTTCAAATTTAACAAATTAAGCATGAAGAAAATTCTATTCATTTTGAGTATCAGCCTGATGGGCTTTCAGCTGATACAAGCACAAACGATGGGGTGTACCGATCCCGGTGCTGTGAATTATGATCCTTCAGCCGAGCAGGATGATGGATCGTGCATGTACGAAACTCTGGCAGCCGGTGTTATTTATGGCTGTATGGATGCTGATGCGTTTAATTACGATCCTTTTGCTAACGTAGACGATGGCTCGTGTATTTTCGACCAAGGAGCAGTTGTTTTGGGGTGTATGAATCCGAAAGCGTCGAACTACAATGTTGATGCAACTGTTGATGATGGTTCCTGCGAATTTTCAACACCAATTTATGGTTGTACCGATTCGCAAGCTTTAAATTACAAACCGGAAGCTACAGTAAACGATGGTTCGTGCCTCTACAACGAACTGGATCTTATTTACGGTTGTATGGATCCTAAGGCGCTTAATTATAAGAAAGAAGCCAATGTGGACGATGGCTCCTGCGATTATCCAATAGGCGTTTATGGCTGTACCAACCCCAAAGCGATAAATTTTGCACCGGCAGCCACCATTAACGATGGATCTTGTATTTTCGATACAACGGGTGTTGTATTTGGTTGTATGAATTCAAAAGCACTTAACTATAATCCAAATGCAACTATCGAAGATGGCTCTTGTGCATTTCCTACCAAGATTTATGGTTGTACCGATTCGGTGGCACTAAATTTTCGGCCTGATGCAACTGTAAACGATGGCTCTTGTATATACGAGGGAAGCGGTACCGTGATTTACGGTTGTATGGACCCTAAAGCATTAAATTATAAACCTGAAGCCAATGTAAATGATGGCTCTTGTGAGTATCCCGATCTTATTTACGGGTGTACCAAACCCGAAGCATTAAACTACAATCCGGATGCTACCTTTAACGATGGCTCTTGTATCTTTGATAACACAGGGGTGATTTTGGGCTGTAAAAATCCAAAGGCCATCAATTATAATCCAACTGCAACAGTGGATGATGGTACTTGTGTGTTCCCAATTCAGGTTTATGGTTGTACCGATTCTACAGCACTAAATTATTTCGGAGAAGCTACGATAAATGATGGCTCGTGTATCTATAGCGAGACAGAAATCATTTTTGGATGTATGGATCCAATGGCAAAGAATTATAATCCGGATGCAAATGTGGATAACAACTCTTGTGATTATCCCTCACCAATCTATGGATGTACCAATGTTAAGGCGGTAAACTTTAATCCGTATGCCAATCAAGATGATGGTTCTTGTATTTTCGACAGTACTAATGAAATATTAGGCTGTACTAACCCGAATGCGATGAACTATATGTCGGAGGCAACACTTGAAGATGGTTCTTGCTATTTCGAAACACAACTCTATGGCTGTACCGATTCTACTGCCATAAATTATGATATGGGAGCAACAAAAGACGATGGAAGCTGTGTTTACGACCAGGCTTTAGTTGTGTTGGGATGTATGGATCATAAGGCTAATAATTTCAATCCGGAGGCTAATACAGATGATGGTTCTTGCGAATACCAAGACGTCTATTATGGCTGTACTGATATACAAGCATTGAATTATCAGTCCATTGCCACTGTTGATGATAGTTCATGTGTCTATAGTGAGTCAGAAATTGTTTATGGTTGTATCGACCGTAAAGCGATGAACTTTAATTCAGATGCTAACATGGACGATGGTTCTTGTGAATATCCGAAGCCACTTTATGGTTGTACCAACCACAGGGCTGTAAACTTTTTGCCTGAAGCTACACTGGATGATGGTTCTTGTATTTTTGACGATACCAACGTAATCTTTGGCTGTATGAATTCTGCAGCAGAGAACTATAATCCTGTAGCAACTGTAGAAGATGGCACATGTTACTTTAAGCAACAACTCTTTGGCTGTACCGATTCTACTGCCATCAATTACAACATGGATGCCACTGCCGATAATGGTTCTTGTATCTACAGTGAAACAGACATTATTTATGGCTGTATGAATCCTGATGCTATAAACTATAAGCCCGATGCTAATGTGCCAGACGGTTCTTGTGTATTTCCTAAGGAAGTATATGGCTGTACGAACCCTAAAGCATTCAACTACTTCCCTGAAGCAACTGTAGAAGATGGCTCATGTATTTTTGATGAAACAGGTATAGTATACGGCTGTATGAATCCAGATGCAGACAACTACAATCCTACTGCGAATATTGAAGACGGTACTTGTATCTTCCCTGATGAAGTTTGGGGCTGTATGAAACCGGGTGCCTTAAATTACAATCCGGATGCCACAAAGAGTGATGGTTCCTGTATTTTTGATCAAAGCGAAGTAATCTTTGGTTGTATGGATCCAAAAGCCTTTAACTACATGCCGGATGCCAATTACGATAATGGTACTTGTATTTATCAAATGGTTATTTATGGTTGTACCGTGCCGCATGCGTTAAACTATTATCCGGTAGCTACGGTAGATGATGGTTCATGTATTTTTGATGAGACAGGGGTTGTCTTTGGTTGTATGAATCCGAAAGCTGAGAATTACAATCCTTCAGCAACCATCGAAGACGGTTCTTGTACCTTCATTCAGGCTATTTATGGATGTACTAACGATACTGCTCTTAATTACTTCATGGATGCCACCGTAGATGATGGTTCATGTATTTTCGATCAGGCAGTTGTAATTTATGGTTGTATGGATGCTAAGGCTCTTAACTTTAATCCTAATGCCAATGTGCCGGATAACAGCTGTGAGTACCCAAGGCCAATTTATGGCTGTACGAATCCTAAGGCGATCAATTACTTCTCTGAAGCAACAGTAGAAGATGGCTCATGTATATTTGATGAGACAGGGGTTGTGTTTGGTTGTACGAATCCGAAAGCCATTAACTTTAATCCAACTGCAACCCACGAAGATGGTACTTGTGAATTTGCAGCGAAACACTACGGATGTACCGATCAGGCGGCCTTAAACTATAACTCTGATGCGACAGTTGAAGACGGTTCTTGTGTTTATGACAATACCGGAATTATTTGGGGATGTACCGATTATATGGCTAAGAACTACAATCCGGATGCCAATACCGATAATGGTTTATGTATTTATCCGGGTGATACCATTCAGGTTTACGGTTGTACCGATCGTGAAGCCGTCAACTGGTTACCGGAGGCTACTGTAGATAACGGTACTTGTCGATATGATTTCTTTACCGATTACATTTATGGCTGTATGGATCCACAGGCTAGCAATTACAATCCGGATGCCAACAGAGACGACAGAACATGTAAATATCTAATTGATGCGAGCGATGTGGTATATGGTTGTACCGATCCGAATGCCTATAACTATAACCCTTATGCGACTCTTGATAACGGAATCTGTTACTACGATAAGGCAATTCGATTAGGATGTATGCACGATTTAGCAATCAACTACGATCCAAACGCAACCGTCGATGATGGCTCTTGTTACTTCGAAACTGTCGTTTACGGATGTATGCACCCGGATGCTGTAAACTATGATCCTACTGCCAGTGTAGAAACCGGCAAATGTATTTTCCCACTTGTCATTTGGGGTTGTACAGATGAGAAGGCATTAAACTATAATGCAAATGCAACACGTTTCGATGGTAATTGTATTTACGATCAGCAAGTGCGTGGTTGTACAGACGTACAGGCCATTAACTTCAATCCATTTGCTACCAAAGACGATGGTTCATGTAAGTTTACACTGAACATGACCTGGGGTTGTACCGACCGTTTTGCGTATAATTATAACCCTTATGCAACGGCTGATAATGGTTCTTGTGCCTACGAGTGGGTAAGTAATGAGGTAGAAGGATGTATCGATCCCGGAGCCGTAAACTTCGATCCTGTAGCTACAGTAGATAATGGTAAGTGTGTTTATGTTCTTCCTCCTTTATTAGAAGGATGTACCGACCGCAAAGCATTAAACTTCAATCCTGATGCACGTGTACAAGATGGTAGTTGTATATATGCTAAACCAATTAACGTGTTTGTTAAGGAACGTGATCCAGCTGTACAAGTTGTAGATACCATTTCTGCAAAAGCAGTTACTTTGTGTACTATTGATTATAGTTTACCTATTGATGATGTTTCAGCAGTAGTAACTGATTATGAAGAAGGAGTGAGTGTAACTGTTCTTTGGACAATTACCCAAGGAGGAAACTCAGTTCCGTATTCACAGGTATATACTGTAAATGCTGCAGGTAATGTGCAGGTTTACTTATCTGCTGTATGCCAAACAGATGTTGTACCTTTATCACCCGGTATCCAATTTGCTCCGGGTGCTGCAAAAGAAGTAAATGGTTTAACCGTTAGTGAAACAATACTGGTAGGAACTCCTACAGATGTTGCAGGCGTGTTAATCGAAAGCTTAAATGCTTATCCAAACCCTGTTGTTGATTTCTTAACCGTTGAGTTACCGGAGGCACTTGAAGCAGGTCAATTAATCCTTGTTGATATATCGGGAAGAGTTTTATTAGCTCAGGACATTGTTAATGAGGATGGAGAATTAATTATCAATGTAAGTACTTATGAGCATGGTATGTATCAAATCCTTATTTCAGATGAAATGGGCAGTGCATATTATGTGAAATTTGTGAAATAAAATATTTTAAATTTTTTCTGCACATCGGCTACCTGTCTGGTGTGCAGATTTTAAAAAAACATCAACACGGAGACATAAAGATGCAGAGTTGTTATGGTTTTAAACAATAATCTCTGTGTTTTGTGTCTCTGTGTTTGATTTAGTAATAATTAATACTCAACTTCAACTCAAACCCTAAAACTTTATTCTTATGAACACTGTCATTACACTATTTCTTTTGTTTCTAATCACTATTACAACTTACTCTCAAAGTTCTTACTACGATATTTATGTTATGACGGGTTGTGGCAATTGTGCTCTAGCCAAACAAAATTTGGATAAAAACTTGCCCGATTATCAGTTTCATAATACAGACTCTCAGGTAATAGGTCGGCAAATGCTTTTAAAACTTCATCAATTAGGGTATCAAGGAAAAATTAGAATGCCTGTTATTATTCAAGATGATAGTGTTTTAATTCATCCTGCTCAAAAAGTTAATGAAGAATACATTGCAGTCGATTTAATCAAAGTACTCGAAAACATTAAGAAAAGTAAACTTGAATTTGGATCAGAATCATCTGCAACATCCAAATGCGACTTTAAAGAAGAGAACTTAATCTATTACCTGGTTTGTGGCAATTTTGATACAGAAGAAAAGGCCAATCATCTGTCCGAGGTATTGGTAAGTAGAGGTTATAGTCAGGCTAATACCATTTTCTTCAACCGATTATTTAGAGTGTATACTCACGTGTTTCAAAATAAGGGAGATGCCGATGAGATGCTTCAACAGGTTAGAACCCAATACAAAGGTGCTTATGTGTTAACTGAGAAATTGAATTAATATTGATCATCCCGGATATATTCATCAAATAATTTTCTTTTTGTTGCTTAACTGATTCAACAATTGGGATGCCCATTGCAGGCGATGGTTAAAAGAGGTGGTGGTTTGTAGTAGCGTAAGAGAAACTATGAGCCTCGCGTCTTTGTGTTCAAATTATTTATAGGTAAAAGTGATTCGAGTCAATAATTTGATATCTTTTATTTAATCATTCCTCATTATCCTTTATTATTTATTCGTGAAGTACTATTTTCACCAAAAAAATAAAAACCTGTAATCATGAATAAGTTAAAGGGTATTGTACCTTATTTATTAGCTGTACTATCTTTTGTAATTATTAGTTTGGCTTATTTCTCACCTGTAATAGAAGGCAAGAAACTTTCTCAAATGGATCATTCCCACGCAGCAGGTATGGCACAAGAGATTAAAGCCTTTGAAAAACAAACCGGTGAAAAAACCATGTGGACCAACTCCATGTTTGGTGGAATGCCGGCTTACCAGATCAAAGGTGATTCCTCATCCAACTTATTTTGGTATTTGAATAATATCACAAGAATGAACCTGCCCTATTCTACAGTTGCCATAGTATTCTTGTACATGTTAGGGTTTTATCTACTTTTATTGAGTTTAAGGGTCGACCCTATTTTGAGCATAGTTGGGGCTGTTGCCTTTGCTTTTGGTTCGTTTAACATTATTATTGTTGCCGCAGGGCACGTTACACAAGCCTATGCCATTGCATTAATGCCACCGGTGCTAGCCGGAATACTTTGGGCCTATAACCGTAATAAATGGGTGGGAGGTTTAATTACCGCCATTGCTTTGGGGATGGAGATTGCTTACAACCATTTTCAGATTACTTATTATTTGTTGATTACAGTTTTAGTGCTTGGTTTAGTAAAACTTATTCAAGCTTATAAGGAAAAGGCATTGCCTGTTTTTGCTCAAACTACCGGTGTATTAGTATTGGCAGCAGGTTTAGCTCTTTTGCCAAACATTGCAAATATGTGGACGACTTATGAGTATGGCAAATTATCCAACCGTGGGAAATCAGAGTTAACTCCTGCTGAAGGTGAAAAAGAACACAGTGGCTTAGATAAAGATTATGCGTTTGGTTGGAGTTATGGTATCCATGAAACACCTACTTTGTTGGTACCTAATGTGGTAGGAGGAGCATCTACACCCATAGCTGCTGATAAAGAATTGATGAAGGAGATTAATCCACAGGTCAAAGAATTTTTTGCGCATCCTAATTATCAAGGATTAACCTCCCAGTACTGGGGAGGCCGCCCATTTACATCCGGACCAATGTATGTAGGGGCAATTATTTGTTTCTTATTTCTTCTAGGGGCTTTTTATTACCAAGGAAAAGAGCGATGGTGGTTAATTGCTGCTACCATACTTGCCATCGTATTGGGTTGGGGTAAGAACTTTGCGTTATTTAACGACTTCATGTTTTACTATTTCCCAATGTACAACAAGTTTAGGGTTCCTGAGATGGCCATTGTTATTGCAACGGTAACCATGCCTTTACTTGGTTTCTTAGGGTTGAAAACCTTATACGATAAACCGGAGTTATTAAAGCTTGATGCAAAGTATTTTATTATTGCCTTTGCATTAACAGCCGGATTTAGTTTACTGTTGTTTTTAGCACCAGGTTTATTTTATGATTTCATGCCTGATGAGGTAGCAAAAATATTTGCCCAGCAAAAAGCACAAGGAGGAGAGGCTGCACAGTATTTTTCTCTCGTAGAACTAGAGTTGGTGAATGCTCGTGAATCTTTATTGCGAAGTGATGCCATTCGTTCATTCTTTTTAATTGTGTTGGCATCTGCTTCACTATGGTTTTATGGTCAAGGAAAGTTATCTACCAAGTATCTAACCTGGGGATTATTCATCTTAATATTTGTGGATTTATGGGGTGTTGATAAACGCTATTTAAACAATGACATGTTCCAATCGGCCCGAAAAGCCGATAAGGAATTTGTGGCGTCTAAAGCTGATCAATATATTTTTAAGAATGAGTTAGATGACTATTACAGAGTCTTACCTATTTACCGTGATCCTTTTAATGATGCTTATACCTGTTATTTTCATAAGTCGATTGGTGGTTATCATGCTGCTAAACTTCGCCGTTACATGGATTTAATAGATAAATACCTGAGGAATGATTACCAAACCTTAATGGAGACGCTTAGAACAGTACAGACGCCTGGTGAGTTAGAATTGGTGATGGAAGAGATGCCGATATTAAACATGCTTAATACCAAATACATCATCTATCATCCTAATGCCAATCCTATTTTTAACCCAAGTTACATGGGTAACGCCTGGTTTGTGTCTGCGGTACAGGAGGTTGAAAATGCTGACGAAGAAATAGAAGCCATTGGTCATGCCGATTTAGCAACAACTGCAGTTGTGGATCAGATGTTTGCAAATATTTATGGAGATTACCGTACCGATACGATTAATGGAGCGATTCAGCTAGTAACCTACAAACCTAATCAGTTGGTTTACGAAAGTACCTCAACTCAAGAGCAGATAGCAGTCTTTAGCGACATTTACTATCCAAAAGGATGGAATTGTTACATTGATGGAAAAGCGGTAGATCATTTTAGAGCCAATTATGTATTACGCGCAGCCATGATTCCGGCCGGTGACCATACCATCGAGTTCAAATTTGAGCCAACGTCATATAAATATGGTAAGTTGTTAGCCATGATTAGTTCAATTATTGTTCTGGTTTTAATAGGAGCTTTGGTTTATTACATTGTAAAGACTAAAAGAGAAGAAAACTAATGTTGGAAAAATCCCTTCTACAAGGGATTTTTCCATTTATAAGAGATTACTTTCTGTGAAATAGTTTAACCTTAATCAAAAAACAAATACCGGTTCAAATTACATAAAAGTAACCTTGTACCGGTTTTTTCGTAGACTACTCTTTGAAAGAAAAATCCAGCTATGCGAATCCTCTTTTTAACGTTAATGAGTTTACTTCTATTTGTGTCTTGTACGTCTCAGGACGATATCGAATATTTAGAATTTGATGATGTTAAGTTTAGAGCCTGGTCGTTAACCAGCGTTGATTCTAAAGCGCCTTACCTGGATGGTGAGTTATATAAGTATACCTTAACCATCGAATACAATTTAGTGTCTACCGATGAAGGGTTGATTGAATTTGGTATTAATTCTGAAAAAGTTGATGAGTTTGAATTACTTCCTGATTTAACTTTTCCGGTTAAAAGGGGCAGAGGTTCTAAGCAAGTGACCCTTACCACAAAGTTTAAAGATTATGGTTTGGAAGGGACGATGTCAATGATTGCCCTTTTGTATGGGTCATTAGAAGCAGAGGCAGATACGCTGTATGATGAAGCCATATTTTCTTTGAAAAAAGACTAAAAATACCAATATCGTTTGTGATGAATTAATAATTGAGCATTAATCATTTACAATTTCATTCCTTATCTTTGCATCAAATCAAATTCGATTTGGAACACATTCTCGACATACCTGAAATTGGTCCGGTAACCATTAAGCAAAGCAAAAAGGCCGCTCGCATTAGCATTAAACTAAAGCCCTTTGAGGGTGTTACTTTAATCATTCCTTTTGGTTCAAATCCACAAGAAGGTATTCGCTTTTTAGGCCAAAAGAAAGATTGGGTAAAAGTGAGCCTAAAGAAGTTGGAAGCCAGGGAAGGTAAACTAACCATCTTCAATGAATCCACCCACTTTAAAACCCGTAGTTTTGCCCTGCAAATAAAAAAGCACGAAAGGCAAGATGTACGTCTTCAGTTTAAAAACGGACTATTACAAGTAAGCTATCCCCAGCACCTTCCCGTTACAGAACCCGTTATTCAGGAACACATCCGTTATGGCATCGAAGAAGCCTTGCGGATTGAAGCCAAAACCTACCTTCCAAAACGCTTGTGGCAATTAGGTCGTCAATACAATATTTCGTTCCAAAATGTGACCGTTAAAAACCTAAAAAGCCGCTGGGGATCATGCTCAGCAGTTAATAACATCAACCTAAATATTCACCTCATGCGCTTACCCGATGAGTTGATCGATTACGTTTTGCTACACGAACTTTGTCATGTTCACGAAAAGAACCATGGCCCCAATTTCTGGAAGCGCTTGAATGCCATGACCAATGGCCGTGCACGAGAACTGGATAAAGCCATGAATGATTATCAGACGAAGATTTATTAATTATAGTATTGAGTATTGAGTACTGAGAGCTGAGAAGTGAGAGTTCTAAAATAATCTTTCTATTTTCGCTGTTGAGTAATGGGAGTAGTCTTGATACTCATATCTAATATCTTGATACTATAAAATAATGATCTGGAATCAACTTCTATCAACAAAACGCACAGGGCAGGAGAATCAACCAACAAGTCGCCACGATCGCACGCAGTTTCAGCGCGATTACGACCGTTTGATTTTTTCATCACCCTTTCGCCGTTTACAGGATAAGACTCAAGTTTTTCCTTTGCCTGGAAGCGTCTTTGTACACAACCGTTTAACGCATAGTTTAGAAGTTTCTTGTGTGGGGCGATCATTAGGGAATAACATTGCCTCTAAGCTGATGGAGACTGGTGAAGCTGATAGTGCTTTGGTATCAGAAATTGGTGCGGTGGTTGCAACAGCTTGTTTAGCACATGATATGGGCAATCCTCCATTTGGACATTCCGGTGAAGAAGCCATTGGCCACTTTTTTAAGAAAGGAGAGGGGCAGCGTTTTAAAGAAGAATTAACTCCTGCACAATGGAGTGATTTAACGCGTTTTGAGGGTAATGCCAATGCCCTTCGAGTGCTTACCCATGCTTTTGAAGGCCGCCGTAAAGGTGGTTTTGCCATGACTTTTACCACAGTAGCTTCCATTGTAAAATATCCTTATGAGTCGTGCATGGAGGACATGAAGAAGTTTGGCTTTTTTCAATCTGAAGTAGAAACCTACCAGCACATTGCACATGAGTTAGGGATAAAATGTGTGGATGAAGAGAAAGGCATATACGCCCGCCATCCTTTAGTGTATTTGGTAGAAGCTGCAGATGACATCTGTTATCAAATCATGGACATTGAAGATGCCCATAAATTAAAAATCCTATCTTTCGAAGAGACCTATTGCTTACTCACTGCCTTTTATGATCCTGAAAATGAAAAAGGTGAATTTGAAAAGATTGAAAAGATTTTTTCAGAAGTGAGCGATAAAAATGAACAAGTTGCTTATTTACGTGCCAAATTGATTGGTAAACTAGTTGGAATCTGCACCGATATTTTCTGGAATAACCGCGAAAAGATCCTGAATGGTGAGTTTTCCAAAGGTTTAATCGATCATTTAGACGGTTTTGAAGCAGAAGCCTTAAAAAGTGTACGAAAAGAATCTTATGAACGTATTTATAAGCACCCTTCTGTTGTTGAGATTGAATTGGCGGGTTATCGGATTTTAGGCGTATTACTAAAAGAATTTACCAAAGCCGTGATTGATCCGGAAGATTATTATTCCAAGATGTTACTACCTTTTGTTCCTCAACAATTCAGGGTGAAACCGGAAGATACGACCTATCATAAATTACAGTCGGTATTGGATTTTGTGTCGAGTATGACTGATGTATATGCTTTGGATTTATATAAGAAGATTTTGGGGCTTGGGTTGTAAAGTCCCCTCAATCAGATTTTTGCCTTGCACTTCGTATATTTACAATATAGATTTGTTTCTTTTAGGTTTAAACTGGTAAGTAATGATAGTAAGCCGATTTAATGGTCCTCTGAATAAATTCTTTTTTGATGAAGGTTGAAGTAGATAAGGGTTGGTTTAGAGTAGTTTAAAGAAATGTTGAACTTCAGTAAAGAAGTTGTTTACTTCCCTGTCAGACCAGTTATTTTCCAAGTATGTGATGATTTCATCAAAGACTTTTTCTGCTCGTTTAGACCAAATAAGTTCTATAGCCATTTCTCATATTTTGAAATGACTTCATTGTGAGATTTAGTTTTGCCGTTTTTTATGTCAGCAAGACCTTGCTCAATTTCATCCTTTTCGTCTTTGCTAATTGTTTCCCACCAATCAGATTCTGAATTCTGGAGGCTCTCTATTTTAGATAAAATCTCTTCGTCATCTAAATGTGTAATCCAACTAATGATACTAACTTTTCTTGCTTCAATATTCATGATTTTAGTATTTGTCATATACAACGTTAACGAATAAAACCTCAATTGGTTAAGTTTTTTCATTAGCAATAAGGTAGCTTTTAGATTTATCCCTATTTTTGGTCATCCAGTTTTATATATACTTTTGGAAAATTGCCTTTTTAAAAACATAACATGTAGAATATACTTCTTATGAGACAGCTTGTCATTTCGTTACTTTTTCTGATTCAGTTCACTAGCCTTTTTGCGCAAACGCACCTAGACTTAAATGTCACAGAAACACAAACTTTAATTCAAGATAACCAATCTAACCAGGATTTTGTGATTTTAGATGTGCGTACCAAATCTTCATTTCTTACGGGGCACATTGATCAAGCTCAGAATCTGGATTATTATTCGTCCACTTTTAGGTCAGATTTGGATCAGTTGGATAAAAATTTAGCCTATTTAGTTTATTGCCAAAGCGGAGGTCGAGGTAGCCGAACCATTGGTATTATGCAAGAATTAGGTTTTCAACAAACCTATCATTTAGAAGGGGGAATGAATGCGTGGAATGCTGCTAATTTAGATGTGGTAACCAATGTGTATGGTTTGGAAGCCGAAGAATTGATGATGTACCCAAATCCGGCATCCACAATTGTCTATTTCAACGAAACTGTTGATTCTTTTTATGCCGAAGTTTATAGTGCTTCCGGTCAGTTAGTGAAAATCGCGGTATTAAATATGAGTACATTGGATGTAAGTGATTTACTTCCGGGATTATACTTTGTGAAAGTAAAAACTGCTACACACGAGTGGACGAAACGTTTGATTGTATCTAATTAGGAAAGATTAGATCCTAAAAGGTGGATATAGGTCAATAGTCTAATTTCAGCGATCTAACAGTAATATTAGGTTGTTTGATATAGAGTTTTACACAATCGTTAAATGTCGAATAGTTAATTAATTAGCCTATTTACACTTTAGGCAATTAGCACTTATACTCAAATATCTAATTTACTCATTCAACTAATACTCAAACAGATCTCTGTTAATAAATTCTATTCTTTTTTGGGATTTTGCAGTTGGGTAATAGATGCTCCTGTTTCCTTTGTAGAAAAGAATGATTTGCCAATTGTTATCTTTAAATAAGGTATTATTATGCGAAGAGGAAATAGAGGTAATGTAGCGCGATTCAATTCCTTTTTTATCTAGCTTGTAAAATCTTTTTTTGTACTGTGTAATACTCAGTTTTTTATGAGGCGTTTTTACCAACATGCTATCAATAAAGTACCTTTCTTTATTTGTAGTCGAGAATTTAATAATGGTCGTATCCTTTAATAGAATCGTAAAATCAACCCATAAATCCTGCGACTTGCTTTTAAATTGAAGTGGTTTGATATAATGCAGGTAATTGCTTTCTTCTCTTTCTGCATTTACAGCATACTTTTTGCTTTGCGAATATATCCCGGTAGGAAGCAAAATAACGCAAAATAATATGAAATATATGACTTTATGTTTTCTCATTATTTAAGAGTTGATAGTTACGTTTTTTGTTTTTGGGTTGGTCTATGTCCTTTTTAAAAAATTAGGATTAGTCAATTAAGTATTTTGTTGATTTATAGCCTTATATAATTTGGTCTAATATCTATTATCTAAAGTCTAACGATCTATTGAATCATTGCCCATTAACAATTCATCATTAACCATTATTTGCTTTCCGGCCAGATGAAGGACATTCATCCCAAACATCACCTTACCGTCTTGTATTCGATAAGTTGATAATGTTTTAAGAGGCTCTGTTCCTTTTTGTGCTGTTTCAGGGTTGATGGTGGTAATTACACATCGGGAGCATGGTTTCACACCTTTAAATGAACTTTCTCCAATCTTAAACTCTTTAAACGAATCTTCTTGATGAGGTGTACCTCCCGAAAATACCAAATTTGGCCTAAAGCGCTTCATCGTAAGTTGTTCATCTAGTTTTGAGTTGAGATGATTTAAAGATTCCTGGCCAATGATAAGTAGTGGAAAGCCATCACTAAAAGCTGTATTTGTACCTTGATTGGCATAATTTGTATCTACTTGACGAAATCCGTTGTCCGGCATTTTGACTAAATGTACTGTTTGTTGAAGTTGTTCAGAGAAAGCTGCACTAATTTTAGGATCAACAATTTCAGCCTCACATTCATCATCCCAAACTTTAACTTTTATATGACCTTTTATATCTGCTTGCATTGGGATGAAAACATCAAAATCACGATTGTCTTTATGTGTAATTCTAAAACCATCTTTCTCTTGGTTTACGCAAAAGCGGCATAGAGTTGCATTCCGACGCTGGGTCACAAATAAACCATCTTCATCGACCAACATCCATCTTCGATCATGTTTCAAGCCAAATTGGTCTAATTCAGAATGCTGCAAAGAAATCCCCGCTAGTGATTTGATTGGGTATATATAGATATGCGTTAATTCCATTTCACGAAGTTATTCGATTTTAATAAAATACAAACCAGAATCAGCACATTAGCGCATCATTTCATTTGCACATCAATTAGTATTTATTCGGATCGTTGTGAAAGGTATAACCAATGGTCCATTCAAAATAATCTGCAACGGCTGCATGCGCTTTTATGGTTAATCCGGCATGCAGGTTTTTAGACAAGCGATAGCGTAAACCAATGCGTTCATAATACTGTTGTTTTTCACCGTTGCTAAAGTTGCGGTGAAGGTAATAAGCTAAGCCAATAGGTGCGTATAAGTTTTTGGTTAGCACCCATTCCCACGATCCTACAACGGCGTAAGACACTGTTTTTTCAAAGTCAGATTGATCGGTATCATTTCTATTAACACCTCCGGCCGAGTAAAAAATGTCAGCACCCAAACCAATGCGGTAACGATAACTCATTTGTTTTAAGTAGTTAACGCTAAAGGTCGATTTATAATAATTGCGTTCTCCAATTTCATAATTTTTACTCCCCTGAGAGTAAGATATATTTACCAGATCGTGTTTTTTATAGGTTGGTAAAGAACCTTGTTTTGGGCATAAATTTCCATCGTTTAAGCGCTTGCTAACGCCTAGAGTAATGGGTATGAGGTTGATTCCTGAATTGGGCAATTTATAAGCTCCGTTAGAAAAATGTTTTAGCCCGGTCGTGGCGTTAAGACTCCAGTAGTCAGAGATTTTATAGTTTGCCACAAAGCCAAGGTGTACATAGCAGTTTCCGTACGAACCGATAAAGTTATTTGCCGGATTTTTATATTCGTGATAGGGATTAAAGTTATAAGCCAATCCAAATGCTGCACTGTAGCTAAAGGTGAGTTTTTTATTGTTCTCAAAAGCCATGGGTAAGGTAAAGAAGAAATAAAGTGCAGCCGGTTTACCTATATCGCCATTGTTAAAGGTTGATCCGTAAGCACCAATTCCAAAATATGGACGACGGTATAGCGAGCAATAGATGTCGTCAGCATCTGTTTTTCTAAAGCCAAGGCGTACATCAAAACCATTGTAGTAGGATGATTCTACAATTTTATTTCCAATGGGAGAACCGTTGCTGATCATGGTACCATTTTCGGCTCTGAAATCAAGGTACTTTACAAATTTCTTTTTTGTTCTGAGTGTGTCAGCATTGGTTTCTGCGTTCACTTTCAATGAAAATAGTAGTAGTGTTAGGAAGAGTGTTAACAGATTTCTGATTAACATGAGAGGTGAGTTTTTTCTGTTAGCTTAATAATTCAAGAGCAGATTTTACAATTCCTTCTTTATCAAAACCGCAAAGTCCATAAAGTTCCGTTTGTGAACCATGTTCAATAAACTCATCAGGGATTCCCAGGCGTTTCACTTTGGCACAGTAACCATGGTCAGCCATAAATTCTAGTACAGCACTTCCCATGCCGCCTACAATGGTTCCATCTTCAATGGTCATTATTTTGTCGTGATTATTAAAGACCTCATGCAATAATGTTTCATCCAAAGGCTTTACAAAACGGATGTCGTAATGTGCAACAGAGTGTCCTTCTTCCTCAATTTTTTGGATGGCATATTTTGTTTTTACACCAATGGCACCAATGGTTATAATGGCCAAATCAGAACCTTCTTTTAGTTTTCTTCCGGTTCCAATTTTTATTTCTTTCATGGGGCGTTGCCAATCTACAAGAGATCCAAGGCCTCTGGGATAACGAATCGAGAATGGGCCTTGATTTGGTAATTGGGCAGTATACATTAAGTGACGTAATTCCTCTTCATCCATTGGAGCACTTACCACCATGTTTGGAATATTTCGCATGTATGATAAATCGTAGGCACCATGATGTGTAGCACCATCGGCTCCAACCAAGCCGCCTCGGTCAAGACAAAACACAACATTTAAGTTTTGTAAAGCTACATCATGCAATACCTGGTCATACGAGCGTTGCATAAAGGATGAGTAAATGTTACAAAACGGCGTATATCCTGCAATGGCTAATCCAGCCGAAAAAGTCACGGCATGTTGTTCGGCAATCCCTACATCAAATGCTCTTTCAGGCATTTTTTCCATCATGATGTTTAAGCTACAGCCTGATGGCATGGCTGGTGTAATGCCAATGATTTTGTCATTTTTTTCCGCTAATTCAACAATGGTATTGCCAAACACATCCTGAAATTTTGGAGGACGTGGAGCAGGAGGGGAGTCGGGTTTTGCAATTTCACCGGTAATTTTATCAAAGTTAGCACCTACGGCATGCCAGGATGTTTGATTTTCTTCTGCCGGTTTAAAACCTTTTCCTTTTTTGGTGATGATATGGAGGATTTTCGGACCTTCAATATCTTTTAAATCATTCAGAACTCGGGTTAATCGACCAATGTCATGCCCATCAACAGGACCGAAGTAACGAATGTTTAAGCCTTCAAATATATTGGTTTGTTTAGTCAGCAGATTCTTTAATGAGTTATTCATTTTGGTAACCGTCTCTTTAGACCGGGGACCTGCTAATTTTAATTTTTTTAAAGCTTTGATGGCTTCTTCCCTAAGTTTGTTATAGGTATGCGAAGTAGCAATATCCACCAGGTATTCACTAAAACCACCTACATTGGGATCAATGGCCATATTATTATCGTTCAATACGACTAACATGTTGGTTTTTTGTACCGACATGTTGTTCAGAGCTTCAAAAGCCATTCCGGCAGTCATGGAGCCATCACCAATAACAGCAACAACCTGCTGGTCACTATTGCCATTCATTTTAGCAGCAGTTGCCATACCTAAACCGGCAGAAATGGAAGTTGACGAATGTCCCACCCCAAAGGCATCGTATTCACTTTCAAAGATGTTTGGGAAACCACTTAAACCTTTAAATTTTCGATTGGTATGAAATTGATTGCGTCGACCTGTTAAAATCTTATGACCATAAGCCTGATGACCAACATCCCAGATAATTTTGTCGTAAGGGGAGTTAAATACGTAATGCAATGCAACGGTTAATTCAACTACACCTAAACTTGATCCAAAATGTCCCGGGTTACAAGAAAGTGAATCAATTATAAAATCTCTTAACTCTTCACACACTACCGGAAGATCTGTTTCACTAATCTTCTTTAAGTCATCAGGGTTATCAATTTTATCTAAGAAGCGGTATTTGCTTTCTTTTGCCATTCGTTGGTTTAGTATGGGGTTATAATCTTTTTAACAAGTGAGCAAATATAATAAGTATAATCTGAATTGTGAGTGTTTTTACCAGAGATCGTCAGATAGCTAATGTGTGAATATCTATCCCATGGCCTAATGTTCTATTTGACCAATCAATCTAATTACCTCACTGATCTATCAACCTAAAAGTTTGAGGTTGTCTTCATTTTTATAATCTTTGGAGCGTAAAATTATTAATATCATGAAGCATTATAAAACAAAAACGCTTTTAGCCACTCTTACCTTAATGTTGGCAACAGCCTGTGTGCCTTTAAAACAGTATCAAAAGTTAAGTGAAGAACATTCTGTTTTAAAGTACAATCACGGAGATGTAAAGAAAGAAAACGACCGTTTAAAGGTGGAAAACAATGAGTTAAAGGCTGACAAAGAACGTTTGCAAAAGAAATTAGATGCTTTAAAGGATGAAAATGACAAATTAGCGACAGAAAATCAGAAGTTAAAATATCGTATTGATGATTTACAAACCAATTATCAAGACGCAATTTCTGAGATAGATGCAGGTACTTTAGACGATGATAATACCAAGCTATTGCACTATTTACAAAAGCTGCAAGAAGATTTACAAAAACGCGAGGATGAATTAATCGCTGCTGAGAAAGAGTTGAAAAAGCGCGAGGAAGCTTTGACTTTAGCACAAGAGCATTTGGCAAATAAAGAACGTGATCTGCTGGCTGCTACCGATGAATTGGCTAGTAAAGAACGTGATCTTCTGGCAACCATGGAACAATTGAATATCACCGAAGGTCAATTGGTCGATGCCGAGACTCAATTAAGCGATCAGCGTAAACGTTTATTAGAGTTAGAAGACGCGTTAAAGAAAAAGGATGAAGCTATGCTTGCTTTAAAACAAAAAGTAAGTGATGCATTAAGTAATTTCTCAAGCGATGATTTAAATGTACACATGAAAAACGGTTTGGTTTATGTCTCCATGGAAGAAAAGTTGTTGTTTCAGTCTGGCCGTTACGACGTAAATGCACAAGGCGTAGAAGCGCTAAAAAAAGTGGCAAGTGTACTTGAACAAAATAAAGATGTAGACTTAATTGTAGAAGGTCACACCGACAAAGTTCCATTTAAAGGTTCGGTGATTCAGGATAACTGGGATTTGAGTGTTAAAAGAGCTACTTCCGTGGTACGGATTATTTTAGAAAGTGCTAACATAGAGCCAAAGCGTGTTTCTGCTCAAGGAAGAGCTGAATATTTACCTTTGATTGATGAAGATAATAAGGAAGCTTATAGCAAGAACCGTCGTACTGAGATTATTTTAACTCCACAGCTGGATAAGCTTCTTAATTTATTGGAGCTCAATAATACAGAGAAATAATTTGTTTTCAATGCCAAGACTAAATACACTAATATTACAAGGGCGAGCCATCATTGGTTCGCTCTCTTTGTTTCGTTTTATAAATGTCATCAAGTCTTTGTTTTTATATTGGGCTTCACTTCTTTTAAAAAGTCCCTTTGTTCCTCAATATCCCCTTGCTCTGAGTGTTGAACCTACGAGTATTTGTAATTTAAAATGCCCCGAATGTCCTACCGGAACTAATTCGCTTAAACGAGCCCGTGGAATGATGACTTTAGATAAATACAAAAGCTTAATAGACGAAGTTTCAAAATACGTTTTGTATTTAAACCTTTATGTACAGGGAGAGCCGTTTATGCACCCTGATTTTCCTGCCCTAGTTCGATATGCTTCCAATAAGGGAATGTATACTTCAAGCTCTACCAATGCCCATTTTATTTCTGCCCATATCGCAAAGTCTGTTGTAAGTGCCGGGTTAAAGCGGCTTGTTTTTTCCCTTGATGGGACAACGCAGTCAACCTATGTGCAATACCGCAAAGGTGGAGAATTTAATAAAGTCATTGAAGGAATCAAACAGATGGTTTCTGCAAAAAAAAGTTTGAAATCATCCTTTCCCATTATAGAACTTCAGTTTCTGGTGTTTCAGCACAATGAGCATGAAATGGAAGCTTTTAGGTTGCTTGCTAGCCAGTTACAGGTTGATAGCTATACTTTTAAATCTGCGCAAATTTATGCTTTGGATCAGTCATCAGTAAAACCACCTCAGAATAAGAAGTATTCACGTTACCTAAACCAAAAGCTTAAGGGAACGATAAAGAATCGCTGTTGGAGAGTGTGGTCTAATCCGGTTGTAACCTGGGATGGACAATTGGCTCCATGCTGTTACGATAAAGATGCTGACTGGAAATATGGAAATGTATTTGAAAGCTCATTCCCTGCACTCATGAGTAATAAGCATTCCTCTTGTTTTCATCAACAAGTATTAAAAGATAAATCTAATATTGAAATGTGTTTAAATTGCCCTGAAGGAAGAGGTTGATTTGCTAGCGTGAAAGTGTGGACGTGTGCAAATTAATACACAAAAAAATACAGACCTAATCATTTTCCAACCTCCTCCAACTATAGGGAGAAGATAAATGTCTATCGCCTCTGCAAAAAAAAAAGGAAGCTAAGTGCTTCCTTTCAAATATTTTTTAATTTGGATCAATTATACAGTTAACACATCTTTTTCTTTCGCTGTAAATAAATCGTCTACTTTTTTGATAAAAACATCGGTTAATTTTTGAACTTCTGCTTCAGCATCTTTTTCAAGATCTTCAGCTAAACCATTCTTTTTCATTTTCTTTAATTCTTCATTACTGTCACGACGTACGTTACGAACACTTACTTTGGCCTCTTCACATTCGCTTTTTACTTGTTTTACCAAGTCTTTACGTCGCTCTTCAGTTAAGGCAGGCACGTTAATTCTAACGATTTCACCATTGTTGTCAGGATTTAAACCCAAGTTAGCTGCCAGAATTGCTTTTTCGATTGCGGTAATTAATGATTTTTCCCAGGGTTGAATCGCAAGGGTGCGAGCATCCGGGGTATTGATATTAGCTACCTGAGCAAGAGGAGTCATACTACCATAGTAATCTACCATTACAGAGTCTAGCATTTTTGGGCTGGCTTTTCCGGCACGTATTTTTCCCAATTCCTCGTCTAAATGGTTTACAGCTTTTGACATTCTTTCTTTAGCGTCTTCAAGTACTAATTGTATTTCTTCTTCCATGATTTTAAATGTAAATTTCAGAACGAAACAAAAATAGGAAACTTACGTGAGAATGAAAATACTTTCGTAATTCATTTGTTTTGGTAATCTAGCTACTTAAGATTTGATATTAAGCATTAAGAAATTTTTTGTCAACTCACTTGAAATTTCAAAAACTACTTAGCTCGTAACTGTGAATGAAAAGCTAATGGGATAATAAACCATGGTGATCGATACCTTTTATTCTTCCTGAAGCACAGGTCGTAAGTTATAGATAATGAGACCTAATCTGTAATTAAATTACTTTGCGTATATTTGACACTTAATCATGTGACTTAACCATACATACCCTATCAAATTGCGCCTGTTAGTATTGATATTTGTATTTTTGATTGTTGAGAATCTCCATTCTCAAGAAAAAAAGTATTTGTCCGAATATGTGAAAGCTGTCTATCTATTGCGTTTTGCTGAGAATGTTGAGTGGAATGAAGCTCATAATTCTTCTGTAAAGATAGCTTTGTTTGATGTTGATTCAACCCTAATTAGAGGACTTTATTCGCTTGCAAAAATTCGATTTTCTGAAAATAATCCGTATCAATTCTATCAGTCTTCTTCCCTTGATGACTTATTATCTTTAAATCCTCAGGTTGTATATATTTCTCCGGATAATAGTTTTTTGTTGAAAAGAATGTATCAGGAATTCGAGAAACGTTCGATTCTTTTGGTAACTGATGATTTACCGTCTTTAAATTATTCAATGGTTAATTTTTATAAAAAAGAGGGGATGACTATTAGTTATGCGTTGAATATGGAAAACATTCAAGCCTCAGGTTTGAGTTTAAAACCTAAACTTACTGCTTTTGGGGATGCAGAATTAGATATCCGGAAAAAGTATCTTGATAAAGAGGAGGAACTTGCTGTTCAAAGAATTGAAATGGATAGGCAAAAAAAAGTCATTAAAACCCAGGATTCAATAATGGCTTTTCATCGATATGAGATCAGCAAACAATTTATTGTAATCGATAGTCAGAAAAATGTTATTGATCAACAGGACAAAGGCATTAAACTGATGGTTGATAGTTTAAAGTTGCTTTCAGGAGAAGTTAATAAAAAAAGCCTGGAACTTAGTTCTGTTGAAGATGGCTATTTAATGCAAAAATCTTTGTTAAATAGCCATGATATTCAATTGCACGAGCAAACCCAAAAGCTGAAATCCGGCGAGCTGGTTTTAAAACAATTAGAAGAAGAGATTGGAAGTAAATTGAATGAAATAAAGAAACAAAATGAATTGCTGAAAGATTTGCAGAAATCGTTACATGCTCAGCGTAATTACTTGATACTCCTGTTGATTACCATCGGCATGTTTATTCTTGTTACCGGTGTGATAATTAAGGCTTTTCGTTTCAGAAAAAAAATCAATCAAGAGTTAAGAGAGAAAAACAAAGGGCTTCAAGGAGCTTTAAAGGAGTTGCAGCAAACTCAATTGAAGCTGGTTCAAACCGAAAAAATGGCCTCCTTAGGAACCTTAACTGCTGGAGTGGCTCATGAAATTAACAATCCTCTTAATTTTATAATGGGGAGTTATTATGGTCTTGTTCAATATTTTGAAGATAAAGGTGAATGTGATGAACTGACCTGTTATTATTTATCCACCATTAAAGAAGGGGTTGATCGTTCTGTAGAAATAGTTAGAGCTCTTGAACAGTTTAGTGAACATGAAGATTCCAAACCTGAAGATTGTCGCATTTCTGAAGTCTTAGATAATTGTATTTTGATGGTCAATGATCGGTTAAAAGCACAAATCGAATTGCATAAAAACTATTTGGAAAATGATTTTTCGGTTAACGCTAGACGAAGTCAAATGCATCAGGTGTTTTATAATATTATCTCAAATGGACTTGATGCCATTAATGATCAGGGTATAATTAATATATGTACTGAGACTAATGGAAGCTGGTTTTATGTAAAAATTGAGGATAATGGAGTAGGGATCGATGATATGGATTTGAAATTTGTGACGGATCCTTTTTTTACCACAAAAGATCCCGGAAAAGGTACTGGTTTGGGTTTATATATAGCTCAATCTTGTATCAATGAACTGGAAGGAAATATTCAGATAACATCACGAAAAGGCGAGGGAACTATAGTCTCTGTTGGCTTTCCGATGAATTAACTTAGAATGGATATAAATAAAGAATAATTTCTTTATTACCATATACTAAAATCCTTGAAAGCTTCTTACCTTTACGCCTCGTTAATTATTAACATATTATTTAAAACACAATTATAATTTTTAAAAGGATTCTTATGGGTACTTTTTTCAGTTCCTCAATTGGAAAAAAGTTTGTGATGAGTTTATCAGGACTTTTTTTGGTGATTTTCTTGTTGGTTCACCTTTCCATTAATGCATTGCTGCTTGTACCGGATGGCGGCGAGATGTTTAACAACGCTGCACATTTTATGGCATTACCATTAATTAAGTATGGTTTGCAACCGGTGCTTTTTGTTGGTTTTATTGTACATATCTTTTATGCTACAATGTTAACTAGCATAAACAACAAAGCACGTGGTAGTGTAAAGTATGCGGGTGGTAACAACACAAAAGACGTAATGTGGGCATCTAAAAACATGTATGTTTTAGGGATCACAGTTGCTGCTTTTATGGCAGTTCACTTATGTGACTACTGGGTACCTTTACAAATTACAGGCAATGTAGAAAGTACTACTTTACATGGTACAGAAATGCATGATACGTATGCATTAGTTAACGCGGCATTTAGTCAGTGCTGGAGAGTAGCTCTTTATGTAGTTGGTGCACTTGGTTTATCTCTGCATTTAACACATGGTTTTTGGTCGGCTTTCCAAACTTTAGGTGCAAGCAACAGCTTATGGCGCAAGCGTTGGACAGTGATCGGTACTATTTTTGCCTGGGTTGTTGGTGTTAGCTTTTCATTAATTGCTATCCTTCAACACTTTTTTTATCAAGCATAATTACGTCTAAATCTGTTTAAAATATGATTAAGTTAGATTCTAAGATACCACAAGGCCCATTAGCCGATAAGTGGACAAGTTATAAGAATAACCAGAAACTGGTTAACCCTGCTAATAAGCGTAAATTAGATGTTATTGTTGTTGGAACCGGTTTAGCAGGTGCTTCTGCTGCTGCATCTCTTGGTGAGATGGGTTTCAATGTTAAAAACTTCTGTATTCAGGATTCACCACGTCGTGCACACTCCATTGCTGCTCAGGGTGGTATTAATGCGGCTAAAAACTATCCTAACGATGGGGATTCAGTTTTCCGTTTATTTTTCGACACCATTAAAGGTGGTGACTACCGTGCACGTGAGGCAAACGTTCACCGTTTAGCAGAGGTAGCAAACAGCATTATTGACCAATGTGTGGCTCAAGGTGTACCATTTGCTCGTGAGTACGGAGGTTCTTTAGATAACCGTTCTTTCGGTGGAGCTCAGGTAAGCCGTACCTTCTACGCAAAAGGTCAAACTGGTCAGCAGTTATTATTAGGTGCTTACCAGGCTTTAATGCGTCAGGTAAACGAAGGTACTGTTAAATTATATACTCGTAACGAGTTAGTAGAAATCGTTATGGTTGATGGTAAGGCACGTGGTATTATCTCTCGTGACTTAGTAACAGGTAAGACAGAGCGTCACTTTGGTCACGCGGTTGTATTAGCAACTGGTGGTTATGGTAACACGTTCTTCCTTTCTACCAATGCAATGGGTTCTAACGTTTCTGCTGCTATCAAAGCTTATAAGAAAGGTGCTGCTTTTGCAAACCCATGTTACGCACAAATTCACCCAACATGTATTCCTGTTCACGGTGAGTTCCAGAGTAAATTAACATTAATGTCAGAGTCTTTACGTAACGATGGTCGTATCTGGGTTCCTAAAAAGAAAGAAGATGCTGAAGCGATTCGTGCAGGTAAGAAAAAAGCTTCTGACTTATCAGAAGACGAAAGAGATTACTACTTAGAGAGAAGGTATCCTGCGTTTGGTAACCTTGTACCTCGTGACGTTGCTTCTCGTGCTGCTAAAGAGCGTTGTGATGCCGGTTTTGGTGTGGGTGCAACAGGTTTAGCTGTATATCTTGATTTTGCTTCTGCAATTAATCGTTTAGGTGAAGATACCATCCGCGCTCGTTACGGAAACTTATTCCAGATGTATGAAAAGATTGTTGATGACAATCCATACAAAGAGCCAATGATGATTTACCCTGCTATCCATTACACAATGGGTGGAGTTTGGGTTGATTACGAATTACAAACATCTGTAAAAGGTCTTTTCTGTTTAGGTGAGGCTAACTTCTCAGATCACGGGGCTAACCGTCTTGGAGCTTCTGCTTTGATGCAAGGTTTAGCAGATGGTTACTTCGTATTACCATATACAATTCAGAACTACTTGGCTGATGATATTTCTACACCTCGTATGACTGGTGATGAGAAAGAATTCATCGAAGCTGAAAAAGCAGTAAATGATAAATTAGAAAAGCTTTTAGCGATTAAAGGTAAGCGTTCTGTTGATAGCATTCACAAAGAATTAGGTTTGGTAATGTGGGATTTTGTTGGTATGGCTCGTAACAAAGCCGGTCTTGAAGGTGCCATTGAGAAAATTGCTGCTATCAAGAAAGAATTCCAAACAAATGTTTTCATCCCGGGTACAAACGATGGAATGAACATCGAGTTAGAGAAAGCTGCTCGTTTAGAGGATTTTATTACGATGGGTGAGTTAATGGCACGTGATGCATTAAACCGTGAAGAATCTTGTGGTGGTCACTTCCGTGAAGAGTATCAAACAGAAGAAGGTGAGGCATTACGTCAGGATGATAAGTTTGCTTATGTGGCTGCTTGGGAATACAAAGGCGAAGACCAGGCTCCTGAGTTAAACAAAGAAGAATTAATCTTCGAAAACGTAGAGCTTAAGCAACGTAACTATAAGTAATTATCGTCAAACATTTAAAGAAGTATTAAAATGGAAAAAACAATAAATCTTACCTTAAAGGTTTGGCGTCAGGCTAATGCGACTGCAAAAGGTGCGTTCGAATCTTACGAGGTTAAAAATATATCTACAGATAGCTCTTTCTTAGAAATGCTTGATATTCTTAACGAGCAATTAATCAACGAGAACAAAGAGCCGGTTGCATTCGACCACGATTGTCGCGAGGGTATTTGCGGTATGTGTTCATTATACGTTAATGGCCGTCCTCACGGACCTGATGATGAGGTAACTACTTGTCAGTTACACATGCGTAAGTTTAAAGATGGTGAAACCATTACTATCGAGCCTTGGCGTTCGGCAGGTTTCCCTGTAATTAAAGACTTAATTGTAAACCGTAATGCATTTGATTCTATCATTGCAGCAGGAGGTTATGTATCTGTAGGAACTGGTGGTGTACCGGATGGTAACGCAATGCCTATTCCTAAGGTAGATGCAGATGAGGCTATGGATGCGGCATCTTGTATTGGTTGTGGTGCTTGTGTGGCAGCTTGTAAAAACGGTTCTGCCATGTTATTCGTTTCTGCAAAAGTAAGCCAGTTAGCGTTATTACCACAAGGTAAAGTAGAAGCTGCTCGTCGTGCTAAAAACATGGTAGCTAAAATGGATGAGTTAGGTTTTGGTAACTGTACCAACACTGGTGCTTGTGAAGTAGAATGTCCTAAGGGAGTTTCTATCGCAAACATTGCTCGTTTAAACCGCGAGTACTTAAAAGCTAAGTGTCTGGACTAAACACTGAAACGTTATAAAAGTTAAAAGGTCGTTTTCCTAATTTGGGTTGACGACCTTTTTTTTAATGAATAATGAATAATTTACACTAAGCACATACTTCCAAACTGTAAATCCGCACTATTTTATTCTCCATTAATTATTCGTTGTTATTTAAATCGGTAACTTTTTTTAACATATTTCGTAAATCCCAATTATTATTTTTTTCCATTAATATTCAAAAAGATACACGAGTAAATTTTGGATTTATACGAAAAATCAGAGACTTTTTGAGTATCAGTTGTGGTTTGTTAATCGTATCATGTAGTGATTTGATTTGCAGATAGTTATTATTTTTTATATTTTAGGCAACAAAGACTTTTTAAAACTGGATAGCATGCCATATCGTCGATTACCTAATACCGATCAGGCGCGTTTACGTGCATTACAAGCCGCTTTAGTTAAAGCAAGTAAAGTGTCACCTTTTGACCTGGCGTTTTCTCAAAAAGTGTTTTTAAAGTTAAAGTCTTTTGTCCCTTATTTCGAGCAAACCATTTCGCAGTATAATTTTAGTAAAGATCGACAGGCTCAATATGGTAAGTTATTAGGTGATCAAGTAAAGGTAACTCGCTTGTATATTTCCCATTTCGTTCAAGTGCTTAATTTTTGCATAATACGTGGAGAAATAAAACCGGAAGCCAGATTGGCTTATAATTTGGCTCTTGATGATAAAGCGGTTCCTGATTTAACGACCGAGACTCAAATTAAAGAGATTGGAGCCGATGTAATTCGAGGTGAGGAAAAAAGGATTATGTCAGGAGGTTCTCGCATTTATAATCCGAGTATTGCCATGGTTAAAGTTAAGTATGATAAGTTTCTTGAATACTATAATAATCACAAGAACCTTTTGGTTACAACTCAAAAACATCATGAAAAAGTAACTGAACTTCGTGAAGTTGCTGATGATTTGATTGTTCACCTTTGGAATGAAGTCGAAGCCTCTTTTGAGCATTTGATCCCTGATGAAAAAAGAGAGAAAAGTGCAGAGTATGGTGTGATTTATCTACTTCGTAAGCATGAAAAGGAACAGATTGCCGGCGACTACGATCACATGTGATCTTTTTCAGGAATCAATTCCCATCTTTTAATTGTGATTTTAGTAATATCTTGAATAATATCAATATAGCGCATAGGCTTAATATTACAAGGTAATAATCGGGCGCTGATTGAGTTTCGTTTAACACATCATCCATCGAATAATATTGATAGGCAATTATTGCCATTAGATTATTCGTAAAATGAGCGGCAATGGGAAACCAAAGGTTGTTGGTGATTATCAGCAGATATCCTAAAACTATGCCAAGTAAAAATCTTGGAAGAAATCCCATAAATTGAAAATGCATCGCACTAAATAAAAAAGCGGTAATTAGAATAGCGATGTGCCTGTTGTTAAATATTTTGGCTAAGTTTCGTTGGATGAGACCTCTAAAAATCCATTCTTCTCCTACCGCAGGAATAATCACCATCATTAAAACATTAACCATTAATTCGGTTAAGGAATGATGTTCTATCAGTAAAAAGGTCATTTCCTGAGCTTCAGTTTCTTTTGCAATGATCCAATCGTTAATAAATTGCCAGGCCTGGGGAAAGCTTATTTGATGATTTAACCATCCAAACCAAGAAATGATAGGTTGAATGCAAACCATGATTATTATTGGAAAAACTAAAAGCTTATAGTTGACCTTTGTGTTCCCCGGAAATATTTCTTTTTTACTTTGGTAAAGTAAATAACAGCTTGCAAAACCCGGCAAGATAAATAATGCTGTACTTTGGATAATTTGTAAGGTCTTTAACCATGTAACATTACTTTTAAGAGTCTCTATTGAATTGAGTTCAATATCACAGAAAGCAAAGCTTATTACGCCAAATAGAATTAATGAAAGGATGGAAAACCCAATCATCAATGCTGCAAGGCTTAAGAGTTTTAGAATGGGGGATAGGTGTGTGTATTTACCTTGATATGAATGCATGGATGTTAGTTATAATAGTTGTTTTTTGAGATTCTCTGTTAGGAAATATCCTCCTGTTTTTGATGCGTCTCCTTTGAATTCAACTAAATCTGAATCTTTTAAGTACTTCAAGTATCTTTCGATAGAACTAACTGAGAAATTGGTTATTTGTTTGTATTTAGGAATTCGGTAACCTTCATTTTCGGCAATGCTAGTGAGTAATTTAATGAGTTTTATTTTTAATGCTATGGTAATTCCCTCAATTGCTCCCTCATTTACTCCCTCATATAGGATTTTTTTTGGTTTTATTTTATTGATGTTTAGTTCTACTAATATTCTCGAGAATTCGTTTTTATAAGTAGGTTTAGGTATGTCATATCGCTTGCATTCGGAGATCATATTAATAGTTCCACGTCCCCAGGCTTCAATGTAGCCACAGCGAAAAAGCGCATTCGATATTTTTGGATTATAAGGAACTGAAGGGTGCTTGATGCTTAAGTTTTCAATTGTCCAGTTCTCTGGTAGTTGGCCTTGGTTCCATATAATTATTTTGTTATCATAAACGCTAATTTGTATGGGGGTCGTACTAGAATAATCTTTATGAGCGATGGCATTTAAGATTGCTTCTCGAAATACTTGTGGGGGAATTGGGAATTCTTCAATTCTACTAATTCCTTGGTATCTAATTTCTGCCTTTAGGTACTTTGTTTTTAATAGTTCAATTGTTTTTTCTACTTGTACAAACAGGCTTCCCTGCACTTCATCTTGAAATCGTAAATCGTCATCGGTAGTGAAAAAACCTATTTTAATAAAAGCACCAGTAAAATATTTATCAGGTTCCGGGTGGAATAATAATATTCCTGCTCGAGTTAGATATTCGCCATCTGATAGTTTTAAATTTTCAAGAATGGCACTATTGGAGTCTTTTAGCACATCTTCGTTTACTCTCCCACTAATGTGGCCTTTCTTTCTAAATATCTCAAAGGCAATGTTGTCTAAATCATTAATAGTTACTTTAGGAACTGGAACACTATCCCAGCTTTTACCATTCTTCTTCAGTAAAAAATTATCTAAAGATGCTCCTTTTAATTCTTGTTTTGTGCTTCCGGATCGATAGTGATATTGTCCTTTATAATTAATTGGGTTGGGGAAAGATTCAACAATAATTTTAATGTAATTTTTATTGTTTTCTGACTTTAGATTTATATCGCAAATAATACCAAGGTGGGTCACTATTTTATTTGGAAGATCATCTAATAGTTTTTTTGCATTCGTAATCCCTACAACCTCACCTTTATCGTTTTTACCTATGTGAATTTCCCCTCCTTGAGCATTTGCAAAGCCACAAATCCACTTTAGGTATTCATCACGCCAGTTTTCTTTCCATTCTATGTTTTGATGTTCTAACATAAATCAAATATACAACTCTTTATTTGCCTTCTTATTTTCGTTGTGAATCTTTTCTAAATCTGATTTTAGAAATAATCTGATATGGTTTTGTAAAGTTGAATGTTATGTTTATGCGTTTATTAATTCAGTCTTTTTTCATTTGAATTACTATCGTGGCTATGGTCTATTTCTCTATTTTCTCATCAAAACAACTTAATTACTAAATCCACGTATTACCTTTGTCAATTAGAAGAAAGTAAATTGAGATATGGAATTTGATCCACAGGGGTTAAAAGAAAAAGCCCAGCAGAAAGCTAAAGACAACCAGGCTTTTTTAACTCGCTTAAGAAAAAAAAAGCCCAAAGATTTGGATGATCGTGCGCATGATCTACACGATAAAGTATTTGAATATACCGATTGTTTAACCTGTGCGAATTGTTGTAAAAGCATCAGTCCTATTGTTATCGATCGTGATATTGATCGCATCGCGAAATTTTTAAAAATAAAACCTTCCAAAGCAATTGAAGATTATTTTGAGTTAGACGAGGATGAGGATTATGTTTTTCGTCAAACGCCCTGTCCTTTTTTAATGGCTGATAACTATTGCATGATATACGAAGCTCGTCCAAGAGCATGCCGTGAGTATCCGCATACCGACAGGAAACGTTTTTCGCAAATCGCAAACCTTACCTATAAGAACACTTTTGTATGTCCTGCTGTTTTTGATGTTGTAGAGGAATTAAAGGTGATTTATTCAAAATAAATAGAGGTTTACACTAAAGTTTTAAATTTGCCGTTTTTAATAACACAATGAGGAAGGTATTAAAATATATAGCTTTTGTTGCAGTTTGTTTAATTGCAATAAACGCCTTTGGACAAAGGGCTGGAGAAACCACTTATGATTTCTTAACTTTAACCAGTTCAGCACGAGTTGGTGCTTTAGGAGGTAATCAGGTTGGTATGGCAGGCTCTGAATTAGGGAATATCTATCATAACCCGGCAGCTTTAAATGCTTCTTTGCATCAAAGTGTGGCATTGAATTTTGTTCCTTTTGTGAGTGGTATTAAATATGGATATGCTGCTTATGCACATGAAGTTAAAGGAGTAGGATGTTTGGCTTTAGGTGTTCATAGCATTAATTATGGTAGTTTTGACCGATACGACGAAAACGATGTGGCCTTAGGCACCTTTACCGCAGCAGAGTATGCATTTATGCTTCATTACAGCCGGCCTTTATCGCCAAAGTGGACTGCTGGTATGGCATTTAAACCAATACTATCACAATTCGAAAGTTATCAATCTTTTGGTTTAGCGGTTGATTTAGGTTTACTGTATCAATCAACCGATAGTTTAACTTCATTTGGGTTTACGGTAAAAAATGCCGGATCTCAGTTATCTACCTACAACAGAGAATATGAGCCTTTGCCTTTTGATATCCAATTAGGTTTTTCACGTAAACTTGCTCATGCTCCTTTTAGACTCTCATTAACGATTCAAGACTTATTAGATTGGAAAACCGAATATGAAGTATACGATGGGAGTGGCGAGTTAATTGAAGATTATGGCGTTTCTGGTAATGCCTTTAATGCTCTTATGCGGCACGCTATAGTTGGTGTGGAGTTTTTGCCTTCTAAGAATTTCTACATTGCATTTGGATATAATCATCGCCGCCGTTTGGATTTACTTTACGAAGAGAAATTATCCATGGTTGGTTTCTCATGGGGATTCGGATTTAGAGTTAATCGTTTCCATATTGCCTATGGTTCAGCTGGGTATCACATTGCAGGAAGTACCAATCATATTAGTATTTCTACAAATATTAATAAGTTTAAAAGGAACTAGTCAAAGCATCTAAGTGATTTTTTATAATCGTATAGAGAACTTCTTTAAGCGCTCGTCTAACATGTGATCCGGTATAATTGTCTTTAAGCTGTCGGCCACCGCATTGATGATGCGTTCTTTAATAAAGTCTTTTTTTATCACGATTGATATCTCTCGAATGGCCGGAGGATCTGATATCTCTCTTACATTTTCCCATTGATTTTCGTTAAGAAATTCCAGATGCATCTCGGGAATAACCGTGTACCCTCCGTTCTTATCTACAATGCGAACTAAGGTATCGATACTACCAGCTTCATAACTTTGATTAAAGGGTAGGGTGCGTGTGCAAAAATTAAAAATCTGATCGCGTAAACAATGCCCTTCTTCTAAAACCCATAAGTTGTCTTGAGGCATTGATCCTGCTGATAATACTTCGTTACGCATGGGGTGATCTTTCGAAAAGTACGCTACAAAGGGTTCGTAATAAATAGGTATCTCCAGAAAGTGTTCTTCTTCTAAAGGAGTAGCCGCAATAAACAGGTCTATCTCATCTTTTTTTAATTGATCGATGCAGTTCGCCGTAGTAAGTTCCGATATCGCAAGCTGTACTTCTTTATAATGAGTGTTAAACGCACCTATTAGTTGTGGAACAAGGTAAGGCGCTAAGGTCGGAATGATACCCACATGCAATGGGCCGGATATTGTTTCTGTTTCTGCGGGAACAATCTCTTTCAGCTTCCCTATTTCCCGAAGTGTTTGTTGGGCTTGTGCGATAATCTTTAATCCGGTTTTGGTGGGTTCTACCGGTTGTTTGGATCGGTCAAAAATCATCACTTCTAATTCGTCCTCCAGTTTACGAATCATCATACTTAAAGTGGGTTGTGTTACTCCACATTTATCTGCTGCCCTTACAAAATGACGAAATTTATTTACCGCTACAATGTATTCTAATTGCTGTATGGTCATGATAATGAATGGTTATAAATATAATCAATACAAATATAAATAATATCTTTTTGATTGATAATGTTTACAGCTCTATGTTTGTATCAGAAATAATACAAAAAACAATTAAAAATTATAGTTATGTCACAAATTGGAAAAGAGGTAGTAGATTTTAAAGTTCAAGCTTTTGTTAACAATCAGTTCGAAACAGTAACTAAAGAAGATGTTTTAGGCAAGTGGTCGGTGTTTTTCTTTTATCCGGCAGATTTCACTTTTGTATGTCCAACCGAGCTTGAAGATTTAGCCGATAAGTATGATGAGTTTAAAGCAGCAGGTGCAGAAATTTATTCTGTTTCTACCGACACTCACTTTGTTCATAAAGCATGGCACGACACATCGGATACCATCAAGAAAATTAAGTACCCGATGCTAGCCGATCCAACCGGAGTTTTATCGCGCGGTTTTGATGTGATGATTGAAGAAGAAGGTTTAGCAGAGCGCGGAACATTCATCGTAAACCCACAAGGAGAGATTGTTTCTTACGAAGTGATTGCCGGTAATGTAGGTAGAAATGCCGAGGAGCTTTTAAGAAAGTTAAAAGCCTTAAAGTTTGTAGCAGAACATCCATCAGAAGTTTGCCCGGCTAAATGGAAAGAAGGTAACGAAACTTTAAAACCTAGCATCGATTTAGTAGGGATGATTTAATTAGCTTATTGCTAAAGATTGGTAGTAGTATGATGGTAATGAGCTCTGAAGGAGCGGCATGCATCAGCCCGGGGTTTTAACCCCGGGATATCCTCGCCAGTCAATGTCGCAAATGCAACGATAGTAAGCGAGCATAGCCACTATGCGACATTATGCAGACGATAACATAGCCTGTGCTGTTTTACCCTCTAAAAATAAAATAGAAAGCCTTTTAATTACAATAATTAACAACCTGTATTCTTTACTAAGATTTGAGAATACCTTAAAATAAAAGACCATGTTGGAACAAGCAATGAAAGATCAAGTAAGAAGTATTTTCAGCACTTTGAGCCATAATTATACTCTAAGTGTTAATGTTGCTGATAATCACGTTAGTAAAGATGACTTAGTGCAGTTGATGAATGATGTTGCTGATTGCTCGGCAAATATTAATGTGGAGGTTAACGATGGCGAAAGTCTCCAGTTGATTATTGTAAAAGATGGAGAGAAATCAAACATAGTCTTTCGTGCTGTACCAACAGGTCATGAGTTTACCACTTTATTATTGGCTATTTTAAATTTAGACGGAAAAGGGAAGAATCTGCCGGATGAGGCCATTGTAAATAAAATACAGCAAATTTCTGATGTGGTAAAGGTAAAATCATACATCTCCTTAAGCTGTACCAATTGCCCGGAGGTGGTTCAGGCTTTAAATATAATGTCTATTTATAATGCTAATATTCATCATGAAATTATAGACGGAGCCATCAATCAGGTTGAAGTTGATGAGCTGGGAATCCAAGCTGTACCAAGTGTATATGTAAATGATGAGTTACTTCATGTGGGGCGTTCTGCCTTAGGCGAATTATTAGCCAAGATGGAAGAGAAGTTAGGAGTGCAAAGTGTTTCGATGCCTTCCGGAGAAATTAAAAAATACGATGTGGTAGTGGTTGGCGGAGGTCCCGCCGGAGTATCATCTGCTGTATATTCTGCCCGTAAAGGCTTCTCGGTGGCCATTGTCGCCGAAAAGATTGGCGGACAGGTGACTGAGACAGTAGCCATCGAAAATATGATTTCTGTACCTAGTACAACCGGAGCGGAATTGTCGGCTAATCTTAAAATGCACTTACAGGATTACCCCATTGATATTCTTCAAAACCGTCGGGTAAAAGATGTAGTGGTTGAAGAAGGCGTGAAGAAGATCCGAACATCTTTAGGTGAGCAGATAGAAACACCTGCTTTAGTTATTGCCACCGGGGCTAGTTGGAGAAAGTTAGGTGTGCCGGGTGAGGAACAGTACATTGGATCCGGAGTGGCGTTTTGTACCCATTGCGATGGCCCTTTTTATAAAGGTAAGAAAGTAGTTGTGGTAGGTGGTGGAAACTCCGGCTTAGAAGCTGCCATAGATTTATCATCCATTGCAACAGAAGTTACAGTGTTGGAGTTTAACGATACTTTAAAAGGAGATCAGGTACTGCAAGATAAGCTAAAAGGACTAGCGAATGTAAGCATCAAAACCAATGCACAAACTCTTTCGGTTGATGGTGATGGCAGTAAAGTAACCGGCATTACCTACAAGGATCGTACCTCTAGCGAAGAACATCATTTAGACATTGATGGAGTATTTGTGCAGATCGGATTAGTGGCCAACAGTAAGGTATTTGCAGATGTAGTGGAGACAAACCGTATGGGTGAAATTCTGGTTGATGCCACCAACCGTACCAAAACACCGGGAATTTATGCTGCCGGAGATGTAACCATCGTACCATACAAGCAAATAATCATTGCCATGGGCGAAGGATCTAAAGCTGCCTTGTCTGCCTTCGAAGACCAGATAAAAGGCATACAGTTAGCTGGTTAAAGATAAGAAAGCCATGCGATTCATTTGCATGGCTTCTATGATCTCTTATCTAAAATCTATTGTCTATTCATTATTCAGCTATCAACAACGAATAATTCTTTTTCCCTTTCTGAACCAAAATATACTTCTCATTCAATAAGAATGAAGCATCAATGGTTAAATCTGCCTCTTGAACTTTTTCTTTGTTGATGCTTAATCCACCACCTTTAATCGTTCTGCGTAATTCACCTTTTGATGGAAATACCTGAGATTGTTCTGCCAACAAATCAGCAATGTCTACACCATTTGCAATATCAGCAGCGCTTACTGTGAACTGAGGTACACCTTCGAATACACTTAATAAAGTACGTTCATCAATTTTACGTAGTGCTTCAGTTGTTGCATTACCAAATAATATTTGTGAAGCTTCAATAGCTGTATCGTAAGCCTCACGACCATGAACCATCACAGTAACTTCTTCTGCCAATTTCTTTTGAAGTGGACGTAGATGAGCAGCTTCTTCTTGTTGCTTAACCAATGTTTCTACTTCATCTTTTGTTAACATCGTAAAGATTTTGATGTATTTCTCTGCATCCGCATCCGAAGTATTTAGCCAGAATTGTAAAAACTGGTAAGGAGTTGTTTTTTCGGGATCTAACCATACATTACCAGACTCCGTTTTTCCGAATTTTCCACCATCAGCCTTTGTAATAAGCGGACAAGTTAATGCAAATGCATCACCACCACCCATACGACGAATCATTTCAGTACCGGTTGTAATGTTACCCCACTGGTCCGAACCGCCCATTTGTAGCTTGCAGTTCTTCTCTTTGTTTAAGTATAAGAAATCATAACCTTGTACTAATTGGTAAGTAAACTCTGTAAAGGACATCCCTTCGCTACCTTCACCACTGATTCTTTTCTTAACCGAATCTTTAGCCATCATGTAATTAACCGTGATGTGCTTACCAACATCACGAATAAAATCTAAGAACGAAAATTCTTTCATCCAATCGTAGTTGTTCACCATTTCAGCAGCATTCTCTAACGCCGGGTCAAAATCAAGAAAACGTGAAAGCTGATTCTTTAAACATTCTTGGTTGTGTCGTAAAGATACTTCATCAAGTAAGTTACGCTCAGCTGATTTTCCGGATGGATCACCAATCATACCCGTAGCGCCACCTACAAGTACAATAGGTTTGTGACCACATGCCTGAAAGTGTTTCAACATCATCACACTTACCAAATGGCCAATATGTAGTGAATCTGCCGTAGGATCAATACCCACATAAGCAGACGTTTGTTCTTTGTTTATTTGTTCTTCTGTTCCCGGCATGATTGTGTGAATCATGCCCCTCCAGGTTAATTCCTCTACAAAATTCATTGAGTGTATTTTATTATCTAGTAATGAATGTATTCTTTAATTCCTTAAAGATGCAAAGATAATAATTCCAACAGGGATAGAAATTTATAATGATGACATTGTCATGAAAATTCCACTTTACCATATTAAAAGTAAAAAGGCAGACGTTGTTGACATCTGCCTTTGATTACTTAAAATAATTGAAATTCTATTTTTTTAGAAGTTTAGTTCTTATGATTTCTTTATCATTAATTATTTCGATCAGATATTGTCCTGGGACAAAATTAGAAATATCAATTTGTTGGTTAATGATAGCTAACTTAGTATGATAAACAAACTGACCTGATAAATTATAAATATTCACTAGGCTTTTTTCAGAAATATCTTTAAACGAAATAGTAGAACTTGCAGGATTTGGATAAATAATATTCTTTGTATTTATTGTATTTACAACGGATTTGGTGGATGTTGAGCTCGAAGAATATGGCTCATAAAAATAAGTTGTTCTTGAAGATGGTAACCATTCATGGCTACTAGAAAGCCAATTTTGAGAAGTTACCACTTCTATTTTTCCATCTTCGTAATAGGTGTAATCGTTTTTTAAACTATCAATTCTTTTATAAGCAAGCTCGGTATTTGTATTTGTTGAAGCTTTAATGATAGGGTCTCCATATTCATTATTTGTAAACATTATTTCAATCACATTCCACATTGTAGTTTCAGAATGCGTTCCCGGGGTTGAAGAAGATTTAACTAAGAAACCATTTTCATCATACTCATCAACAAAAGTAATGTAAGGAACAAGTTCTGATACATTGTTACGAGGGTCAGTTTTATAACGTTCTTTCGTTATTTTGGTAGCTGTTTCGGTGATGTATTCTACTTGGCTATACTTCCATTCTTTTGTTTTATGATCCCAAAAATATTGGTTTAAATATTTAATATTGCCATTTTTATCCATATCAGTTTTGTTTGAACCCACCCATTCTTGATTCGTTTCATCCCATGTGTATTTTTCTTGACTATATGTAATGTTAAACTCGTCAATTAAGTTTTCTGTTTTTGCAGACATTTCCATTAAGCCTGTATTTGAATTGAATTTGTAAGTTTTAAACGAAATAAGTTTGTCGTTTGAATTGTACACATAATCTTTTTTAATTTCGCTGAGTAGCCACTCTTCAGCTTCTTTTTTGTAGGAATAGATAGAGTCATTTTTATTTACCTCTTTAAAATAAGAATCCTCCTTATATGAGAGGTATATGTTCCCATCCGTATCGTAAACATCAGTGGTATAGCTTATTCGTTCATGCTTTTGATTATATGTATTATAGGTAGAGTCATTTATAGCCCATTGTCCACTTTTGCTATCAAAAAGCTTATAGGTGATATATTCAGTTTCATTATTGTTATTGGTATGGAATATCGTTTGTGAGCCACCATTTATTTCTCCATAAGTATCTTTATTATAAGTTTCATAACTATAGCTTTCGAATTTTAACGGAAAGTTTTTTTGAGTAAAGTCATCTCGTCTTGTAAGCTTCCATTCTTCGTTTAAATATTGGAATTCTTCCAAATATGAAATTTCACCGTCCTGGTTATACGATGTAATAGATTTCTCCGATAATTCAAAAGTTAGATTTTCACTGTTGTATTTCTCTTTAAGTACGGTCTGAGTTGTGTTTAGAAGGGAATTATCTGTAGCTAATAAAAATGAGCTATACAGGCTCAGTAATCCAATAATAATTAAATTTCTTGTCATAGTGTCTGATTTGTAATTTATAAGGTAAAAATATGTATAATTATTTATAAAATATTCGGTTCCAAAAATGAATTTTGAGAATTGGAGATTAGTACATTTTCTAATTGAAAACCTCAGTTCTTATTTGATTGACCAATTTCTACATTTTGCTACTTTTGCAAATTAAAACACATCAAAAGTTATGTCAGAAAAAAAACTCATTATTGCCATCGATGGCCATTCTTCTTGTGGTAAAAGTACAGTAGCAAAAGATTTAGCTAAGAAATTAAGTTATGCCTACATTGATACCGGTGCGATGTATCGTTCGGTAACCTTATTTGCCATTCAAAATGGTCTTTTAAACAATGGTAATGTAGATGAGTCTCTTTTAGAACAGAAACTGCCAGAAATTAATATATCCTTTAATTATCAACCGGAATTAAAGAAAAATGAAACATTCTTAAATGGTGTATCGGTTGAAGATGAAATCCGTGGAATGGAAGTGAGCCAGAATGTAAGTCGTATCAGCGCCATTGCATTTGTACGTAAACGCTTGGTTGAACTTCAACAGGAAATGGGACGTGTAGGCGGAGTTGTTATGGATGGTCGCGACATTGGTACCGTTGTTTTCCCTTCGGCAGATTTGAAATTATTTATGACTACCTCTGCTGACATTCGTGCACAGCGTCGCTTTGATGAATTGAGGGCCAAAGGTGAAGATGTAAATTTTGATGAAATCCTCGAAAATGTAAAACTACGTGATCATCTGGATAGCACTCGCGAAGAAAGTCCTCTTAAGCAAGCAGGTGATGCCGTAGTACTCGATAATGGTCAAATGACCAAGGATGAACAACTAAACTGGATTTTAGATGTTTTAAAAGAAAAGCAATTACTATAAGTTTTTGTTATGCTTTATGCTATAGTTATAATTTGAACCCTAATAATATGCAAATTTGCGCATTGGTTAATTTGCACATCTGCACATTATTTTAGCATTAATAATTAACCATTAATCATTGTTTTGTGTCTTTGAAAGTAGATATAGATCCCCATTCCGGTTTTTGCTTTGGAGTAACTAAAGCCATCGAAGCTGCTGATGCTCTTTTGGGTAAAGGAGAAAAGGTTTATTGTGTTGGTGAAATTGTGCACAATCAAGCCGAATCAAATCGTTTGGAGCTAAAGGGCATGAAAACCATTGAGCTTAATCAGATTCAAGACATCAATTCCGGAACTATACTTTTTAGAGCTCATGGGGAGTCACCGCTTTCGTACACTTTGGTTAAAGATCAAAATCTGTCTCTAAAAGATGCAACCTGCCCGGTAGTTCTGAAACTTCAAAAACGTATTAAAGCCGCCTGGCTACACCAAAAACAAATCGATGGTCAAATTGCAATTTATGGAAAGCCGGGTCATCCTGAATTAATTGGCCTGGCTGGTCAGACTAATGATGAGGCTGTTCTAATTAGTGCCGTTAAAGACCTTACTCAGCTAAACTTCTCTCGACCTATTGAACTTTTTTCACAAACCACCATGTCTCCCGAAGAATTTGAGGAGATAGTAGCAATTATTAAATCTAATGCTGATAACCCCAAGCACGTCTTGCATCACAATACAACATGCAGGCAAGTTACAGGCAGAGTTCCTCGTATCAAACAATTTGCCAAAGACTATGATCTTATCCTTTTTGTAAGTGGAAAAAACAGCAGTAATGGGAAAGTATTATACAATGCCTGTCAATCCGTAAATCCTAAAAGTTACTTCATCACGAAACCGGAAGAGGTTGAGCGGCATTGGTTTACTTCATCTGATGTAAAGGTTGGTATTTGTGGTGCAACGTCAACTCCCTTATGGCTGATGGAAGCCGTAAAAGATACCATTCTTAAATTGTAATTTTTTGGCTGCTTCCATCAATTGCAATTGAATTTATCAATTGCAAATTAATGCATTACAATTTTGGCTTTCGAAACCAATAGATTTGTTTATTTGTTTTCCACCTCTAATTTATAACCCTTATGTGTTAATGATATTTAATACATAAACTTTTACAATATATGCTATTGAAAATTTATGTTGATTGATCGAGGTATCTGTAATTTTCCATACTTGGTATAAGGACGCCTTACTAATTTCAATATATCTACAGATGTCAATATATTGAATTTTAATTTATTGTTATTTATTGTTATTTATTGTTATTTATTGTTATTTATTGTTATTTATTGTCTGAGTGTAGAACTTTTTCTGCCACTTTGTGATTGATTCTCTGAAAGCTACAAATGTTAATCTTTAAACGGACATAACTAATATTTTGATTTGTGTCATTTTTCAATATTTTTGTTTGAAGATTTAGTCACCTAACAATTCTTATCTCTAAATGAAAATATCTCTTGTCACAAAAATGAAATCATTCATCAAAATGGGATTGGAGGTCATTCAGATTATGATTTGTTTTGGTAACCGAAATTAATTTTAAACCCAATATTTTATATTGTTTGTTATGAAAAAAGTGAATTACTTATTAGGGGCTGCCCTTTCAGCCGGAGTGTTATTTACCGGTTGTGTGAATACAGAAGAATCTGATAGCGTTGCAGCTATCCGTATGGCACAAGCTTCTAAAATCTCTGCTGAGGCTGCTGACATTCTAGCTGATGTTGATAATCAAAAATTGATTAATGATCACAAAGCAGTTATGGATTCATTAATTCAGGCTAAAGAAATGTTAGATCTAGCAGTGGATAAAGAAAATAATGCTTTAGAAATTCTTAATGCTAAATACAACTTGGCTGCCAAGCAAAAAGCATTTGATGAAATGACTGCTAAAATTGCGGCTGATCTTTTAGCTGTTCAAAAAGAAGCAGAAATAAAAGCTGCAAATGCAGAAGCTGATGTTATTGCAAAATATTATGAAGCAGTTGCTGATTTAAAAGGTGCTCAACGTGGGTTAATTGATGAGAAACGTAAATTACAAGTTTTCTATAACGATACTATTAATAAAGATGTATTAGTTGCTAATGCTAAAAAAGATAAGGCTGAGTTAGAAGCTGATTTAGTTGCTGCTCAAACAGCTTTAACTACATTGACTGCCGCGTTGGAAAATGAAGAATCTGTACCATCGATTTTAGAAGGGTTAAATTCAGATTTAGAAGCTGCAGAAATAGATGTTTTAAAGAAAGAAATCGCTAAAAACAAAGCTGAAGATACTTATGACAAAGCCTTTGAAGCTTTAAATGATTTCTACGGTGAATATAACCTTCAGTTTGGTGACGTCGATATGGATAACTATGATGCAATTCATACCTCACCACAAGGAGACACTTATGCTGTAATCCAAGGTATGATTGATGAATTGCAAGCAAAAGTCGATGTTGTTGAAGATGAGGTTGAGATGATTAATGGAGATGCTAAAGATCAAACTCTTACTTTAGTTACCTTTGATGATAAGTCAGAAACTTACATGTTCAAAGAAGATGATGAGGTAGATGCTACTATCGATGGTAAATTGTTTAAAGAAGATGAGTTAACAACTTTAAATGATGAGTTGGTTGATCTTAATGATGCAATGGAAGCCATTGACATGGAAATTGCAGATGAGACTGATAAACTTAACAAAGTTTTAGCTCTTGATATGCAAGGTAAAAAAGCTGTTTACGATACTTATAACACTGATTATTTAACCAAGAAGACTGCTTTTGACACTAAAAATGCTGATTATGAAACAAAGAAAAGAGCTGCAGAATTAGCATTGGCTAAATATACAGTTGATGATTCTTCTGCTAATTTAACTGCATTAACTAATGCTAACACTGCTCGAGACAACGCTTACTCGTTGGTTAATGGTGTTGACGGAGATGAAGTGCCAGCTACTGAAAATGACTATAAAATAGAAATGGAAACTGCATTTGCACATGTAGATGAAACTGCAGGTGGAAACGCATTTGAAGATTGGGATAATGCAGTTGATGCTTATGATGCTCAAGTAGAAAAAGTTGATGATTTAACTAATAAAATTGATGATACAGATGCTATTGTAAGTAAAGCAGAAAAGCAAGTTGAAATCGATGAGAAACAAGTTGAAATCGATGAGAAACAAGCTGAAATCGCTGAGCTTACTGAGTTAGTAACAGGTTATGGGACTCAAAAAACAACTTGGGAGGATAAGATTGCTAGTCTTACAACATTGCTTACTTCAACTGATGGTACTACTGATGCATTATTTACAACATTTAAAGAGGCACGTACTGCATACTTAGCTGCATTAACTGCCTATGATGTTGCAGATGAAGCTAAGTCTGACATTGAAGATTTAATTGCTACAATAGAAGGTACTGATGGTGGTGAAAAAGTAGATGGCGAGTATGTATCATCTTTAGAAGCTGCGATTGCTGCTAAAGAAACTGAAATCGAAAATCTTGAAGAAGCCATTGTGAATAAAGAAGATCAAATTGTTGACTTAATGAATGGTACAAGTAGTGAGGCTTCAGTTGAAGATTCTATTGCTAAGCAATTACTTACAATCGAAGAGAAAGAAGCTGAGATCAAAGAACTTGAAACAAAAGTTGCAGCATATCAAGCTCTTTTACCAGAGGCAGCTAACTAAGGATGAGATAGATTATGGTGAGAGCTTTCTAAGTTCTCACCTGTTAACTTGAATTACAAATTTTAAAATTCACATCCTTATGAAAAGAATATTGATAAGCCTTGTTGTTTCATTCTCAGCCATATCATTAATGGCGCAAGGTATGGGACCACAAGCTGGCTCAAAATCCATTGCTTTAAAGTTTGGAAGAGGAGTTGATTATAGTGATATTAGTTATTCTCAGATTAATAATTTATCAACATCTTCAACATTATCAACACCGTATACTTTGGCAGATTCTAACTATGGAAATAATGATGTAACCAATATCATTGGAATTGAAGCCAAATATTTTGTTGCATCTAATATAGCTGTTAGTGTGAGTGGTAGTGGAGTAATTTCAAACTCACCTGCCCAAGACTTAGTTGAAGGTTATAACAATGGAGATGTTGCCGGTTCTGATATTCCTACTTATAATCATGTAACAGGAAGATCAACAAAACAGTTTTATGTTAATCTTGGTGGAAACTATTATTTTAATGTAGGTTCAAATCGTGTATTTCCATATGCTGGTGCTGAATTTAATTCAGTATATGGACACATGCAGGTTTTTGATGGTTATAAAGGCGCTAGTAATTTGGACTTTTTTGAGCCACGAAATGGTGAGTTTTATGCACTAGGAGCAAGTGCTGTTGGTGGAATCGACTATTTTGTTTCTGAAGGTTTATTCATTGGTTTAGATATAAGAGTTGCTTCTTATATGTATAATGTAAAATCTTTAGTATTACAACCTGGTTTAGAACCACAGCAAGCGGTAACTCATAATACATCATTTTTTAGTTACCCATCATTTAAATTAGGCTTCATGTTTTAATATAAGCATAAACCAAATTATGAAAGAGAGTATTTCGAAAGAGGTACTCTCTTTTTTTGTCACCAAATGATAGCGAATTAAAGCGAATTGGGATTTACATGTTGCTTAAGTTGATATTTATTGAGGGTAGATTTAGGTGGGGAGATGGAGAGAGTGTGAGTTGGAGAGCCTGAGAGTTGGGAAAGTGATTTGTACTTTGGGAAGGAATAAAATAATTCGTGTTCAATTTACGCAAATTCGATAACAGTGATTTTCTACCTTTGCACCATGGAACAAATAAAGCAAGATAAAGCCCACATAAGTAAAGTCACCCGCATGGTAGGCAAAGCCATCAATCAATATCAAATGATTGAAGCTAATGAAAAAGTTTTGGTGGCCGTATCCGGTGGAAAAGACAGTTTAGCCTTGTTAGAAGTTTTATCGGAGCGCAGGAAAAAGCTCCCCATTACTTATGAACTTCATGCGGTTCATGTTATTACCGAAGATGTACCTTATGAGATAGATGTTAATTGGTTACAAGATTTTTGTAATGGCTTAAATGTAAAGTTGCATCTTATTCGTACCAAAGCCAATTTAGAAACGGCTGGTGCTAAAAAGCCGTGTTTTGCTTGCTCACGAAATCGGAGAAAAGAACTGTTTAAGCTATCTGAAGAGCTTGGGATTCAAAAGCTAGCTTTTGGTCATCATTTGGACGATGCCATAGAGACCTTGGTGATGAATATGGCACATCATGCGAATATATCATCCATACCCGCAGTTTTGAATATGTTCGATGGAAAAATAAAAGCCATTCGGCCATTGATCTTTTTAACCAATGATGAATTGTTAAAATACTCTCAAATTAAAGGTTTTATATCTCTGAAAAAAGAGTGTCCTTATGAAGATCATACCTTGCGTAATAAAGCAAGACTTATTATTGGAGATATGCTAAAGCTAAACCCCAAAGCGAGGTTCAATATTTTCAACTCGATGAAGAATATAGATTTGGAATATTTGCCTTGAATTATGTGTTGAGAATGTAAATTTAGCTCCAACGGAGCCTGGTCAACTAGCCTAGTGCGAAGCGCTAGGGGATAAATAAAGCAAATAAATGTCGCAACCCCAAATGATATTTATGAGCACAAGCTGCATGCGACATGTAGCACTGAATTATTATGAAGTAAAACCATAAAACTCTGTGTCTCTTAGTCTCTGTGTTGATGTTTTTTGACGTTTCCTTTAAGGTGTAATAATGAACCGCAAAGATCGCAAAGAAAAACGCTAAGGACACAAAGTGTTTTCATTCCTTTGTGTTCCTTGTGTTTAAGATTAGAATTCTTTTATCATAGGATGTGTTCAATCATTTCTTCACCAAACGAATCATCTCCGAAAAATCATTGATGCGAACTTTTATGACATAGATACCTTCTTTGAGTTGGGTTAAATCAATGGTTGTTTCTCCTATTTCAAGATTATCTGTTCTAAATAATTGTCCGGAAAAATTATAAAACTCCAAAAGGATTTTATCTTTCCTTAATTTATCAATCCCAATATCTATATAGGTTTCACCATAGGTGGGATTGGGGTAAAGGAAAAATACGTCTTCTACGCTTGAGAGTTCATCGTAACCATCACAATTTTGATCAATCTCATCATCAGGGATATCATTGGCTTCAGGATGGATGCGTTTGTCGGTGTCAATACAATCCCAATTATTATCAGCTTCGTAATCGCCGGGTTGTGGGTTTAGTGATAGAGTTGGATTTGAACCACCAAAGCCATCATTATCCAAATCTTCGTACCAAATAAATAAGCCATCGCAATTTTGATCAATTCCACTTGCTGTTATTTCGTTTTCAGCATTGGGGAATATGCTTGCGTCATCATCATCACAGTCCATGTTATTGTTTGCTTCTCCTGTATCTGGTTTTAGGTTTGATGAAGTGATGGTAGTGTTTCTACCAAAACCATCGTTATCTTCGTCTTTATACCACGTGTATTGATTGTCGCAATTGCTGTCCAATCCTGAACCCGCTACTTCTTCGGCTCCCGGATATATTGCTGAATTGTTATCATCGCAGTCTGTATTTTGATCCGCTTCGCCTTCCTCAACTTTACTATTACTAGAACTTATGGTAGAGTTGCCTCCATAGCCATCTTTATCAGCATCTATATACCACATGTATTTTCCATCGCAGTTCTGATCTTTTCCGCTTCCAGCAATATCACTTGTTGCACCGGGGAATATGTTAGAATCACTATCATCGCAATCCGCCGAATTGGTCACATAACCTTCCATGGGAGAAGAATTGCCAATCAGGCTGATTGTTTTGCTACCAAATCCATCGTGGTCTTTGTCTTCAAACCAGGCGTATAGTCCATCACAGTTTATATCCTGACCACTAGCTGGAGTGTCAACTTGTCCTGGATTGATTGATGCGTTGCCGTCGTCACAATCGCCATTAGTATATGCTTCCCGGTTGCTTGGTTTTGAGTTTGTTGATATCAGGGTGTAATTCGAACCAAAGCCATCACCATCGCTATCTTCGTACCATAAGTAGTTACCGTCACAATTGGCATCTATACCACTTCCTGCCACGTCATTTTTTATTCCCGGATTTACCAAGGCATTGTTATCATCACAATCGCCGTCGCAAACAGAGTAACCATCTTTATCTAAATCATCGTCTCCACTTGGATTAATGTGTACTATTTTACTCAACTCTAAAGAGCAAGCGGCTTGTTGATGCGTTTGCCAATTGTCTTCGGAGCATGCAATAAGCGTTCCATCAAATCCGTTTCCGGTATGATCGTATGCCATTGATCCACTTCCTTCATTGAAATTTAGTAAGGTAATCAAACCGTTTTCATTGCCTGTTAGGTCTTTTCTCATATTTCCTTGAATCTCGGCCTGGTTTAACGGGATGTTCCATATTCTGAACTCATCCATTAGGCCATCGTAATTAACTTCATCAACAGCTATTAATTTTTTGTAATTCCCTAAGCGCATATTTCTGTTGGAAAAAGGCTCTGGAGCCGGTAGGTTTCCTTGGTTTTCGAGGGATACTTTGTAACCATCCAAATAGATCGCAGAATGTTTGCCTGATGGAAGTTTTTCGTCATATACTAAGGCAATGTGATGCCATTCATTATCTATCGGGTAAGTTCCATTGTCACAAGCCATGATGATTTCATTGTTAATATCTCTAAAGGCGATGATTCCGTTGCTATAAAGAAATATTCTAAAGTCCGATTCCTGATATCCCAACAGTGGAACAAATCGAATGTTTTCTCCAATCAGGAAGTTTGGTTTTATCCATAGTTCAATGGTGAATGAAGTGGCATTTGCCAGCGGATCCCCGTCTAGCTGCACATATTGATTTTCGATCCCTTCCGCCAGCAGAATGTTACCACTTTCATTACTGTATTGTGCATAAATGTTAAAGCTTGTTGGTTTACTTATGTTTCCGGTAGGAAAACTAATTGTATTTCCGGTGCCGATGAGTGAATTTCCAATTGTGGTGTTATATGAGTCATCTCTTAAGGTATAAAGAACCCCTTCTTGAGATGAGTTTAGATGAACGTAATTATTGTCGCATCCAATGCTAATACTTATTTCCTGATCCATTAAATTGCATGGATTTGCGCAGAAATTCCAACCTGGCACTCTACTCGTGTTTGCGTCCATTCCGGTTAATGATCCATTGTAGACTTCTCCAGCACTTCCTAGGTTGATGATTTGTTCCAGGCTTTTGACTTCTTCAAAATGATATAAGATTTGTAATTCCGTTTCATCTCCATTTAAGCAGGCGAACATGTTCTCGCTTATTTGTTCGCCAGATCTTGCTGAAGACCAAATTCTCAGATCATCTATCGTGAATGGGGATGAACCCAATATGATATCGGAATTTTCAAGATTGGTAAAGCCTTGTAGTGAATTATCTAGGTCTGATTCTGTTGCTATGCCATCAATGTAAACCATTGCATTGTTGTTTTCAGAGCTCACTATCGCCAAATGATGCGGCCTGTTATCTGTCGGCCAGGCCATTGAAGGCGTTTGGATAGTTCCTGTTGGGGTTGAAAAAACAAGGCTGTTGTCCGAATTCAGCTTTAAGCCATTGTGATCTCCGATAGAAATAATTGCATTGGTATTATTTTGGCTTTGTAGCCAAAATTCAATGGTCCAATTGGTTTTATGGTTTAATATTTCTCCTCCATTAGGGATAATTAATTGAGTATTAGTGTCATTAAAGTAAATGGCAGATTGGGAGAATGAAACTAAACAGCTTATACTGAATGTAAAAATTAGCAAATAGGGTCTCATAAGACTCAGTTTTTGAGTTAATTATAAGTTCAATTCACTAGCATGAAATGTACTAGACGAGGGACGTGCAGCTAAAAATGTCTTTTGACCTTTTAGAATCTGAAAGTTCTGACATCCTTGAGCAGTTGGAAAGACTTTGAAGCCTGGTTTTGACCAATTAGCACTTTTTGTCACTTAGTAATACTTTTTAATAGGTGATGGAGAATTGTTTTTTAGGGTGAATGATCAGAAGTAATAAAAATTAGAGTACCTTTGCGCTTTCATTGAAAGAAGCTTATGCAAGAGATTAGAAATGTTGCCATTATAGCACACGTAGACCACGGTAAAACTACTTTGGTTGATAAAATGTTGTTGGCTGGAAAATTATTTAAGGATCACCAAAAAGTAGGAGAATTGGTGATGGATAATAATGATTTAGAAAGAGAACGTGGAATTACCATTCTTTCTAAAAACGTATCTGTAATGTGGAATGATGTAAAAATTAACATCATTGATACACCGGGTCACTCCGATTTTGGAGGTGAAGTAGAGCGTGTCTTAAACATGGCAGATGGAGTTCTTTTATTGGTGGATGCTTTTGAAGGACCTATGCCCCAAACGCGTTTTGTATTGCAAAAAGCTATTTCATTAGGCTTGAAACCAATTGTTGTAATTAATAAAGTAGATAAGCCAAATTGTCGTCCTGAAGAAGTACACGAGTCTGTGTTTGATTTAATGTTCTCGTTAGATGCGACAGAAGAGCAGTTGGATTTCCCATCTGTATATGGATCGGCTAAAGAAAACTGGATGTCTACCGATTGGAAACAAAAAACAGATAATATTAATGCTGTTCTAGATGCGATTGTAGAGCATATTCCTGCGCCTAAAGTAATTGAAGGTACCCCACAAATGCTGATTACCTCTTTAGAGTATTCAAAGTATGTTGGTCGTATTGCAGTAGGTCGTATTCATCGTGGAGTATTGGAGACTGGCAAAGATGTAAGTCTTGTCAAAAGAGATGGCTCTGTAGTACGTTCTCGTATTAAAGAACTTCATGTTTTTGATGGATTAGGCAAAGCAAAAGTTGAAAAAGCAGCTTCTGGTGAAATCTGTGCTGTTGTTGGAGTAGATGGATTTGATATTGGTGATACCATTGCCGATTATGAAAACCCTGAAGCAATGGATCCTATTGCCATTGATGAACCAACAATGAGTATGTTATTTACCATTAATAACTCTCCATTCTTTGGGAAAGAGGGTAAATATGTCACGTCTCGTCACATTAAAGACCGTTTAGATAAGGAGTTAGAGAAAAACTTGGCCCTTCGTGTTGAAGAAACAGATTCTGCTGATGCATGGAATGTTTACGGTCGAGGCGTACTTCATTTATCAGTATTAATCGAAACCATGCGCCGTGAAGGTTATGAGTTACAGGTTGGTCAGCCTCGTGTAATCATCAAAGAGGTGATGGGAGAGAAGCATGAACCAATCGAAGAGTTAACCATTGATTTACCGGAAGAACACTCTGGTAAAGCCATTGAAATGGTAACTCAGCGTAAAGGTGAGATGATGATCATGGAGCGTAAAGGTGATCGTATTCATTTAGAGTTTCATATTCCTTCGCGTGGTATCATAGGTTTACGTAGTAACATGCTTACGGCTACGCAAGGTGAAGCTGTGATGGCTCACCGTTTCATCGAATTTCAACCTTGGAAAGGGCATATCGAGAAACGTCAGAATGGGTCGTTAATTGCGATGGAAACTGGTACTTCAATAGCTTATGCATTAGATAAATTACAAGATAGAGGTAAGTTCTTTATTGCTCCGCAAGAAGATATATACATGGGAATGGTAATTGGTGAAAATAACCGTGAAGGTGATTTAACCATTAACATCACCAAAACCAAGAAGCTTACAAACATGCGTACCACAAGTTCGGATGATAAAGTAAAGCTTGCACCTCCAATTAAATTTTCTTTAGAAGAAGCTTTAGAATACATTCAAGGAGATGAGTACGTTGAGGTTACGCCTGAATCGATTCGGATAAGAAAAATTCTTTTGTTAGAACACGAGCGTAAAAGAAGTTCGAAATAATAAAGAAAGATGAGATTAGATGTTGAATAGTTTATAAATTAATTTACACATTAAAGACTTCTTTCTAAGAAGTATCGTAAGTTGTTTAGATATTGTGTTTTGCACCACAGGTAAACATTGAACAACAAGTAAGTTAAATTAGCACATTGTCGCATTAGCACATGAGCACATTTTAAGTCTATCATCTAATTTCTAATGATCTATATAAAGGAGGCATTTATTTTTGGTAAATGCCTCTTTTTTTGTGATTAGCCTTGAATCATTGTTGTACAACAGTCGTATTAGTAACTGTAATGTTAAATTAGTTGTATAATTTTAAGGCATGGGATATATAAATATTCATACGCACTCACCAATGCCCAACAGAAATATTTCTGTTCGGAGTTATCAACCCGGTGAGTTAGAGGAGCTAGACGTTTCTGAAAACACGCATCGTTCAGCAGGGATTCATCCGTGGTACATCGAAAATGTAGACAAGTCTTTTAATCAATTAATTGAAGCTTTGGAAGAAGACTCATTGTTGTTGATTGGAGAATGTGGATTAGATCATGTATGGGGAGCTTCACAGGATTTACAGGAAAGTGTATTTCGAAAGCATATTGAGTTATCCGAAAAGTATGAAAAACCATTGCTTATTCATTGTGTAAAAGCCTATAACGAGGTGATTGCTATTTTTAAAGAGATGCAACCCAAACAAACTTGGATTATTCATGGGTTTAGCGGATCTCAGCAACTAATGGAACAGTTGTTGGATTTAGGATTTTATCTATCTTTTGGTAAAGCTATAACAAATGTGAAGAGCAAAGCCTATGAAGTGTTTAAAGATGTTCCCTTAGATCGTATCTTTTTAGAAACCGATGACTCACCATTGAATATTCGAAAGATCTACGAAAAAGCAGCAGAAATCAAACAAATCGACGTAACCGAATTAGAAACTTGTTTAGTGGAGAATTTTAACAAACTATTTGGATGATCGATTTTCTTAACCCTATGCATACTTCCTGGCAAGTATGGATTCTTACCTTTCTTTGTGCCTATATTGTTGGATTGTCAAAAAGCGGATTAAAAGGTGGAACCATGATGGTTATACCAGCCTTGGCTTACATGTATGGGGGTAAACTTTCAGTTGGTATATTATTACCCTTTTTGCTCATGGGAGATGGCATGGCATTACTGTTTTACTCCAAGAGCAGTCAGCTGAAGTATTTGTTGAAATTATTGCCTTGGGCTCTTGTCGGCATCGTAATAGCTGTGTATATCGGAAATAATATTTCTGACCGGCAATTTAAGTACAGCATTGGAGCAACCATTTTTTTTTGTTGGATTTTGTTAGTAGTGAATGAATTTCGGCGTACAAAGCTTAATCCTTCCGGTGTACTGTTTGGCGGAATACTTGGGATATCGGGAGGGTTTGCTACCATGATCGGGAATGCAGCAGGACCAATTTTTAACATGTACTTATTAACCTTTAGGCTGCCCAAAGAGAGTTTTATTAGTACCGGAGCCTGGTTTTTTATTTTACTTAATTCAATTAAGGTACCTCTGCATATTTATAGCTGGGAAACCATGAATTGGCAAACCTTACATCTTAATTTAGTGATGATGCCGGCTCTCGTATTAGGTGCCTTTAACGGAAAATACATTGTAGGTTTAATTCCCGATAAAGTATATCGATACCTGATTTATACAATCATTTTTATTGCTGCCTGTATGCTGTTTATATAGAGCATGTTGTAAAATATATTATTCTGCTCCTATTTATTGTAGGTTGATTTTCAAAGTATTGCCATAATCTGTATTAATATTTAATCTTTTTTCATAAGCTTTGATATTTATAGCGCTGTATAATATGAATGGATTGTATTACCTTTATGGCGGAAAATTATGTTGGAAAAGAGTTAACATCGCTACGAATGAAAAATATTGATTGGTCAAGTCTGTCGTTCCAATACATTAAAACAGACTATAATGTTAGATGCTATTACCGTGGAGGTAAGTGGGGGGAGTTGGAAACCAGTACTTCTGAAGAAGTCAGTATCCACATGGCTGCCACCGGACTACATTATGGCCAGCAAGCTTTTGAAGGTTTAAAAGCTTTTAAAGGCAAAGATGAAAAAATACGTATTTTTCGTGTTGCAGATAATGCCAAGCGATTACATGATTCTGCAGAAGAGATTTTAATGGCTCCAGTACCTGAAGAATTGTTTACCAAAGCCGTATTAAAAGCCGTAGAGCTTAATAAAGATTTTGTGCCTCCATATGAGTCAGGAGCTTCTTTATATATCCGTCCAGTATTATACGGAACAGGTCCTAAAATTGGAGTTGGTCCTGCTGATGAGTATTTATTTATGGTATTTGTAATGCCGGTTGGTCCATATTTTAAAGCAGGTTTTAAGCCTACTAACATGATGATTGCGCGTAAATATGACCGTGCCGCACCACTGGGTACCGGAAAGGTAAAAGTAGGTGGAAATTATGCTGCGAGTTTAAGAGCTTCGCATGCAGCTCATAAGGGTGGTTATTCTGCGGTTCTGTTTTTAGATAGCAAGGAGAAAAAGTATATTGATGAGTGTGGACCGGCAAATTTCTTTGGAATTAAAAACAATACCTATGTGACGCCAAAGTCAGAATCTATATTGCCTTCTATTACAAATAAAAGTCTGATTCAACTTGCTGAAGATATGGGCTTAAAAACTGAACGTCGGGCTGTTCTTTTAGAAGAACTGGAGACTTTTGAAGAGGCCGGAGCGTGTGGAACAGCAGCAGTAATTAGTCCTATTGCTCAAATTGATGATGTCGAAGTTGGTAAGTCTTATGTTTTTGCAAAAGATGGAGTACCCGGACCTATATCAGAGAAGTTGTACAATAAACTTAGAGCCATTCAATATGGTGATGAGCCGGATGTACATGGTTGGGTAACACTATTAGAATAGATAAAGATTTAATTTTTAGAAAATAAAAACTGTAGCTATCTAAGTTGCAGTTTTTTTGTTTATACCATTGTTGTTTACCTGTAAAGCTTATTTTTGTTGAACAAAACAAAACGCAAAATTTGATTGTTTAAAGGATTATGACAGATATTAGAATAGAAAACCAGAATATTGCTGTAGAAGAACCAATTATTACACCAAACGAGTTAAAAAATTTGTACCCCTTAACCGAAAGTATTGTAAGTACTGTTGAGAGGGGGCAAAATACGGTTAAAAACATTCTTCAGGGAGTTGATAAGCGTAAGTTGGTTGTCGTTGGTCCGTGTTCTATTCATGATGTAGACGCAGCAAAAGAATATGCTCAGCGCTTAAAAAAGCTAGCTGATGAATTAAGTGATTCCTTATACTTAGTTATGCGGGTGTATTTTGAGAAACCTCGTACTACTGTAGGATGGCAAGGTTTAGTAAATGACCCGTTTTTAGATGATAGTTGTCATTTACAAGAAGGCTTAAAAGTGGCTCGAGAATTACTTTGTTCCATTGCCGAAATTGGATTACCAACAGCAGGTGAGGCGTTAGATATTGTCACTCCGCAATACATTCAGGACTTATTTTCGTGGACTGCCATTGGAGCTCGAACTACCGAATCTCAAAGTCACCGTAAAATGGCAAGTGCATTAACAAGTGTGGTAGGTTTTAAGAATGGGACTGATGGAAATATTGAAGTGGCCATCAACGCTTTAGGCTCAACTGCTGCACCGCATAATTTCATTAGCATTGATCCGGATGGCCATGTTGCTGTGGTGCGCACTAAAGGAAATGCCAATACGCACATTATCTTACGAGGTGGGAAAGAACCCAATTATGAAGCTCACCATATTGCAAAATATGAAAAGCGTTTAGAAGAAGAAGGCATTAATCCTGCGATTATGGTAGATTGTAGTCATGCCAATAGTTGCAAAAAAGCAGCCAATCAAAGTAAAGTACTGGAAAACGTTGGAGAACAAATCATCAAGGGAAATAAATCCATTATGGGAGTAATGATAGAGAGTAATATTCATGCTGGTAAACAAGCAATTCCAAGTGATCTTAAATTACTCAAATATGGTGTTTCTGTTACTGATGAATGTGTGGGTTGGGAAGATACTGAAATCATGTTAAGGAAATTTGCAGAGCAGGTTCGTGCTGCAAAATAAAGAGATCAGATAACATCCTTTAAAAGCTGCTTTGGAGTCGTTCTGAAGCAGCTTTCTTGTTTAGAATTGACGAAGATTTGGAAGTTGTAGGTATACAAGAATTATTGAGTATTCGTCATAAGTCCTTATAGGTATAAGAAATAGAATGTGTTGTGTAATTAGGCTAGAAGCTAATAGCTATTGGCTAGTAGCTTTTAAAACCTCTTATGCTTTAACACAAAGGATAAAAATCGCCATCCAATGGGAATGTGGTGGTATATTGTGGGGATCATTCCAAAATGCTCCATCATTATTCTAAAACGTTCTTTTAGCCCCGGAATAATGTTCTGTTTGGTAATGCCCCCATCTAAAAATTTCGAAAGAGTTTGCTTGGTATTTTTTACCTTTTGGGCTTTTTTTAAGGCCAATAAGCACCATTCAAAATCAGCTGAAAACTGGTATTTTAAATTATACCATTGTGCAATTTCTCTTTTCACCAATATGGATTGATGACTGACTAGCATTCCGTTTTTAAAATCTTTCCAGCTAAGGGTGTTGGGTGGTTTTAAACGTCTGTCTCCAATGGTGTTACCTTTCAAATCTATCATAACTGTATCCCCATAGTATACATCTGCATAAGGAAAAGTATCATTCTTGATGAGGGATGAAATGGTTGTTGAATCATATATCTCATCACCGGAATTTATGAACCATAAATAATCGCCACTAGCCATTCTAATGCCTTTATTCATAGCATCGTATAAACCCTCGTCGGGTTCGCTCACCCATTTGCTTACAACGTTTTTATAGTGTTTAATGATGCTTACTGTGTTATCCGTAGAAGCTCCATCAACAATTATGTATTCAAGGTTTGGATAGTCTTGGCATTCGATGCTTTGAATGGTTTTTTCAAGCGTGACTTCCCCATTAAATACGATGGTGATGATTGATATTGTAGGAAGAGTTAACATTTTATTTGTTTAATGCAGCTTCGTAAACTTTTAAGTAGGCAGCCGCTACAACTTTTTCAGAATAAGCATTAAGCGCTTTTTGTCGTGCATTTTTACTTATTTCATTTAAGTCCTCCAGAAATAAGGCCTTGTACATTTTATCAGCCAAACTGGTTGAATTTTTGACTTCAGCCAAAAATCCATTGTATCCGTGACTTATCATTTCCGGTACACCTCCAATGCTAAAGCCGGCAACCGGTGTGCCACATGATAATGCTTCCATTACAGTATTTGGTAAGTTATCTTGAAGAGAAGGTAAAACATATAAATCCGCAGCATTATACAAATCGATGATGGTGCTTCTTTTTTTTACAAAGTTAAACGCATGAGTTTTAAATGGTAAATGACTTGAAGTCTTTTCGCTCATTTGCCCAAAAAAGATAAGTTCTACTTGATTTGCAGAATCCGGGTAGTTGAGTTGTAAATAGTTCAAGGCTTCGATGAAATACCTAATGCCTTTTCGTTGATCTTCAACTTTAGCTGCGCCAAATAAAATGAGTTTTTTGTCTGTAGGTAGGTTTAAATTTATGCGTGCGGTATTTTTATCTTTAGGAGCGTAGCTGTTGGTGTCAATTGGATTAGGAATGTTGTAGAAATTCATACCCCTCAATAATTTACTTTCTTGAGCAAGAGTTCTTAACCACTTACTGCAAGCTACCACAGAAAGCTCATTGGAATTATATATTTTTCTTTTTTGAGCAAATATCTGTGATGATAGATCATTTTTACCCGGTTTCTTAAGGAAAGGGCAAAATGCACAGGACTCTAAAAATTCGTGACAATCTCCTGCGTAATGGCAGCCTCCTGTAAAAGCCCACATGTCATGTTGTGTCCAGATAATTGGTTTACCCAGGGCAAATAATTTTGATAAGGAATCTAAGGATAAAAAGCCTTGATTGATCCAATGGAGGTGTATTACATCTGCCTCTTGCACCAGTGGGTGATTGGATATGTCTATGCCGGTATTTGCAGGTGAAAATCCAAATCTGATTTGCGCATTTTTTTCATGCGGTAAAAAGTACAGTCGTTCACCTACAAACCTTCCAAAAGCTTTAGTGCGGTGTACATATCCTTCTCCAATGGCATATACCCCTTCTTCACCTCGTTTTAAATCTTGAACTAACAGCTTCGAATCGATGCCATTACGACGTAGGGCACGGTTTAGACGGTTGGCTGCAACTGCTGCTCCGCCACCTGAATCTGTTTTATTTATGAGAAGGACTTTCAAAAGAATTTTTGCTGTATTAATGCTCAAATGTAATAAATAAATCACTTATTTCTTCCGGAAAAAGTTGGAAGGATTTTATATTGCTTTGATTATTTGACATAAATTTAAAGATTGGGTTGGACAAAGTATACTCTTGGGTGCTTACCATTATTCTTTATTCTTTTATATCTTTGGGAGCAGATAAAAAATTATGTCATCAGCCTTATTTAAGCAATCTACCATCTACAGCATTGGGAATGTGTTTCGAAAGCTTAGTGGTTTGGCTATTATGCCTTTAGTAAAACTCTATTTGTCCAATGATGAAATAGGGGTGTGGATATTGCTTGAAACCCTGTTTATGTTTGTCATGGTGATTTCTGCTTTGGGGGTGAAGAGTGGTTTTGCTCGATGGTATTATGAAATGAAAAATGAAAGTGATCGCAAAGCCTTGTTTTTTACGAGTTATACTTTTAATCTTTTTACCTCGGCATTATTTGTGATTCTATTTGGAGGGCTTTTGTTAGGTTTTTCGTTCGAAATCCTCAAATATAATGTTTCAACAAATTTAGTTTTGGTTTTTTTGTTTGCCGGCTTATTTCGATTGTTTCACGAAGTGCCATTTATTCTTCTAAAGCTTCAGCAAAAAGCGACTATCCAAACCGGGCATTTGTCATTAAACATAACCCTGTTAGTAGGTTTTACTTATCTGTTTCTTCAATTTTTCCAATTAGGGTTTATAGGTGTATATTGGGCTCAGTTATGTGCTAATGTCATCACTTTTTTGTTCTTATTACCTTATTCTTTTAAAAATAGTCGGGTTAAATTTCTCGGATCATATTTAAAGGATATGATGCAATATGGTTTACCCCTTGCCATATCTGGTTTCTTGACGGTTGTTCTTAACCTTAGCGATCGTTTGATTATTAATCAATTTTATAATCCTGCCGAAGCAGGTAATTTTGGCTATGCTGTCAAAGTAGCCAATCTTTTAGAAATGATTGTTATTACCTCTTTTATTACCGCCTATACATATCATTATTTTAAGACATTGGATCAGTCGGATAATCACAAAGAGTTTAATCAAATTCAGCGCTCATTCCTTTTGATTCTTTCTCTTGCCGGTTTAGGAATAACACTATTTGCAAAAGAAATTATTTATGTAATCTCTTTAGGTGATGCTTATTATCAACAAGGTATTTACATCGTTCCATTTTTGGTTTTAGGTCTTATTTTTTCTGGTTTACGTCAATACGTCGTTCTACCATTAAATAAGCACAAACAAACAAATACCATATCTAAAGTTCTAATTCTTTCCGGTGTATTAAATATTGTGTTGAATTTCGTTTTGGTTCCTAAATATGGTAAAGACGGAGCGGCTTGGGCTACCTTAGTGGTTCAGGTTGTGGCCTTTGTTGCTTTTTATAAATTGTCTAATCGATATGAAAAGTTAGAGTTCAAGATAACTCAGTTTGTAATTGTCATCGCTCTATGGGGAATTATTGTTTTTTTAAGTTTTTTCCTACCCCAGGGTTTTATCATTCCGATTCTCCTCAAAATTGTATTGATAGTTTTGTTTTGCTTATCGCTAGTGCTATTTCGAATTGTAAAGGTTTCTGACTTACTTCAATTAAAAGTTACTTTGTTAGGCTTGTTGAAAAGAAAGTAAGATTCAAATTGATAAATTTACAGATTATAAAAAAGTTGAATGAGAATACTTGTAAAAAAGGTGTTATCCTATGTTGGACTTAGCGATTTGGTTTCGAAATGCTATCTCGCCCTTCAGTCATTCAGGGAGCGCTTTCAATATCTTGTTTTATATCCTTTAGTATTAAACGTACCGCTTTTGTCCAACATTTATTTTATGTTTTCAAAGTCGTTTAGTTATGAAGCTAAACTGTTTTTATCATCGCGTCGTGATTATCTCATGAAAAAGCATAATCGAAGCGAAAACCTGTTTTTATTACGGCGCAATATTCATCGGCTTGAAAAAGGTATCTTAATGAAAAGCCGCAAGAAAGTTTTTGCATTAGATTACATCCAAGAAACGGTAGATTTATTTTGTAATTTGGTTCAAGGGGGTCATGAAAATGAACAGATGAATTGGGCTTATGATATTTTGAAACAGTATTTTGAAGTTACCGATTCTTGTCCTCAAATTGAAATAGCACAAGTGCGCTTCTTTGCGCTCAATTTTGAAGGTCGAAAGGTTAGTGTTTATCAACCATTTCCGATGGGTAATGTGGGGGATGAAGATTTGAAATCTTCTTTTAAACAATTAGTTACCAAACGAAAATCGGTCAGGTATTTTAGTTTAGGGAAAATTCCACCGCGTGAATTAATGGATGAAGCCGTGGAAATGGCCGGTATGGCACCTAGTAGTTGTAATCGTCAACCCTTTGAATTCCGTATTGTAGATCATTCGGAATTGGCTCAAAAAGTACTAGCCTTAGCAGGAGGAACAACCGGATTTGCCAATTCTATATCTGCCGTTGTTGCCGTAGTGGGTCAAATGAATGTTTCGCCTACTGTTTCTGATCGTCATTTAATGTATATTGATGGAAGTTTGGCAGCCATGAATTTTATGCTTGCCTTAGAAAGTATGAATATATCATCTTGTCCGCTTAATTGGCCAGAGGATAAAAGAAAGGATACTCAAGTGGCTAAGCTGCTATCATTACAAAAATACGAGCGTCCGATTATGCTAATCGCCTATGGATATGCTGAAGAACAAAGTATGTTAGCATGCTCCGTTCGAAAACCAATCGATCAATTAAGACAATATAATTAAATGCGAAAAATATTAATTACAGGAGGAAACTTTATCAATAAGGGGGCTCAGTCTATGTTGTTTTGTTTGGTTGATTCCTTAAAAAAGAATTACCCCACAGCAGAGGTAGTGATGATCGATATTTTCCCAACCTTACATGAAGATCAAAAGGCTCCTTATGCCTTTGGGATTGTGAATATGCACATTCGCACTTTATTAAGGATGGCTTTTCCTTTTTTAAAATTAATTGTAAGACCTAAACCCATTAGTAATCCTGAAAAAGAGATATGGCAACATTTTGATACAGCCGACTTAGTTTTAGACATTAGTGGTTATGGGGTAAGCTCACATAATCAAAGTCCATTGTGGACCTTTGCTACCTTATTCCCGGTAATTTTGGCAAAAAAAAGAAAGGTACCTTTTGTGTTCCTGCCTCAATCCATTGGGCCTTTTGATTTTAAGGGTTGGAAAAAAATGGTGGTTTGGCCATTAATCAAGAAGTACTTAAAATACCCCAAGGTAATTTTTATTCGAGAACCTAAATGCAGAGAAGCTCTTTCGAAGGTAAGAACTGATGCCGGTGTAATTGATTCTTTTGACTTGGTTTTGCAATCCTCAAATCTCAATCTTGATAACATCTATAAATCTTCTTATGAAGTTGAAAATGTAGATATTAAAAAAGGCGCCATTGTGGTGATACCTAACAAACAATTAACCAAGTTGCAATCTGAAGAAACTGTTGTAAGCATTTTTGTATCGATGATAAATGCTTTAATTAACGATGGGCGTGAAGTGGTTATTGTTCGTCATTCCGCTGATGATAAAGTCTTATGTCAAAAGATATCAGACGAAGTAAATAACAACCGGTTAGGGATTGTTAATCAAGATTTAACTCCCAATCAAATCGAACATATTTTTCAACAATCATCAATGGTAATTTCCGCTCGATATCATGGATTAATTCATGCTCTAAAGCAAAAGAAACCTTGCATGGTTATCGGCTGGGCACATAAATACGAGCATGTGATGAAATCTTTTTCTTTAGAAGCTTATTATTCTGATGTTCGTGATTTATCAGACGAAAAGGCAAGCCGTATAGCATTAAAAATGCAGACTGAAATAGAAAATATTCAAGGTCGAATTAGCAGTAAACTTGATGATGTTCAGTCCTTAAACCTCTTTAAGTTTATCGATGATTGAGTTAGCACCCATCGCCTTATTTGTTTATAAGCGTTTAGATCATACCATAAGTACGATTGAGGCTCTTCGAAACAATTTTTTGGCCACACAAAGTGACTTGTTTATTTTTTCAGATGCAGCAAAAGCTGTGGAAGATCAGGAAGATGTTGAGAAAGTCCGTTCCTACCTAAATGCCATTAGTGGATTTAAATCTTTAACTGTAATTAATCAATTAGAGAATAAAGGTTTAGCAAATTCGATTATTTCTGGCGTTTCATCTTTATTTGAAAGGTATTCAAAACTGATCGTTTTGGAAGATGATTTAAAAACTTCGCCCTATTTCTTGAGTTACATGAACAAAGCTTTGGATTTTTATTCGCCGGAAAACATTTGGTCCATAGCCGGCTATACACCTAATATTCCAATTTCTAATCAATACAGTTATTGTACTTATTTAGCTCATCGGAACTGTAGTTGGGGATGGGCTACTTGGAAACAGAATTGGGAAAAAACCGACTGGGATGTCGAAGATTTTCAACAGTTTTATCGGTCTAAAAAACAAAGGGAACAGTTTGAGCGAGGTGGTAATGATTTGTCGGTGATGTTAATGAAGCAACAACAAGGATTAATTGATTCATGGTCAATACGCTTTAATTATTCGGCCTATAAGCAAGATTTACCTTCTGTATATCCGGTTAAGTCATTAGTTGTTAATATGGGTGTGGATGGCAGCGGTACTAATATGAAAGTTAGTACAAAGTATTTATCGACTTTGGAAATGTCAGCTCGTGCGGTGGGTAGTTTTTGTCCCCATAACCAGATGGTTGATACTATTCAAAAAGCATTTCGTAAATTTTATAATACATCAGTTGTGCGATGGTTGATTAATCATTATAAGTATTTTAAATACATAACCGGATATTAGGTTTTTGATGGAAAGTATAATAGAATATGAGGCTTTTTTACAAAGATCATTGTTAAAGTTTGTTAAATACTTAACTTTGTCCCTCCAAGCTTTGGGCATTTTATATTTTTGCAGTAATACTACTATATGGCAAACAATAAACAGATAAACAGCGGAAAACGGCTAAGGAGCTCTTATGTTACAACAACCATAAGTATTGCCTTGGTGTTGTTTCTCTTAGGGATTATAGGTTTGTTGATGTTAAATGCGCAGCGTTTATCCGTTTATGTTAAAGAAAACATTGGTTTTACCGTATTGATCAAAGACAATGCGCGTGAGGCTGAAGTAAAACGTCTTGAAAAACTACTTTCAACATCTCCCTTTATCAAGTCTACTCAATATATTGATAAAGAAAGAGCTGCAAAAGAGTTAAAGGAAGAACTGGGTGAAAATTTTGTTGAGTTTCTTGGTTATAACCCCCTTTTATCTTCAATAGAAGTAAAGCTTTTTGCAGAGTATGCAAATCCGGATAGTATAGCCCCGGTTGAGAAAATGATCATGGATTTTCCACAGGTGAAAGAAGTATTGTATCAAAAGAATCTAATTCATCTCGTTCACAAAAATGTGAGGCGAATCTCTGTCGTGTTGGGTGCTTTTGCGTTGTTGTTGTTATTCATTGCCATTGCATTAATTAACAATACCATACGCTTGTCTATTTACTCAAAGCGTTTTATTATCCGCACCATGCAATTGGTAGGTGCTACCAAAGGATTTATCCGTCGACCATTTTTATGGGTAACTATGGTAAATGGGTTTGTGGGCGCTACTTTAGCCATTATCATGTTATCAGGATTGATTTATGTATCCTCACAGGAACTCGAAGGAGTAATTAGTTTTCAAAATATGAATTTGCTTATGGTTTTATTTGGCATGGTGATTCTGGCAGGGATTCTAATTACCTTTTTTGCAACCTATTTTGCAGTTAATAAATACTTAAGATTAAAAACAGACGATTTATATTTTTAAAGACATGAAACGATCATGCAAAAAAACTAATCACAGGAGGACCTGTATATTTCCTTCTGCGTTTGGCGGCTTTGTGTGAAAATTATAAACAGATGAAAGAATCAGACAACGATCCCCAGTTTGCATTAGGCAAACAAAACTATATTCTACTAGCAATTGGTTTTGTGATAATTATTATTGGTTTTCTATTAATGATGGGTGGGCGAAGTGATGATCCCACAGTTTTCAATGAAGAAATTTTTAGTTTTCGTCGAGTTACCTTAGCACCTATCGTTGTTGTTGTTGGCTTTGTCTTTGAGATATATGCCATTATGAAAAAAACAAAATCTGAATAATATATCGAAATTTTATGGGGGTATTAGAAGCCTTAATCCTTGGAATTATTCAAGGTCTTACTGAATTTTTGCCTGTTAGTAGCAGTGGGCATCTCGAAATTGTTAAAGCCTTGTTTGGAGGTAATGCGGTAGCCAAAGAAAGCATGTTTATGACAGTAATGCTACACGGTGCAACTGCGTTAAGTACCATTGTTATTTTTCGAAAAGACATTATGGAGATTATTTCCGGTTTATTTCAGTTTAAATGGAATGAACAAAAAATCTTTTCCTTAAAAATAGTTTTATCCATGATACCTGCTGCTTTTGTTGGAGTCGCTTTTTCGGATGAATTGGAACTCCTGTTTGAAGGTCAGGTATTGCTGGTTGGCTTTATGTTAGTAATAACTGCCTTGCTTTTATATTTTGCAGATAAAGCTAAAACAACCGAAAAAGGCGTTTCGTATTTAAGTGCTGTTATTATTGGAGTAGCACAAGCCATAGCCATATTACCCGGTATCTCGCGTTCAGGCGCAACTATTTCTACAACTGTATTGTTAGGAGTAGATCGGGCAAAAGCCACTCGCTTTTCTTTTTTAATGGTCGTACCTCTTATTTTAGGTAAAATGGCTAAGGATTTGTTGTCGAGTGATTTTACCGCTCAGGGAGAGGCTGTTATGCCTGTTGTGATAGGTTTTATAGCTGCATTTATTACCGGGTTAATTGCATGTACCTGGATGATTAAATTAGTTAAGAAGAGTAAGTTGACTTATTTTTCGATTTATTGTGTTGTGGTTGGATTGATTGCTATTGTAAGTCAAATGATCTAATGCTTGTTGGCAAGAAGGGATGGAAATAAATTATAGTGTAGAAGGTTTTAAAGAAGGCCAGATTTTATTGATTAATAAACCACTTCATTGGACTTCTTTTGATGTCGTGAATAAAATCAGAATTAGTCTTCGTAATCATTTAGGAATTAAGAAGATTAAAGTAGGTCATGCCGGAACGCTAGATCCATTAGCATCCGGTTTAGTAATTGTATGTACAGGTAAGAGTACAAAAAAAATTGAAATGCTTCAAGGTAAGGAGAAAGAATACATTGCTTCAGTACAAGTTGGAGCAACTACGCCATCTCAAGATCTTGAAACTGAAATAGATGAGCGTTTTCCATGGGAGCACATCGCAGAGGCTTCATTAGAAGAGGTACTAAAAACGTTTGAGGGTGATGTAGAACAAGTGCCACCTGTTTTTTCTGCGCTTAAAATCAATGGTAAAAAAGCTTACGATTTAGCTCGAAAAGGTGAAGATATTAAAATGAAATCACGCATTGTAAATATTCGTGAAATGGAATTGTTAGAATCTCACTTGCCGGATTTTAAATTTAGAGTAACTTGTAGTAAAGGAACTTATATCCGTTCTTTGGCCAGAGATATCGGTGAAAAACTGAATTCCGGTGGACATTTAACAGGTTTAATTCGTACCCGAATTGGAGAGTTTAACATAGAAGATGCTCTTGAAATTGAAGAATTTCAAAAAAAAATAGCAGAAAGCGTAACAAACTAGTATTTGTTTCGTATAAACTGCCTGTTTCGTAGTATAAAAATCATTAATAGGATAAAAACAATAGATTTATGAAGTTATCCAAGTTTAAGTATAAGCTTCCGGAAGAGTTAATTGCTCTGCATCCAGCAGAAAACAGAGACGAATCACGTTTGATGGTGTTAGACCGTGAAAAACAGACTATTGAACACAAGGTTTTCAAAGATGTTATTGATTATTTTGATGATCAGGATGTGATGGTATTTAATAACACTAAAGTTTTTCCGGCAAGATTATATGGAAACAAAGAAAAGACAGGTGCCGAAATCGAAGTGTTTTTATTGCGTGAGCTAAATAGTGAACAACGTTTATGGGATGTTTTAGTCGATCCTGCTCGTAAAATCCGTATAGGAAATAAATTGTACTTTGGAGACGATGATTCGTTAGTGGCTGAGGTGATTGATAATACTACATCTAGAGGTCGTACCTTACGATTTTTATACGAAGGATCTTACGAAGAATTTAAGTCAACCTTATATGGAATGGGTGAAACCCCTCTTCCAAAAATCATTAATCGTGAAGTTTTACCGGAAGATAAAGATCGCTACCAAACAATTTATGCGAAACACGAAGGTGCAGTTGCAGCACCAACCGCCGGTATGCACTTTAGCCGTGAGTTAATGAAACGCATGGAGATTAAAGGTCTTGAATTCGCTGAAGTAACCTTGCATGTTGGTTTAGGAAACTTCCGCAGTGTGGATGTTGAAGATTTGACTAAACACAAAATGGATTCAGAGCAGATTTTTATTAACGAAGAAGCGGCTGACATCATTAACCGAGGAAAAGATCGTAAAAAACGCGTTTGTGCTGTTGGTACAACAGTGATGCGAACTTTAGAAAGCTCTGTTTCGACTTATGGTCATGTTAAACCTTATGAAGGTTGGACCAATAAATTTATTTTTCCTCCTTATGACTTTCAGGTTGCCAATGCTATGATTACTAATTTCCACTTGCCATTGTCTACCCTAATGATGATGGGAACTGCTTTTGGTGGTTATGATTTTGTGTACGAAGCCTATTTAACTGCGGTTAAAGAAAAGTACCGTTTTGGAACTTATGGTGACGCAATGCTGATTATTTAATTTCAGTCCATATAAAACAATAAAAATCCGATCGTAAATGGTCGGATTTTTTTATTTCCATAAGTCTTTTCGTAACTTGTATTTTATACATATTCTTGATAAAGTCTTGGCTTATGGTACGAATTGTAGTTCCGGTAAACTTCTCAACATATTCTCTAAATGCATTAAATTATGCAATTGTACTTGGGAGTAAACTTCAGTCAGAGATTGAAATGATTCACACGATATCTCCGGTGACCGATTTGTATGATGAAGAACAACAAGAGCTTTTATGCGAAGAAGAAGCTTTGAAAAAACATCATAATGACCATGAAGAATGTCAGCAGCAATTTCAAATACTTGAAAAGCAGATTAGGAAACAACTGCAAGAAATGAGCATTGACTCATTGAAAATTAAAAGCAGATGTATAGTCGGCTATCCGGAGGATATATTGGTTGAGATTTCAAACCAAGAATTACCCAATGTTATTGTAATGGGGACTAAAAGCAAAGGGGAAACCATCAAAGAGTTATTGGGAAGTGTGACCAGTGATGTAATTAATCATGCAGTTGTTCCTGTATTGGCTGTACCTGCCGAATCCTCGATTAATTTAAAAGAAATTAATCGCATTTTATTTGTCACCGATTTTGGAGAAACAGACTACAGATCAATCCATAAATTGATGACTTTAATAGAACCTTTCGAAACAAAGGTGTATGTTACGCAGTTTGCTTCAGGAGCACCTGATAAATGGGACAAAGATAAACTCGTTCAAATGAGAATTTATTGTGAAGAAACCTACAGAAATTATCACCTTGAATTTGATTATATTTCAGGGGATGATTTTTTGAACTCTTTAGATGAGTTTATTTCGACAAAAGGCATTAACTTGATCGCCATGACAAAGCATAAGCGAAATATGATATCAAAATTTTTTCATCCAAGTATTACGCGTAAAGTGTTGTTTCATACAGATATTCCTTTGTTGGTTTTTCACGAATAAAGGTATAGATATAAGAGTTAGAGGGAAGAATTATGAAAAAAAAACGAATAGGAATTTTAACAGCAGGTGGCGATTGTCCCGGTATTAATGCTGCTATTAGAGGAGTTGGTAAAACAGCCATTGTCAAGTATGGCATGGAAGTCATTGGTATTAATAATGGCTTTAGTGGTTTAGTTGATATGGAAACATACGAGATGAAAGAAGAGCTTTTGTCAGGTATTTTAACTTTAGGAGGGACTATTCTTGGAACTTCAAGATTGAAGCCATTTAAACCTGATGCAATTACCAATGAGGTGGATAAACCACAAATTATAAAAGAAAACTACGATAAGTTAGGATTAGATGCTTTGGTTTGTATTGGTGGTAATGGAACTCAAAAAACTGCTCAATTGTTATCAGAAGAAGGTTTAAACATCGTTGGTATTCCCAAAACCATTGATAATGATGTATGGGGAACAGATGTAACTTTTGGATTTGATTCTGCTATTGGAATTGCCGGTGAAGCGATTGACCGCCTTCATACCACAGCAAATTCGCACAAACGTGTAATGGTAATTGAGGTAATGGGGCATCATGCAGGATGGATCGCTTTATATTCGGGATTGGCTTCAGGTGGAGATGTCATCCTATTGCCGGAACTAAAATATAATCTGGATGTTGTCGCAGAAACTTTGATAGATCGTAGCAATCGCGGTAAGCAATATTCTATCGTAGTTGTTGGAGAAGGTATTAAAAAACCTAAAAAGAAATCGGCAGCAGCCTACATCAGTAAAGAAATTCTTGAACGTACCGGTTTAGAAACACGAGATACCATATTAGGATATATTCAACGAGGTGGTAGTCCAAGTCCTCAAGACCGGATTTTGGCAACCCGCTATGGAGCTCATGCTGCAGATTTGATTAATGAAGGCAAATTTGGAACCATGGTATCTTTAGAAAATGATCGGATTACTTCTGTACCGCTCAGTAAAGTTGGTGGGAAATTGAGGTTATTAACGCCGGATCATTATCTGATTAAACAAGCTCAGGCAATGGGTGTTTGTTTTGGAACTTCTGATGGCTGTAAAAGAAAAAAGTAGATATATATAGTGTTTCTATATGATATATTGAGCGTTACCTTCTTTTGGGGTAGCGCTCTTTTTGTATATCTTTGTACAAATTTAGGATACATGGATACAAATAAGATAAAGGAATTGAACGAGCACTTTCGTTCAGCCTCAGCACAAGATATCATTGCTCATTTTATTGCGGAATTTGGTGATAAAATTGCCTTGTCTTCAAGTTTAGGAGCTGAAGATCAGGTGTTAACTGAAATGGTTGTTAGCATTAATCCAAATACAAAGATTTTTACCTTAGATACAGGTCGGTTATTTCCTGAGACTTACGAATTAATTCATCGAACCTCAAAAAAATACAAGAAGAATCTTCAAGTGTTTTTTCCCAATGCAGAAAAGGTACAAAATATGGTAAATACCAAAGGAATTAGTTTGTATTACGATAGCATTGAGAACAGGAAAGAGTGTTGCTTTGTTCGTAAGATTGAGCCTCTTCAGCGCGCCTTTAAAGGATTAGAGGCTTGGATTTGTGGATTAAGAGCTGATCAATCAGTGACTCGTCAGGAATTGGAAGTTGTGGAATGGGATGCCAATAATAATCTTTTAAAGATTAATCCATTAGCCTTTTGGTCCGAACAACAAGTATGGGATTATATAATTGAGAAAGGCATTCCTTATAATCCATTACACGATAAAAATTATCCGAGTATAGGTTGTCAACCTTGTACGAGAGCTATTATGGAAGGTGAAGATGTAAGAGCAGGTCGTTGGTATTGGGAAAATCCTGATACTAAAGAATGTGGTTTGCATAAACGATAATTTTACAATTATGAAGATAAGAAACGCCCATTCATGGGCGTTTTTTTTTCATTCTTTGATATTCTGAAAATCCACAATTATTCATGATGAAAAAACTAATGATTTATCGTCAAAAAATACAACACAGAGCATAATCGTTGACTCTTTATAAACGCTTTGCTTTTGTGCCTCAGAGTAAAAACAATTATGCTTAAAAAAGGATATGCCAAATTAAAATTCTTTGAAAAACTCCGTCTCTCTGAAACTCTGTTTTTAAATTTAGAGCCGTAAATCAATCTCTGTCTTAAATACTCATTTTTCACTACTTTTTAGATCAATGAAAATACTCCATACTTCCGATTGGCATTTGGGCCACAGATTACATGAGCAATCACAACATGAAGAGCAATTGCTTTTTTTACAATGGCTTCATGATACTATTGAGAATCAATCTGTTGATATTTTACTGATAGCAGGAGATGTTTTTGATACCGGAGTTCCTTCCACCCAAAGTCAGAAGGTGTATTATGATTTTTTAGTGGGTTTAACCAAAACTTGTTGTAAATACATTGTAATCACCGGAGGGAATCATGATGCTCCCGGAACGATTAATGCTCCTAAAGAATTATTAAGTGCGCTTCAAATTCATGTGGTTGGTCGAGCTAGTGATAGTGTTGAAGATGAAGTTTTTACGTTTGATGTTGATGACGATCAGATCATTGTTGCTGCGGTTCCTTATTTGAGAGATCAGGATATACGTAAAGCTGTAGCCGGAGAATCCTTTGAGCAGGTGAGTGATCGTTATAAAACTGCATTAACTAACCATTATAGTCAGATTGCACAATACTGTAGTGAGATAAACAAACAAAATGTTCCCGTAATTGCCATGGGACATTTATTTGCCATTGGAGGTTCTACATCCGATAGTGAACAGAGCATTTATGTGGGAAATTTAGGCGATATCGGAGCTGATGATTTTCCAAAGGAATTTGCTTACATCGCGCTGGGACATTTGCATCGTCCTCAAAAAGTTGGAGGGAATGATCGAATCCGCTATTCAGGGTCACCTAATGTTTTAAGTTTTAGTGAGATTGGATATGAGAAAAAAGTATTCATACTGGATATTCAAAAAAATAAAGTAGTTACAGTTGAAGATGTTTCAGTTCCTGCATTTCGATGCCTTTATCAAGTAAAAGGGACATTAGAAGAGTGTCGTCTGGAATTATTAAAACTGGATCAACAAAATCATCAATTAACACCTTGGATAGAAGTTGTATTAGACAGCGCTGAAAAAAGTGCAAATGCCTTTCAAGAAATAAATAAAATAGCTGCATCCTTAAATCTCGAAGTCTTAAAAGTTACAATCAACAAGTCTAGAAATGTGAAAGGAATTGAAGAGTTGTTGGAAGAAACCAAAGGCATTAAAGAATTACAACCCCTTGATGTGTTTAAAATGAAATGTAAAGAACGCGATTTTGATCTTGAAAACAATCCTCAAATCGAAGATGCATTCAATGAAGTTCTTCAAATCGCCATTGAAAGAAATCCTTCATTAGAGAAATAATAAAACCGGTGTGAATGCAAATTGTGTGCTTGTTTATTAAAACTCATTTCTCACATCTCAATACTTATTGAAAGATGAAAATCCTAAAGATAGAACTCCAAAACATAAATTCTTTAAAATCAGATCACCCCATAGTAATTGATTTTCAAAAAGAACCTTTTCAGGATGTCGGATTGTTTGCCATAACCGGTTCTACAGGTGCCGGAAAAACAACCGTTTTAGACGCGATTACAATTGCTTTGTATCATCAGGTTCCTCGTTTTAAACAGTCTCACATAAAAGCTGGGTTAAATGATGTGATTAGTTATGGAGCTATTGAAGCCTTTAGCCGTGTACTATTTCAAAATGATGGACAAGTTTTTGAAGCTTTTTGGGCCATGCGTTTGGTAGGTAAAAATGGAAAACTACTTAACATTCCCAAAGAAGAGGTGCGCTTAATAGAACTTTCAACAGGAAAGATAATTGCTGAGAAGAAAAGCGAAGTGAAGACCGAAGTAGAACGATTAACTCAATTGAACTATAATCAATTTCTTCGATCTGTCATGTTAGCCCAAGGTGAATTTGCAGCTTTTTTATCGGCCAAAGGAAGTGAAAAGGGTGCACTTTTAGAGCAGATAACTGGAGAGGAGATCTATAAGAAAATTGGGGAAGCTACTAATGCAAAGATTTTTGAAGAGAGAAAAGTACTCGAAAAGATAAAGTCAAAAATTAATAATGAGGACTTGCTGAGTGCCGAAGAAAAAGATGCCTTAAATAAGGAAGAGGCCCTATTAAATGAAGAATTAAAAACCATTGAACGTGAACTTAAGCTGTTAGATGAAATAATCCATTGGCATAAAACTTTAGAGAATCTTCAAAACGAAAAAACTCAGCTTTTAAAAGATCAAGAGGAACTTGAGAAAGTTATTATTGAGAAACAATCCGTTTTTAAAGCGTTGGAATTATATAAAGAAGCAGAACCTTTTAAGGATGTTGTAGACCATTTAAACCGAACTGAAAAAGAGTTAGAAAAAAAACAATTGGATTTTAAACTTGTGTGTTCTTCTTTGTTAGAGTTACAGTCTCAATGTGAGCAGGTTAATATTCAATTTAACCAATCAAAAAAACTCACTGAAGATAAAGAAAAGCTTGTTCAGGATTGGATGCCTAAACTCGAGTTAATATCAGGTTTAGAAAGTCGGATGAAAGCTCAAGTTGAACAAAAGAAAAAATTGCAAGTTGCACTTGTTGAACTTCAAAATCTTTTGAAAGAACTAACGCAATTAAGTCAAAAAAAATCTTCAGAAAAAGAAAGGCTATCATCCAATCAAGCTCAATTGGTTGAATATCTTAATTTCAATAAGTTAGTTCCACGAATTGAGGGCCATCTAAATAAGTGGACTTCCGATTTATCATTAAGAAATCGGAATGCCAAAGCAGTAAAAGATCTAGCATGCGAAATCGATCAGAGAAAAAAAGTATTACGTGAGCTGGAAGACACCATAGAGCGATTAAAAGAAGAGACGAATAAAAACAAAATTCAAGTTGAGCTAGTGAGATCTCAATTTGATGTTACCTGTCAGAAACTTAATGGTAAAGATCTTGATGCATTGTTAAAGCAAAAAGATCAAACGGATAGAGAAAGACAAAAGTGGGTAGAAGTTTCGAATTTAAACAAGGGGTTTCTTCAACTAACTAAGGAGATTGCTATACTGGATCAAAATATTGTGCAATTAACACAAGATGGAGTCCAGTCTGAAAAACAAATGACCCTTTTATCTGATGAAATAAAACAAGCCCAGTTGGTTCTATCTGATGCCGAGAAAATTTGGGAATTGGAGCAAACCATTCTTAGCTTTGAAGAAGAGCGTAAGAAACTACAGAAAGGTGAACCATGTCCTCTATGCGGGTCCACCATACATCCTCTGGTTGAAAAGTATCATGGTTTAGATGCTTCCAAATCTAAACAATTGATTAAAGATCGGAAAAGAAGTTTAGAACTGCTGATCGAAAAAGAGAAGATTTTGAATATAGAGGCAACTAAACAGAAAACGCAATTAGAAAATATTACTTCTCAGAAGAAAAAATTAGGATTTCAGTTGGAAGAAGTTTCTCAGAGCTTTTTAATATTGAAAGTTGATTGTCAATTAAATGAAACTGAAAATATTAATAATAGGTTAGAAGAATATCTTGCTATCAGTAGTCAACTGAATGAAACGATTCAAATTACCCAGAAGCTTAATAAACTTAAAGAAGAACAAAGTAAACAGATTCAACAATTGCTCGATAGTAATCATAAAGTTGAGAAAGAAGAAGCTACCCAACGTGAGAAGCAAAGTAATATAAAGGCTGATTTTGAGCAAAAACAACAAGCCTTCCAACAGTTAATTGTTGAAAATAAAGAATTGGAAAAGGCTTTAAGTGCTCAAATGCAGGAGTTTAATTTGAATTTACCTGAATGTGATAAAACCGATCTTTTCATTGTTCAATTAGAGGATTCAGTGAAGAGTTTTAGAAAAAAAGAAAAGGAATTATCTGATAATGAAAAAACACTTGGACAATTAAATGTTGAATCAACTTCTTTAAAAGAGCGCATGGATGAGAAGATTGAAGCAGAGAAACAAGCGAAAAGGGAGTTCACCGCAATAAGTGAATTGATGGAAGCTACTCAAAAGGAAAGAGCCGAAATTTTACCTTTGGATATTAGCATTGATGATAAGCGTCAATTGTTGCAGAAGGATATGACAGAGACAAAAACTTCTTTTAGGAGGATAGATGAACAATTGCAAAAACTAACTACAGAAAAAGTAAGTAAGGTTAAAGAAAGAGAAAACCTACAGAAAGAAATTCAGAATTTAGAAGTGGAACTAAATACAAGTGGTAAACAACTAAGAATTTCCCTTGAAGATTCAGTTTTTAGTAAACGGGAGGAATTGGAAAAGAGCCTCTTAAGCTACAATGAAAAAGCAAAGTATACGGAAATTAAACAACGAATTGAGGAACGGGGAGTGAAGCTTTCTGCTCTATCAGAAAAGTTAAAAAAGGAAATGGAAGTCCTTGAAGATAAGAAACCCTCACAATTAGATTTACAGAATGCTCAATTGAAGAAATCATCATCTGATCAACAAAAAAATATAAATTTTAAGCGCTTAGGAGAAATCAAACAAAAGTTTGACCTTGATCATCAAATAAAAGAACGAAATAAAACTGTTTTCGATGAAATTGATAAACAGGAAAAGGTTTTAAAAAAATGGACAGATCTGATGAGTCTTTTAGGAGGTTCAAAAGATGCTTTTAATATTTATGTACAGCGCCTAACACTCCAAAGCTTGATACAACTTGCCAATGTGCATTTATTTCGCTTAAATAAGCGTTATTCATTAAAAATGGAAAAAGAGTATAAAGTAGGAGAGGAACTCAATTTTAAATTAGTAGATGAGTATCAAACCGGGCAAATGCGTTATGTGGATACATCAAGTGGAGGTGAGAAGTTCCTGATAAGCCTTGCTTTGGCTTTAGGCTTATCTGATTTATCCAGCCACAACGTTCGAATAGACTCTTTATTTATTGATGAAGGATTTGGAACTCTTGATGCCAACACTCTCGAAACAGTAATTTCAACCCTTGAAACATTAAAAGCTCAAGGTAAAATGATTGGCGTGATATCTCATGTTGAAAACTTAAAAGAGCGTATCTCAACACAAATACAAGTGCTTAAAAAGAGTCATGGAGTGAGTGAACTAAAAGTTGTATAATTCCCTGGCTCTTAAAATGAAAAAGGCCATCCATTTGGACGGCCTATATATTTCTTCGTTTGAGAAAAGCTTATGGAGGTAAGTAGTTAAATACATATCAATAGTAAGTTTACGTTAGCATCAAAGATGCGGTGTCTATACGCATGCCTTTGGCGTTTATATAAAATACCTGATTAATATCCTAGCCCTTACAGGTTAGGCTTTGGGATATCGCCCACTTTGGGGCTTTTTTGATTTATGCAGAAATGTATGTACTTATCTACTGACCTCAAATAGTTTATTTCTTAAGAGCTTCTGCACCTCCTACTATTTCAAGTATTTCTTTTGTAATCGCCCCCTGACGTGCTTTGTTATACTCCAATTGTAACTCTTTTATAAGATCCGATGCATTATCCGTTGCCTTGTGCATAGAAGTCATTCGCGCTCCATGCTCCGAAGCTAAAGATTCAAGTATTACACGATAAAACATTACTTTTAAAGCATCCGGGATAACTTTATCCATAAAAGTTTGTTTATCCGGTTCTACAATATATTCAACCGATTTCAGTTCCATTTCTGATACATCTGGCATTTGCATGGGCAGAAATTGTTCGGCTTTTACATTTTGTACAGCAGCACTTACAAATTCATTATAGACCAAAATGATTTTATCGTATTTTCCGGTTAAAAAATCCTTCATAAAACCATCAGAAATTTCATTAACAGCATTCAGAGTTGTATTTGTGAATATGTCATTTAATTCACCCACAACATTAAAACCATGCTTTCTAAGAGGTTTTTCAACTTGCTTACCTATCGCAATTACATCAATTGCATTGGATCTGTGATATTCGTTAAACTCCTTTTTAATCAGCTTTTCTGTTCTATTAACCACATTGGTGTTAAAAGCAGCACATAAACCTCTGTTTGATGCAATTGAAATAATTAATATTCTTTTTACATCTCTTTCTACAGCCCAATCAGAAGATACTTTTTCATCCATTGATGGAGTTAAATTGAGGATCATCTCAGCTAAACGGTCCACATATGGACGAATGTGGATAATATTATCGTGTGCTTTTTTAAACTTCGCAGCTGAAACCATTTTCATGGCACTGGTAACCTGCCTTGTGGTCGTTACCGAGTTTATCCTAATGCGTATGTCTTTTAGGTTTGCCATAAAAAATCAGTCTTATTCTTTAGACATTTTTAAAGCAACATCTTCTGCTACTTCTTTTACTTTTGCTGTCAATTCATCGTTGTATTCACCTGCTCCTAATTTCTCAAGAACAGCAGGATAGCGTACTTCTAAAGCTTCAATGAATTCAGTTTCCCATTTTTTTACCTTAGTAACAGGAACCGTTCGTAATAATCCTTGAGTACCACAATAAATTAAAGCAGCTTGTTGCCCAACCGTGAAAGGGCTGTATTGAGGTTGTTTTAATAACTCAACATTTTTACTACCCTTATCTAAAACCAGCATCGTTGCAGGATCTAAATCTGACCCAAACTTAGCAAATGCTTCCAATTCACGGAACTGTGCTTGATCAAGTTTTAATGTCCCGGAAACCTTTTTCATAGATTTAACCTGTGCACTACCTCCTACTCGTGATACCGAGATACCAACGTTGATGGCCGGACGCACTCCCGAGTTAAATAAATTACTTTCTAAGAATATCTGTCCATCGGTAATTGAAATTACGTTGGTTGGAATGTACGCCGAAACGTCACCTGCTTGAGTTTCAATAATAGGTAGTGCGGTTAGTGATCCACCACCTTTTACTTTATCTTTTAATGATTCCGGGAGATCGTTCATTTGAGAAGCAATTTCTTGTGAATCAATAATTTTTGCAGCACGCTCTAATAAACGGCTGTGTAAATAGAATACGTCTCCCGGATAAGCCTCACGACCAGGCGGGCGACGTAATAATAAACTTACTTCACGATAAGAAACCGCTTGTTTCGATAAGTCATCATAGATGATTAAGGCCGGGCGACCGGTATCTCTAAAGAATTCTCCAATTGCGGTTCCGGAGAATGGGGCATAGAATTGCATAGCAGCTGGATCTGCTGCTGAGGAAGATACAATAGTTGTGTAATCCATTGCTCCATGACGCTCTAAAGTCTTCATGATTTGCGCAACTGTACTACCTTTCTGACCAATCGCTACATAGATACAAAATACAGGTTCTCCCTTTTCAAAGTATGATCGCTGGTTAATAATTGTATCAATGGCAATAGCTGTTTTTCCTGTTTGACGGTCACCAATAATTAACTCTCGCTGACCTCTTCCAATAGGAATCATGGAGTCAATCGCTTTTATACCCGTTTGCAAAGGTTCTGTAACCGGCTTACGATAAACTACTCCGGGAGCTTTACGTTCTAAAGGCATTTCATAAAGCTCACCTTGTATTGGTCCTTTTCCATCAATTGGTTCACCAATTGCATTAATAACTCTACCTAGTACTCCCTCGCCTACTTTAATAGAAGCAATTTTACCGGTACGTTTTACCATGTCACCTTCTTTAACATCTTGTGATGATCCAAAAAGTACTACTCCAACGTTGTCTTGCTCAAGGTTTAAAACGACTCCCATGCAAGAGTCAAGTTCTACAAGTTCGTTAGATTTTACATTGGTCAGGCCAAAAACCCGAGCAATACCATCACCAACTTGCAAAACGGTACCTACTTCCTCAAGGTTTGTGGCAGTTTGGAAACCAGCAATTTGTTTCTTTAATAAATCGGATACTTCTGCAGGCTTTATTGCTTCCATTTATAGTATGATTTTGTACGATTTAACTAAGTAATTCTTTTTTAATGTACTTTAATTTAGAACTGATACTGGCATCGGCCATTTTTCCATCGACAGTTAGAATAAAACCTCCTATTAATTCAGGTTTTGTTTTAATTGTTAATTCGATTGGGACTTTAAACTGGTCTTCTAAATATTTTTTTATTTGGCTATGGTAGCTTTCTTCCAAATCGATAGCACTATACAGTACAACAGCTTTAATACCTTGTTGCTCTTTGTGTAACGAAATGAAACGACGAACAATATCTTCCAGAAGCATTTCTCTGTTGTTCGTTAACAGTAAATCCAAAAAATTTAGAGAAATAGTAGAAATATGACCCTCCAATACAGAATGAAGCATATCTTTTTTATGCCTTGGTTTAATCACCGGACTTGCCAATAATTCAGTAAAAGTACCACCTTCCTTACAAAATGAATGTAATAGGGCCATATCCTTTGCTGCTTTCTCTAATTCAGACTGCTCTATTGCCAGCTTAAATACTGCTTTGGCATATCTATCGGCTATTAAACTTCTATTCATAAATATTGGAGAATTACCAAATTAATTAAAATTAACTTCCTTTAAAGCGCTATCGATAATAGCTTTTTGCTTGTCGGTTGTTTCAAGTTCTTGTTCTAAAAGCTTTCCTGCAATATCAACAGATAATGCAGCTACTTTGCTTTTTAAATCCTGAACAGCTTCATTTTTCTCACGTTCAATTAAAACTCTTGCATTCTCTAGAATTTTATTGGCTTCTTCCTGAGCTTTTGATTTAGCTTCTTCCAGAATTCCTTGTTTTATCTCCCTGGCTTCTTTAATCAAGACATCGCGCTCTGCTTTGGCTTCATTAATCATTTCGGTTTTCGTTTGCTCCAGCTTTTCGACTTCTTTTTTTGCCTTTGCTGCAGCTTCTAATGAAAACTGGATGGTTTCTTCCCGAACCTTTACTGCATGTAATATTGGTTTCCAAGCATACTTCTTTAAAATAAATAAAACCAACAAAAATGTAAAAAAGGTCCAAATGACTAAGCCGGGATCTGGAGTTAATAATCCCATTTTTTATCTTTTTATTAACCTTTCATCATGGCTACTACGATCGCAAATAAGGCAACCCCTTCAATAAGAGCAGCAGCAATAATCATCGCTGTTTGAATTTTTGATGAAATTTCAGGTTGGCGACCCATCGCTTCCATCGCTGAACCAGCGGTGCGTCCGATACCAATTCCAACTCCGATAATGATTAATCCTAATCCAATTGATGTTAATGATAAACTTTCCATGTTATACTTTTTAATTCAATTAATAAATTAATGTTCATCTTCTTGCACAGCCATTCCGATAAATAAGGCTGATAATAGTGTAAAAATATATGCTTGTAGTGCTGCAACTAATAGTTCCAGCATAAACATCATTAATCCCATTAAAATAGATACTGGTGCGATGACTACTGATTTTAATACGAAAATCAAGGAAAACAGGCTCAGAATGATAATGTGCCCGGCAGTAATATTAGCCATCAAACGAATCATTAATGCAAACGGTTTGGTGAAAATACCTATAAACTCGATGATTGCAAGGAATGCTCTTATTGGTACTGGAATACCCGGCATCCAAAATATGTGTTTCCAATATCCTTTGTTTCCATTCACATTGGTAATAAACAAAGTTATTAATGCCAATAGCATAGTAACTGAAATGTTACCGGTTAAGTTGCTGCCTCCCGGGAAAATGGGGATTAGACCTATTAGATTATTAATCCAAATAAAGAAAAAGACCGTTAACAAATAAGGTAAAAACTTATCGATCTTATGCTTATCTATTTGTGATAATGCTATGTCATCCCGCACAAATAAAACCAATGGCTCAATAATGGACTGTAGACCTTTGGGTGTTTGGGGTTCTCCCTTGTATTTTTTAGCAGCAGAAATAAATAAGAATAAAATGAGGATCACACTTAACCACATTGATCCTACATTTCGTGTAATAGATAAATCGAAGGGATGTTCATTTTTTGGGTGATTTTCCGCATCGAACTCTAAATCACCATTTGCGTTAGTAAGGTATATTTTGTTGTGATACAGTTTGAAGTAGGCATCTCCTTTTTGAACTATTGCATTTCCATGCTCAAATTCTGATGACATGAAAAAGTGAAGTTTACCGTTGTGTAATAAAATTACAGGTAATGGCATTGAGATGTTTACATGTTCATCTGCTTTATTGGTATAAGAAATTATATGCCAATCGTGTGAGTCTGAGATGTGGTGTGAAATCATCTCTAAAGGATCAAACTCTTTTTCATGCTTATTAGAACTGTCTTCTGCTAATGTATATTGGCAAACTGAGAGTACTAATGAAAAAAGGAATACCTGTAATATCTGACGCATAAGTTGATGTCTTTTATTTTAACTATTCATGACTTTTGCCTTAATTGGAATATCTGTTATAAGAAGGGCAAAATAGTTCACAATAAATAAGAGGACTTCCTCTTTGTTTTCTGTTTTAATTGGATTTATTTCCCAAAGTATGAAAGAGAAAACAAGTAAAAGTTTAAGTATTATTAATCCGGTGAAAATAAAAGCTGACTGATCTTTTCTCTTTCTTCTAATGTAAAAAAATAAAAAATAAAATAAAACATACACCCCTAATAAAAATGCAGACATGTATTGAACTTTAAGCTGATCGAAGTTAAATTGATCAGTAAATATTTTTTGTAATAAGAAAAGAGCAATACTCACCCAAACATAAAGCAGAAGATGCTTGAGTTTCATTGGTTCGTATTATTTTTTGGTTTCATTATTGGGGGGAGTTGCGTTTGGTAGATTTGGTTTTTTACCCATGTCGCATGTGCCTGTAAAAATTGCCCCAGGTTCTATAGAAAGCTTACTTGTTTTAATCTCTCCATGAAGTTTGCTTGTTGCTTTTAAGGAAAGCAATTCACTAACAGTTACTTTTCCATCAATAGTGCCTAAAACTTCACAGTTTGTACAATTTATTTCACCTTGAATATTGCCACTTTCTCCTACAACAACTTTTCCTTTTGAGACAATGTTTCCAATGATGGTACCATCGGTTCTTAAGTCACTGTTAGTTTCAATATCACCTTTGATTTTTGTCCCAGGTCCAATGATATTATGAAGTTTAGTTTCTGGTTCAAAGTTCTTCGCCATTTTTTTTCTTTTTAATAATCCCACAAACAAATATACTCTAATTTATAAATAATTTCAGATAAAATCATAATTCGATTAGTTCTTTCAGTTTTTGAAGTTGTCTCTCTTTGTTAACTTGTCTAAGAGAGCGGGCTGTAGCTGTGTAATAGGAATGTTCTTTCATGAATTCATATTGTGTTTTATTCCAGCTTTGTAAGCTTGTTTTTTTATGATGGGCACAGTTTTCTTTGTAAAGCTTCTCTGAAAGCATGATGAAATCAGACCGACCCAGATAGTCCAAATCTGCATCCTTAATGATTTTTTCCAGAAAATTTTTAGGTTCCAGTTCATGCTTGGTGACTTCAATTAACTCAATGATTTGATCTATTTGATAGTCCGAGTAGTTGTATTTACCCAATATTTCGGATGCAAATTGTATGCTGTTTTCTTCGTGATTTGCATATTCGAATAAAAATCCAGTATCGTGAAGCAGAGCAGCTGTTTTCAAAAGCAATAAGTCTTCTTCACTCACATTTTCACCTCTGCCTAATACTTCCACTTGAGTTATTACATCTATGGTATGTTCTTTAGTGTGATAGAAAATTCCATCCAACAACTCGTTATCGATTTTCGTCAGAATGTATTCTTCAATGTCATTATATCTAAGGTGTTGAAGCCTAATAAAGAATTTTCTATTAGGTTCAATTCCTTTGTTATCAAACGAAAGTTCCGGTCTCAAACTTTTGACAAAGTACATGTCGGTTTCTCCTTTGTATTTAATTGGCATTTTACCTCTGTATTCACACACGAAGAAATCTTTGACGAGTTCGTATGTAACGCCTGAAATGTTGATTTCTCCACCTACTCCGGAGCTCTCCATTCTGGATGCGATATTAACGCTGTCGCCCCAGATATCGAATGATAGTTTTTTTTGCCCTACTATGCCCGAAATTACCGGACCGGTATGTATTCCAATGCGAAGATTCCAGAAGGTTTGACCTTCTTTGTGAGCCTGCTGTGTCTGCCTCATGAAGCGTTGCATCTCAATGGCAGCCATTACAACTTCAATTGGATTTGTTCGGTTTTTATTTGGTATTCCACCTGCACACATGTACGCATCTCCAATGGTTTTTATTTTTTCAATTCCGTATCGTCCGACAACTTCATCGAAATAAAAAAAGAAGCGGTCAAGCTCATCTATTAATACTTCGGGGTTAATGTGTTCAACTATCTTGGTAAAGCCTTCAATGTCTGCAAATAAAACGGTTACCTTCTGGTATTTTCGAGATCGGATTCGATCTTGTTCTTTAACATTGGTGGCTGCCTCACCGGGTAAATTAATTTGTGCTTTCTGACTTATGTTAAAAGCTTTTTTAAGTTCATTTTCAATTTTCGCCCTGGCTTTTCCAAGTTTTTGATAAAACAATAGAGCAATTAGGGTTGAAACTAATAAAAATAGGACACTAAAAAGGATAAGTTTAACCCAAGGTCTTTGTAGGAAGGGAATGTCTATGGTAATACAGCTTTCAAAGGTGTGGCCAAAACTATCTTCTAATTGAAAGGAATAATGTCCCGCAGGAATTTCAAAGAAGGCAATGGCATTTCTGTTACTTAAAGTACTCCATTCAGTTGAGTGGGGGAATAGTCGGTATTGATATTTTCTTATCGTTGGGTCGGTATGATTCCAATGAATTGAAAAAGTTGACGATTTTGAAATGTAACAGGAGTCTGCTCCATTAGCTAAAAAATGATGTTGGCTAAAGTTTTCAAAGCTAACTTCTAGTGATTGTTCATCGGCATGAATTACACCGGAGATAAAGAGAAATATTATCTGTAACAGTGTTTTTTTTAGTGAAATACTGAAAAAATGAGGCTTAACTATTGTTGTATTTAAGAAGCATTTTTTCATATCTGTATTATCTTATTGAATAAAGCTTGGTATTATAACCAAAAATAGTATATTTATTCCTGAATTGCAGAACTTTTATTTAAGGATTTATGGATACATCAAAAAACAGCATACTTGTGCCTTATGATTTTACCGAGGTCGCTGATAACGCCGTTTTACATGCGATAAAGACCGGTAAAATGATGGATGCTGACATTTATTTGTTACACATTGTGAAAAAAGATGCTCAGATAACGGAATTAAAAACTCGTCTTACTACTTATGCCGAAAAGATACAGGATGAACATGGTATTTTACCAAAATCTGTATTAAGAACAGGTACGATTTTTAAAACGATCAATGAAGTAGTTGATGAATTTGATTGTAAGCTTGTTGTCATGGGAACTCATGGTATGAAAGGTTTACAGAAAATTACGGGTAGTTGGGCATTAAAGGTAATTGTGGGTTCGACTATTCCATACGTAGTGGTGCAAGGTCCACCAAGTGAAAGTTCTTATCAAAAGGTTGTATTCCCGATTGATTATAAATCTGAAAATAAGGAAAAGCTTAAATACATGGATTTCTTAAATCATATATTTAAGTCAAAAGCATATATTTTTGCTTCGGCTACGAAAGAAGGAATTGTGGATAGTCGAACAAAAGCTAATGTGGTGTTCAGTAAAAGATTTCTTGAAGAAAAAGGAATTGATTATGAATTAACTTTATCAGAAGGAGGTTCATCGTTTTCACAAGAAACTATTCAGTATGCACAGAAGATAGGAGCTGATATGGTAGTAGTTATGACTACGCGCGATATTGCCTTTCATGACTATGTATTAGGGGCTTATGAGCAGTATATTATTGCAAATGAGGCGCAGATTCCTGTTTTTGTAATTAATCCAAGAACAGATCTAATGACATTTGGTTATGGTAGTTTCGGTTGATTTATAAGTAACAAAAATATAGAAGGGTGTTCTTTAAGAGCACCCTTTTTTTGTGGTATTCGTTTGGCTTTTTCTACCTTTGCAGAATCTTTTGTTTTTATGGTATGAAAAAAGAATTTGACTTTTTAGTAATTGGTTCCGGTATAGCCGGATTAAGTTATGCTTTAAAAGTTGCAGCACACGGAAAAGTTGCAGTTGTAAGTAAGGCTGAGTTAAAAGAAACGAATACAGCTTATGCTCAAGGAGGGATTTCCTCAGTGACCTATAAACCGGATTCTTTTGAAAAGCACATTGAAGATACACTAATCGCAGGAGATGGTTTGTGCAAAGATGAGGCTGTCAAAAAAGTTGTATCAGAAGCACCAGAGCAGATCAGGCAACTTTTGGAATGGGGTACTCGCTTTGATAAAACGGAAGATGGACAGTTTGACCTTCATCGTGAAGGAGGACATTCGGAGCATCGCATTTTACACCATAAAGATAATACCGGAGCAGAAATTCAGAGAGCATTGATTGAGCAGATTCGTAGTCATAAGAACATCACTGTGATGGAGCATCATTTTGCTGTAGAAATAATTACTCAGCATCATTTGGGCAAAAATACAGAGCCTTGGATGCAGGATATTGAGTGCTATGGTGCTTATGTGTTGGACAAAAAAACAAGGCAAATCGATACGGTTTTAGCCAAAACAACCATGATGGCCACAGGTGGAGTTGGAAGCGTTTATCAAACGACTACTAATCCTTTGATTGCTACAGGAGATGGAATTGCTATGGTGTTTAGGGCAAGAGGTATAATTGAGAATATGGAGTTTGTTCAGTTTCATCCAACGTCCTTGTTTAATCTTTCGGTTAGACCATCGTTTTTAATTACTGAAGCCATGCGAGGTTATGGTGGTATTTTAAGAAGGCAGGATGGTGAGGAGTTTATGTATGAATATGATGAGCGAGGTTGTCTGGCTCCCCGCGACATTGTTGCCCGAGCCATCGATAATGAATTGAAACAGCGAGGAGATGATTTCGTGTATCTGGATGTGACGCATAAAGATTCAGAGGAGACGATAAAACATTTTCCCAATATTTACAAGCGGTGTTTATCGATTGGGATTGATATTACCAAGGATATGATACCTGTTGTGCCGGCTGCACATTATTTATGTGGTGGAATACGCGTTGATTTAAACGGCCGTAGCTCCATCCAACGATTATATGCAGCGGGTGAATGTGCTTCAACCGGATTGCATGGGGCAAATCGTCTTGCATCAAATTCGTTAATAGAAGCTTTGGTTTTTGCTGACTCTGCAGCTAAAGATGCAGTGGGTAGTCTCGATAAAATACAACATAATCAGCGGATTCCGGAGTGGAATGATGATGGTACTGTAAATCCTGAAGAAATGATTCTTATTACGCAGTCTAATAAAGAGGTGGAGCAAATAATGAGTAAGTACGTGGGAATTGTTCGCTCAAATATCCGCTTGAATCGTGCTTTAGGGCGATTGGAAGTTCTTTATAAAGAAACGGAGGCCTTATTTCAAAAATCAAAAGTGTCGCAAAAAATTTGTGAGTTAAGGAATAAAATAAATGTTGCCTATTTAATTATAAAAAGTGCTAAAAAGCGAAAAGAAAGCCGTGGTTTGCACTATAATATTGATTATTTGCAAAAACTTGATTTTTAGTTTCCATAGAAATTGAAAAATATTCTGTTAATCATCAAATTTCAATTATTTTTGTGACTTTGTAAAAAATTATAAGAGGAACTAATGGCACAAGAGGACGTTTTTAAAAAGTTAGTAGCTCACTGTAAAGAATACGGATTTGTTTTTCAGTCGAGTGAAATATATGATGGTTTGGGCGCTGTTTATGACTATGGCCAAAATGGAGTTGAGCTAAAAAACAACATTAAAAAGTATTGGTGGGATTCAATGGTATTGCTACACGAAAATGTAGTTGGTATTGATTCTGCAATTTTCATGCACCCTACCACTTGGAAAGCTTCGGGCCATGTTGATGCTTTTAACGATCCTTTAATTGATAATAAAGACAGTAAAAAGCGTTATCGTGCTGATGTTCTGATTGAAGATTTAATCCAAAAATTTGAGGAGAAAATCAATAAAGAAGTAGAAAAGGCTCAAAAGCGTTTTGGAGATAGTTTTGATGAAGAACAATTTAAGTCTACCAACGAGCGTGTTCTTGCTAATCAGGAAAAGATTAATGCGATTCACGAGCGGTTTTCAAAAGCTTTAAATGATAATGATTTGGTGGAACTACGCCAGATTATTGTGGATTATGAAATTACTTGCCCTATATCCGGAACAAATAACTGGACAGATGTTCGTCAGTTCAACCTGATGTTCTCTACAGAAATGGGATCTACCGCAGATGGTGCTCAAAAAATATATTTACGCCCGGAAACGGCACAAGGTATTTTTGTAAATTATTTAAATGTGCAAAAAACCGGACGTATGAAATTGCCATTTGGTATTGCGCAAATTGGTAAGGCTTTCCGTAATGAGATTGTGGCACGTCAGTTTATTTTCCGGATGAGAGAGTTTGAGCAAATGGAGATGCAATTTTTCGTTCGTCCGGGTGAAGAAATGGAGTGGTTTGAGTTTTGGAAAGACATGCGCATGAAATGGCACAAGTCTCTAGGAATGGGAGATGACAAATACCGTTACCACGATCATGAAAAATTGGCTCACTATGCTAATGCTGCTACCGATATAGAGTTTAAAATGCCATTCGGATTTAAAGAGGTTGAAGGTATTCATTCACGTACGGATTTTGATTTGTCATCGCATCAGGAATATTGTGGAAAGAAAATTCAATATTTCGATCCTGAATTGAATAAGAGTTATACACCTTATGTTGTTGAGACTTCAATTGGTGTAGATCGTATGTTCTTGAGTATAATGGCTGGTGCTTACAATGAGGAAGAAGTAGAAGGTAAGGATGGTAAGAAAGAAACTCGTGTCGTACTAAATATTCCACCGGTTTTAGCACCTGTGAAGTTGGCAGTGATGCCATTAACCAAAAAGGATGGTTTTCCGGAGAAAGCTCGTGAGATTGTAAATGAACTTAAATTCGATTTCAATTGTCAGTATGATGAAAAAGATAGTATTGGGAAGCGATACCGTCGTCAGGATGCGATAGGAACACCTTTCTGTGTAACTGTTGATCATCAAAGTTTAGAAGATGATACAGTAACTATTCGATACAGAGATACAATGGAGCAAGAGAGAGTTAAAATTTCTGATCTGCATCGTATCATATCAGAAAAAGTTAGCTTAAAAGAAGCGTTCAAGAATATTAAATAAAATGAGAAAGGGAGTGAAAAACTCCCTTTTTTTAGGTGTACCGTGCAAGGTGAAAACTTTGAGAAACTATTTTGTTTTCCTACCATTCAATTTGATAGATGTTAACACAGAGCTTAATCTAAAAGCATAAGAAACGCTGTACCTTAATAATCCTCACCTTCATCGAGTGTTTCTGCACTTAAATTTGATTTTTTTAAATTATAGATTTTTTCAGATTAAAGAATTTGAAAAATTACCAAAGCATACACCGCGAAACGAAGGTATCTAAAGAGTGCATAAAGGATGTATTGTTTTAAGCTGAACTTTATCATGCCGGATGTTAAGCTAATCATTGCATGAGGTAATGGTGTGATGGCTCCTAGCACAACAATAAGTCCACCCCATTTTCGCAGGTTGTTACTGTGTTTAGCCACTTTACTTTCGAAGTAGTTTTTTATTGCCGGAACAAGTACTAATCTATTTCCAATTAAATAAGCGAATATTCCGCCCAAATAGGACATGCTTGCCAATATGAATAAATTAGTAAGCGGACTGGCTGATTTTGAAGACCAGGCAATAAATATTTCGGGAGGTAAAAGTCCGAGAATGGTTTCTGAACCTAGAAATACTGAAAAGATCACATTGGACGAAAAACTTTCAACCAGCTTATTTAGTAAAGCATTCAGATCAATAAAAAAGTGATCCAAAACCAGAACGGCTGAAACCAAAAGTAATAATATGATTATGCCTTTTATGGCAACTTCTCTCAGAAAACTATAGAATTGAGTAATTCTATAATAGCGATTCAGTAGCATTAGTCTTTGAATTCTAGCATTGTATTGCATACGTTAATCCTTCCCCTCCAAATTTACATTTAACACAAGCACTAAAACTTAATTTACCAATTAAAGTTTCAGATTTTTGGTGAAGTAATTTTAGATTTTGTGAAAGAAACCTAACAAGCTATGGAATGTTGAGAAATGGGGGGATAAATAAGTGTTTTAGTCATCTAATTATCGGTCTTCATTTCGATGTTCATATTGGCTAGTTAGAAGTTATTAATGTGCTGATGTGCAAATGATCCAATGTGCAAATTTGAACTTAGTTATTGTACAATGCTTTGCTGGGTTTAAAGCACAATATCTGTCAAGCTACCTTAATTGTTAGATAGAAGTTAATTTGCACATTGACACGTTGGCTAATTAGCAGTTAAGGGACTTTTATCTATCTTAGCTCAAAATATATTACGATGGTAGAAAATAATGACAAAAGACTATATCTTCTGGATGCTTATGCACTAATTTTTAGAGCTTATTATGCTTTTATCCGCAATCCTCGCATTAACTCCAAAGGACACAATACATCAGCAATTTTTGGTTTTGCTAATTCCTTGTTAGAAATACTTTCCAAAGAAAACCCTTCTCATATTGCAGTCGTTTTTGATCCGGCCGGTCCAACTTTCCGGCACGAACAGTTTCCGGAATATAAAGCCAACAGGGATGCAACGCCTGAAGACATCAAGAAATCGGTTCCTATTATTCAAGAATTTCTTCAGGCCATGAATATTCCTGTTGTTGTGAAAGATGGTTTTGAAGCGGATGATGTAATTGGTACGATGTCTGTACTTGCTGCTGAAAGAGGCTATACGACCTATATGGTAACGCCGGATAAAGATTATGCCCAATTAGTAAACGAGAATGTTTTTATGTATAAGCCTCGAAGTAAAGGAGGTGGTATCGATATCTTAGGTATTGAAGAAGTTAAAGAAAAGTTTGGTGTTAAAGAGCCTAAACAAGTTATTGATATTCTTGGTCTTTGGGGTGATGCTGCTGATAATATACCCGGCTGTCCGGGAGTAGGAGAGAAGCGTGCCAAAGAACTGATTGAAAAATATGATTCCATTGATGGTATATATGAGCATGTAGATGAAATAAAAGGGAAGCTTAAAGAAAATCTGATCAACAGCAAAGAGCAGGTGAAACAATCTTATGAGTTAGCAACAATCTGTTTGGATGTTCCGGTTGAGTTTGATGAAAAAGCTTTAACCAAGGAAACTCCAAATATGGAAGCTTTAAATAAACTCTTTGAAGAGTTAGAGTTTCGTACCATGATTTCTCGTATACAGCAAATTTATCATGGAGGTCAGCCTGTTCAGGGAGATTTGTTTGGAGAAGTGGTAGCGGCACCGGTTCAAATCGAAGTAACGCCTACTTCCTTTAAAACCATAAAAGATGTTCCCCATCAATATATATTAATTGATAATGAAATGGCACTTGCCTCAGTGAAAGCCGAGTTGAGTGTTCAGCCGGCCTTTTGTTTCGATACAGAAACCACCTCCTTAGATGCCATGAATGCCGAGTTGGTTGGCATCTCATTCTCTTGGAAAGCTGGGGAGGCATATTATGTACCTGTGTCTGCAAATCAGGAAGAAGCAAAGGTTTTGGTTCAGTCTTTTAAAGGTATTTTTGAATCACAAACAGCCTTAAAGGTTGGTCAGAATATTAAATACGACATGTTGGTATTAAAAAACTATGGTGTTCAAGTTAAAGGCCTCTTGTTTGATACCATGGTTGCGCATCATTTACTTTTTCCCGGGCAAAAGAATAACATGGATGCCATGGCCGAAACCATGTTAGGTTATACCCCTGTCTCTATTGAAAGTCTAATTGGTGCTAAAGGTAAAATGCAAGGAAACATGCGTGATGTAGCCATTGCAGAGGTCAAAGAATATGCCGCCGAAGATGCTGACATCACCTGGCAATTGTACCTTTTGCTGCAAGAGAAAATGGCGGAGAGCAAGCAAAAGGCTCTTTTTTACGATGTTGAAATGCCATTGGTGCGTGTGTTAACCAATATGGAATACGAAGGCGTGAAGTTAGATGCTGATGCTTTAAACGCTTATGCAGTGGACTTGAGAGAGCAGATATTAACTCTTGAGAAAGAAATACTTGAAGTGGCTGGAGTAGAGTTTAATATTTCGAGTCCTAAACAAGTAGGTGAGGTGTTGTTTGATCATTTAAAGGTTGATGCCAAGGCAAAGAAAACTAAATCCGGTCAATACAGTACCAATGAAGAAACCTTACAAAAACTAAAAGATAAGCACGAGATTATTCCCCTTATTTTAGATTATAGAGGTCTAGTTAAGTTATTGAATACCTATGTGGAAGCTTTACCTAAATTAATTAATACATCTACCGGTCGTATTCATACATCATATCATCAAACCACTGTTGTAACCGGTCGTTTGAGTAGTACGAATCCAAATCTACAGAACATTCCAATCAGAGATGAAAGTGGACGTGAGTTACGTAAAGCATTTATAGCCACTGATGATCAGCATGTTTTTTTATCAGCCGATTATTCACAGGTGGAATTACGTTTAATGGCTCACTTTAGCGGAGATCAGGATTTAATTGAAGCTTTTAATCGAGGAGAAGATATTCACGCCGCTACAGCAGCCAAAATATTTAAAGTGCCTTTAGAGGAAGTATCTGATGATATGCGTCGTAAAGCCAAAACGGCCAATTTTGGAATTATCTACGGCATTTCTGCCTTTGGTTTGGCCGATCGATTAACCATTCCGCGCAAAGAGGCGAAAGAAATAATTGATGGCTATTTCGAAAGTTTCCCGGGTGTAAAAACCTTCATGGACAAATGTATTGCCGATGCACGCGAAAAAGGTTATGTGGAGACCATTCAGGGACGTCGACGCGATTTAAGTGATATTAATTCACGAAATGGTGTGGTTCGAGGAATGGCCGAACGAAATGCCATTAATGCACCAATTCAGGGAACCGCAGCTGACATTATCAAACAGGCCATGGTAAACATTGCAGCCCGCTTCGAAAAAGAAAACATTCAATCTAAAATGCTCCTGCAAGTGCATGATGAATTAAACTTTGACGTGTTAAACTCTGAAGTAGAGCAGGTAAAAACCATCGTGAAAGAAGAAATGGAAAGTGCCGTTCAGCTCTCAGTCCCATTAGAAGTTGATATGGGAACCGGCGTGAATTGGTTGGAGGCTCATTAATCTAATCGTGCTGATGATCGGATGTGCAAATTAATGGAGCTATTGTTTGATGTTTTGAATCCCATGAAACGAATAGATAATTACTATGTTAATTTGCTTATTCTCTAATTTTTTAGTTTACAATTTGTTAATGCCATCCATTCATTGCTACAAAGTAGAATTTTAAAACACTGTTTAACAAAAATTTGGATTCCATTTAAAAACTATTATTTAGTTTTGAAGCCTCAAACAGAACCTAATGAAAGTTGATTACCACATTTTTCCCGATGAAGGCTTATTGGTGCAGCAATTTCGAGAGAATTATTGCATGGATACCTATATCAAATTCATTCATCAATTGATCAAAGACCCCAATTGGCCTAAGGTTAATAAGGCTTTAGTTGATTTACGAGGAATGGAATTAAATGTTGAATTTAACAAAGTATACAAACTCGCCGAAGTTAGAACCACCATTTTACAGAAAAACTGCCGTACGGTAATTTTGGTTGATCAACCTGTTGCTACTGCTTCAGCTGTTGTTTATGTAGATTTACTTCGTAATAATGGCTATGATTACCATTTAGGATCAACCTTAGAGTGTGCTTTGGGTTTATTGCATGCCAATGATAAGAAGTTTGAAATTGAATCTTTTTTAAATCAATTTTCTAAATCCACATTAATTTCATAAAGAGTGGGTATTCTATCATCCCGTGTTTCATGAGGTGAATGTAGCTGATAGTATTGCTAAATGTACTCCGAAAGTCATTGAATTATGGCATCAACCCATTGGCTGATTCTTAGAAGTTATCTTTTATAATTTCCTTCACTCTTCCAACCTGTCCATCTTCCAGGCGAACTTTTATTCCATGTGGGTGATTGGGAGAATTAGTCAGGATGTTTTTCACAATACCCGTAGTTAGTTTTCCACTTCTTTGGTCTTGCTTTAATACAATGGCTACTTTTAAGCCTGGTTTTATGTTTGAGCGTTTTGTTCCTTCCATTTTTTTAGATTTCAAGGTTTAAAAGTTGTTGTGCTTCTTTAAAGCTTTCTGAAAGAGAGGCTGAGAAATGTATGGTATGATTTGTATAAGGATGATTAATCTCCAGTTCTTTAGCATGTAACATCATGTTGGTTACATTCCATTGCTGCTTAAATAGGCGGTTTTGCTTATTGCAACCATGTGGCCGGTCTCCAATAATGGGGTGTGAAATGTGGGCAAAATGTTTTCTAATTTGGTGCATCCTTCCATGTTGTGGATATACTTCCACTAAAGAATAACGAGATGTATTATGCTTTCCTAAAGCAAGGGGAATTTCACTTCGCTTTATGGTTTTATATCGGGTAATGGCTTCTTGCGTTTTACCTTTGTCGTTCGTTAAAGCATAATCAATACTGCCATCATCATCGGTATAACCTCTTACTATCGCCCAATAAGTTTTGTTGATTTGACTATTGGCAAATTGTTGTTGTATCAAGCTATTCATTTCCTGGTTTAAAGTAAAAACTAAAACACCGGAAGTTTTTCTATCGATGCGGTGGCATGGCCATACTTTTGTTCCCACCTGATCCCTTAAAACTTGAACTGCATATTCGTTTGCTTCATTGGCATATTTCGATTTGTGAACCAATAAGCCGTTTGGTTTATTAATTACAATTAAAAAATCATCTTGATAAACTATTTCTAATGTCATTTATGCTAAAGTTGCGACTGTATTTTTACAATAAAATAGTTAGGGGTGTTGCCAAATTGACGGCAAATATACGACTTGTGAAAAATATATGATGGTTTTGGAGGGGTTTGTGTTAAAGAATAAGCACAAGAAAGCCTGGTTTTAATTCGAGTTTGTCCTGTAATTAGAAGTGTAATTAATAGTGATTATTTCATAATCTACAGTTTCTACCATTTTCTTCAGTAATTTTTTATGTATATCCGTTTTTACACATATTATTTTAACACAGACCTGCATGATGCAGGCGGGGGCACGGAGGCATAAATTTCTTTGTTTTGAAATTATAAAACTCTGTGTCTTAGAGTCTCTGTGTTGATATTTTTTAACGTTATGTTAATCGCGTTGGTATTATGCATAATTGCCGACATTCAGTAATTTTTTATCGGAGTGGGTAAATACCATTGGTTTTTTACAAACGATGATAAAGCCAATCGGCATTTAATGAGACCACATTCTAAATATGGGGATAAAGAAGTATTTGAAGAGTTGAAAAATCGGAAAATACACTCAAATTTTAATTTATAAAATCTAGTCTTCTTAAAGTCTTGACGAACCTTAGATTCTTCCTTAAATTATTGTACCCTTTGGTTTTAAAAGAGTGAGATTTTACTTTTTTCGTTTAATTTAACTAGCTTGTCATGAAACTAATACCTGTAAAAAGTGATGAAGGAATGGTTTCCATCAATGTCAAAATTGATGGCCCGGTGAATTGGAACTACAATTATTATGAAGATGTTAATTTTCATAATGATTCGCTTTTAAACCATGGTAAAGCGCATGTGTTAGGTTTCCCTTATGATTTAATGAAATCAAAACATAAATGGGACTTTATGCTCATTAATCCAACCGATAAAGATGTGGATGTTGATGTGGAAGTAACTTGGGATCAAATTCAAAAAGATAAATCGGTTACTGTGTCTTCTTGGACTGTTAAGGATTTTCATATCCCTGCTCACCACCATCAAGATTTTTCAGGAGAAGCTTTTTTAGTCAAAAGCTAAGGAAATTGTAACATCCATGGCTCTAAATTTAAAATATGAATTGAAAGTCCGGTAATATTCCGGACTTTTTTAATATTTCGGCTTAAAGCTTAAACTTCGTTTGTTTGGTGGAGCCTAACTAATTCTAAAATATATAGATTATTGTATGCCATTTCTTTTAAATAAAGGCACATACTGTTTATCAGTTTTTAGAATGTGGTTTATTAACCAGTCCTTTAGAAATTCGATAATCTCAAAAGATACAGTTGCATCACCCGATTCAAATTCTTCTTTAAAGCTTCGAATTTTCCCAATAAAGCTTTCATGTATTCTTTTATGATTGTCATAATCTTCATATTCGAAGCGTTTGAATAATACCTCTTCTTCTCCAAAATGATAAACTGTATAATCAAGTAATTCTTTCAGTACTTCTTTAAGTTTTTTACGATTATTTTCTCCAAAGTATTTGTAAGTTAGGTTGATTAGGTTAACCAAAACTTTATGCTGGTCATCAATGAGTTTGAGACCGATGTAATATTGTGGCCCCCATTTGATGAGTTCATCGTGCAGTATCTTGCCATCATCAGAGTTATGGTTTGTGTTGAAGAAAGAAATAACTTCTTTTAATGATTCTGCCTGGCTGGAGAATTCTTCTGCATTGGCAGCTAATTCTTCAGAAGATGCCGAGTTACTTTGGGTGATGTTACTCATTTTAACGGTAGCTTCATTAATTTGGTGGGCACCAACATTTAATTCATTCAAGGCTGCTCCTACTTCATCTACCAATTGTTGGGTTTGTTTTAAAGAACCATTAAGCGCATCAATTACATCACTCACATTTTGGGTGGATGCTAAGGATACTTCCGACAAGTCGTTAATTTCATAGGCGGCTGTTTTACTTAATTCTGCCAGCTTACGCACTTCTCCTGCTACCACTGCAAAACCTTTTCCGAATTCTCCGGCTCTGGCTGCTTCAATGGAGGCATTAAGCGCCAGTATATTCGTTTTATCTGCAATATCATTAATGATGCTAATCTTTTGGCTAATAGACTTCATGGCGGTTAAGTTCTGATTTCCTGCTTCATCCATGCGAATCATTTCCTGCAAGAAGTTTTTAAAATAGGAAATCGTTTTATCGGCATTTTCTTTAGCCATAGAAATGTTTGCAGTCATTTCTTCCACGGCAGTTGAGATGATTTCTGCACTGTGAACTTGTTCAGAGGCACCCTCTGATAAGTTCTGGGATGATGAGCTAATTTCACTACTACCTGTTACAATGTTATCTGCTCCGGAGTTAATTTCATTCACAATTTGTAAGATTTTATCATTCATTTTATTGAATGCTTTACCTAACTGACCTATTTCATCGGTTCCTTGTATTATGGTTTTTTGGCCAATAATTCCATTTGAAATATTTAGAAAATAAGGAAGTATATTTTTGAGAGGTTTTATGATCGACCGGGAAGTTATATAGGACATTAATGCAATGTCTAGAAGTAAAACTAGCATCGCAATGATTAGAATGTTTGTCAGATTCTTTTCAACTTTAATTACTTCATCGTTATTGATGTGTACACGATCTAGATGGTCTATTAGTTCATCTATTTTCGATGTGACCATATCAACCGCCGGAATGGTTTGGTTGATGTATATGTCTCGAAGTTGTTCTGCATTACTTTCTGATGATGATTCTAACACTTCATTTAGTTTAATTACCGATCGATGCAATGCTTCATGTGGTTGTTCAATTTCACTTAAAAGTTGTTCAAGACCCGGGTAATGCTTTTCAGTATCTTTTCGATTTTGACTGTAATACCATTGTCCAAAATTGCATTGGTGATTATCTACTTCCACATTAATATGCTTAATGGAGGTGTCTGTGAAAATGACCTGTACTTTTTTCATCCATACCAAGTGATCGATATAGGCTTGTTTTAGACGCTCTTTTAAAGCTTGTCCCTTAAAATTTTGATTTACATTTTCATCCAAAAGGTTTATATAATAATAGGTACTTGCGAATGCAAATAAGATTACGAATAAAAAAGTACCAAATGCCCAAGTCATCTTCATTTTTATAGTCATAGGCGTGTGTCTTAATGGTTTGAAATCAATATTATGTGTAATTAATTAAATGTACTTAAATTGAAAATTAACCGCCAGTCCTACCAACCAGAAAATGATAAATCTTGAATTGAACTTTATCGAATAGATCGCTTATTTTATAAACTGTGGAATATCTAAAAAAATTTATTGAGGTCAATAGCTAAGTACATACATTTCTGCATAAATCTAAAAAGGCCCCAAAGTGGGCGATATCCCAAAGCCAAGCTTGTAAGGGCTAAGATATTTATCAGGTGTTTTTCATAGCCCTTCAGGCTATTAATGACACCGCATCTTTGATGCTAACGTAAGCTTACTATTGATAAGTATTTAACTATTTGCCTCTAGATTTTTAAATAAAACTTTCTTATAGTTTAAATTTTCACGAAAAAATGAGTTGACTCATCACAATACCTGTGAACAATTATTACTTTTAATCTACAAAAATTTGTATTGGATGTATTATGAAGAAATCGTTAATAAGTTTGTCTATAATAGGGCTATCCTTTATAGCTTGTCATCAGGTAACAACAAAAGAAATGAATAATCCATTTTTAGAAACATACACTACCCCTTATGGTATTCCACCCTTTGATCAAATCAACGATGAGCACTTTGAACCTGCCTTCGATTTGGGCATTAAAGAACTCAAAGAAGAGGTGCATCATATTGTGAATAACCCCGAAGAAGCATCTTTTGAGAATACCATTTTGGCATTAGAAAACAGTGGAGCTTTAATTGATAAAGTGAACAATGTATTTGGTAATGTCTTAGGGATGAATACCAATGATTCCTTACAGGCTAAAGCTCAGCGTATATATCCATTGCTTTCGAAATGCTATGATGAGATCTATTTAAACGATTCCTTATTTCAGCGGGTCAAGCAAGTTTATGATCAGAAAGATACATTGGAGCTTTCACTTGAGTCTAAGAAACTGTTAGACGAAACTTATAAAAGTTTTGTAAGAGGAGGGGCATTGTTAGAAAAAGATCAAAAAGAGGAATTAAAGAATATTAATGAAAAGCTTTCTGTTCTATCCTTAAAATTTGGAGATAATGTATTAGCGGAAACAAACGCTTTTAAATTGGTGATAGACTACGAATCAGATTTAGCCGGTTTACCTCAAAGTAATATTGATGCAGCGGCTGAAACTGCTATTTCAACCGGAGATTCCGGCAAATGGGTATTTACCATTCAAAAGCCAAGTATGATCCCCTTCTTGCAATATGCTGAAAAACGAGACTTACGTGAAAAGATTTTTAAAGCCTACATCAATAAAGGGGATAATAATAATGAGTACGACAATAAGGAGAACCTAAAAGAAATGGTTCAGTTAAGATTTAAGCGTGCTCAGTTATTAGGTTATAAAAATCATGCCGAATATATTTTGGATGAAAACATGGCTAAAACTCCGGCTACTGTATACGCTAAAATCAATAGTTTAATGGAAAAAGCTTTGGTGGTGGCTGAGAAAGAGGCTAAAGAATTACAGAGCATTATTGATGCTGAAGGAAACACTTTTAAATTAGAAGCCTGGGATTGGTGGTATTATGCCGAAAAGGTGAAAAAAGAAAAATATGATTTTGATGAAAATGAACTTCGCCCTTATTTTGAACTGAATAATACCTTATCTGGCCTTTTTATGGTGGCTGATAAGTTATATGGCTTAAAATTCGAAGCCATGAAAGATGTTCCTGTTCCTCATCCTGATGCTGTTGCATATAAAGTAAAAGAAGCGGATGATTCGATGATAGGAATTTTATTCATGGATTTTTATCCGCGTAAAAGTAAGCAAGGGGGTGCTTGGATGAGTTCATACCGAAAGCAATATAAAGCAAACGGTGAGAATCAAATGCCTTTGATTACGATGGTTTGTAACTTTACTAAACCAACCGGAGATACACCTGCTTTATTAAGTGTTGAGGAAGTAAATACTTTATTTCATGAGTTTGGTCATGCCCTTCATGGTTTATTGTCGAAGTGTACTTATAAGAGTTTGTCGGGAACTTCGGTGGCTCGTGATTTTGTAGAATTGCCTTCTCAAATCATGGAAAATTGGGCAGTTGAACCAGAAGTGTTAAAACTGTTTGCCAAACATTATCAAAGTGGCGAAGTGATTCCGGATGAGTTGATTTCTAAATTTAAAAACAGCAGCTTGTTTAACCAAGGCTTTGAAACGGTGGAGTACATGGCAGCTGCTATTATTGATATGGATTACCATACATGTGAAAGCAGTGATGATTTTAATGTACTTGAGTTCGAAAAACAGTCAATTGCTAACATGAAGTTAATGCCTGAAATAGAATTGCGATACAGAAGTACATACTTTAATCATATTTTTTCAGGTGGCTATTCTTCCGGTTATTACAGTTATATCTGGGCCGAAATATTGGATGCAGATGCCTATGATTATTTCCTTCAAAATGGAGTATTTGATAAGGCAATTGCAACCTCATTCAGAAAGAATATCCTTGAGAAAGGAGGGACAGAGGACCCTATGAAATTATACCTCGATTTTAGAGGACAAGAACCTGATGAAACCGCACTTTTAAAACGCAGAGGTTTAATGTAGGTAACGGTAGTGATCAATTTATTAGATGAATTAATCCCGCTACAACTGCGGGATTTTTTGTTGAAGGTAAGAAGATTGGAGGTTTAAGAAATGGAAACATTTATTTATTTTTTAATTCTCTAATTTCCTCATTATTAGGTTGAGTATAAATCTAATTCATGGAATTAATCAGTTCTTTCAACAATGAAATAAGTAATTTCAAGTAAATATTCAGGTATAAAGGTCAGTAACTAGGTAGACGTTAGCTTAAGTTAATAAATGCTAATTAGTTTTTATTATCCTTAAAACGCCAAACCTTAGGGGTTTAGGATCGTAACGGAGAGTAAAATAGAAGAAAAGTCTATTTTACTTTTTTCCAGATTAGACCTAAATAACATGAGAATTGACTACAAAATTCTGCCTGAAAAGAATCTACTTATTCAGCAGTATAGTGAAGGCTTTGATGTAGAGGATTATGAACACTACATTGAAAGAGTAAAGAAGGATCCCTGGTGGGAATGCGTGAAATATGTATTAACAGATGCACGCGGAGTAGAATCAGGAATTGCCTATGAGAATTTGAACCACTTAGTGTATTTACGTACTGAGGTGATTCAAAAAAAGTATTTTAATGTGTTTTTGGTCGATAAACCTTTAGCTACTGCCACTGTTATTGCCTATAAAGACATTATGGGACCGAAAGGTTTTGAGTATGAATTTTGTTCGACTTTGCCACATGCATTACTCCTTCTAAAACTTAGAAACCAGCAAATAGAAATTGAACAAATTTTACAAGGCTTTTCTAAAAATATAAGTTTGAAGTAGACGATAAAAAAAATTAAAACCGGGGCTTTCTCATTCGGAGAAAGCCTTTTTTTAAGGCTAGAAATTATTCAATCTTTGGCAAATTGAGCAGTGCAAAATTAGTACAAGGCGAAAGTGTAATCTTACAACGGGTGTAGCTTATGGATGCGTTTTATTATTGAAAACTTACTGGAATACAAGGAATTTACTATTATGCTGAATGGGGAGTAGTTAAAATAGTTTTGCATTCCATGCTTGCATTAAAGAATAATTATTCATGGTTTAAGAGTTTGTATCGAGTCAAAAAAAAGGCCAGCTTAATGGCTGACCTCCTTTCAAATTTTTATTGCTAATCCAAAGCTTCTTTTTCTTTTTTCTTTTGTTGGCGTTTATCGCCCGCGTGAGAAAGAATGGATCCATCAAGTAGTCCGTCATACTCATTGGATTTACTAAATAGTTTTTTAGCTTCGGCCAATTCTTTATCCTCTTTTAAGCTAACTATTACCCCGCCTTTTTGATAGTAATAGCGTTTAGTAATTTCAATGGCTAATAGCTCTTTAATTTCTGAACTAAATAATTTTAAATCTTTCTCAGTATCTAACTTCAGCACATTTTCCAAAGACTTGAATTCATCAGAAGCCACATCGAAGTAATCTTCTTTTTTAGCCGTTTCGATCAATTCTTTTAGCATTTCTTGTGAATGAGATTCGTATTTAAAATCTTCTTTGGCCTTCACAAAAGCAATGAAGGCATTATAAATGTCATCCGTGATTTCAAAATCTTCCGGCTGAGCAATTGATTTATTGTTTACGGCAAATTCAGTCGCAAAATCAAACACCATTTGTTGAGCCATTATCGCATAAGTAATGTTCGAATATTTCTGAATATCCACTGTAATATCTGGAGAAATCCCACCGCCATCATACACCTTACGGCCATTTTTAGTTTGGAATTCACTTATCAATGAATCAGGCACTAAACCAACACTGCCATCTTCATTGCGATTTGAATAATCTACGGCTTGAATACATCTGCCCGAAGGAATGTAATATTTGGCAGTAGTAACTTTTAATTTGGCATTGTAGGATAAGTTTCTGGTAGTTTGTACTAAACCTTTACCAAATGAACGTTGACCAATGATAACGGCACGATCAAGATCTTGTAAAGCGCCTGAAACAATTTCCGAAGCTGAAGCAGATCCACGGCTTATCAATACTGCCATTGGCATAATCGTATCGATAGGATCTTGGTTCGCTTTATAGATTTTGTCCCATTGATGAACTTTTCCTTTTGTACTTACCACTTCCTGTCCTCGAGGTACAAAAAGATTTACAATTTTAACGGCTTCATCTAGTAAACCACCTGGATTAGCTCTTAAATCAAGAATGATGCTTTTTGCCCCTTGTTTGTCACGCAGGTCAAGAAAGGCATCTTTAACCTCTTTACTGCAATCCTGGGTGAAATTGCTTAGCATAATCAATCCTGTTTCATCATTCACCATGCCTGCGTATTCTACTGCATTGATCTGGATTTTTTTACGCTCAAATTCAAATGCCAGAGGCTTGTTTTCACCCGGACGCTCTACTTTTATTTTTACTGTGGTATTGGCCGGACCTTTTAACAGGTCACTTACATCAGATGTATTCTTATCCACAACATTTTTTCCATCTACTTCCAATACTTTATCTCCGGCTTTTAAACCGGCTTTGGCAGCAGGAAAACCTTCGTAAGGCTCGGCAATGACTACATATTGACCTTTTTTTGAAATTAATGAACCAATACCGGCATATTCACCGGTGGTCATAAATTTAAAATCCTCCATATCATCCTCCGGAATATAGGTGGTGTATGGATCTAAGGATTCAAGCATTTCATTAATACCGGTGGTGATTAATTCTTCAGGATCAGTTTTATCTACGTAATAGCTGTTTAATTCTCTAAAGAGTGTGTAGAAAATATCCAGATTTTTAACAATGTCGAAGTTGCGTTTGTCATCATTAAAACTGTATAATCCAAAAAGCATTACGAATACAACAGAAAGCGAGGCCATCCATTTTATTCTTTTCTTTCCAATCAATTGCTTCATATTTATGTGTTTCTGAATGTTCTATTGTGAATAGCTATGGCCAAGCGGCCGAATAACAAAGTTAATATTTCTATGGAAAAAAGGGCATTTAATTTTAGGTCTGTTCTTGATTAATGTTAGTCTTTTTAAGGTCAAAGGCAGAAATATTCATTGAGCTGATATCTTAATGCGAAAATTAGTAAATAGCTAATGTTCGATGATTAAAAATGGTAAATCAAAAATAGTAAATCCGGTTAAGTGTCATTATATTTAAATTAATGATACGGATAATGATGTATAATGGGTGTTCTTTTTGCTTACTTTAACTTAAATTTAACCAATGAATAGTTGCCCAGGTTATTTTACCAGAGGATAAAAACAAACAAAAATGGGAAATTTTCGACTTAACATAAGTGATTTTTGTCAATAAATTTAATCTTGATTTTTCTTTTCATCGTCGAATTAAGTTTACTTTTGAGGTTCGATTTAAAAATATTTCTGGATGTATTTAAAAAGCATTAATCCCGATAATGGTGAAATAGTTAGGGAGTTTGAAGAGTTTCATTGGGATGAAATTGATACGATTATAGAAAAAAATTCCACCGTTTTTAAAACCTGGAAGAAAACGTCGTTTAGTGAACGTGCTGTTTATTTAAAAAAGGTAGCACAGGTATTAAGAACTAAATCGGAAGGACTGGCTTTTAACATTACCCTCGAGATGGGGAAAAGTATCGTAGAAGCTCGTGCTGAAATTGAAAAGTGCGCTTGGGTTTGCGAGTATTATGCTGATAATGCTGAGGATTTTCTGAAAAAGGAACCGATTGCGTCTGATTATTCAGAGTCTTATGTGTCCTTTCATCCCATGGGATCAATTTTAGGGATTATGCCTTGGAACTTTCCTTTTTGGCAAGTCTTTCGATTTGCAGCTCCGGCACTAATGGCCGGTAATACCGTTGTTTTAAAACATTCATCAAATGTGCCGGGGTGTGCTTTAGCCATCGAAAAGCTGTTTGAAGAAGCCGGTGTTCCAGAGAATGTTTTTAATGTCCTGTTGGTCACAAATCGTAAGGTTGAGAAAATTATTTTAGATAAACGTATAAAAGGGATTGCCTTAACCGGAAGTGCACGAGTTGGAAAGGAAGTGGCTGCCATAGCCGGTAAGAAGCTAAAAAAATGTGTACTTGAATTAGGCGGTAGTGATCCGTATCTAATCTTGGAAGATGCAGATGTAGAAAAGGCCGTTGAGTTATGCGTTGAAGGTCGTTTGGTCAATGCCGGTCAAAGCTGTATTGGAGCCAAACGTTTTATAGTGGTCGATTCGGTATACGATGCTTTTGAATCTGCCTTTGTGGCTAAAATGCGAGCTGTTAAAATGGGTGATCCGTTTGACGAAAGCAATCAAATTGGTCCATTAGCTCGCTCTAATCAACGTGAAGATTTACACATGCAGGTCATGAATAGCGTTGATAAAGGAGCAAAATTGTTATGCGGCGGTTTTATTCCTGAAGATATGCAAGGTTCCTACTATCCTGGTACGGTTTTGTCTGATGTTCAGGCAGGTATGGCTGCTTATCAGGAAGAATTATTTGGACCCGTTGCTGCTTTAATTAAAGTTAAAGATGAAGCCGAGGCCATTCAAGTCGCCAACGATACTAATTATGGATTAGGTGCCGGTGTTTTTACAAAGGATGTTGAGCGAGGACGACGCATCGCTGATGAATGTTTGGAAGCTGGTTGCTGTTTTGTAAACGATTATGTGAAGTCAGATCCGCGTTTACCTTTTGGAGGAATTAAAAACAGTGGTTTTGGCCGTGAGTTATCCCATTATGGAATTAAAGAGTTCATGAATATTAAAACAATTGCGATTAAATAGTCAGATTTATAAAAACGTAAGAAACCCTTCAGATATTACTATTTGAGGGGTTTTTCTGTAGTGTATCGGAAGATTTAGGTAAATATCTGTTTTAATGGAGACGAACAGTATTTAGCATTTTTCTGGAGTGAGCTTGCTACACAAAGCGAAGTCCTAAGACTACACAGGTATTGGAGTGAAAAAATTGATGGGATCTGGAGCGAAATCTCCCTTTTTTTTGCCCTTATTTTTGTGTAAAACTTCTTTTTAAACATCTAGAAATGCTTAAAGCATATCATCTAAGATCCTGATCGCCTCTGAAATACATTTACCACAGACTTCATGAAACATGTTTTTTTCTTTAAACTCTTGTTGTCCTTGCTCAGTTTTAAGATCACATTGAATTAAGTTTGAACATTGATCTGAATCAAATTTCTCAATGAATTTTTCTTGAAAAGATCTAATGGACAATGCGGTTTCTTTTTTTTGCTCTGAAAAAGATAACTTGCTATTTGAGTGATGGATACCTAATATCATATAGGCTCCTGTTACAGCGCCACATGTTTGCTGTAGTTGTCCCATGCCTGCACCAAAACCCATTGTAGTTTTTAAAATGAGCTCTTCTTCTTCATTGTTTATAAAAACTGATGCCACAGATTGGGCGCAGTTAAATCCGTTTTCAAAATTCTGAATAGCTTTTTCGATTTTTGTTTCTGTTTTATTCATTGTACCGAGAATTATAGCCTCAAATGGTTTTTTGACCTGGTTAGTTATTTTCTGTCTTTGCGAATGTTTAAAACATGTAAAAATATTAAAAAAAATAAATTCATTGACGCAACCATCCTTCTTAATGAGCATCTTACAGTATAGAATCGGGAAAGTTTTACTTATTAACCAGGTTGCATATTGGAACCATAAATCAAAGTGCTATGAGAGAAAAGGTCGTTTCATTTTTGAGCAGAGAAGTAAATGGTATTGAGATTCCTGTTAGGTTTTTAATTTTTCAGATTGTGATTGTATCAATTGTAACAGTAGCAATCATTGCGTAACTAAACATTACTGACCAAACTAACAACCTATTTAAAAAATTGGCCTGTCTATTATTTAGACAGGCTTTTGTTTTTTTGTACTTAGTGCATTGTCCCGCTTGTTAGATATTTTGTATAATTTGCGAGTGCTATTTAATATTGAAATAGCTTTTTTTATATTTTGGCATTGATATTTTTGACTTAGGAATGATAGTATGGGAATTTTAATTTATGATCTACTTACCGTAGTTGGAGCTCTAGGGCTGTTTTTAATTGGTATGAAAATGGTGAGTGAAGCTTTGCAAAAGATTGCAGGATCAAAAATGAGATCGTTGTTATCTGCAAAGACTTCTAATCCGGTAATTGGTGTTTTAGTGGGTTTTTTAGTAACCGTTATTATTCAGTCTTCAAGTGCTACTACTGTGATGGTTGTTAGTTTTGTGAATGCCGGATTGATGAGTTTATTCGAGTCAATTTCAGTTATTATGGGAGCTAATATTGGTACAACAATTACCGGGTGGATTATAGCCTTACTTGGATTTAAAATACAAATGAGCACCTATAGTTTACCATTAATTGCAGTAGGGTTAATGTTTATTTTTTCAAGAAATGCCAATAAGCGCTCCTGGGGTGAATTTTTAGTTGGTTTTGCTTTGTTGTTTTTAGGATTACATTTCTTAAAAGGCGCTATTTCTGTAGGAGGTGAAAATTCAGAGGTATTTGGTTTTGTTAAAAAAATTAGCGAATTAGGTTTTTATTCTACCCTTCTGTATGTACTGTTCGGAGCTATATTAACTGTTTTAATTCAGTCATCAAGTGCAACACTTGTATTTACCTTTGTCTTGTGTGTTCAAGCTTGGATTCCATTTTATTTAGCAGCTGCCATGGTTTTGGGTGAAAATGTTGGAACAACTGTAACCGCTAATTGGGTCGCAAGAGAAGGCAATATATCTGCAAAGCGCGCTGCTCGTGTTCATTTAGTGTTTAATTTAGTAGGCGTTGCGTGGATGTTGATGGTGTTTCCTTGGTTTATTGAGTTTATAGAATGTTGGATTTTGAATCCTATGAAACAGCCTGATTCGTTGATGTTATCAGCATCAAAACCCTTAGCTATATCCATCTTTCATACTTCGTTCAATTTACTCAATGTACTTCTTTTTATTTGGTTCATTCCTTCTATCAACCGATTTTTAGAAAGTGTGTTGCCCTTTGAAGAGACTGAAAAAGAGGAGTTTCGATTAAAGTATATTTCAACCGGTATGCTTTCTACACCTGAATTATCCATTGTGCAGGCTAGAAAAGAAGTGAATTTTTTTGGTAAGCATACACGAAAAATGTTTACTATCGTTAGAGAATTAATGAGGGAAAGTGATGAGCTTAAAGCAGAGCAGGTATTTAAGCGAATTCAGAAATACGAAAATATTTGTGACAATATTGAGATAGAAATAGCCAATTATCTTACTCAGGTAAGTCAAGGAAAATTAAGTGATTCTGGAAGGAGGAAGAGTAGGGCAATGCTTCGATTGATTGATGATTTAGAAAGTATAGGAGATCATAATTATAATCTGGCTAAGGTTGTACATCGGATGCGGGCTGAGAACATTGTATTTTCATCTCAAATACTTGGTAAGATCGAGCTGATGTTTGATTTAGTTGAAGAGTCCTTGTTAGTCATGTGGGAAAATTTGGTTGAGCCGGATGATAACATCAATTTAATAAAAGCTAAAAAGATTGAAGAAGAAATTAATAAATATAGAAATCAATTGAAATTGGAGCATCTGGATAATTTGAAAAATGATGTGTATAAATATGACGTTGGTATCATGTTTAATGACTTGTTTTCAGAATGTGAAAAGTTGGCCGATTACATAATCAATGTGTCTGAAGCATTGTATGATATCAAAAACTAAAAAAAGGTAGCAAACGATTGTTTTGCTACCTTTTTAAATAATATCAATTATCTGTTTCTAGTGGAAATGTAAAAGAGTTTCTGTGCCAATAACGTTTTTTTCTCTTGTAGCAGTGTGGTATTCAAACTTTTGTAATAAAAGTTCCATGTCATTTGGGAGGCGTTTTTTTGTTTTTCTAATGAGTGATTTAGGAATGTGTTTATAAAACGCTTGTGCAATTGCGCCTGCAATGCTCGCTACTACACCTGTATTACCCCCAAGCCAAATCGCTTTTCTGATGGTATCTTCATAGGAATTAGCATCCATAAATGCAAGAAATGCGATGGGAGCTGAAGAATCAAAATGCTCTTGTAGATTGTATGCCAGTTCCTGATCTAAACTACCGGTAAACTCGTAATCATACATTCTAAAAAGGAAGTCTTTTATTTGGTGTTTAGATTTACCTTCTTTGGCTAAGAAAATAACTCCAGCTACAGCCTGAGCAGCCTTTATTTCATTGATTGAGTCGTGTGTAATACTAGCTGCTTTTTGTGATTCCCAAAGAGCTTCTTCAATAGAATTGGCCGCAAAACCAATTGGACTAATGCGCTGAACTGCTCCATCTCTCGTATTATCAAAGCCATAGTATTCTTTATTCGAATAAGCCCAGTTTTTTAGTGCTTCAGAATATCCACCTATGGGAAATCTAAGAACCCACTCTTTTATACATGAGTCATACGAACGATCATTCATAATAGCATCAGCAGTAGCCATTGTCATTATGCTTGTGTCGCTAAAGGTGGAAGTTGGTTGAAGTAGTTGAAAATTTGTTGATTCTTGCGGTATGTTGCGCAGTGTTGAACCAACGATATCGCCGATTAAAGTTCCTCTCATAGTGTTAGGTATTGGTGGTGTTAAAAGTGTTAACGGATGTAAAAATAGAAATCAAATTCAGAGTACAATACCCCTATTAGGGTGGAAATGACCAAACTACTTTTTTTATTGATTAATTTGCAAATACTTATGATAAAAAAATATTCCTTATGTAAGTGGGTGACTTAAAGAGTTTTAAATTGATGTTTTATTTATTTGAGCATTTTTGAATAAAATGCAATAACTTACAAAGTAAATGATAAAGTAATGGGAGATATACTCAAATATATATTGTGGATTGTATTAGGAGTGGCCATTTTTGCGTTATTGTGGTACTTTAAATCCATTGTATTTTTCCTTATTGTTTCGGTGGTTTTGTCATTAGTTGCTCGTCCAATATCTGATTTTATTAAGCGTTTTCATCTCAAAAACTGGTATGCGACTGGTACCATAGCAGCGTTTTTAACCGTGTTAACGTTATGGATAATTGTTGTGTCGTTCTTTTGGATTACGATGCCTTTACTCATTAACGAAGTTCAGTTTTTATCAAAAGTAGATGCTGATATGATTTTTGAGAAATTCAATAAGAGCGTTGGAAGTTTTTTTTCCCCTGTTTATGATTCAGATGTTTTAAACGAGGGATTAATTCTCATGAAAATTCAATTGAAAACGGCTTTGGTTGAATTAATGGATTTTTCAAAAGTTGGAATGGTTATAACTGATTTGCTTGATTTTTTAGGAGGAACATTTGTGTTTTTCTTTTCGGTATCTTTTATAACATTTTTTTTTCTCAAGGAGGAATGGTTGGTTATGGAAGGACTCTTACTATTTATTCCTTCTTCGTACGAAAATGGTTTAAAGCACATGTTGGTTTCCATAAAAACTTTATTGCGGAGGTATTTTACCGGTGTGCTTTTACAGGTAAGTTTAATTACCATCCTTGTAACTAGTGGTTTTTTGCTAATTCGCTTGCCTTTTGAGCACGCATTGGTTATAGGCTTGTTTGCAGGCTTTATTAATGTAATTCCTTACCTCGGTCCTTTGATGGGGGGGTGTTTTGGTTTTGTTGTTGTATCCGTCGTTCAAATTCAAATACCGAATTCCTATACCTTATTGAGTTTATGGGGTGGGACTATTATTATTTTTTTAGTCGTGCAGTTATTAGATAATTTAGTATTTCAGCCATTTATTTTTTCAAGTAGCGTGAGGGCACATCCACTAGAGATATTCTTAGTTATTTTAATGGCTGGGTATATGTCTGGAATCGTCGGAATGTTTTTGGCTATCCCGGTATATACAATTCTTAGGGTTGTAGCTAGAGAATTTTTCTTTAATTACCGCTTAGTTAAAAAACTTACAGAGCGCTTATGAAATTTTAATTGCTGTATCAATAGCGTAATTTTCTGAATGAAGCTGGATGATTTTAACGGTGGAATAGAAAATGATTTGGAGATGGATTTATAAGCGGTAAGAATAGCGGATGCTAAATACGCTTGAAATTCATTTCAGTAATTGTTGATTCTATCAACTTCGTGGAAAAGAGAACATAATTATTTTTTTGAGTTTTCTCTTTTAGATTGATCAATTATTTTTGCTTCTTGGATGTTAATTCTACGTCCATTTTTAAATGCCATCACAAAAGCATCCTTAAAACCCATTTGTTTGATCACTTCTAAAAAGCTATCAGCTTCTTTGTATGAGGTAAATTCACCAAGGGTAAATTGATTGATTCCTTTGTAAGAATCTTGGTTGATTCCGAGTAGATTTCCTTCAAATTTTTCAAGATCTATTCCGGTGTAAGCTCCAATTTGTACACTGAATATAATACCTTTATAGTTTTCTTTCGGAATGGCTGCAGGGTGAGTTTTATATAAAATTTGGTTTAGACTGTCTTCGTAAGCAATCTTGATAACATGGTATAAACTATCTTTCTTTTTTTCAAAGGTAAGCTCTGTGTTGGTATGAGCAGGAAGCTTTGTATCCTTCTGATTATTAGTTTTAAGAAGAAGCACGCCCAGTATAATGAAAAGTATGATAACAAGGACGGTAATTGACCTTTTTAAATTTGAGATTCTAACGTATTGACCTTTAGTTGTGTCGCGTAAACGATGAACCTCGTTTTCCAAAGCTATATTTCGAAGTTTTAATTGGTGTTCTAAATACGTTTCTTCAGGGGCAGCCATAAAGTCTTGTTTAAATCCCTATAAAAATAGATGAAAAAGTTGATTCATTGCTTTTAACTTACGACTTTTTGTTGGCTTTGTTCCAAAAAAACATGTATTGATTTATGTTTGTTGGAGTAATTCTCTTATGGAAGCATAAGTGTGACGTGAGAATTCTTCTTTAAAACTTTGATTATACCATTTTACTTCGGTAATGTTTTCTTCAGTTTGAGGTATAGGTTTTGATGTTCCTCCGTAATACATTTGAAACCATTCTGTTTTTTTTAGAATGAGCTTTCCTTTTAATTCGTAAGTGTGATAGGTATCAGTTAATTTTGAAGTAATTGATAAATCAGAGATTCCACACTCTTCCTCTACTTCTCGAAGTGCAGTTTGTTCTATGCTTTCACCTTTTTCAGCTTTGCCTTTGGGGAGGTCATAAACACCAAGCCTTTGCATACCTAGAAATTCATTTTTTGAATTGAGCACATATCCTCCGGCGGCAATTAAGACCTTAAAGCAATCACAGAATTTTTTATATAAAAAATCAATTTTGCCGGCGTAAATGTAGCCTATCTCAAGCTCTTCATTTTCATTAAAATGATTGATGAATTGCTGAAGTTCATTTGGGGAAGTATATTTGTGCACAGCATTAAAATCGATAGAAATATCTTGATCGATATTATCGGTTAAAAAAAGTGTTCTATCCTTGAAAAAAACTTTATACATTTGCGCCATGGAAAAATTAGCAGAAATCGTAGCCAAACAATTGTTGCAAATAAAAGCAATAAAATTACAACCTGCAAACCCATTTACGTGGGCTTCGGGGTGGATTTCACCAATTTATTGCGACAATCGTAAAACCTTATCTTATCCTGAGGTAAGGGATTTTATCAAAATTCAGTTTTCACGTTTGATTTTAGAAATGTATCCAGACGTGGAAGTGGTTGCAGGAGTTGCAACCGGTGCAATTGCTCAAGGTGCATTAGTGGCTGATGAATTGAATAAGCCGTTTGTGTACGTTCGTTCTTCTCCTAAAGGACATGGTTTAGAAAATCTTGTTGAAGGTGATCTTAAGCCGGGTCAGAAAGTGGTAGTTATTGAGGATCTTATTTCAACAGGGGGAAGTAGCTTAAAAGCCGTTGAAGCTCTTCGCAATAGTGGCGCTGAGGTGCTTGGTATGTTAGCCATTTTTACTTATGGTTTTAATGTTGCAACTGAGAGCTTTGCGAATGCCAATGTTGAGATAACAACTTTAAGCTCTTATCAAAAGCTTATTGATTATGCATTGACATCAGGTTACGTAACTGAAGAACAGTCAAAAACGTTAGGAGAATGGCGTAAAGATCCTGCAACTTGGAATAAATAATTAAAAAGAAAACAATTCTATAGGCAAGTTAGACTTAATTTAACTTGCCTTTTTTATTGCATTTGATACAATGACACAGTTTGAAAGTCCGATCAAGAAGTCTTCATCTTCCGCAGAAAAAATTTTTAGTTTCTTATCTGATTTCGATCACTTTGGAGAATTAATCCCAAAGGATAAAGTTAAAGATTGGCAGTCTAATGGTGAAACCTGTCGTTTTACCGTTGATCCAATTGGTGAAATAGGGTTGAGAATTGTCGAAAAGGAAGAGTCCAAGACAGTTAAATATACGGCTGATGGAAAAACTCCATTCAATTTCTTTCTATGGGTTCAGCTTAAAGAGGTTGCTGAAACTGATACGCGCATTAAACTAACGATCAAAGCGGATATGAATCCTATGATTAAAATGGTTGCTAGTAAGCCGGTTAAGAAGTTTTTGGATATGTTGTCTGATGCCATTGCCAACCACAAGTATTAGTCTGTTGAGTATCGAGATTTGAGTACTGAAAACAAGTATGTATCACGCTCGAATCTCAATACTTAGCTTTATTTTATAACGAATTCTACTTCTTTAAAAGCATATTCTCTTTTAATTCCGGATGTATCTTTTAGCCTAAGAAGGCCACTTTCATCTATAGATTCTATACACGCATCAAATTCTCCACTGACATCTTTAAAAAGGTGGTAACCATCTTTTCTATATAGCATGTAGAAATAGTCGTTATTAATGATGTTCTTTTTATCATCTACTAAAAGCTGGTATCTCTTTTGAAATAATTCTAAGAACTTGTAAAGCATATCATTAATGTTGTGTTCTTTTTTAGTGAGTTGATAAAGTGAAACTGGATTTGGGGCATCAGAGATAAAATCTTTCTGGTTAATATTTAATCCAATTCCTATTATAGATGTAGCTATTCCATTGCCCATTAAGGTATTTTCAATTAAAACACCTGCAATTTTTTTATCATTGACATAAATGTCGTTAGGCCACTTTATGCATGAGTGTGGAGTGTGTTCCTGTAGGAAATCAATGATGGCTAACGTTACGACTTTTGAAATATAAAATTGTTTATCAGGTTCAAGGAAGGTTGGTTTTAGTAAAATGCTAAAAGTTAAATTTTGACCTTTTTTGCTTTCCCATGTGTTGTTCTGTTGACCACGGCCTGAAGTTTGATCATCGGTAATAATTACTGTGAATTCATCTATTTCTGACTGAATCAACAATTCCTTCAATTTTTTATTTGTGGAAGGTAAGGTAGCATAACTTTGTATTTGGTATTGGGGATTCGAGTAAGTCATCATTTCAGTATTTATGTAAATATGTCAGTATAATTTTCTTTATTCTTTGCGAATGACAAAAATAGCTGTTTACTATCTATCTAAAAGTACTATCTTTGAGCTATTATGAATTTTAGGTGAGGAGTTGTCAGGCTAAAGTTTTCTTTAAAAGAGCTTTAGGTTTGTAATGAAGGTTGAATAACAATACATGAAAGAAGTGAATAATTCTGCCAAGGTGTTGGTGGATCATATAATTGAAGGAATACAAGAAAAGAAAGGCACAAAGATTGCCATTCTAGATTTGAAAGATATCGATAATACAATTTGTCAGTATTTTGTGATTTGTGAAGGGACTAGTAATACGCAAGTAGAGGCTATTGCAGATTCGGTTGCAGATTTTGTAAGAAAGAATCTTGGTGATAAGCCTGTTCACTCAGAAGGGTATAAAAATGCATTGTGGATTTTATTAGATTATTTTGATGTTGTGGTTCATGTGTTTCAAAAAAATGAGCGCTCATTTTATAATTTGGAGTCTCTTTGGGCAGATGCCAAAAGAACTGATTTAGAAGATTTATTTTAAAAATTACGTACTAACAATATGGCAAAAGAAAAACCAATGAATCAAGGGGGAGAAAAAGAAAAGCCGAAGTATCCAAAGTTTAATTTGTATTGGGCTTACGGATTAATTGCTCTGGCCTTGATTGTTTTAAGTAACCTTGATTTTGGTCAAGGACCGCATAGAATTACATACAGTGAATTTGAGCAAAAAATTTTAGCGAGTGGCGATATTAAAGAAATTCTTGTAATCAGGAATGAAGGTGTGGCTGAAGTTACCATTGTTGAAGAAAAATTAGACAAGTACAAAGACTTGTTTAACAATACATTTGGCGCCACTGGTCCTTCTGCTTTAGGGCCTCATTTTCAGTTTTCAATTCCATCTATTGATAAATTAGAGGAAGCTCGGAAAGCAACTGAAGAAAAGCTAGGACAACCAATTCCAATTGATTTTGAATCACGCACAAATTTCATGGGTGAATTCTTTCAATTTATGTGGCCATTATTGTTGTTGCTTATTATTTGGGTTTTCATATTCCGTCGTATGGGAGGTGGTGCCTCTGCCGGAGGTGGTGCCGGAAATATCTTCAATGTAGGAAAGTCCAGAGCTAAAATGTTTGATAAAGAGGATGCTATAAATGTTAATTTCAAGGATGTGGCTGGTTTGGCCGAAGCAAAAACTGAATTGGAAGAGATTGTAGAATTCCTTAGAAAACCGGAAAAATACACAGAGTTAGGTGGTAAAATTCCTAAAGGAGCTTTATTGGTAGGCCCTCCGGGAACAGGTAAGACTTTATTGGCGAAAGCTGTTGCAGGGGAAGCCAATGTGCCATTCTTTTCAATGTCGGGTTCTGATTTTGTTGAAATGTTTGTGGGTGTTGGAGCTAGTCGTGTAAGAGATTTATTTAAGAAAGCAAAAGAGAAATCTCCATGTATTGTCTTTATTGATGAAATTGATGCCATTGGTCGTGCTCGTGGAAAGAATCCTAACATGGGATCAAATGATGAGCGTGAAAATACTTTAAATCAGTTGTTAACTGAAATGGATGGTTTTGGAACCAATAGTGGAGTAATCATATTAGCTGCAACAAACCGTGCTGATATTTTAGATAGAGCTTTAATGCGTGCCGGCCGTTTTGACCGTCAGATTCAGGTAGAACTACCTGACTTGAAAGAGCGCAAAGCAATTTTTGAAGTACACTTACGTCCCTTAAAGTTAAGTGGTGATGTTGAAAGCAAGTTTTTAGCTAAACAAACACCGGGATTTTCGGGTGCAGATATTGCAAACATGTGTAACGAAGCTGCCTTAATTGCTGCCCGCAACGATAAGAAAATTGTAGAGAAAGAAGATTTCTTAAATGCAGTAGACCGTATAGTAGGTGGACTTGAGAAAAAGAATAAAATTATTTCTCAGGATGAACGTAAGGCTGTTGCTTATCATGAAGCAGGTCATGCCACCATCAGTTGGTTATTAGAGCATGCCCACCCCTTGGTGAAAGTTACTATTGTTCCGCGAGGCAAAGCTCTAGGTGCTGCGTGGTACTTACCTGAAGAGCGCCAATTGACCACAACTGAGCAGATTTTGGATGAAATGTGTTCTGCATTAGGAGGTCGAGCAGCTGAGGATATTACCTTTGGAAGAATTAGTACCGGAGCACTTAATGATTTAGAAAAAGTGACTAAACAAGCTTATGCGATGGTTTCTTATTACGGCATGAGTGAGAAAGTCGGCAATATTAGTTTCTTTGATTCAAGTGGGCAATCTGATTATTCATTTTCCAAACCATACAGTGAGAAAACAGCAGAGACCATTGATGAGGAAGTAAAGAAAATGGTGGATGAGCAATATGAGAGAGCCAAGCAGATTTTAATTGATAATCAGGAAAAGCATTCTAAATTAGCCGAGTTCTTATTAGAGCGCGAAGTGATTTTCAGTGAAGATTTGGAAGTGCTTTTTGGAAAACGTAAATTATCTGCTCATGTGATTGAAGAAGAGGACGAAGATGCATTTGAAGAATTAAAAGAGGATAAAGAAGTAGATACTCAAGCAGAAATAAAAGAATAAATGTAAGATCATATCATTTAAATGGACTTGTAGCAGCTTTAATGTTATAAGTCCATTTTTTTTTGTCAGCTTATTAATTAGATTTCAATAGCTGGTTTTTAAAATTCATTGGAAAGATTAACTTTGTTTTGCTTAAAATTAAATGATGACAAACTTCCTGCAACGAACTTTAACGGGAATATTATTTGTTCTTGTTGTGATTGGATCTATTTTGGTTCATGCTTATGCTTTTTTTGCTGTAACAGTATTAATATCTGTTATTGCAATTAATGAGTTTACTCAGTTGTTGGCTAAAAAATACGGGAAAATCAATCAGGTAATGGCAATTGTGATTGGCGTATCCATTCAGCTTATTGCCTTTTTAGTTGCAAATGGTTTTGTTCGACAGCAGTATTTCTTGTTAATCCTGCCGCTTATTTGGATTCCATTTGTGGTGGAGTTATTTGAAGGTGGTGAACATCCTTTTCGACGTATTGCATTAACCCTTTTAGGGCCTATTTATACGGCTGTTCCTTTGGCACTTTTATACCATTTGGGTTTTGTGTTTGGAACCTATGAACCGCTCACTATCATTGGTTTTTTTGTGCTTGTATGGAGTAACGATACAGGAGCCTATTTAGTTGGAGTCTCCATGGGAAAGCATAAATTATATGAAAGAATTTCACCAAAAAAGACTTGGGAAGGTTTTATTGGTGGAATTTTGTTTACTTTTGTCGCCGCATTTTTTATTCATCAGTATACAGGATTAGGATCTTTGGCATTATGGATGGTTGCCGGATTAATCGTTGGATTATTTGGAACAACGGGTGATTTGATTGAATCGATGTTGAAAAGAAATGTTGATATTAAAGATTCAGGGAATATTTTACCTGGACATGGTGGAGTGTTAGACCGTTTTGATGCGGTATTATTTGCTGCACCTTTAATTTTTACATTGTTTATTTTATTTAGCTAATATAGAATTTATACCCTATGACAATTCACAAAGAAGGTTACTCAACTCTAGCTGTAACGTTTTTAGTTTTAGCCGCAGTAAATGCAGGAATATATTTTTTGGCAGGGATTGAAGCTGCTAAATATTCAGCAATTATTTCGTTTGGAGTCTATGCGCTTATTTTGAATTTTTTTCGCAATCCTAATCGAGAAGCCTATATTGCAGATGGTGCTATAATTGCTCCTGCTGATGGTAAGGTTGTGGTTATCGAAGAGGTTGATGAGCCTGAATACTTAAAGACTAAATGTTTACAAGTTTCCATTTTTATGAATGTTTTTAATGTGCATATTAATTGGTTTCCGGTTAAGGGATTGACTAAATATTTCAGACATCACAATGGTGATTTTATGGCAGCTTATTTACCAAAATCAAGTACTGAAAATGAACGTACTACTGTAGTTGTTGAAACAGATGGTGGGAAAGAGATTTTGGTTAGACAGGTTGCGGGTGCTATGGCAAGGAGAATTGTTTGTTATGCCAAAGAGAGTGAAAAAATCAGCCAAGGAGATCAAATGGGCTTCATCAAATTTGGTAGCAGGGTAGACCTATATTTACCTCTTGGGACTAAAATAGATGTTAAACTTGACCAGAAAGTGAGAGGTCGTCAGACCGTTTTAGGCTGGGTTAAATAATGAATAATATTTTTTGAATAGAATGCTGTTCTATTTTAAGCAGCTTTTTTTATGTTTTTGAGAAAAAGTAGACTTGAGATGAAATTATTTACGCTTGGTAGTGTAAAAGTTAAATAGTTTAGTATCTTGGGTTGCAGTTTTATAACTAGTTATTAATTTACAAATTATCACCTATGAAAAAGTTATTATTTGTTTTGGCAGTCGCAGGATTTGCATGTTCATGTCAAACTCAGCCAAGCGACAAAAAAGCAGAAGCAGAAATGAAAGAAACTGTTATGGAAGAGGCTCCTGCAATGGTGGAAGAGGTTGCTCCTGATTCTACAGCTATGGAAGAAGATTCTCTTGCTGTGGATGCTCCAGAATCTGAAGAAGTGGTAGAAGTAGCTGAATAGTTTTTTCTGTTTCAACTTAGAGAGTTTAAAAAAATGTACTTAAATGGTGGGATCTTATGGTTCCACCATTTTTTTTGGGTAATTGTAAATGAATAATAGGACTGGGTTTGTGGAGCAAAGAGAAAAATAGTAGGTTTGTTTTCGGGAATTCTTGATCTTAATTTATGTTTATGCAAAAAAATCAAGCAACTTCACCAAATACCGGGTTTGGTTCATTGGCTGTTTTTATGACTGCCATATCTACAATTTTAGGAGCTATACTTTTTCTTCGATTTGGTTATGCAGTTGCTCACGTTGGATTAGGCGGGCTATTGGCTATCATCCTAATTGGTCATGTTGTAACCATTCCTACGGCATTAGCAGTGGCAGAGATTGCTACTAATCAGAGGGTGCAAGGCGGAGGTGCATATTTTATCATATCTCGTTCTTTTGGTTTGAATATTGGGGGTGCCATCGGTCTGGCTCTATACTTGTCGCAAGCCATAAGTGTAGCCTTTTACGTCATTGCCTTTGGAGAAGCCTTTGATCCATTAATACCACTCATTCCATGGGATATTGATCCGGCTGTATTCAAAAAGATTGTAGTGATTAGCTTAATGGCAATATTGTCTATTATTGCAATTTTGAAAGGCGCTAATATCGGAATGAAAGCATTGTATGGAGTAGTTGCGTTATTGTTCGTTTCAATAATCTTTTTTCTTTTGGGTAACCCAACCAATGAAACTGTTACTTTAGAATTTAATTCTACAATAGAAGGAGGACAGAGTTTCTTTTATGTTTTTACAATTATTTTCCCGGCTTTTACCGGAATTGCTGCCGGTCTTGGACTTTCTGGTGATTTAAAAGAACCTAAAATAAGTATTCCAAGGGGTACTTTATTAGCAACTTTGGCAGGAATGGTAATTTATGTTTTAGTAGCTGTAAAATTGGCTACCTCTGCCACGCTGGATGAAATGGCCAGTGATATGTTAATCATGTCAAAAATAGCAATTTGGGGACCAATCATTCCAATTGGATTAGCTGCAGCAACTTTATCGTCAGCAATAGGATCGTTGCTTGTTGCGCCCAGAACACTGCAAGCCATTGGTTATGATTCCATTTTGCCCTTTAATAACTTTAATACCTGGATTGCAAAGGGAAGAAGTAAAGATAATGATCCCGTTAATGGAAGTATATTAACCATCTGTATTGCCTTTTTCTTTATTGCAATTGGTGATATTGAATCCGTTGCCCAAATTATTTCGATGTTTTTTATGGTGACTTATGGTGCCATTTGTTTAATTTCATTTTTAGAGCATTTTGCAGCTGATCCTTCTTATCGTCCGACTTTTAAATATAACCGTTGGTATTTTTCTTTATTAGGTGCGATCTTAAGTTTTTGGTTGATGTTTCAAATGAATTGGGGTTATGCCATGTTATCTGTTGTTATTATGGCAATTACCTATCATTTGATTACCATAGCTCGACCGGAGAAACAAGGACTAGAAAAACTGTTTAAGGGTGTTGTCTTTCAGTTGAGCCGTGAGATCCAGATTTTTGTACAGCGTGCCAATAAGGAGGATGGTAATGCTAATTGGCGGCCATTTTCAATCTGTGTTTCTGAAGATTCCTTTAAGCGACAATCTGCTTTTGATTTGTTAAGATGGATTTCCTATAAACATGGTTTTGGTACTTACATTCATTTTTTAAAAGGGTTTCTCAACAAGAAGTCTCACAATGAATCTCAAGTAATACTAGACCGTTTAATCAATCAGGCAAAGGGTAGTAATAGTCGAATTTATCTTGATACCATTATTAGTCCGTCATATACGTCGGCCATCGCTCAAGTGATTCAGTTAAGTGGATTTAGTGGGAAAGGGAACAATTTAATTCTTTTCGAATTTGAGCGCACTAATCCCGAAGCTTTAAAACATGCCTTGGATAATTTTTCTTTATTTGAAGCGACTTCTTTTGATGTTTGTATTTTAAATTCATCCTACAAAGGTTTTGGCTACAAGCGCGAAATCCATGTTTGGATTGGAGAAAAAGATTTTAGAAATGCCAATTTGATGATTTTATTGGCTTACATTATTTCCGGTCATCCGGAGTGGAAAAATGGTGTTATTAAAATCTTTGCATTATTTCCGGAGAATCAAATCGAGAATCGACGGGAACGTTTAATTCAATTAATTAAAGAAGGCCGTTTACCAATTTCGCAAAGCAACATTACATTTATTCCTTATTCTCAAGAGCAAACAGACCGATCGGTGATCATTCAAAATAGCATTGATGCTGATTTAACGATAATAGGATTTAATCCGAAGCAAATCGAGCAAGGTGAAAATAGTTTTGTGGATTACGGTGATATGGCAAATGTTTTATTTGTGAACACCTTTAATAAAAAAGCGATAGAATAAAAGATAAGTTATGACTAAAAAGCCTGTGCAAGACAGCCCGAAAAGTGTATTTGTAGCTGTAGATTCGTTTTTCACAAAACATCAGAAAATGTTTTTTTGGATTTCAATAGGATTATTTACCCTAACATCTCTATTATTGTTTAACGTGAGAGTGAGCGAAGGCGGGGATGATAGCACCTATATCATTCGAGCATTAAACTTATGGAATAAAGGAACTTATCCTACCTATCAGGGGCCTGTGTATCCTATGGTTCTTTCATTAATTGCCGGAATTGGAGGATTAAAGCTTGGCTTACTTAAAGTTACATCATTGGTGTTTTTAGTAGGATTTTTAGTTTTGTTTTACCGCAGTTTTAAAAATAGAATATCCAACACGACTCTTTTCTTGACCTTGTTGCTTTTTAGCGTCAATAGTTTTGTGGCCTATTTTTCGTCTCAAACCTATTCTGAAGCGCTGTTTATGTTATTACAAATACCAGTTTTCTTATTGCTGTTTAATTACAGTGATCGACAAACTACTGAGGTTGATTATAAACAGTTAATAATAATTAGCTTATTTATAGTTCTTGGTTTTTTTACTCGTACTGTAGGTCTAGGAGCTTTAATTGCTGTTGTTATCTATTTCTTAGTTCAGAAACAATACAAGGAACTGGTTATGGTAGTTGTATCTTTTTTAGTCATAACTGCATTGTTTCTCTTTTTAAAGGATGCAATTTGGGACAATGGTTTTTTTGAAAATAAGCAAGCCAATACATTAATATATGTTGATCCTTACGATTTCTCCAAAGGGAAAGAATCATTTACAGGATATTTTGGACGTTTTGTTGATAACTCCAACCTATATCTTTCCAAGCATTTGATGATTCTTACAGGTTTTCGAGATGCGTTGTCTTTAAAAACTGATGGGATTGTTACCATCTTATTATATGCGATTTTTATTTTTGGATTTATTTCTGCCTTCAAGAAGAATAAGTATTTACTGTTTGCAGGAATCTATACCGTTATCATGTTGGGGATTACTTTTATTACCTTACAAAAGTTATGGGATCAATACCGCCTTATTGTACCCTATTTTCCTTTTATGTTGCTTTTGATCATTTATGGGTTAAAGCAAATCATTGAGAAAATTGGTAACAAAAAGGGGATTTATGTTTTACTGGGATTGTTTGCTTTTAGTTTTTTTAGTACGGCTAGTCAATCTTTAAAAACAGTTGATTTAATGACGCTTCGGAGTAATATTAATGGTAACCGTTTTGATGGTTATTCAAATGATTGGGCCAATTATCTAAAAATGGCAGAATACATTGGAAACCATCTTCCGGAAGATACTTATGTGGCATGCCGAAAGCCCAATATGTCTCGTATATATGCGAATGGTAAAGAGTTTTATGGGATTTATCGTTTTCAAACTACCGATGCCGATAGTTTGTTAAACGGTTTAAGAGAACGCAATGTAACTCATGTATTAGTTGGCAGTTTAAGGAAGAATCCTCGTGTAAATAATGGTGAGGTTATTAATACTATTCACAGGTACATGTCTTATATCTTGCAAAAATATCCAAAAAGTTTAAGGCTTACTAAAAAGATAGGTGGTACTGAGCCAGCACATCTTTTTGAAATTATATATCCATTAAAGCAATCTGCTAATAAAGAACCCGTAACAAATTAAATCAAACGCAACAGATAGTTTAATATGAAATCAAATATAGAGCGTAAAGCTTATTTTGAATCCCGGGCAGAGGGATGGGTAAAGCATAGGAAGCGAACTGCCTATTATTGGGATTCAATAACCCGGTATTGTAATTATTTTATACAGGAAGATAGCTTTGTATTAGAAGTTGGTTGTGGTTCAGGTGAACTGCTTAATGCGATAAATGGTAAAGAAAAAACGGGGATTGATTTTTGTGAATCTATTTTAAATCAGGCGAAAAAACAATTTTCTCATTTGGATTTCCAATTGATGGAGGCTGAAAGTATCAGTCTTACTAAAAAGTATGATATCATTATTCTGTCTAATCTCATCGGGGTTGTTGATGATGTGGAACATGTTTTTAATGAGTTGCACAAAGTCTGCCATGAGAAAACAAGGGTAATTGTGACCTATTATAGTGCGGTTTGGGAGCCGGTTATTCGTTTAGCCGAATGCTTACGGATCAAGAAAAAAATGCCGGAACAAAATTGGTTGTCCTCAGGTGATATTTCCAATTTGCTATACCTGGCTGGGTTTGAAGCTTATAAGAATAATCGAAACATGCTGTTCCCATTTCGCATACCATTATTTTCAACTTTTCTAAATCGCTTTGTTTCTCGTTTTCCGTTAATTAACGGCTTAAGTTTAAATCAATTTGTTTTTGCGCGGCCATTTCCTAAAACCAAGCGTGAAGAAGAGAAGAATACAGCCTATTCTGTTTCTGTAGTTGTGCCAGCCCGAAATGAGAGTGGTAATTTGGAAGATGCCATCCTAAGAACTCCGCAGATGGGCAAGTTTACGGAGCTTATTTTTGTGGAAGGAAACTCAACGGATGATACCTGGGAGAAGATTCAGCAATTAGCTCAAAAATATAAAACAACACACCGGATCAAGATTATGCAGCAAGATGGCAAAGGCAAAGGTGATGCCGTACGAAAAGGTTATGCTGCCGCAGAAGGAGATATTTTGATGATCTTAGATGCTGATTTAACCGTAGCTCCCGAAGACCTGCCCAAATTCTACAATGCCATTACCTGTGGCAAAGGCGAGTTTATCAATGGGGTTCGTTTGGTTTACCCCATGGAAAAGAATGCGATGCGTACCCTAAATACTTTTGGTAATCATTTCTTTAGTAAGTTGTTTAGTTGGATTTTAGAACGACCTATTAAAGATACTTTATGTGGTACTAAGGTTATGTTTCGCCAGGATTATTTAAAATTAGCGGCAAACCGTAAGTTTTTTGGTGAGTTCGATCCTTTTGGTGATTTTGATTTGCTGTTTGGAGCCTATAAGCTCAATTTAAAAATCATTGATTTACCAATAAGGTATCGCGAAAGAAAGTATGGAGATACCAATATTTCCCGATTTAGACATGGCTTTATCTTGTTGAGGATGGCGGCTTTTGCCGCAGGTAAAATTAAATTTTGGTAAAATTATTGACTTCGGTTAATAGCACTTAAAAATAGTTGAATATGAAAAAAGCAATATTTCCCGGTTCTTTTGATCCATTTACAATTGGGCATGAAGATGTTGTAAAAAGAGGTTTAAGTTTGTTTGGTAAAATAGTGATCGCTTTGGGTTATAACTCAAATAAAAATGACTTTTTCCCAATTGAGGATCGTATGCATTGGATAAAAGATGTGTTTTGTGGTGATGATCGAATTGAGGTAGCCAAATATCAAGGGTTAACTGTTGAATTTGCACAAGAAATAAATGCGACTCATATCTTGAGAGGAATCCGTACCGCTGCCGATTTTGAGTACGAACGTGCTATTGCGCAGGTGAATAAGGCTATGACGGGGATTGATTCTGTATTCTTATTAACCACTCCGGAACATACTCCAGTAAATAGTAGTATTGTTCGGGATATTTTAAAACACAATGGGGACGCCAGTATGTTTCTACCCAAAGCAATTAATATTAACGTGAAGAATTATCTTTAGGCTGCAAGGTTTTGCTTTGGAATAATAATTGTGTTCTTGTTTAAGTTTATTTCTGATAAGCTCTTTACTTATTTTAATTAGAGGATATGGGTTTGAAAAAGTGGATGTTGTTTACCTGCCTGTTGTTGAGTTGTTTTATTTGTAATGCACAGTCTATTAAAAATTTAGATGTTGTGCTTCACGGAACTGCAACAGATTATTCAGGTATGGATCTTACTTTTCAAACCATCAAAAATCCGATTACTTCTGAATATCAAGATTTAACGACTGTTCGTGTTGATAAGGAAGGCCATTTTAAGCATGTATTTAAATTAGAGAAGGTCACCTATGCGATTTTAGATTTAGGTCGCTTTAGAACACATGCTTACTTTGAGCCGGGAAAAAGTTATGAATTAATATTACCCCCATTTGAACCCAGGTCTGATGCCGATCGTTTTAATCCCTTTTTTAAACCTGAGGATGTTGTTTTAGGTATCGCAAATGCAGAAGGATTGATTTTAAATAAGCAAATTGCGGAGTTCGAATCTGCTTTTACGGATTTATATAATCAAAAGGCTGTATCTATTTTTCGACAAAATGATCAAAAGGCTGTTGATGCCTTAATCCACGAATTAGATTCTTTATATCCTTCTAACGCAAATTCCTATTTTGCCAACGTTAAACATTTTCATTATGCAAAACTCCACTTTTTAACGCATAAAAGACAACAACGAAGGCTTATTCAAGAGTGTTTTTCAAATCAAAAACCAGAAATGGATATGCCGGCTTTTTCCGAGACCTTTAATCAGGTTTTTAACAGCTTTTTCTCTCAGTATTTTAAATCGAATTATGGGCAACAACTTCGGGATGTTTATACTACTACAAGTTCTTTTGATAGCTTATCATTAGTGATGAGCTCAGATACTCTTTTTGAAAATGTAGAGTTTAGAGAATTAGTGCTTTTAAAAGCTTTATACGATGCTTTTTATTCCGGCACTTACAATAAAGAAAAGCTTATAAAGTTGATTGCAGATGCAGCACATACGGCATCATCAGAGAAGCTAAAAAATATTGCAGAAGATGTGCATCGAAAAATGACTTGGTTAAGAAATGGGACAGAAGCACCGTTATTTGATTTGTATAGACTGGATGGTAAAGAACGTTCATTGATAAAATACCGTGGGAAGTTTGTTTATCTCCATTTTCTTCACAGCCAGAATCACGCCTGCAAAGAAGATTTACAGCGCCTTAAGGCCATTTATGATAATGTTAAACGAGACGTTGTGTTCTTAACCGTTATTATGGATGAGGATCCTACTGAAATTAAGGAGTATGTGAAAGAAAATAAGCTAAAATGGGATTTTTTACATTTTGCAGCCCAGCCTAAGGTGTATTTCGATTATAATTTAAAAGCTTTACCAACTTATTATTTGATTGATCCGGAAGGAAATTTACGGTTATCACCAGCCCCAGGGCCTGGCGAAAAGTTTGTCGAGATCTTTTATACCAATTACCGAGATTATAAGCATGATCAACTTCGTAAAAGCAGACCTAAAGCTAAAAGTATTTACGATATGTGATTGGTAATCTAATTTGATGAGGTGATTAATGGTTTTGTGTTTAATGTTTAGCTAATGAGTTAATTGAGTGATCAGGGATTTCTTGAAAAGGATGAGTTTTGGATTTATTCAATGTATAGAGGCTAGCTCAACATTTCTATTAGAATAAATAATTTGAGGTCAGTAGAATAAGTACATACCTTTCTGCATCAATCTCAAAAAGACCCTAAGTGGGCGATATCCCAAAGCCTAGTCTGTAAGGGCTAGGATATTAATCAGGTATTTTATTAAACGCCAAAGATGCGTAGTCTTGTCATGTCCTGATATTCAAAGCCATTCAGGCTATGCTTAATGACACCGCATCTTTGATGCTAAAGTTGGCTTGCTATTGATAAGTATTTAACTATTTACCTCTATAAATAATATAAATAAAAGCCGGAGAACTTTTCTCCGGCTTTCAAACAATGGTAAAAATAGTCTTGTTTAGATGCTTTTTTACACATCTTAAATGTAATTGCAGCTATTCAGTATTGTTAGTCCCTATTCGTGTAAATCATGATGTAGTAAATTAACGTAACTAATGCAGATAGTGCAGCTACAACATAGGTATAAGCAGCCCATTTAAGTGCATCTTTAGCCTTCCCATGTGTGCTCTGGTGGGTAATACCTGCAGTATTTAACCAAACTAAAGCTCTTCTGCTGGCATCTATTTCTACAGGTAGGGTTACAAAAGCAAATAGCGTAAAAATGCTGTAACAAGCAATAATAATCTGTAATGCTAAATCGTAAGAAAAAATGTTTGGTAAAGAAAAAGCACCAAGCATCATGGCTATAAAAATGAAATTTAAAATATTGGCACTGATACTTTGTAAAGGCACTAAAGCTGATCTAAATTCTAAAAATGAATAGCTATTGGCATGTTGAACTGCATGGCCACATTCGTGTGCTGCAACAGCTGCCGAAGCCACACTTCTTCCATGATATACATCCTGACTTAAATTTACCGTTCTGGTAGTGGGGTTGTAATGGTCACTGAGTTGCCCCTGAACGCATACGACTTGTATGTTATGAAGTCCATTTTGACGCAGCATCATTTCTGCTACATCTTTTCCTGACAAATTACCATTGATAGGAATTTTAGAATATGCTTTGAATTTGGATTTTAACCGGGAACTTACGGCCCAACTAATAATCAAAAATGCAACGAAAATGAAGAATAATGGCGATGTAAACATATCTTTTAATTTTAAGTTTCTAAGTGACCTTCAAAAATTTTGCCAATTAAATGGCTTCATGTGCCAACATAACGTTAAAATAATTGAAAATGTTTACTTTTTATGCATAGCGTTTTTAAAATCACGATGTGCTTTTAGAAGATTGATTGAATAGAGCAGAATGTTTTTGGTTTCAGCCAATACTTCCATGTAAAGGATGCTTACCCGAGTACGCCCTTCACCTCTTTGAACACGCTTGATTTGTTTTCTTCTGATGTCTTCCTGAAACTCGATCAAAAAGCTTTGTTTGGAAATTAATTCGGAGATAGGTTCAAAGCGTTTTTCTTTTTCAAGGTGAATTAAGTGGTTAAAGAAGCCAGCTACTTCATCCAGTAACTCCTGTAATTCTTCCTTTTGATCTTGTTTCATCCCGCGATGATTATTTTCGATATGCTCAAACAAAGGTTGAGAAATCTTGACCATACAGGTTACAATTTCTGACAAATAGTCAAAGGCTTGAATGAAATATTGACCGGCTTCGACACCCTCTTCACTGATTCGTCCAAAAGAGTAAAACAATTTTGATTTACTACTGCGGGTAAGTTTATCCAAAAACTCTGCTTTTACAGTAGCTTCGCGTAATTGCTTTGGATTTTCATCAATAAAGCCTTGAATGGTCATGAGATAAATCTTCGAAGCTTCCAGGAGTTGGCTTCTAATTTGATCTTCTCCTTTATCCAAAAAATGATCTTTATTGGTATCGTTGTCCTCACGATATTCTTGTATCAAAGCTTTGGTTTCTTCTTGTTTTTTGGTAAAGTACTTTTGGTTTAATAATAAATAGATGCCGAGAAGAGCAGTTAATGCAATAGCCGCGATCCAACTTCCAAAATAGAGGATAAAGACGATTAGAAAAGCACCTAAAAATGCAATGAAAGCTGTAAAAAACCATCCGCCAATAACCGACAAAACACCTGCGATTCTATAAACTGCACTTTCTCTTCCCCATGCTTGATCGGCCAAGGAAGTCCCCATTGCGACCATAAAAACCACAAAGGTGGTTGAGAGCGGTATGCGCATGTAGGTACCAATCGAAATAAGAATACTGGCTACGACTAAATTAACTGAGGCCCGAATCGTATCAAAATACGCTTTTTCACCGTTTGATGTGTTGACGATATATGCCTTTTTGTAACGTTTATTTAAAAAACCAACCAATGATTTTGGTAATATTGAGACGAGGGTTGAATGTAAGGTGAGAAAATTTCTTACAATTGCTCTGGATAGATTAGATGGCTGAAACCTTTCATATCCTGCATTTTGTTTTCCAAGGTATATTTCTGTTTCAGTAACAGCACGCGCTTTTTTTGAAAAAAACAGGGTGATGATCATTACTACAGCTGCTCCAATCGATAAACTTAAGTAGCCTATATGAGTTATTTCTTTCGATTGAATGAAGCTATCGTTTAAGAATGTTAATGGATAGGTGATAGGATCATTCGCTCCACTGCTTAAAAATTGCTTAAAGCTTAATATACTTGCCAATGGTAAGCCAATGAAGTTTACTAAGTCGTTAGCTGCAAAGGACATGGCTAACGCAAAAGTACCAAAAAGTACCACGATTTTTGGGATGTCTGTATTAAATGACAGACTCATAAACAAAAACACAAAAGTTGACAAGCTTAAGACTCCAATTAAAACTTCAGGTAAGTACACTTTTAATAGGTCAAGCCAGGAAGAATCTACAAATGACGCACCGGCAAGAACTTTTTTGGCAATCATAAAAGCTATTATCGTAACCGCCAATCCTCCTAAGAAGCTAAATAGTATTTTAAATTTCTTTTGATATTGAAATGAAAAGACTAAACGGGCTATAAACTGAATAATCATACCCACAATGAAGGATATAAAAATGGATAAAACAATGCCGGCTAAAATATCAAAAGCTTTTTCTGTATTGATTAAATCCTGACTTTGAATAACATTTAAATCCGTTTGTCTTTTTCTGATAAGCGATAATGCCATACCTCCTCCAAGTAATTCAAAGACAATTGCAAGGGTGGTAGATGTAGGAAACCCAAATGTATTAAAACCATCAATCAGAAAGATATCGGTAATCATAACGGCCAGAAAAACCGTGATCAAACCGGTAAAGTCAAAACTCGCAGGGTTAATGATCCCTTTTCGGGCAACCTCCATCATTCCAACAGATAGTAGGGCTCCGATAAGAATACCTAGAGCAGCCGTCCAGTAAATAAGGCGTCTTTTTGCGGCATTGGAACCAATGGCTGCATTTAAAAAGTTAACAGCATCATTGGTTAATCCCACCACTAAATCTGCAATAGCCAGAATTCCCATTAAAATGACTGCAATCCAGATAAAAAGCATGCGAAAAGTTTTGTTTGATCGAGCAAAGATAGAGAGTAAATTATCCGTTTGATAACTACACAATGTTAAATTATTGTTATTTTAATAGAGAAAAAGGTAAGTATTCAAGTCCAAAAGCTCAATAGATTAGGGAAAAAGGTCTTAATATATAATTAACATGCACTAGCATAATAAAGTTAGGTCTTGATTATTACAAATAACATTAACTTTGAAACCAAATGAAAGCAAAACTTTTTAAGGAATGAAATCATTAGAACCTCAAAAAATAGCAGGTTTCATAGCTCTGGGCTTTTTAGGTTTAGCCGGATTGTTTTTTGTTGCGAATTACCTTAGCCCCAATTTATTTATTTCTTTTTCCATATCCGTTCCTGTTTTCTTTGTATTCTCATTTGCATATGCACATTACTTTATTAAGTATTTTACAAAGAGTAAGTTGCGTCCCATTTACAAATCGCTTCACAGTTTTGACAATGGCAGTGATGTGGAAAAAAAATATGAAAATATGCCTGATCTATTGACAGGAGTAAATGAAGAGGTGGCCTTGTGGATGAAAGATAAAGCACAGGAGATCTCTCAATTAAAACAAATGGAGAAATACCGAAAAGAGTTTTTAGGAAATGTTTCTCATGAATTAAAAACACCCATCTTCAATATTCAAGGGTATATTTTAACCTTATTAGATGGTGGATTGGATGACCCCAACATCAACATGCTTTACTTAACCCGTACTGAGCGAAGTATTGATCGTATGATATCTATTATTGAAGATTTGGAGGCCATTAGTAAACTTGAATCCGGAGAATTGGAACTCTATCAAGAACCCTTTAATTTAGTGCATCTCATCGAAGATGTGTTTGAACTTCAGGAAATCAGAGCGAAAGAAAAAAGTATCCATTTATATTTAGGAAAAAATGTTGATCGAAGCACAATGGTGCTGGGAGACAAGCAACGTTTGTTTCAAGTGCTCAGTAATTTGGTTGTCAACTCCATTAATTACAGTAAAAAAAATGGCGAAACCTGCATTTCTTTTTACGATGTGGACGATAAAGTTTTGGTAGAAGTAAAGGATAAAGGAATTGGTATCCCGGCAAATGATTTGCCACGAATTTTTGAAAGATTCTTTAGGGTTGATAAAAGTCGTAGCCGCGAACAGGGTGGTACCGGACTTGGTTTGGCAATTGTAAAACATATTATTGAAGCGCACGAACAGCGTATTAATGTAAATAGTACTTTGGGTAAAGGAACAACCTTCACATTTACTTTGGAAAAGGCAGAATTTTAAATAAGATTTTTAATGATGGATGCAAAAAATTACAAAATTCTTTTAGTCGATGATGAGCCGGATATTTTGGAGTTTATCAGTTATAACTTAAAGAAAGAAGGCTATACTGTGTTAATGGCAAATAATGGAAAAGAAGCTCTTAAAGTGGCTCAGGCTGAACTGCCGCAATTGATAGTTTTAGACGTTATGATGCCCGAAATGGATGGGATTGAGACTTGTGAAGAGTTAAAACGTATTCCTGAATTGAGCAATTCGATGATTACCTTTTTAACGGCACGCGGGGAAGATTATTCACAAATTGCAGGATTTGAGGCAGGTGCAGATGATTATATTGCCAAACCCATTAAACCAAAGGTTTTTATTTCTCGGGTAAAAGCCTTGTTAAAAAGATACGTGCCTGAGGGAGAAAGTTCTTCTGAGGGCCTTGAAGATGAGGGCAATAAAATTACCTTGGGTGATCTCATTATTGATCGGGAAAGGTATGTAGTAATTAATAAGGGTGAAGAATTAATTCTTCCCAAAAAGGAATTTGAACTGCTTGTATTATTGGTTTCAAAGCCCGAAAAGGTATTTACCAGAGATGAAATATATAATACGGTGTGGGGTGATAACATTATTGTAGGTGATCGCACCATAGATGTTCACATACGAAAGTTACGTGAAAAAATAGGACAGGATGTTATAAAAACCATAAAAGGAGTAGGCTATAAGTATGTATCATAAGGAGTTTTCAAAATTCACAGTTGACATCAAGTTTTAATTTTTCCTTTTATCGTTCAAAAAAATTGCAGAGGACTAGGAGAAATAGTACATTTACTATTTAAACAAGCTTGTATACCTGCTTGTAAAAGATATGTATAATCAAACTTGAGTATATGAAAACTATCATCCAAGGTATTATTATTGCTGTATTGGCTATTGGTTTTTTTGCATGTAAAGAAGATCCGAAGAATTTAAAAAAGCCTACAAAAACCACTTTTGTCAAGAAAGAAATCAAAGCAGATACTACTAAAATTGATTCCGCAGCGATTGTAAAACCTAAAAAAGTTGTAACGGAAACTTTACCTCCAAAACCTGAAGATAAGTATTTCTTAATTGCAGGCAGTTTTCAAAGCATCGAAAATGCTGAAATTTTCAAAGCACAATTGGTAGAAGAGGGATTTGATGCTCAGGTTATTGAGCGCGCATCCGGGCCTAATGTAGATTTTTATAAAGTAGCTTACAAATCATTTTATGACAAAACAGAAGCTTTAGCCGCTTTACGCACAGCTCGTAACGTTGAGATGAAAAATGATGTTTGGCTTTTAGTGAAACGATAGGATTAAATAAATACAAAAAAGGCATTCGAAGATCGAATGCCTTTTTTGCTTCTGCTAGTTGAGATTTTAGGCGTGTGCCATTTCTCTTTTTCCTATTCTCATGACAGAAGGTTTTACTAATCTTCTGAAATCACGGAAGGCCATTTGGATTAATTCAGCATGAGAGCAAGCATTGAATGCAATGCAGGCATCTTTTGTTAAAGTGTCAGCAACATAAACATCCATGTTGTACAAGTTACCAAATGGCGGCATGGCACCAACCTCACAATCTCTGAACTCATCTTTAAATTCAGTTTCAAAGGCCAGCCTAACATCCTTCGCCCCTGTTTCTACTTTAAGTGCTTTTATGTCTAATTGCATGGCTGCAGGGACTACCGCCATTGCCATACGCCCATCAATCTTCACGATAACAGTTTTTGCTACCTCCTTACCGGATATATGAGCATGCGCTGCAGTTTTTTGGGCTGTGAAAGCACGACAGTGGAGAATGCGTTTATAGTTCACTCTCTCACGATTTAAGAACTCCTCTAGTTTTGTAAGTGGCATTTCTAATTCCTCCAGTTATTGAGTTTGTTACTATTCGGGTGTTATAGGGTAGAGGTTATACCACATTAGTATCAGAAAGTACGATAAAAACGATCAGCTGTAAAGAGTTTTTTCGGCTTTTTTATCCAACTTTTTAAGTGAATTTCTCTTGATTAACATCCGTTAACGAAGTCAATTTAAGATGTTTTCATCTTTTTTTAACAAGCGCTTAAAAAACGAAAGTTTTATTAACTGATTTATTCATTTTATTCTCCCAATAAAAGTTGAAGTAACCTCGTAATAAAACACCTCGACGTCTTCTATTGAGCCTGTAAATACTGGGTTTTTGGCTTGTTAATTTTGAAGATGTACTTAAATAAGTAAGTTAAAACGTATTTCAGAGACCTGTTAATCTATGTTAATCAATTTATTATGGAATTTTAACTACTGTTGAATCTCCTTTAACACGAGTCAACTAAAAAAGCAGCTATGTTTACAATCATAAAATGAAGTGAGAATTACGAGAAATTTTATTAACCAAATAAACTAGTAAAAATGAAAACAACAATTAAAAAACAAGTGCTGGCTATCCTGCTAGGATTATCTTTTGCTTTTGTAGCATCAGCGAAAGGTTTTGTTTCGATCAGACCTTATGTCAACTCTGATTATGCCGTAGTCGTGGTAGATTATAAAAACGACAAAGCGTTTAGAGTGAAAGTTGTAAGTGAAAACAATGAAGTGATTTATTCCAGTGAAAAGCTAAATACTTCAGAACTGTACCAAAAGCTTTTTGACTTAACTTCTTTTAAAGATGGAAATTACCGCTTGGTAATTGGTTCGGGGAAAAATCAATTAGTAGAGAGTTTTGCGGTAAGAGATCATAAATTAACACCTCTTCAAAATAAGGTTGAAAATGTGGAATCTCACATTCGAAAAGATGGCAATCATTTATATGTGAGTACCATTAATATGGAAAAAGCAGAAATCATTTTCTCTATTGAAGATCAATATGGATCTACCATTTACTCAAATGAATTGAATCCACAATTGTCATATACGGGTAAATACAATGTAGAACAGTTACCGGCTGGAAGCTACAAAGCCATTTTGAGTGTAGGTGGAAAGGAGCTGGATTATGTTTTTAAAAACTAAAACACAATTTTATTCAATAAAAAGGTGTATCAATTCTAACTGATACACCTTTTTTGGTTTTTACATATCTACTTCTTCGATTCTGGGTTCAATCTTCCTTTTAAATTGTTCCAGTAGTTTTGCTCTTACATCTTTTAAGGCATAATCTATATTTCCGGGTCTTGCACCTTTAATTCCGGAAAGTTGATCGGTAAATATTTCAATTTCTGAGTCAGCATCACTGATTGAAATGGATAAATCGGCAAAAACGATATAAAGCGAATAACCTTGACCTTTTTTAGCTTCACCCTCACTAAAGTTGGTATTTATTTTTACGATAAAATCGGCTGTTTCTTTATTGGTCGTAAAGGTGAAAAAGCTTTCGTTGAGTTCTTTTCTTATTTGGCTGGCAAAGATGTGATTAGTTGTTTCTTTTTCAAAAACCGTTTCTTTCGAAATAAGATATGCTGTAGATTTTAAAACATCTATTTGTATTTGCGTAGATGGAAGCTGTTTCGCTGGAAAAAAGATGCTTAAAACTTTCTGGTCTTCTTCTGAGCTTCCTTCCGTTAAAATCGAATTGAAATCAAAACACGCACAGAGTTCTTGGGTCTTACGTTTGGATATTAATCTGGTGATAGAAACTTTGGCGGTGCCATCCGGAAAGGTTTTTGATTGGGGAACTAGCTCACCTTCGCCTTTGGTAAATTTGTACTCAAGTGGAAAGTTAGCCAAAGGCATTTTCTGTCCGATGTCGTTCGTTAATGTTGCTGAAATGGAAATTGGTACCTCCATCTGCTTTGAGAATTGGATTTGGAAGCTGCGTTGGGACGGTACAATTTCAATTCTCCTGAACACATCTTGAACTGTTGTCGAAATTTGTGTTCCAACATTGGTTGTTCCATCCAAGCTTTTGTAAGTCAAATCGTCTTCCAAATGATCTTTAAGGCTTAGTGCGGCTTTCCCAAGTAAGTGAAGGGCCGAATAGGCGTCATAATTTTCCAATGCTTTTTTTGCATCTGCAATATAGGATGAAGCCATCATTTTTGCTTTATCCAGTTTCATCTCTCGCATTCTCTTGTACTTATCCTTTGAGAGACGGGTCATCACCCAATATTCATTTTTATCTTCCCAGGTTAAAACTTCATAACCTTCCAATGTTTCTTGAACCGAGGTGTTTATTTTTGCTTCATATTCTTCCTTAAACTCAAAATTACTTTCCATTTGGTGTAGAACTGAGTTGGATGATATTGTGACTTTTATCTCACTGGTCATTTCTTTTAGCGCCATGTCGCGTGCGCCTTTTTTATAACTTAGTTCACTGCCGCTTTTTGGTTTCATGCCAATGCCCATGTAGAAAGTTTGGTCATTAGGGCGTTGTTTTACCCAATCAGGTTTTTTTTTAGCGAAACTGTTTAGAGATGTTAAGGATAATATTATCAGGCAGGTACAGAGTTTAAGGTGTTTCATAATGAATGGGTTGGAGTTATTGTTCTTCTAATAGCGTTTCAATTACTTTATAGGTTAAATCCGTTTCAAATCCTCTGGATTGTGCAAATCGAATTAATGCCGCTTTGGTTTGCCAAAAGTCTTTGTTTTTAAGCTTTTTATGTTTAGTCTTCAATAGAGCAGTTAAACATTCCTGATAGTCAAGCTCATTAATCTCGTTTAAAGCATTTTGAATGTTTTTCTTATCAACTTCCATGCCATTTAGCATGTAGCTAATTTTAATTTTACCCCATTGGTTAAATCTGAATTTATCTCGAACGTAATACTGGGCAAAGCGACTTTCATCAATATACTTTTCCTTTACTAAATAAGAAAGTGCATCCTCTATTTCTGAATCAGAAAGTTCCCAATTTTGCAATTTTTTTCGAATATCTGAAAGACATCGTTCTTTTTGTGCACACAAGGCAGCGGCTTTTTCAAGAGCTTTTTTATAATCCATGCTAATAATTTCCCATCTATTCACGATGTGAAAAGAAAAGTGTATCGGAAGCAGTTTTTAGGATAAGTGATTCTTTCGTAAGTTTCTCAATTATCCATTTAGTTGGATTTTCAGGACTTGGGGTTTGTTGTTTGTCATTAATGTATTTTTCAATTGAAACGGTATCGGGACTGATTTGCCCTAAGCCTTCTTTTTTTAGTCCGTAAATTAAACCCAGAGGTTTACCCTCTTGAATGGTCATGAGGGAGCCTGAATTGTTGATTATTGCCTCACTCGTTAACCAATTCATGGAGATGATTTTTATTGATGATAGGTTTATTGTATCATTCAATAACGACCATTCACCTGAGCACTTTATGGTATCATGCTGATGATTAGAAGTTGGTACAGATAAAGTATAGCTTAAATTGTGGTTAAAGTCAATTGCTTCTATGTTGGAGTCTCCTGATTCTAGAAACCATTGGCCTGAAGTTAATCTTTCGAATTTATCAAGGGTTGTTTTGTTTTCGTCCTTTTCTTTATGACATGCTAGTAAAGCAAACAATAGGAATGTGACTGGTATTAATTTTTTATACATGCCATCAAATTATGATAATCAAATTTAACTAATGAATTTTTATTGAATGGTATTTTCAAAAGCTCTCTTTTGAAAATATCTAGTTGTAAGAAAAACTAAGACGAATTTAGGTATTTTGTGAGAAACAAAAAAAGCTTCCTGTTTTCAAGAAGCTTTTTGCTGATTTAAGTACCCAGAGCCGGGATCGAACCGGCACGGGTTGCCCCACTGGTGTTTGAGACCAGCGCGTCTACCTATTCCGCCATCTGGGCATGATACTTAAATATCAATTTTTTGCGAGTGCAAATATAGAGGAAACATTGGTATTTGCAAATCATTTGTGAAATATTATTAGATAATAGTATTCAATGTACTGATGCCCAATGGTACCAATGAGAATTAGTTTCTATACTTTTTCCAAGTTTTCGGTTGGATTCATTACGATAGGACTTAAGCAACTTTATAATACTTAGGTTTGATGCTATCTTTGTAGAATGGAGACTTCAAGAGGAATTGTATTAAATCATATTAAGTATAAGGAAACTAGTATAATAGTTCATATTTATACTGAGTTATGGGGTAGGCAAGGGTACATTGTAAACCGCGTAAGATCTTCAAAAAATAAAGGTTTAGCCGTTTTGCTTCAGCCCCTGACTATTATTGAAATGCAAGTTAGCCACAAGTCCAAAGTGTCCTTACAACGCATTAAAGATTTTCGGGTTCTTCATCCTCTCAATACGATACCATTCGATCAAACCAAACGCGTGATCGCTTTCTTTTTAACCGAAATGATGAGTAAAGTACTGAGAGAGGAAGAGCGAAATGCGAATTTGTTTAATTTTATTCATCGTGCAATCGATGTGTTTGATGAAGGGATAGGTGGAGCTCATAATTTTCATTTGTTCTTTTTGTTTCAGCTCAGTCGTTTTTTGGGTTTTTATCCGGGAGAACTCAAAGATGTTCATTTTTTTGACTTGCTTAATGGTCGTTTTTCTGAACTTCAGCCTTTGCATGGATCTTTTTTAGAGGGTAAGTCCTTAGCATTATGGAAAGCTTTGTATGGTTTGAATATAACCTCTCTTGAAGGTCTTAAGTTGTCGTCTGAAAACAGAAACCTTTTATTGGATCATTTGTTAACTTATTATAACCTTCATATTGATGGTTTGGGGGAAGTGAAATCTTTAAATGTTATCAGACAATTATTTGGATAAGAAGAATGTGACAACGAGTTTTATTCGATTCTATGGAATTGTTTAAAACTATATTGGCATTCAGGTGACATTTGTTTGCTTTCTTACTAAATTTATAATTCACCACTAATTCTAAGTTTTTGAGTTATGAATGTAAGAACTAAAATACCTAATATAGAGACTAACTATTATGAGTATATCCGTCCTATGATCGAAGAGTATGGTGCCATTGACATGGCTCAGGGTTATACCGGATTTCATTGTTCACCTCGTTTAATAGAATTAGTAGGAAAACATTTGTCTGAAGGTTTAAATCAGTTGTCGCCATGCGAGGGTGAGTATATTCTACGAGATCGGCTCTCGAAAAAAATACATTCTTTATATGGACGTATTTATAACCCGGAAACTGAAATAACCATTACCTCCGGTTCAGCTCAAGCCATCTATACAGCTATTTCTTCTTTTGTGAAAGAAGGAGAAGAAGTACTTATTTTTGAACCCGCCAATATTAATTATGCTGCTGCTGTTGAGATGTGTGCTGCGCAACCCGTATTTGTGCCGATGAAATCTCCTGATTTTCATATCGATTGGGAAGAAGCTCAGAAGTTAGTTTCAACCAAAACAAGCATGTTAATAATCAACACGCCTCATGCCCCTACCGGATGGTCGATGAGTGAAATTGATATGCTTCGATTACAACGCTTGGTAAACGGGACAAAGATCATCATATTAAGTGAAGAAACCTTTGAACATATTGTATTTGATGGCGAAGTGCACCAGAGTATGTCACAATATCCGGTTTTGGCTGAACGTAGTATTTGTGTTTTCTCATTTGGTGAAACCTATCATATTACCGGGTGGCAAATGGGATACTGTGTTGCTCCGGCTGAATTAATGCAAAAATTTAGGAAAGTACATCAGGTGATTTTGTACAGTGTAAATTCACCTTTTCAATTGGCATTAGCTGATTTTTTAACGGAAGAAGATGAATACCGCAAATTGAATTCTTTTTACCAGCACAAACGGAATCTTTTCACAAGTTTTTTCGAAGACAGCAAATATAAGTTAGTACCAAGTAAAGGAACTTTTTTTCAATTAATTGATTTTAGTTCAGTATCGAATGTAACTGATCGTGAGTTTGCACTTAGCTTAATTGAAAATCATGGAGTTGCCTCTGTTCCGCTGAGTATTTTTTGTCATGAACGCTCGAAAAAGCAGATTGTTAGGGTGAATTTTGCCAAGCCCGATGAAGTGTTAAAAGAGGCGGCTAGCCGATTATTAAAAGTGTAGATAATCTCATCAGATTTTTTTCTTGAAGAACTGCTCTCTTTGTATTTAAAGTTCAGAGATTAGTATTATGAATGTTTAAATCTGAGATATTCGTTTTATAATCACATCTATTTTTATAGTTTTGTGTTCCATTTACGATGGTCTCGTAGTTCAACGGATAGAATAGCAGTTTCCTAAACTGTAGATATGGGTTCGATTCCCGTCGGGACTACAAAAAAAGCTTGTGAGTTTTCTTGCAGGCTTTTTTTATTACCTTCTAATTATAACCAAACACAAATGGAAAAACTTTTTAGCCAAGAAGAATGGTATGTGTATGCTTTGTTTTCAAAGAACCATCGCCGCATATATGTAGGAATGTCTTCTGTTCCGGATGAAAGATTAAGGCAGCATAATACTGGTCAAGTAAAATCTACAAAAGGATATATTCCGTGGGAACGATTCTATATTGAAAAAGTAGGAGCAAGATTAAAAGCACGCGAACGAGAAAAGGAACTGAAAAGAACAAGTGGTAAAAGATTTCTACGTTCTCTTCTGGAAGAATTTCAAAAAGTTTAAATACAAAATGATTTTCAAAGTTCGACGGATACCTGCCTCGCCGTCAGGCAGGGAATAGCAGTTTCCTAAACTGTAGATATGGGTTCGATTCCCGTCGGGACTACAAAAAAAAAAGCTTGTGAGTTTTCTTGCAGGCTTTTTTTATTCTTCAACTAATAGTTCTTTATAAGCCGATTTACTGATTAATTTGTGTGCTTTTTCATAATCAGCAGAGGTTACTTTGATTTGCATACTTTCATAAAAACTATTAGCTCCCATGGAAGTTGAGATGAAAGATGATGCCGGATTTTCGGACTCAAGCAAAGAGTAAATATTCTCATTTTCAAGTATTCTTTGAATTTCTTCTCCCAGTGGGCGATTATCAATGTGTAGCAAGGTTATAATATCATTTTTCATATGGATAACTATTTAATTAATAAAGGAATGATAATGCAAAATATAACTTTTTTTTAATGTTGTCGTAATGCATTTTTATATATCGATTTATTATCTGCTTCATATGATAATTATTAAGTTCCGGAGAAGTGAAAATTTATTGAAACTATGCATTGGTTCATAATTTCAATTTCATATGAAGCTTTGTAAATAAATATAAAAACTATTGTATGAAATTTAAAACCATTACAGCGCAAATTATATCGGTTTCCTTAAGCCTTATCATTTTGATGGCTTTATCAATTACTTTACCGTTGGGATACTTATCGTATCAAGAGGGGATATATAAAATGGAAAGCCTAAGTTCTTTGCTTTATAAAGATTATGATACTCAAATAAAACAACAAGTAGAGACGGTAAGTAGTTTGGTTAATTCGGTATATAAAAAGTTTTTATCAAAAGAGCTTACTGCAGAAGAAGCAAAATCTATGGCGGCTGATTTAGTACGTGAGTTGTCTTATGGAAATGGTGGATATTTTTGGATTGATACAAGAGATGGGACCAATGTTGTACTTTTGGGTAAAGAGACGGAAGGTACAAATCGAATTCATGCTATTGATAAAAAGGGTAATGCATTTATAAAAAATATTATAGAAGTAGCTGTCGACGGTGGTGGATTTACCGAATATTGGTTTCCCAAAAAGGGGGAAGAAGAAGCATCGCCAAAGAGAAGTTATTCTCTTTATTTTGAACCGTTTGATTGGGTTATTGGGACCGGTAACTATGTGGATGAGATTGAGGAGCATGTTTCTCTTGAAAGAGAAAAGGAACTGGTGCGCTTAACAAATATGCTTTGGCTCATGTTTGGTGTTACCGTTTTTGTTTTAATTATTGCTGTTATTGGTGCAGTTATATTTGGGCGTAGTTTTTCACGACCTATTCAGAATTTAACTGAAAAGACAATTCAACTGTCAAAGGGAAATTTAAACATCAGCTTTAAAGCAGATCGCATGGATGAAATTGGGGTGTTACAATCTGCACTAAATAATACCATAGTAAAATTAAAGGAAGTCATTAGTGAAGTTGTTGAAAACTCCAAAAATGTCGAAACGGCAAGTAGTGGTCTTAAATCTACCGCTTCCTTGCTTTCCGAAGGGGCTAATTCTCAAGCTTCATCCACGGAGGAGATTTCATCATCTATAGAAGAAATGACTGCAAATATTGAGTCCAATGTAGAAAATACACTCGAAACTAAGAAAGTTGTTCAAAAAGTAAAAGCAAGTTGGGATACGTTAGGGTCAACCATGCAAACGAATCTTAATTCGATGCAAAACATAAGAGAGCATAGTAATAAAATTAATGATATTGCTTTTCAAACAAATATATTAGCTTTGAATGCTGCTGTAGAGGCGGCAAGAGCTGGTGAAGCAGGACGTGGTTTTGCTGTTGTAGCACAAGAAGTAAGGAAGTTGTCTGAGTTTACAAAGACCGCTGCTAATGAAATTGATGGATTAACTGATAATAGTTTGAAATCAGCAGAAGAATTATGGCATAAATTAGAAGTGCTTCTTCCTGAAATGGAAAAAGTGGTTGATAGTATAGATGAAGTTACTGTTGCATCTAAAGAACAAGAAGCCGGAGTAGGACAAATAAATAATGCGGTTATGGAGCTGGTTGGAGTAACCTCTCAAAATGCTGCTTCTTCCGAGGAATTAGCTTCATCCGCCGAAGAGATGGCTAATCAATCAATTCAGCTAAATAAGGTTATTTCCTTTTTCAACATCACCAAGGAAATGGATTAACGAGTTGCGTTATTCTTTTCTAAAAATGTTCTATTTTTCACAATGGAGTATTTTCAGTGAACGCTAGGTGAAGACTGAGCAAATAATTTCTATTAGATGAACGATTTAGGAGATAATATATACGTGATTTTTTGTTTCTCTAATACGACTAACCCAAAGTATATTATTGTTTTATGACTAATTTGGTGCGATTTATTTTAGGCGTAGCTTTTTTTATCCTGTCGTGTTTTGAGTGTTATTCAGAGCATAAAGAGGTATTGGTGCTACATTCCTATAACAGCGGTCTAAGTTGGACCGATGGAATAAATAAAGCCATTTTTGATTCATTTAAAGCAGAGTATCAGCGTAGTGTAGATTTGCGATGTGAGTTTATGGATGCTAAGCATTTTAGTGCACAGCCATATTTTGAGAATTTTAAAGAATATATTGAAAAAAAATATGCTGGGATTCGTTTTGATTTAATTATTGCAGTCGATAATTCTGCCTTTTCTTTTTTAAATGACTATAAAGAATCTTTATTTGGAGATGTACCGGTTGTGTTTTGTGGGTTAAATAATGTGTATGATATCCCGGAAGGCTATACCGGAATAATGGAAGAAATATATTTGAAAGAGAACATCGAGCTCATACTTCAATTGCATCCCGATTATGAGAAGTTATACATTGTTAATGATAAATCCCAGACCGGTTTGCAGTTACATCTTGAATTGCAAAAAGTAATAAGTACTCATTTTCAGGATTTGAAATATGAAATATTATCGGATTATTCTTTTGATGAGTTAAAACAAAAATTAGCCCAAGGAAATGAGCACGAAATCACTTTGTTTCTCTTGTTTAATTTTGATCGCTTTGGTGAAACTTATTCTTATGACGTCATATTGGATGACATAACGCCTATCTGTAAGATGCCGGTTTATGGAACTTGGGAGTTTTATTTGAACCAGGGCATTATAGGTGGCAAAATCATTAAGCCTTATGATCAAGGACTATTGGCAAGTGGCATGGCTAAAGAAGTCTTAAATGGCAAGCCTGTTGATGAAATTCCGATTCAAGTATCTGAAGCACATTATGTTTTTGATTATAAAAGGTTGGATCAGCATGGTATATCAGTATTTCAACTTCCTACTGGGTCACAACTAATTAATCATCCGTACGAATTTTTCATCAAAAACAAACAGCTTTCAGTGTTGGTGAGCATTACTTTTTTGTTGTTAATAGCTTGTATTATTTTGCTTATAAACAGAATTGCAAATGCAAAATCAAATCTCGCTAAGGAAATTACTTTGAAGAAGCAAATTGAAATTGCTTTGCAAAACCAAAAAGAAGCTCACTACGAAGCTGAGGAAGCCAATCGGTTAAAGTCTGTTTTTTTAGCAAATATTTCGCATGAATTTCGAACACCCCTTAATGGAATTTTAGGTTTTATTGATTTATTAGAGACGTCTACCGATCAGCAAATAAATATCCATTATTTTGATATCATTCGAAAATCTTCCAATCAATTGCTACGGATAGTAACCGATATTGTTGATGTGTCAAAGATTGATTCTAATCAGGTTAAGCTTCTGAATAGTACTTTTTCTATTAACCAGTTTATGCAAAAGGTCTATTATTCTCATTTGTCCGACACCAAAAACATGGACTTAAAACTTGGGAAATTTGAGTTGACTGATGGCGAAGACGATATCGAGTTGGATTCATCTGCCTTAAAAAAAGTCATTGATCATTTAATATATAACGCCATTAAGTTTTGTAGGGATGGAACGGTTGAATTTGGCTATCGGTTAATTGGTGAACAGCTTGAAATTTATGTAAAAGATACTGGAATTGGAATGGACTCAAGGTTCCAATCAAAAATATTTGATCGATTTTACCAAATACCACAGGATAATAATTTTATTTACGGCGGAAATGGAATTGGATTATCTATTGTAAAAGCTTATTTGGACTTAATGGAAGGACGAATCAGGTTTCAATCAAAGATTGGAGAGGGATCAGAATTTACCGTGGTTTTTTCAAAGGTCAGATCATCTCATGCGCAGAAGGCTATGTCATGAGTCGAATGAAAAAAATCGTACTGCAACATCTAAATTTGGCGTTTTAATCCGCGTAATATCTCTTGTTACAAATATTTAATTCTCATACTCAAAGCCGGAGATAACATTTACAACTGTGAGTTTTTAAGTTCGAAATAATTAGGAGCTCTCCTTAATGGTTGTTATTAAATAAAGAGATTAAAGGACATGTGTCATCTATTGTTTGTATTACTTCAAGGTTTTTTTACTTTTGTAGGCGTTCCTAAAAGGCATCAACTGTAAACAATGGTTTGCCCTTTAGGATTTTAAGTATAAGGAAGAGTATGGCAAGTACTTGCTATATCATTGAAAATATCAAAACAGATGAAAAAAATAAATGCTGTTATCACAGGAATAGGCGGATATGTGCCGGAATATGTGCTTACGAATGAGGAGTTAAGTGCGATGGTAGATACTACAGATGAGTGGATCATGACTCGTGTGGGTATTAAGGAGCGTCGTATTTTAAAAGGAGAAGGTAAAGGTTCTTCTGATTTAGGTGCAAAAGCAGTAGAGGAGCTACTTGAAAAGACCGGTACGAAACCTGAAGAGGTGGACATGATTATTTGTGCAACGGTGACTCCAGATCATCCATTCCCGGCTACAGCAAACATCATTGCGGATAAAGTAAATATTCGAAATGCACATGGTTTTGATTTAAATGGTGCTTGTTCAGGATTTTTGTATGCTTTAGATACCGCAGCAAAATTTATTGAAACCGGTAATAAAAAGAAAGTAGTCGTAGTGGGTGCAGATAAAATGTCATCCATTGTGGATTATACTGATCGTACTACTTGTGTATTATTTGGAGATGGGGCAGCAGCAGTTTTGTTAGAGCCAACCGAAGAAGAAATTGGATTTAGAGATAGTATTCTTAAAAGTGATGGTTTTGGGCGAGTGTATTTGAATATGAAAGCCGGTGGTTCTGCATACCCTGCATCCCATGAAACTATTGATAATAAAGAGCATTATGTGTTTCAGGATGGTCGTCATGTATTTAAGCACGCAGTATCAAACATGGCAGATGTAGCCGTTGATATCATGAAACGAAATAATCTTGATTCCGAAGATATGGCATGGTTAGTTCCACATCAGGCTAACTTACGCATCATTAGTGCTGTTGCAGACCGTATGGGTATTGATCCAAAACAAGTGATGATTAACATCGAGAAATATGGGAATACCACAGCGGCAACTATTCCCTTGTGTTTGTGGGAGTGGGAAAAGCAATTGAAGAAAGGTGATAATATTATTTTAGCTTCATTTGGTGCCGGATTTACTTGGGGATCCATTTATCTGAAGTGGGGTTACGACGGAAAATAATTATGATATAATAATGGGGAGTTCAATAACTCCCTTTTTTTGTGGCCTAATAAACTTATATCACTCAATACTTTAATAATGTTAAGAGAATTTCAACTAGTCGGATTACTTTTTTTGTTAGGATTATCCTTAAATGCTAAAGAAACTTTAAACGAAGGAGATGAAGATAGCTTGGACTCCGTAATTCGTATTTATGAAGAGTCTGATACAGGTTATAGGTCTCAGGATGTGATCAAGGAAGAAAACGATCAGGAAGAAAACAAGAGTTTAGAAATTTATCCGAATCCATGCGAGAATGAGGTCAACATAACCGGGGCTAAATTAAAATATGTCACTTTATTTGGAAAGGCCGGAGAGCGTATCAAGCAATTTTTGCCTTCTGAAAATAAGATTGATATGAGCTCAATTCCCAGTGGCTCATATATTGTAGAAATTGTTACAATGAATAATAAAGTGATTATAGAAAGGCTGGCGAAGAAGTAATCGCTAAAATTAATCAATGTGTTGATGTGTTAATTCGGAAATCAGCACATCGGTACATTGAATTCAGCTTTCCATTTTTACTGCCCTAAAGCATCATATTTTAGAAAATCCTGGACTTCGAGAAAAGCATTTTCCATTCTGATCATTCGATCAATTAAAAAGCGCATTAATTCGGGCCATTGTTCCTGAACTAACATGTCTCCGGGCATTTCGCAATAAACACGTGCGACTTCTTTTTCTCCATCTTTATTATAGGCCGGATCCCATTCCAATGGGAGTTCAAAGGCATTTTCGAAGATGGTTTGACAGGCCATTAATTTCTCAAAAAGCTTAAAGCGACGTTCTTTATCCCGGCTATTAATTTCAAGGGCTACAATGGCTCTTTTGCGATTAACATCAAAGCGAAGATCAACGCCTTTAACATCAGTATGATCACCGATCCATTTTCTCTTCTTTCCTTTTTGTCCGGGAATACGTCTGGTTCTGTTTTCTAACTTCTTCCAAAATAAAAGTTTGAGATCTTTTTCTTCGTCTTTTGAAAACATGGCAGTTGTTTATTGTTATTTCTGCGAAAATAAATAAAAAGCACATAGAAAAACATCTTAGTAAAGATGAATTCTAAGTGCTTTTTCCTTTTAAAGCGAATTCTATTCCTCGCTATTATTTTTTGAATCGGAAAACAGTAAATACAACAGGAAGGCAGTACCTGCACCAATCATGAGAATGCTTACGATTTCCATGATCGAGGTGGTGCTGTGTATCATCCCAAAGCCCATAATGATCAGTATGACTGATAAAATAGCTCCCAGCTGTTTTAATTTTCCGTTATTCATCTTATAAGTAATAGTTTTTAGACATAAGCTTTATCTAATAACTATAAAGGATGATTTGTGTTTAAGAAATGCTTAGAAATTGTATTTTAAGCTGGCTAAGATACGCCCACCGGTTACATTTTCTGTGTCAGTCGGGATTAAGTCTGTTCCGTTGGTAATGTGACCAAAGTTCACTGAAGTAAATTGGTATTCAAGACCAAATACAGCTTTTGAACCACCAAAGAAGTTCACACGTGGCATGATGAATAGTAAATCTGCAATGTCATTCTTTAAAGGATCATCTGCAGTGTTTATGTTTGATCCACGACCAGCTTCAAAATTAGCATTTTCACTAGTCCCCATGTTTTGGGTATATCCAATGGCTAAGCCAGGCTGAATCTTTTTAGAGTTTGTATGGAAATCCAACCATGCAGCAGCAGTATTGATGGCTACGTAATCGCCGCTTTCATTTACTCCATAACCACCTATCATAACAAGGTCGCTCATTGCTCCTCCATAAATTCCTTCAGCTTTTACGGTAAATGCATCAAATTTATTTCTTAGAGAAAGGTTCATTCGGATGCTCTTTACTTGCTTGTCATCTGCCGGATTTGGTTGAAGAGTTTTGTATCCAAAAGTTGCTGCTGCAAAAAGACCGTTTGATGTATATTTTACCTGAGCATCCATTTCTGGAGTTTTGGAGTACTCAAGTGAATTTGCAGGAGCGACATCTCTAAAGGCACTTTGAGAAACTAAATAAGCCAGTACTTCAATTTTTTCATTGAGTTTATAACCAAATTTAATTTGGGGATCACGGCTAAGTGGATGTACCGGTAAACCACAATCAAATTTTACTGTACCTGGGAAGTTTTCAGCTAAGAAAAATGGATGCCAGGTTTGTCCAACAGTTAAGCTTGCTTTATCCCATGATAAATTAATATACGCATGGCGTAAACGTAAAACATTATCAGCCCCATTTCCTGATGTTCCGGCAAAGTCACCTTCAATAACAGCTTTACTTGTTGCACCAAAGGCATCAGGACCTGTAATGTGTGCACCTATACGACTATGGGCAGCAGAGATATCCGTCATGGCTCCGTCCTTGTCACCTGCTGATGGCCATAGGTATACGCTTCCTTCACGTGAAACTGTACTCGCTTTATCCACATAAAAAGCTTCTACACCTACAAAACCGTGTAGTTCTACCGAAATCTTTTTTTCTTCCTTTTCTTGTGCAAATAAGTTGTTGATTAAGAAAAGGCTACATAATAAAAGTGTAATTTTTTTCATAATGATATTTAAATGTTATTTGTATTTGAAATTATTTGGCTGCAAAGCAAGTAAAAATCAAGAAAGCAAGCAAGAGAGCATTTGTTTTTGTGATTGCATCAACTTTTACTTTGATAAGCATGTAATAATGTTTGATTAGGCTTTTATGTTAGAGTGGTGAAGAATATATTTTATGAAGTGAAAGGATTTTGTAAGTGTATGATAATTGGTTAGAAGTCAAAAGTAATGTATGGGATTGTAAAAGTCTAGTATTTAGGTAATAAAATGTAGTTTGAAAGAAGTATTCAATCGTGCTGATATGCAAATTCGACAATGAGCAAATTGAATCTTTAATTATTTAAAGTTTTGCAATTGCGAAAAGCACGATATCTAACCAGCTTACTATGCTTATTAAGTAGAAGTTATTGATGTGCTGATGTGCAAATTTCACCTGCATATTATTTCCTATTTACCCGTTGTGTAAAACATAATATCTATACAACTAGCCATGCTTGTTAGATGGAAAAGTGAAAGATGTACTCATGTGCCGATGAGAAAATGTGTTTCTTGCATTAAAAAAGGAAGCATTGTATTTTGCTTCCTTCTATATGGTTAGAATACCAAATGATCCATGGTGACCTCCCTAAGTCCTTCGCTGCCGAGTTGAATTAGGCGTGCATCACCATGAATAATTCTAAAGACTTCGACGCTTGGTTTTGCTTCTTCGTATAAGTATTCATCTTGTACGGGATCACTGCGGTAAGCTTCCTCTATAATTAGTTCACTATCGATGTATTGAATTCTGCTTCTTAATCGCATTTCTTTAAGTTCGTCAATATTGTTGGTTTTATTTACGAAGCAAACTTCAATATTTGGATTGTGGTGGAGGTGTTTACTTAATTCATCAGTGGTAAGAATTTCGAAATAAAGTCCGGTTTCATCAGCGTACCAAAGAGGGACAGCTTTAACGTATGGTTTGTTTCCATAAACGGTACTTATGAAACAAATCTTGTTATCATTGGCAAATCTTGCTACTTCTTCTCTTTTCATCATTTATCCTCCTGCATAAATGGTTTATTAGTTGATTTAACCTAAAGTTACGATGTGATGAAAGTGGCTGTCAAGGGGGATAGAGGGATGGTGTTTAATCTGCTTTGAGCATCATGTTTTTGTAGACTAAAGGAGGAATTCATAAAGAACTCGTGACTAATCAGGCTACAAGTTGTAGGTAAGGATGTATTTATTTTTCAGCGATTTATTTTTTTGAGCTGATATGTAAGGGGTAATTGTTAATTGGCAATTGCTTGTGAAGGCTTAGGATATTTTCATTGAGATGTATGCTTATTGCACCAATTAGATGATCGCCCTGTTGTATCGGAAAGGCAATAACATGGTGCTTTTCTTTTCGAATGATGAGTTCGCCATTAAAAGTTTTATGATTCCTAATTGTTTTTGTTAGTTCGGTGTTATTTGGTATCAAAAGGCCAATGTCTCGTTTCTCATTGCAAAGAGAGTTGGATATAATTTCTAAGCCTTTTGCTGTGTTTTTGTAAACAGATATGTTTGCTCCATGGGTGACTTCAGAAACTATATCAACAAATTTATGATTGAATGATAAAATCTCTAAATGCGTGGTGTAGTTGTTTTTGTGAAGTTTTAGAAAGACGTCAGAAAGCTTTTGAGTAATGAGCTTCAGTTTATCAAATTCATCGTTAACACTAAGGTTTAAATGTTTCTCCGGTAAAGTTTTTGTGGAATCCTGACTGTATAAATGGGTATAAAAGCCTATGTTTGCTAGGGTTAGAATTGTAAAAACTTTTAAATTAAAATTTTTTACCACTTTCATTGTTTTCTTGGTTTGAAATCAAAAGTTGTTTTGTGAAAGGGCTTGTGGTTGGATGTGAGGTATAACGTAAGGAATATAAAAAGGTTATGCAAAAAATGAAATTATACTCCTAAACTTTTGAATAGTCTGGAAAATTCGATTTTAAGACAAGATAAACAGGATTTACACGATTCTTTTTAAAAAATCATCCCAGCAATCCTGGCAATCAGGTAAATCTTGTCAAAATAACCTGTGGTTAAATTCTGACTCTTACAAGATGTTTTAAAGGGAAATCCCTGTCGAGTGGCTGAATAGAAGGATAGCCGGATATTTTGCCGAAAGGCTTTAGGGAGCATATAGATACTTTAACAAAGCTTTGGTTTTTTCGAGAGTCTTTTCAATTCTCCTAAAATGGCGAGTGGTCTGAAATTAAAAGTGAAATTTGTGATTTGCATGATTTGTTTTTTCAATTTTAAAAAATTGAATACTGTCTTTTAATATTTCTGCCTGGCTTGCTAATTCTTCAGCACTTGAAGCCAGTTCTTCGCTTGCAGCTGCATTTTGTTGTGTGGTATGACTTAATTGTTGAATGGCATTATTAACTTGTTCAGCACCTGTGTTTTGCTCACGGCTTGCAGCTGATATTTCATGAATGAGTTGGGTTGTTTTATCAATTTTAGGAGAAGTTTCCATCATTACTTTTCCGGTTTCCTCAGTTAGTTTTAAGCCATCCTGTGCCAAGTTAATGATCTCTTCTGCAGCATGAGTACTTTTTTCGGCTAGTTTTCTTACTTCCGATGCTACAATGGCAAACCCGCGCCCATGCTCTCCTGCTCTAGCTGCCTCAATGGCTGCATTTATGGCTAAAAGATCGGTTTTATCTGCAATGTCATTAATAACTGTGATTTTATTGGCAATTTGTCGATTGGCCTCCACCGCTTTTTTTGATTTTAAAGTGACGTTTTTTATGCTTTCATTGGCTTGGATGGATTCTTTTTCGGTGATTTGAGAATTGTTCGAATTTTGGTCAATGTTGGCAGAAATTTCTTCCATGGTTGATGAAATTTCCTCTAATGAAGAAGCTTGTATATTCGCACTGTTGGAGATTTGCATCGAGGTGCTGCTCAATTGTTGGCTTGCGGCTGTGATGTTTTGGGAGCCCTGACTGATTTCAGAAACTATTAGTTGTAGTTTATTAACCATTGTATTTAGCGCTTGTGCCAATAAACCAACCTCATCCTTTTGGTTGATGTTAATGGTTTGAGTTAAATCGCCTTTTGATATGTTAGTGGCTAATTTCACACTTTGATCTAACCCTGAAGAGATTGACCTGGTAACGAATTGTATGATGAGAAAGCTTATTAACGATACAATTAATATGGCAACTCCTATAGTGATTCTAACTGATGTAATAATTTGCATTAACTCTTCTTCATAGATCGAAACGGCTACATAGGAATCAATGGGTTTGGAATAGACATAATACAGTGTTTTTTTGCGTCCTTCCCATTCGTATTCAACTTTGCCTGAATTTGCTTGTTGCGTAATCATTTTTTGGAAAAAATCGGCAGATCCGGCATCTTCACCTTCTTTGTTGGGGTGAATGATAAAAGTGCCTTCTGAATCTATTAAAAATGGATACCCGGTTTGGAAGTATTTTTTGGATTCAAAAATTTCTTTTAAATCACTTAAATCTTTCTCTTCAATGGCGACTCCAATTGCGCCAATAACTTCATCGTTTTTAATGAAGGGTGAATAGGAAGAAATAAACCAATTTTTTAAAATGTGCGACCTTCCGGTAAATGTTTTTGATGCTTTAAGAGCTTGGCTAATTTCTGAGGTGTTGCTAATTAATGTACCTATGTTACGTTTGTGATCAATGATTAGTGAGGATGAGGTTCTCTCAAATCCTTCATCTGTTGTTTTAAAAATAGATATAATGGCATGATTCGTTAAGGCAGCTACCTCATCTACAAATTGATGGTCTTGAGATAATAAGTCAATTTCAGAAAGTGTTGTTTTTGCATTTTGCTGTACGTATTGTTGAGAAATGATTTCTGCTAGATGCCTGGTTTTAACAATGTCTTTTGTGTTGTTATTGATTTGCAGAGATATGATTTTATTTAAATCCGAAACTTGTTCGCTCATTCTAATGTCTGTATCAGATAAAATCTTTGCTTTTTGCTGGTAGGTGATAAATAATCCTAAAGCACTAAAAAGAATGATTAATGTAATGCCCAGTAACACAATTAGTTTTGTCCCTATCTTATGGTCTATAAATCGTTTCATAACGAAAAGTTTTAATGAATTTAACTTTTGATAGACTGTTGAGAAAGTATAAAATAATGGGTGTTAATAAGAGAAAGGTACAATCAGTAAGTGCTTATATATGTTAAAGTTGTGTAAATAAGCTGAAGCGAATTTGAGGCATAAAAAAAACACCCTCAATGCTTGAGAGTGTTTGTTCTGTTGTCTCACCAGGATTCGAACCCGGACAAACTGGACCAAAACCAGTTGTGCTACCGTTACACCATGAGACAATCACATCTGATTGTAATCAGTATTTTTAGTAGTTGTCTCACCAGGATTCGAACCCGGACAAACTGGACCAAAACCAGTTGTGCTACCGTTACACCATGAGACACCGTTCCTGCTTAGCAGGCAAAGCTTTATTTTTAAAGCGATGCAAAGATAGGCAGTTTTTGCCTTTTTGCAAGAAAAATTTTCAATAATTTTTCATTGAAAATGTAAGTTGGCCTGGTTGATTATGCTTAGTCTGTCATAGTAAATAACTTAGCAGTTTTAAATGATGAGGTTTAGGATGTAACCAACGATAATGATACCGGTTGCTACCACGCCAATAAAAACGGCAATTAGTTGCCACTTGAGAACTTTTTTAAGAATGATGGCTTCCGGTAGAGACAGCCCAATCACAGACATCATAAAAGCCAGTGCTGTGCCAATGGATACGCCTTTTGCAATAAGCGGTTTGATGATTTCAACAACCGCTGCTGCATTTGAGTACATTGGTACGCCGGCAAGAATGGCCAGTGGTACACCGTACCAACTATCCTTACCTAAAAAAGGCGCTAACGCATCTTGGGGAATAAAACCATGAGCACCGGCTCCAATTCCTACACCAATTACAATGTAAAGCCAGATTTTTTGAACGATTTCTTTCACTTGATCGATGGCATATTCAATGCGTTCATCGAATGATTTGATTGTTTCGTCCTCGGTTTCTTCATGTGAGCTTTTAACTTTATAAACCCAATCAGCCACATATTTTTGAAGTTGAAGTTTTTCAATGATGTACCCTGAAATGGTTGCTATGGTTAAACCTGATGTTAAATAAATTAAAGCTATTTCCCAACCAAAGTTTTTATCCTCAAGAAGAAAGAAAATCGCGACCTCGTTAACCATCGGTGCAGCAATTAAAAATGAGAAAGTGACCCCAATTGGAATTCCCGCTTCAACAAAGCCCAGAAATAGGGGAATGGCTGAACAAGAACAAAAAGGTGTGACCACACCTAATAAAGCTGCCATTATGTTTCCGCGCAAGAGAGATTTTCCTTCCAGGTATTTCTTTGTTTTTTCTGCCGAGAAGTAGCTGCGAATAATACCAACAATAAATATTATTAATACTAGCAGTAATAATACTTTGGGCACTTCAAAGGCGAAGAACCATATTGATTTAGAGAGGTGTTTTCCTTCAGTTAATCCAATTGCATCATAAATCAACCAGTTTGTCATGGACTCTAAATAAAAATAGATTAGAAACCAAACAGGGATAAGTAATAAAGTATAGATTGATTTTTTATTCATGTGTTATAAATATACAGTGATGAGGTAATAGATGCCTATTATTATAAACAGGATGGCGACGATGTTGCGCATCCATTTTTCGAAACTTTTTATTTTGGTGTAAACCGAGTTGATAGAACCCAGGCTAAATGCTATTACCCAGGCAAAAAAGATAACCGGTAATCCGGTTGTAAAAGCAAATGCCAATGGTAGATACAAACCTTCGGGACTAGAAATGGTCATGGGGATCAATAGTCCGAAATAGAGTACTCCGCTATATGGGCAAAAGGCTAATGCAAAAAGGATTCCCAATAGGAATGAGCCCCAGTAGGGTTTGGTCGCAATCTTCTCAATTTTAGATTGGAAAAACCCTGTATTTTTCATAACAGGTTGAAAAACCCCTAACATCATTAAGCCAATTAAAATGAGGAGAGGCCCTAGGATTTTCTCGCCCCAGTTTTGAAGAAATTCGGAAATTTGAAATTGACCCAAACCAAAGAAAAATATCAAGCCAATTAAAAAATAAGCAACGCCACGACCAAGCGTGTAAATTAATCCATTGGTAAAGACCATTTTGCGGTTTTCAACATCCTTCCCGATGTAGCCAATAGCAGTAATGTTGGTGGCTAATGGGCATGGACTAATGGCAGTCATCAAACCTAATATTAGAGCTGATAATAATGGCGTTTGACTATTTTCTAACCAAGATTGAAGAATATCCATTAAAACATTTCTTTAATTCCTGCGATTAACTCTTCTTTAAATTTGTCTGGATTACTTCTTGCATTTAAAAAGGCGGAGTTGGTTAAATTGTTGGTTGTGGAGTTGTTAACAATCAATAACGTTTGCCCTGTGATGTTTAATTTTTCCGCAAGTTCTTTGTTTTCATCCTTATCGCGATTAATGATGAAAACCGGAATACTATCTGCAAAGTTTTCTTTAACGGTAGCTTTAGTAACTGTTTCAACGGCTTCGCAAGTCGCACAACGGCGATTTCCATGAAAGTAATAAACTCCGGGAGTGATGGCCAAAACATCCTTTGATGAACTTGAATTTTGACAAGATGTAAATGATGCTGCCATACTTGTAATGGTTAGTAGAAGGAGGATTAGTTTTTTCATCTGTTTATAATTTTCACGCAAAGCCGCCAAGCCGCAAAAGGAATTTTAATCATCCTCCTGTGAGTAAAGCTTTTGCATGGTCGTTTCATGTTTCATATTTTTTTTGCACGGATGCACAGACTGTTTTTTGATGTTGTGCTTTGTACCATCTATAGAGGTCGAATGATTCGAAAGTCAATTTGCGCATTGGTCAATTTGCAAATCAGCACATTATTTCTGCAATAACTCTACAATTTCATCAACCGATAAAAGCTTTCCTTTTGACACAACTTTCCCATCTATCACTAGGGCAGGAGTCGTCATTACACCCAGTTCCATAATTTTAAGCATGTCTTCCACCTTGGTAATTGTTGCATCAACGCCTGCTTTTTCTACTGCTGCTTTGGTTGCTTCTGTTAGTTTGTTGCACTTTGCGCAGCCGCTTCCTAATACTTTAATTTCCATATCGAATAATTTTAATGTTCGTAATTATACGAACAAAAGTAGTAAATATTTTTAGTGTTCGTAAATGCACGAATAGATTTATTGGTTAATCATCAAAGATGGAATGATTAGTTGATAGAGTGATGCAAGGGGAAAGTGTGATATGCTATTTAAAAACTGAGCTGAACAGTTTTTGAGCCAAAGTCCAATTTTCTTTATGGATGCAGTATTTAATCTTTGGCCCTTCGATTTCACCTTTAATTAAACCGGCGGTTTTTAATTCTTTAAGGTGTTGGGAAAGAGTAGATTTTGCAATGGGAAGAACGTCGCTTAAATCGCCGCTGTAACAGCAGGCTTGATGTGATAAGTGCTGAAGAATGTATATACGAACCGGATGTCCTAGTGCTTTTGCAAAACGGGCAGTTTGTTTTTGGTCTTCGTTGATGATAGAGTATTCCGGCATGAAGAAAAGAAAATGCTCTACATGACTCTTGTGAGAGTCACATAGAGGCTTTATTGCACTTTAGAATGATCTGAATCCTATAATTTCACGTACTTCTTTTAGGGTTTTAGCGGCACTTTCATGCGCTTTTTCTTTACCCATATTGGCTACCTTTCTTAAGTAGTCAGTGTTTGAAGAAATGTCTAAAATTCTCTCGCGAATAGGAGCTGTGAAATTAATAATGTCTTCTGCTAATTGCTTTTTAAGATCACCGTAACGAATCTCGCAAGCATTGTATTTATCGTTAAAGTAATCGTAAGTATCTTTGGTTGAAACCACATCCAGTAAGGTAAACAGGTTTTTGATGGCTTCCGGTTTTTCTGAGTTTGGCTCGGTAGGTCCTGAATCGGTAACAGCTCGCATTACTTTCTTTTGGATCGATTTGGGATCTTCAGCAAGGTAGATGCCATTGTTATCCGATTTACCCATCTTTCCGCTTCCATCTAATCCTGGGATTTTAACCAATGACTCACCGTAGTTAAATGGCTGAGGAATATCGAAATACTCATTGTTGTACATGCGGTTAAAGCGGCCTGCAAACTTGCGTGTCATTTCCAGGTTTTGCTCTTGGTCTTTTCCTACCGGTACTTTTTGAGCATGATGAATAAGAATATCAGCCGCCATCATTACCGGGTAAGTTAAAAGTCCGGCATTAACATTCTCTGGTTGCTGACGTGCTTTATCTTTAAAAGATGTGGTACGCTCTAACTCACCTAAGTAAGCATTCATGTTCATAAGAACAGTTAATTCTGCAATTTCAGGGATGTCGCTCTGAAGGTAGATGGTTGCAGCTTCCGGGTCTAAACCGGCTGCTAAATATTCAGCCAATACCTGTTTTACATTTCCATGTAAATCTTCCGGTGTTGGATGCGTGGTTAATGAGTGGTAATCGGCAATAAAAAAGAAACAGTTAAATTCTTTTTGCATGCGCAAGAAGTTTTTTACTGCTCCAAAATAATTTCCTAAGTGTAAATTTCCGGTTGGTCTGATTCCGCTAACTACAGTTTCCATATCTAAATTTCTATCCTTCTAAATTTTAAGCTGTGCAAAAATGAGAAAAATTGAGCAAACGAGAGGGATAAAATGTGAAAATGTGAAAATTAAGGAAAATCTACTCCTTCACAAAATGTCATTTTTTGATTAAGTTTTGGATGGATAAACTCAATTTGTTCAGCATGTAAGCACAGTCTTTGAGCTTTCTTGCCATATAACTCATCCCCTACAATTGGCGTGTTTAAACCATCATGATGGGCGGCATGCATGCGTAATTGATGGGTACGGCCAGTAATGGGGAAGAAATGAATAAGAGTTTGATTGTTTTTTTGTTCAACAACTCTCCATTCAGTTTTGGCAGCCTTTCCATATTGAGAACAGACTACTTGGCGCGGGCGGTCATCTAAATCTACTCTTAAGGGAAGTTCAATGGTTCCTTCATTGTCTTTTATGATGCCGTCTAATAGTGCGATGTACCTTTTTTTGATCGTGTGATTAAGAAATTGCTTTTGTAGCTGTTCGTGTATTTCTTTGGTCTTGGCAATGAGCATCAAGCCGGATGTGGACATGTCTAAGCGGTGCACAATAAGAGGCCCGGTAGCATTGGGGTACTTTTTACTCATACGGGCGAAAACTGAATCGTCAGAATCTTTACCGGGTACGGATAATAGTCCTGATGGTTTATTGATAAGGGCTAAATCATCATCGTCATAAATCATTTCAATATCCAATGATTCAGTATTCAGCATTGGATTTTCTTCTACATTCAACCCATCAAGCATGTGTCCCAATATTGGTTTGCACTTGCTGTTACAGGCAGGGTAGAAGAATTCATGCTTTCGTACTTCAGCCTTAGGAGATGGCCCCCACCAAAATTCTGCCATGGCAATTGGCGTCAGTTGGTTTTGAAAAGCAAATTGAAGCAACTTAGGTCCGGCACAATCACCTGCTGCTGCCGGAGGCACTTTGGCAGATGTTTCTTTAAAGATGTCCCTTACATTTTTTGCTTCACCTTTTATATTTAAAAAATTGTATTGATCAAACAGTTGTTGTTGAATGGCAGCAGACTTCTCTTTTCTATGAGTTCTTAGGGTTTGGATCTGAGCTTCAAAGTCTTTTATTTCTGCTTTAATTGAAGAAATCTTTTCCTCTTCGGATTTTATGAATGATTTTAACGCTTGTTTGTTAAGGTTACTTTCTCTGACTAATTGTTTCTCAAGTTGAGTAAAGGCAGTAGAATTTAATTCTTGTTTGGCAAGGTCGCGTTTGGCTTTTCGTTCTGCTTTAGCTTGCTTAAGGTCATTTCGTTTTTGGTCAATGATTCTTTGGCATTCTTTCTCTTGATCTTGAAGTCTTGTTTGCAAATGCAAATAGTCCTTTGACGATTCCAGCTCTTTTATTTTATGATTGAAATGGTTTAAATCTTGTTCTCCCATGCGATAAAAACCATTGGGATCATTTACATTATAAATGGAAGGGATGAGTTTGATTTCTCCCAAGTCGTACTCTGTATTGCCCGATACTGCCGCTAAAAAGCCAATATTGTTCTCTGAATTTTTTACAATTAGAACGCCAAACATGCGGCCTTTATCTTCTCCGTTAATCTTATTTGCTATGGCGCTATAGTGCCAATGAGAAGACTTTTGAAGGTGATCTTTAACTTGCTCTTTAGCAAGAATAGTTAAAGGGTGTGGAGTGTAATTAAAAGGGAAGGTGAATTTTGAAGGAAGCTCAATGTGCCTGGTCTCAGCTTTAAATTGATTGAAATATTCTTCCATGTTGTTTTTTACCCTGTTATGTTTATTATGATTTTTATGTCACAAAAATATCAAGGAAAAAATAAAACCCGAACGAATCGAGAAGATTGTCCGGGTTATTTTTTGAAAGGATTGATTTTAACAATCACATTCGCATTTTTCACCATCACCGCAAGTGCAGATGCATTTTCCGTTTTCATCTTTCTCGCAAGTGCAATCACATTCGCTGGAAGAATCATCGGAGCAGCAGGAGCTATCATTTGTTTCGCATCCACAGCTTGTTGATTTTGCAGGTTGTACATTTTCGAATTGTTTGTCTTCGCTTTTTGATGAGCAACAGCTTCCTTTTTTCATGGTCATAATATTTGTTGTTTAGATAAGAATAATTTGCATGATCGATTTAGCAGATAAACATGAGGAGATATCAACCGAATCAATATCACATTGCAAAATAAACAAATAGAAAGGGAAAAGGATGCGTAGAGTTGTGTTTTTAAACATCACATCTTTGGTGCTTGATTGGCATGGTGGTTGGAACCTAGGGCTACACCCTAGGCTAGTTGACGTGTCACCTTTGGTGCCAGAAGTACAAAAAATATAGTTAAGCTTTTAGTGATGAGTCGTGTTTTTGAAAATGAGCTCCAACGTAGTTAGAAGCTGATTGCATTCACAATAGCTCTTACGGAAAATAGCTGATTAATTAGCTTTGAAGCCCTAGTTTATACGTTTTAGGCTGATAAATCAAGGATAAGAAATGCAGCTCCAACGGAGCGTTGTCATTTAGCCTAGTCCGCAGGGCTAGGAGATAAACAAGCAGGAAATAAAGCCCCATCGGGGTGATATTAGCCAAGTCTAATCCCACACATATTTTTCATCATAAGGAATTTTATATTTCTTCAGAAATGCACGGTATTCATCTTTAAATGATTTCTTTTGATGGTGGATTTCTTGATTTGAAATGTATTTCTTCACGATTTCTATCTCGGTTGGATTCACAGAAAAGGCGCCATAACCTCTTTGCCAATAGAAGTTTTGATAGGCTTGGCCTTTAGTCTTAATCCATTTGGAGGAATGGCTTTTTATGGTCTCAAGCACCTTCATTAAAGGAATTTTTTGAGACAGGGTGATTAATAGATGAACGTGGTCTATCGCTCCTCCTACTATATAAGGCTTGCATTCTAACTCTCTACATGTACCTCCTAAATAGTTGTATAATTCTGTTTTAATAGCATTGTCGATTAAGGGAAATCTGTCTTTTGTGCTAAAGACAATGTGGGTGTAATTGAAGACTAGGGATTGTGGCATGTTTTTTTAATTTCAATGTATTCGAATTGAAATTAATTGTCAAATATGAATGAGAGGATTGTGACCGCACACCTTTTGGTGCTTGATTGGCATGGTGGCTAAAACCTAGGGCTACACCCTAGGCTAGAAGACGTGTCACCTTTGGTGCCAGTACATTAAATGTTTGAGCTTGGTGTATTATGTTTTTGAAATGGTAGCTCCAACGGTGCATTGTCTATTAGCCTAGGGTGCAGCCCTAGGGTATTGTCATCATGTAAATAAAGCCCCATCGGGGTGATGTAAAAACACCCTCAAGGTTTCTAAAACCTTGAGGGTGTCAATCTATATTTTTATCTGAGCATCTGTGGCTAAAAAACTACATAGCCGCAAACGCCTGTTCAAAATCAGCTTTAATATCATCAATGTGCTCAATGCCCACCGAAACACGTAATAAGCCAGGTTCTACACCAGATGCCTTTTGTTCTTCAACGCTTAACTGCTCATGGGTGGTAGAGCTTGGGTGAATGATTAATGTTTTGGCGTCACCAATGTTTGCCAAATGGCTAACCAATTTCAGGTTGTCGATAAATGTATCTGCTTTTGCACCATCACCTTTTAGTTTGAAGGTAAATACACCTCCAAAACCACGTTTTAAATATTTCTTTGCTAACTCGTGGTACGAGCTTGATTCTAAGCCGGGGTAATTCACATACTCTACATCAGGATGTGCTTCTAACCATTGAGCTAAGTTGAGTGCATTTTCAACGTGGCGTTCCACTCTTAATGATAAGGTCTCTAAGCCTTGAATTAATTGGAAAGAGTTAAACGGACTAATCGAGCATCCATAATCACGTAATCCCTCTACGCGTGCACGAATGATGAAAGCAATGTTTCCAAACTGGCTACCTTCACCAAATACTTCCCAGAACTTCAGGCCGTGGTAACTTTCAGATGGCTCTGATAACGATGGAAACTTCCCGTTACCCCAGTTGAAGTTACCACCATCTACGATGATTCCACCTACTGATGTTCCATGTCCGCCAATCCATTTAGTTGCCGATTCAACCACAATATTAGCACCATGTTCCAAAGGACGGAAGAGGTAACCGCCTGCACCAAAGGTGTTATCAACCACCAGTGGAATGTCGTATTTCTTTGCAATGGCTGCGATGGCCTCGAAATCCGGTACGTTAAAACGAGGATTTCCAATTGTTTCCAGATATATGGCTTTAGTATTTTCGTCAATAGCAGCTTCGAAATCAGCAGGATCATCTCCTGTTACAAATTTTGTTTCGATGCCTAAACGTTTAAATTGAACTTTAAACTGGTTGTAGGTTCCGCCGTAAAGGTAGGAGGTAGATACAAAGTTATCCCCAGCTTCCATAAAGTTTGTAAGCGCCAAAAACTGTGCAGCTTGGCCTGATGAAGTTGCCAAAGCAGCCACTCCACCTTCTAGTGCAGCCACGCGTTTTTCAAACACATCTGTAGTTGGATTCATGATGCGGGTGTAAATGTTCCCGAACTCTTTTAACCCAAACAGATTAGCCGCATGTTCTGCATTGTTAAATAAGTAGGAGCTGGTTTGGTATATCGGTACCGCTCTTGATAATGTGCCGTCTACATCGTGACCTGCGTGTAATTGTAGTGTTTCAAATTTCAATTCAGACATCCTTTTTCAATTATAAATTGTTAATTATTAGTTATTAATTGTCACAACTGCCAATGCATTAATCAATAACAATTAATCATTGATAATTATATTCCGATGGCTGCGCATCGGCTCCTTTTATGTCTTTTTGAAATTTAGTGGGTACGATGCGCTTGTGACACTAAAGTGTCATCATCATGCGCATGCATAACGAAGCAACCGGACGAATTGTTCCGACAAAGTTGTGATTGTTATGTTGTTTTTCTTGCTTCATCTTATTGATGTAACAAAATAAGAGATTATTGTTTTAAGTAGCAAGGGGTGAAGTGGGTTTGTTTGTAAAAAAGTGAGTGAAATAAGGGGATGTTTTCATTTAACTGAACTTTTATGAATGTTCAAAAGAAGTTTTCTTGTTCCCCTCACTAGTCCCCTTACTACTCTTACACATGCTAAAAAGCAATAAGCTCCCAATAATAATTGGTATTAATCTATATTTCATTACAAGTAAAATTGATGGTTGATAAAGTATTTTGAGTTAAGGATGCATTATAAAACAGATTCCACAAAAGAATCTAAGATTTTGATAGTTTTTAACTAAATAGAAGAGGTAACGTCGC
>QKJP01000010.1 GCA_003249255.1 Bacteroidales bacterium
GTTTTAAATAGTTGTTTAAGATCTAATCTACTAAATGGATTATCCTTTATTATTTCAGTATTGTAAGCCTTTTGAAACACTCTTTTAACTAAGCCTACAATCTTTTTAAAAGAGCGTATTTGGTAGTTTTCTTTGTACTTAAAGAGTAGCTTATCTAGCGTTAAATGTGTAACTTCTGAAATAACCATCTTATCCAGTTTAGATATACGTAGAAATTTAGTTAAAACACTTTTTGACTGTTCAAAACTTAATTGCTTAACCTCTTTTTGCATCTCACGCAAAACAACTTCGCACACATCAGCAACCAAAACCCCATTTTTAGACTTAATAAGCACGCTTTTTAATTGCGACAAATCAAAACCCTTGCTTTGCTCATTCAGATAATAAATAGCTTTGTAAATTCGCTGTTTTTCAGCTTGTAAAATTTGGTCAATCCCCTTTTGTTTGACGGTCTGTTTTTTGGGGTTAAAATCACTTTTCAAACACTTCAAACCTGTGCTATACAAGATTTGTTGACTTGAATAATCGCATTTTATTCGGAAGTACAATGCTACTGTGTACGTATCTGCACACTTGCGCAAAATTATACGGACAAAAAACCTACTGCCTTTCATCGCGTTACAAGTAATTTGATGATGAAAATAATTAAAAGAATCCTTTGTTTTGCTCATTTTTTCACGGTTTTAAAAACCGTGAAAATCAGCATTTTTTTTATCCGAAAATCAACTAAATATTCTACACGAATATATTGTTTCTCTCTCAAGGGGCAAACTTTTTTTGATGAAATCACAACTCCATCAACACATAAGCCCTCATAAGGGCAGTATAAAACAAAGAGATAGTTACAAAAAGTATTTCTTGAGGATTTGTAAAACATGGTTTGTTATCTTTGCACAAAATTATAGCACCCATTATTATGAGAATTGATATTCTAACACTTTTTCCAGAGATGTTTCAAGGCCCATTTAGCGAATCGATTGTGCGAAGGGCAACAGAAAAAAAACTAGTTGAAATCGAACTACATAACATACGCGATTACACCTTGGATAAACACAAAAAAGTGGATGATTATCCTTATAGCAGTGGGGCTGGCATGGTAATGTCCATTGAACCAATCGCTCGTGTTATCGACAAACTAAAGAGTGAACGTCACTACGACCACATTATTTACATGACACCTGACGGTCAGCAATTTAAACAACGCATCGCTAATACGCTTTCGCTATCTGGTAATATTATGATACTATGTGGTCACTACAAAGGAGTTGACCAACGAGTGCGTGACCATTACATTACCATGGAAATATCTATTGGTGACTTTGTGTTAACTGGTGGAGAACTGGCTGCTGCAGTGGTTAGCGATGCCATAATACGTTTGATACCAGGCGTTTTATCCGATGAAACATCGGCTCTCACCGACAGTTTTCAAGATGGACTTTTATCGCCACCCGTTTATACCAGACCTGCAGACTACAACGGATGGAAAGTGCCTGAAGTATTATTAAGTGGCAATGACAAACTTATAGAGACGTGGAAGGAACAACAAGCTTATGAACGTACAAAACGTTTACGTCCTGATTTGTTAGAAGATTAATAACTGGTTTGCTCAATAACTAGAAAAGGACAGTGAACCTAACGGCAAGGATGGTGTTTACTAATTCAAACACTAAACACCATTACAATGGAAATCAACATTAAGTTAGGTAATTTATCTATTGAGGAAGTAAATGACCCAGAAGCAAAAATGTCTTTACTTGAGATAAAAGAAATGGTTCACAGCAGACTTGCACCCATTGAGGAGCATATTCGTAAAGAAAAGGGTATCATAAATATTACGTTTAAAAAAATTGGGGGTGATGCCGTTATCAACACGTACAAACTAACTAACGAAACCACCAAAATGGTTAAAGCGAGGTTGTAAAATTAACAACCTCACTTTCACTACTCATTTTAATAGGATATTTTGTTGTTAATTACTCACATATACGAATTAATAACATATAATAAACGAGCAAAATCGATCGGTTTTTCGAGATAGGCATCAAAGCCATAATCAAGAAACTTCTTTCGTTCTTCAAGCATAGCAAAACCACTTTGTGCAATTACCACTTTGCTTTCATCTATTGACTTAATATGCCGAAGCAGCCCGTAACCGTCCACTCTAGGCATCCTAATATCTGTTAATACAAGATCAAAGTGCTGTTGAGAATCAAATAAATCAATGGCTATTTGTCCATCTTTAGCCCATGTAATATTAATTTTAGTATTCTCAAGCATCTCTTGTAATAGAATGAAGTTAGGTTCTTCATCTTCGGCAATTAAAATTGATTTTCCTTCCCAATTATAATCATCACAACATGGTCTAGAGGATGCATCCAAATTAGTATTATCATTAACTGTTTGTTCAATAGGCATCGTAAAATAGAATAAGGTTCCTTTGTTAGGCTCCGATTTTAGCTGTAACGAACCGCCATATAATTTTACAATATTGAAGGCAATAGCCAGCCCTAAGCCCGTTCCGTCACGCTCCTCTTCCGACATCTCGGCTTGCATAAAACGCTTAAAGATGACATCATGCTTTTCTTTAATAATGCCAATACCAGAGTCTTCAACAAAAAAATAAAGATGATTAGCATCGGTACGTTTAACACCAAACTTAACAAACCCATCTTTTGTAAACTTAACAGCATTGTGTAACAAATTAAACATCACCTGTTTAATACGTAATGCATCTACAAAAACAGTAACCTGATCGTCGGAAGACAAAGGCTCCAGAATAATATTTAAGTTAGCTTTACCTTTAGTTTTAGCCTCCAAATCAAAGAAACATTCTAGTTCTCGAAAAAGCACATTTAGATTAACCACTTCATTTTGAAGCTTTAAATGACCAGCCTCAATCTTTGCTAAATCAATAATATCGTTAATAAGCCTAAGCAGGTTCTTTCCACTCGAGTTGATAGTTTGTAAGAAGTGTTGTTTCTTATCATCTGGCAAATCTTTTTTACGCTCTAACAACTCTGTAAATCCAAGTATTGAGTTTAACGGATTTCGTATTTCGTGGCTCATATTTGAAAGAAAAACA
>QKJP01000070.1 GCA_003249255.1 Bacteroidales bacterium
ATTTAAAATATAGATTGGATGAATAGTTATAGAAAGATTAAAAAGCAGTTACTATTAATAGTTATGACGTTATGCGTTGTTCCATGGATGGTTGCTCAAACCACTTATACAACTAAATCGAAAAAAGCGATTCAATTATACACTGAAGCTCAGGATTATTACGTTAAAAATAATCCTACACAGGCTATCTCCTTATTGGATGAAGCTCTACTTAAAGACAAGAAGTTTTTAGAAGCTTATTTTATGAAAGCGGAGATTTATCAACAATACAAACAGTACGATAAACAAGAAGTTGAACTATTGAAAGCCATTGCAATTGATAGTACTTTTTATGTTCCCTCTTTCTATAACCTGGGTGTAATCATGTATAATACGGGGCGTTACGACCAGGTTAAGGGTTACATGAACCGTTTTACAGCAAATAATAAAAATCGACGCTCCCAACTAAAACCAGAAGACTGGATTGCTAAAGCTGAGTTTGCAAAAATAACAATTCAAAATCCTGTAGCCTTTGAACCTCGCAACTTGGGTCTAGCTGTTAATAGCAAGTACGACGAATATTGGCCTAGCATAAGCGCCGACGGTGAGAAACTAATCTATACGGTGTTAGTGCCTCGGGATACCATTCAGTTTAACCTAGGTAAATTGCCTAAAACCTCACAAAATTTTAAAGAAGACTTTTATGCGTCTCGTTTCTCCAAAGGAGAATGGATGTTACGTGAGGCTGTGATATCAATAAACACAGACAGTAACGAGGGGGCGCAAACATTAAGCGCTGATGGTAATTGGATGTTTTTTACCGCCTGTGGACGAAGTGATTCGAAAGGGAGTTGTGATTTGTATTTTTCTAAACGCACTCAGTATGGATGGTCAACGCCTACCAATGTAGGTAGTCCTGTAAATACGCCATTTTGGGAGTCGCAACCAAGCTTTTCGGCCGATGGTCGAACCTTATACTTTGTTTCTAGCCGCCCTGGTGGTATTGGAGGCAAAGATATTTGGAAAGCTAGTATTATTGGTTTTAAACAAGATGGGACTCCATTTTTTGGGAAGGCCGAAAATCTGGGAGCCCAAATAAACTCTGAGGATGATGAGAATTCTCCTTTTATCCACCACGATAATCAAACGCTCTATTTTTCGTCTGATGGCTGGCAAGGATTAGGTGAGATGGATTTATTCTTCGCTAAAAGAGATTCTGCCGGTGAGTGGCAAAAGCCTGTAAATCTAGGATATCCTATTAATTCGGCGCGAGATGAAATTGGTTTAGTCATCAATGCTGCTGGTGATAAGGCTTATTTCTCTTCTGATGGATTGGGTGAAAAATCAGCAGGCAAAGACATCTATGAATTTATGATGCCTCAGTCTATTCGTCCCAAACCTGCTACCTATGTGAAGGGACGTATCTTTGATAAGGAGACCAATGAGCAGTTATTAGCTGAATTAAAGGTTAATCAATTGTCGGATGGAGAGTTAGCGGCTTCATGTGAATCAACCTCTTTTTCTGGCGAGTTTTTGGTGTGTTTGCCTGTTGGTAATTCTTACGCTTTAAATGTGGAAAAACAAGGCTATCTATTTTATTCGGATCATTTTGAAGTAAATGAGAATTCGGATGTTAAAAACCCTCAGATACTTAATGTTTATCTAAGTAAGATAAAAGTAGGCGGCGCCATTGTATTACGAAACGTATTTTACGAAAACGACTCCTACCAATTAATGTCTAAATCCTTTGTGGAATTGAACGAAGTGGTTCGTTTATTAAGCAAAAATACTGACGTAAAAATTGAAATTGGTGGACATACCGATAATGTTGGTTCTGCAGATTATAACCTTGAGTTATCTAAGAAAAGAGCTCAATCGGTGTTCGATTTCTTAGTAAGTAATGGTATTAATGCCAATCGCATAAGTTATAAAGGTTATGGATTTAGTGTACCTATTGAATCTAACGATACGGAGCTGGGTAGAGCTAAAAACAGACGAACAGAACTTAAAATCCTGTAGCTTTAAAAGAAGCACAAAAAAAAGAGGCCTAAAGCCTCTTTTTTTATTTATTAAGATACTTGCTTAACGTATCCATTAGTATTTGTAAACGAATGGGTTTGGCCAGATAATCATCACATCCTGCCTCCAAACATTTCTCTCGTTCGCCTGACATCACGTGGGCTGTTTGAGCAATAACCGGAATAGATGCATTTATTTTCTTAATCTCACGCGTTGCTGAATAACCATCTAATATAGGTAGTTGTAAATCCATTAAAACCAAGTCAATAATATTATTTTGAAACATCTCTATTGCTTCACGACCATCCTTAGCCCATAAAATCTTTGCATTGGTTTTGCGTAACGCTGCATCAAAAAATATTTTATTGGTATCAACATCTTCTACTACTAAAATAACTTTATCGCCCCAGTTTTGTACAAGGGAGTTATTTACTGATTCGGGTGCACTCATCTTATGTCGATTTGAATATTTTGTTTAATTCAGTAAACTAAAGTAAGGCTTGTTTAGCTATTTTCCAAGAATGTGTACAAAAGAAAATCTCAAATTTGTTTTATATGTTTGAAAATGATTTAGACAACCTTCTATTTTGTGTTAAAAAAAAACAAATATTCAGTCACTAAGCCTATAATGATTAATTATAGATGTAGTTTTAAATCATATTTTATTATGTCTATTTTATGTCTCTAAGAATCATTTCTGTTTTAATTTTATCCTCTTTTTCTTTTTCGTTATTGAGCCAATCTTCTGGACATACATTAGAAGAAAAAGTAGCTTCATTATTTGTTGCGAATGGCGATAGTTTAAATAAAAACTATAAGTATTCGCCTAGATATATTTTATCATCAAACAACATAAAATCAACAAAATACAATTCGGAAAAATCCTTTATCATAGCCGATGGGGTTGTGAATGGTTTTGACCAACTAAGTCTTCCTTTTCCAGGTGTAAAAACCTTAAATTTTATTAGTGCCGATTCTAAAAGTGATGCTTTTTTACCGCAAAGCCTCCGTTATGTTAAAGCTTTGGGTTATGATGGTTTGTTGATG